>JAZLER010000012.1:0-26671 GCA_045615345.1 Fumia sp. | reverse complement strand
ACACCATGTTCCGTCAATAAGGAATTCAACCTTAAGTGTACCGATACCTTTAACAGCAAGGTCTGTGGGCTGATGTTCAGCAACGTTTACTTCCTTGATGGACATACCTTCTTTTTCGTAAGCGAAGGATTTGAACTGTCCGTCATCAAGGTTGAATGAGTAGTTCATTGTGTAGGTATCTTCATCAGAATTGATAACACCATCAGTCAGAACTACAGCGTTCTTCTGTGCCTGCCAGGAAAAATCTGTGGGCAAATCAGAAGCGTTTGTGGGAAGCAAGCCGTAAATGAGGTTGTCAGAAACGGGTGCTTCGGGAAGTGTTTCTTCTTCGGAAATTTCTTCGGAATCTTCTTCGGGTGTTCCTTCAGGAACTACTTCGGAAGCTTCTTCGGAAGATTCTTCGGGAAGAACTTCTTCTTCGCCAACGATAACATCGTCACCGTCAACGATTTCGCCTTCAGCAAATGAAACAGTACTGAACATAGAAAGTACCATTGTAAGAGCCAAAAGCATTGACAATAATTTTTTCATAATTTTCTCCTCCTTAATTTATATTTAAAATTATTGGTACTAATATTGTAACATATTTAAATCAAAAAGAAAATGTATAAAAAACACAAAAAATTGTACAGATGTTGTTTTTCGCCCCGTAAACCACAACAAACTTTTCAACCTCTTTTTGTGCATTTTAACTAATCGCCTTTTTTTCCTATATATAATGTAGAAAAACCGATATAATTCAAAGTTTAGTTCCTGCTAAAATTATACACCACCACTATCCATTTGTAAATTATAAGATAAAGTGCGCTTACCACATTTTTTGAAATATGCAAAACAAAGTCACATTTATATTTTACCTTGCAAAAGCTGAAAAAACGCTGTATAATATAACTATCCTAAAGAAAAGAGTGAAAATATGAACTACCTTACAAAATTAAACTCCTTAACCATCTTCAGGCAACTCTTAAGCGATAAGGTTATCACAAACTTCAAAACCCTTTTATCAACCGATAAAAAGGACGAGGATGCCGTTATCAACGCCTATTGTAACTTTACCTCTTCCCTTTTTGAGCATACCGTAAATTTCAGCCGTTATTTACTGAATTCCGTTTTGGAAAACGAGAATTTCTATATGTTAAAAGCCTGCAAAGGTCGTGAAATCGACCCTGAACTTGACCGTTGCCTTACAGAAGAACTTAAAATCTTAGAAGAAATAAGCCTCATTACGCCCGAAAGCGTTATAAATAACTATGACGGCTACCTCCCTCACTGGCAGATTGAAAAGTTAGACTTTATAAATACTTATAAGGAAAGAATTCTGAATATTCACACCCACGGCTACGGAATTTTTGCAAAATACTACACCTTTATTGTAGAAAACGGCAAACTTGTACCCGTCAAATCCCCCGATGCCATTTCCCTCTCCACCCTTTCAGGCTACGAACGCGAACGACAGGAACTTATCGACAACACAAAAGCTTTGATAAAAGGCCTCCCTGCCGCCAACGCCCTGCTTTATGGTGATGCAGGTACAGGAAAATCAACTTCCGTCAAAGCCGTTGCCAACGAGTTTAAACTCAAAGGTCTCCGCCTTATCGAGCTTAAGAAAAATCAGCTCCACGAAATCCCGAAACTTGTCGATTATTTAAGTATTAACCCTTTGAAATTCATTATATTTATTGACGATTTATCCTTTACCAAAGATGATGACGATTTTGCAGCGCTTAAAGCTATGCTTGAAGGCTCCGTTTCCTCAAAAGCCAATAACCTTGTAATTTATGCCACAAGTAACCGCCGTCACTTAGTTAAAGAAAAGTTCTCCGACCGTGATGGTGACGAAATCCATGTTAATGATACAATGGAAGAGCTCATCTCCCTGTCTGCTCGTTTCGGACTCACTATAACCTTCTCAAAACCCGGTAAAAACGCATATTTAGACATTGTAAAGGATTTAGCTTTACAGTATAAACTGAAGTCCGATATCAAAGATATTGAAGCTACTGCCGAGCGTTTTGCATTAAGAAAAGGCGGTCGCTCACCAAGGGTCGCAAAACAGTGTATCGAATACTTGAAATCAATGGAGGAACAGGATGTATAAAAGAATTTTCGACTCCCACGCCCATTATGATGACGAGCGTTTTAATGAAGACAGAGATACTTTCGTCCCATCTCTTCAGGAAAATGGTGTATGTAATGTAATCACCATCGGCTGTGATTTAAAAACTTCCGAAAACGCCTTTAACTTAGCGCAAAAATACGACTTTTTCTATGCAGGAATAGGCTATCACCCCCACGAGGCATCAACTTTCAACGATAAGGACTTTGACAAAATCAAGAAAATGCTTGAAAACGAAAAAGTTATAGCCCTCGGTGAAATTGGACTTGACTACCACTATGACCTCTCCCCCCGCGACAAACAAAAAGAAGTGTTTGAACTGCAGCTTAAATACGCCGAAGAAATGGGTATTCCTGTTATAATCCATTCCCGTGAAGCTACCAAAGACACCCTCAATATCCTCTCAAAGTATAACTGCAAAGGCGTAGTCCATTGCTTCAGCGGTTCGGATGAAACTGCTAAAATCCTCGTAAAAATGGGCTATTATATCGGTTTTACAGGCGTTATAACCTTTAATAATGCGCGAAAAACCATCGATGCGTGTAAAGCTGTCCCCCTTGACAGAATTTTACTCGAAACCGATTGTCCCTATATGGCACCCGTCCCCTTCAGAGGTAAACGCTGTGACTCCACAATGATTAAAAAAACAGCTGAGAAGATTGCCGAAATCAAAGGCATCCCCCCTCAGGAACTCATAGACATTGCAAATAAAAACACCAAAACCCTTTTTAATCTGTAAAATAAGCCTTCCATCGCACACCGTAGGAGTGAACTGTGTTTGCCCGTCCAAGCCTTCCCCTCGAGGATTGCGAAGCAATGGGCTCGGTAGTGAATAACTGTCCGGTGGACAGTTAGAGCCGAGCCGTGGCCCGAGTCGCAACGAGGGAAGGTGGGTTTTGCTTCAGCAAAACTCGGATGAGGTGTCCATTAAAATCCGTTTCGCCTAAGCGAAACACCTCACCTCTTCCATCTTCACTCTTACTTATTACTTGCGCCGCTCATCGGCACACCAAGGAGGAATCAATATGATTTCAGTAAACTCAGGACGTAATTTCACTTTCAGGCATATCGACTGCGGACTTTTCACCGTTGACGGTGAATGGATTTATCCCGAACGAGAAGGCAACTGCTTCGAGATAATTTACTCCGTTTCAGGCAACATATTTTTACGCGAAGGCAATAAGGAATATATCCTGAAACCGGGTGACTTAATCGTTTTGCATCCCGGTAAAAAATGGGAAGGCACCCAAGGTAGTTTTGGCAGAACCTCATTCTACTGGGCGCAGTTTGAAGCTGACAACGAGCGCTTTGTCCCCGAAAACTACTTCTGCTCCTTTGAAGACGATACCCTCTCTCCCCTTTTTGACGGACTTTTAAGGTCAGCCCACACACCCGAGGAAGAAGAGTTTGTCGCAGACTTAAAACTTCTTTTAATCTTGAACGAAATCAAAAACAATGCTCTCGAAAGTGCACAAAAACCCCCTCGTTTCATCCGCGATGTTGCCGAGTGGATAAGAGTAAACTCCGACAAACGCCTGACAGTAGAGCTTGTTTCAAAGCTATTCGGCTACAACAGCGACTACCTTTCGGGGGTTTTCAACGACTACTACGGCATAGGACTTAAAGAATACATAAACGAACAGAAAATCCTGAGAATAAAAGACCTGCTTTTAAACTCAAACTACTCGGTAAAACACTTGGCCGATATTTTGGGTTACACAAACGAAAATCAGTTTATAAACTACTTCAAATACCACACAGGTCTTAGCCCCACTAAATTTAAAGCCAAATATTTCAATTCTGATTTCTCGTAACAAGATCTATTTCAAACTCATCCGACTTAAAAAAATCAATTTGATACTTTTCAGCCTTTGAAATTGCGTTATTGCATTGTAAAGTGATTTCCTTTACAATCTTGTTTTCCGCGATTTCAAGGGCTTTTTCGTTATTCTCTTCTAAAACATTTTCTAAAACTTCTGCTTTTAATTTTAATATAATTCTGCCGTTTCTGAGTCTTGTATCGCAGTCATATATCTGTAAGCTGAGCCCGTTTTTACTGTAAACCGCTCTTTTCCCCCACCCTTTTAAGAGGATTGCACCCCTCGTTTCCTCAAGATTAAAATCTCCCTTATACTCACCATTTTTATAAACAGCACACCCTGAAAGTTCAATTGTTTTAAGCTCCTTTTCCCCTTGATTATCGTAAGGATTTATAACAGGGAGCAAAACATTCTCATTTTTCAGGACATCTAAAAGAAAGGTATTTGCAATTTTTGAGTTGTCAAAAGCATTTTCCACCGTCTTTTCAATACTGAGCGCAGGCAAAATCCCCTGATTAATATCTTTTGAAAGGATATCATATGCCTCACCGGCGGTAGTTAAAACCTTAACATCCGCCCTTGAGCGTGATGATGTCGTAAAAAAGTCCAGAACCTCAGAAAGATTATACTTTTTCGTCCCTTCCCCTAAGATAATCAGTCTGTTGTGCCCCAGAAAGAAAACCTTTCCCTGACTTACTGATGTTTCTTCCAATGCCTCAGCAATACTTTTCCCATAAGTTGTAATCACCCTCGAATTTTGCTTTGTCGGGTCAACCAAAGTCTGCCCTCCACTTCCGTCAGGGCTGAAAATCTGCATTGTTACAGCAAATTCTCCGTCTTTAATATCAATTCCAATCGCCTGAACTATCGCCCTGTCCTGAAGATTTGTTATCCTGATACAGGATGTAAGAAGCAGACACACGGGTAAAATCAGTAATTTTTTGATTTGAATTCCTCCTTAACGCCATTTAAAAGCAAGCACCCCTTAAAGTATCCCATCAGAACCCATAAAGCCGAATGAACGGCATCAAGGCGCGAAAATACCGAGATTTTTGCAAGTGTCCCTGCCATATAATACGGGAAGTTTTCTGCTGTCGCCACATTCCCAAGCACTGCCATTGTCACAAAAAAAGCAATTAATAACACTGTATTTGAAATTATAATGTACCCTTTTTCTCTCTTTTCAAAGAGCAGTATTTCAGGCGAGAAAACTAAGATTAAAGCCGTATCGCCAAGCACTTTCATAAAACTTACAGAAACTACGGGCACTGAGAACTCCTTGACATTCCCGAAAATTGTAAACAAAAATGAAACTATAAAGAATACACCGATAATCAAGGAACCTCTCAGTACACCCTTTGCCCCCGAAACGACACCGAAAACAAGTGCTAAAATCAAAGTTATCGCAAAAAATGTATCACCCGACCCCTCATAAATCTCACGAACAAGGAAATCCTTGAGCTTTATAACTGTAAGCATCGCGGCGATAAAGAAGTACGCCACAGTAAGAAAATCCACCCTTTTTATGTGATTTATCAAAAGTTCAATAAGAGCCACTATAAAAACTGCCACAAGGGTGCTGAAATCAGGCTTTATAACCAGCAAAACAAATAACTTCGATAACACAGCCGATACAGTTAATTCTTTCATCCTTCACTTCCTTTTATTGTTCATCTACTTTACTTACCCTATTCTGCATTTTCTTCCACCCAATGCGAATAAATGTATCCCTCATTCCCTTCCACTTAAACGGTGCAATTGGTGAGGTATACGCCACCCCGAAATTATCAATCCCGAAAACATTTATGATAAGCATCCCTGAAATAAGACTGATGCCGTAAATCCCCGTAAGTCCTCCTGCAATGATAAACAAAAACCTTAAAAACGAAACAGGCGCATAAAGACTCGGCACTACAAAGGAGCTTATTGCAGTGAGTGCCACCACCATAACCATCGGCGAACCTATAAGCCCTGCTGTCACTGCCGCATCTCCGATTACAAGTGCCCCGACTATCCCCACAGCGTGCCCTACAGGTCGCGGAAGCCTGAGTCCAGCCTCACGCATTATCTCGTAAATCAGATGAATTATAAGCGCCGACAAGACAAGCGGAAAAGGTGTCGCCTCCTCAGCCGATGCTATATTGAAGAGTAACGCGTGCGGTAATGTTTCGGGATGGAAGGTAGCAAGCGCCACATAAATTCCCGGCAGATATATGGTAAAAAAGAATGCAAGGTATTTTAAAATTCTTATAAAACTTGCAAAATAAGGCCTTTGCGAATAATCATCAAAGCTCTGAAAATTCTCCGAAAACAGATACGGCACTATCAGCGCATAGGGTGTGCCGTCAAGTAAAATGGCAACCCTCCCTTCGGAAATCTTGGCAACAAGGGTATCGGGGCGTTCTGTCACCCCGACCGATGAAAAGAGCGACATTCTCTTACTTTCTAAAAAAGGCTGAAGGTACCCCGTGTCAAGCACATTTTTTATCTTCACTTTATCAAGCCGTTCTTTCACCTTTTCAATAAGCTTTTTGTCGGTGTCAGCCATATAGATAAGAGCGTAATCCGTCTTGCTGTCAGCCCCAACCTCCCCCATCTCGATTTTAAGGCTGCCTGACTTCACTCTGCGCCTTATAAGGGTTAAGTTAATCTTCAAGGGTTCCGTAAACCCCTCCCTTGAACCGCGTTCGTTAATTTCACCTGAAGGTTCTGATACCGAACGGAAATTAAACCCCTGGGCTCCAAGTGCTACTCCCTTACAAATACCGTCTATGAGCACCACAGCAAAACCCGACATCGCCATTTTCAGAACTTCATCTAATGTGTAAACTTCCTTCATATCAGCCGCCATAAGGCTATGGTTTACAATAAAATCAGAAATTTCTTCGGGCGTGGCACTCCCATCAATCCCGTTTAAAAGCGGCCTGATGATAAGGTTAGCAAGTACAGAAAGACTAACCATCCCCTCAAACATCACAAAGCTCACCCTCGTGTTGCCGATATAGATATCACGCACCATAAAATCAGCAGTTTCGTGCATCATTTCACGCATGGAGTTTATATTATCCGAAATATTTTTAGTAATCATATTCCCTCCGCATAACTTAACGCTTTTTCCTTATACTAAAATTATCAGCAAAAAACTGAAATTTATACCAAAAAGGCTTCCTTGTGTAAAGGAAGCTCCGCCGTAGTCGGTGAGGGATTGCCTGAAATCCCCGAAAGGAAAAGCCCATGATAATCTTACTGCGAGCCATAATTTTATACCTGTTAATCGTTTTTTCCCTCCGTCTTATGGGTAAAAGGCAATTGGGAGAACTGCAACCATCGGAACTTGTCATCACCATTTTAATCTCAAACATCGCGGCAACCCCTATTGAAAACCGCACCATCCCGATGTCCACAGGTATCATCCCGATTTTAGTACTTGTCGCTTTTGAGCTTATCGTTTCGAACATTTCCCTCCATTCCAAAAAATTCCGAAAACTTATCTCGGGCAAACCTGTCGTTATCATAAAAGACGGCAAAATTGATATAAAAGCAATGAAACAGCTTCGTTTTTCCATAGATGACCTGATGGAAAGTTTAAGGGGTAATGGGATTTTCGATGTGAACGAGGTGAGCTACGCTGTGGTTGAAACAACGGGAAGTGTCAGTGTTTACCAGAAATTCCCCTACCGCCCTGCTACAGCCGAAACCCTTAAAATCAAGGGCGAAAGCACCTTCCCGCCACAGATAGTCATAAGTGACGGTGCCGTGATGACAGATGCACTTATTACCTTGAACCTTACAGAAAAATGGCTTTTTAGCATTTTAAAAACCGAAAAACTTGAGTCAAAAGACATCTTTATAATGACCGCCGACCGCCAAAAAAACTATAAAATTTTCAAAAAGGAATGATTAAAATTAAGCGTATTTTAATAATCTCAGTAATTCTTGTAACTATAATTTCTCTTTGTATTTATTCTCTTGTTTACCTCAAAAACTATACAGAAGACATCTCTGCATCTCTTTCAAGTGCAAATAGCAAAGCTGATATCGAAGAAGTTTTAAAAAACTGGGACAAAGAAAAAAAGAAAATCGGTCTTTTTGTCCACGAGGATGCCGTGAACGAAATTACAGATTCCATTGAAAGCTGTTATTCAAACTATGGTACTGAATTTTTTGAAACAGAAATCAAAAAGACAACCCTCTCCCTCCGCGAACTTTACGAAAACGAGCTCCCCACATTTTATAATGTTTTTTAAAATGGGTACTCTGTCCGTCAGCCTCATCGACCCAAAGCAATATATCACATTTACAAAAATCCCTTCCAGAACAGAAAACGCACCGCGAATAATCGCAGTGCGTTTTTGTTATTTCTTCTCTTTTTTAAGTGCTTTAAGCTCCGACAGGAATGATTCAAGGTCCGAAAAATCGCGGTAAACCGAAGCAAATCGGATATACGCTACTTTATCAAGACCCTTAAGTTCAATCAAAACCTTTTCGCCAAGCTCAACGGAACTTACTTCCTTAACAAGTGAGTTTGCGTAATCCTGTTCGATGGAATCAACCACCTTTTCAAGACTTGAAAGCGAAACAGGTCGCTTCTCGCAAGCACGCAAAAGACCACTCAAAAGCTTGTTACGGTCAAACATCTGACGCGAACCATCTTTTTTAACCACAACCAAAGGCGTAGTTTCAATTACTTCATAGGTGGTAAAACGCTTACCACATTCAAGACATTCCCTGCGGCGGCGTATTTTCTCCGCATCCTCAGTCGGACGGGAATCTACAACCTTACTGTCGGGTGTCGCACAAAAGGGACATTTCATTTTTTTATCCTCCAAACGCCAATTAAGCTAAATTTGCTACGCGAACTAATATGAAATAATTCAGCATTTCACGAAAGTGAAAAATTTAGCATCTATTATACTTTCTCTATATTTTAATTCTACCACAAATTCTCTAAAATTTCAACATTTTTTCGTAGCTTTCAAAAAGCTCTTTATCATCTTCAAAATTTCTTCGATAAAGCTCTAAGATAACCCCTTCATCGTAACCGATAGCGTAAAGTTCCTTAAATAAACTCCCGAAATCCTCGTTACCTTCTCCAATCAAAAGACATTCGTCCGACTCGGTTCCGTCACTGATATGAATATGGCAAATACTGTCAGAAAGCGCTTTTACAAAGTCAAGAGGCAAAAGCCCCGCCCTCCTTGCCTGTTTTAAATCGAGGGTAAATCTCACATTATCTCCTAAAGCATTTTTCATCCGCATAAGGAAATCAACATCGCCTGATTTACACCTTGCGACATTCTCCTGAGCAACTGTAACGCCGAAACTTTTCCCTGTTTCAAAAAGTCTTGAATACCTTTCAAAATAACGCGCTTCCTCGCAGTTTGACTCACGCCTTGCTCCGTGAAGCACCAAAATCTCAGCACCTAAAATATTTGCTGCCTCAAAATAAGATTTATACCATTCGATTAAGTCGTCTGCCCTTCTCTCGTATTCCGAAAAGAGCATATAAGTTTCAAACCCTGAGGTAAACGGATGCAAAGATAAAACCTTTGTATCGCCTAAAATACTTTTCAGCTCTTTGACAAATCCCTTTTCAACCTCCGAAGAAGAGTTGAAAAAAACCTCGGTAAAAGGGATATTCATATTAGAAATCCGCTTTGCCGAATTTTCAAGCACATCGGGATAGAGGCAGGAAGTCGAAACACCAAATTTCATAAACTCACCTTAGGCGGAACCGACGAATCCGAACTTGTTTTTTGCTTACTATTTTCTATTGTTTCTGCGTTAAAATCCTCGTGAATACATCAAGTATTCTCTGCGGTTTTGCCTTGAAACACTGAAAAAACATTGGGCAAAAAATTCATCAGAACCTGAAATTACTAAAAATTTGTGATTTTTATAGGCGACAGGGCGAAGGAATACACCCGTATTTCGAGACCGACAACGCTGAAAAAGCCAAATTTTAGCAATTTCAGGCAGGTTCGGATTTGTCGGTTCCGCCTAAAATTAACAAAGCCACCCGAGGGTGGCCTTATTTTTTATTTCCTGAAAGTTTTTCTCTTAATCTTGAACTGCTGCCATCTTACCCACATGGTGCCGGAGAGGCAGATAGAAGAATAAGCACCGGAGATAATACCGATAATAAGCGGGAATGAGAATGCGATGATAGACTCAGTGTTATTGATAACAGCAAGAATACATACAACAAGCATAGCAATCAAAGTACAGATTGAAGTGTTGAGAGTTCTTGAAAGAGTCTGGTTGATTGAAAGGTTAACAATATCCTTGATATTTTCGCCACTTACACGGCCGACATGAGCATTAACATTTTCACGGACACGGTCGTAGATAACGATTGTATCGTTGACAGAGTAACCTAAAATTACTAAGATTACAGCAATAAAGTTATCATCAAGAGGCATTCTGAAGATGATGAATGTAGCAAAAATCATAGCAACATCGTGAAGCAGTGCTACAACCGCAAACACACCTGCAGACCAACCACCGATAACTCTGAATCGCAAAGCGATATATAAAATCATAAAGAGTGCAGCAAAAGCAACTGCAACCAAAGATTTCAAGAGGAAGTCTTTACCCATTGTGGGAGAAACTGAGTTGATGGAAACAACTGAAATTTCATTATCAGGGAATGTTTCCTGAAGTTTAGCTGTCATTTCGCTCTGCTTGTCAGCGGAAAGACCTTCTTTAGAAGCGAAAGTAAGCATAACATTAGGCTCACCTGTAACAGCGTTTTTAGAACCACTTGCCTTAGCTTCAATACCTGTAACTTCAGTAACAGCTTTGCCGAAAGTATCAAGGTCAACTTCACCCTGATAAGAGTAAGTAGCAATTGTACCACCTTTGAACTGGATGTCAAGGTTAACACCGAACACAAGAGCAAATACCAAAGCAACAGCTAAAAGTGCGCAAGAAATAATGTAGAAAATTTTTCTTTTACCAAAAAAATCAAATGTAGTCATTTTCATTATTTCTCACCTCCATAGAACCAGGGTTTGCGGAATGCTTTAAACTTGGAAACAGATTTAAGCATAAGCTTGGAAGCAGTAACACCGAAGATAAAGTTCATAATAGAACCGATAAGCAAGGTGTAACCGAAGGAGTAAATAGCACCTGCAGTAGACTGACCAAAGCCTGCAAAGAGGAAACCTAAAATTCTTGTAAAGATACCATCGGAAGGACCGAAAGCAGCCATCAATACGATAGCGATGATGATAAGAGTAAGGTTACCATCGAAGATAGCAGTAAATGCTCTTTCGTAACCAGCGTTGATAGCACCATCAACGGATTTACCGGACTGAATTTCTTCCTTGATACGCGCAGCGGAGATGATGTTAGCATCAACGCCCATACCGATTGAAAGGATAATACCTGCGATACCGGGAAGTGTAAGTGTAAAGCTTGCAATGAAAGGCAGGAAACCTGTAACAGCAGCGATAGAACCAGCAACCTGTCCGAGCAAAGAAATTACAGCAACAGCACCGGGAAGACGGTAGTAAAGTGTAACATACAAAGCAACAAGCAAGAAAGCAATGATACCTGCAAGTACCATAACATCTCTTGCACCCATACCGAGGGTCGGGTCGATTGTGTTAAAGTCCTGAGTTTCAAGTTTGAAAGGCAAAGCACCGGAGTTAATTTTGTCAGCGAGTGCCTGAGCAGACTCAGCATCGAAATCACCGGAAATCTGAGCTCTTCCGTCAGTGATGGGGTCATTAACCTGAGGATAGGAAATCATAGTATCATCCATCCAGATAGAGATAACGCCTTTTTCAGCAGCAAGACGGGTTGTAGCTTCCGCAAATTTAGCTTTACCGGATTCGTTAAGTTCAAGGTCGATTACATAAGAACTGGGGTTACCGCTCATCTGATCCTGGTAGTAACCTGCAGTTGCGGACTTGATGTCCTTACCTTCCAAAATTACATTGGAAGCAGTAACACCTGCGGGAGTACCATCAGAATTAAGCTCATAACCTTCTCTGAAAGTAAGAAGTGCAGTTTCGCCAAGCTCTTTGATAGCAGTTTCGGGATCGTAATTAGACTCGCCCTCTTTCCAGGGGAAACGCACCAAAACTCTGTCTTTGTTGTAGTCAACATAAACTTCGTTATCAGTGATGTGCAAATTAACAAGACGCTGTTCAATTACAGCACGCGCAGCGTTCATCTGCTCGTCAGTAGCGTCAATTCCTGCGGGAGGTGTGAAAGTAACGTCAACACCGCCTCTGATGTCGATACCCCAACGGATATCACTTCCGCCTTTTACATAGGTCACTTTTTTATCACCGTATGTTGTGGAAAGACCTGTGAAGGACACAACAGTAAGGAGAATGATAAAAATTGACACTATGAAAAATACGGGTTTTCCAACTCGTTTCATGGGACAATTCCTCCATTGTGTTTAAATATATGCGTACAATCACGCCATAAGAAGTATTATATTACAAAAAACACAAAAAGTCAAGCAATTATGTAGTTTTTAATGGATAAGTCTGTAAAGTTACCTTATTGAATCAAAAACCGATGAGAAGTTGGCAATTTTACGATTTATCTGCAAAACATCAGAACTGTTGATAACCAGATCACCTGTTTTAATATAAGTGATATTTGCAACTTCAAATATGTAATCACTGTCAGCAGCAATGTCAAACACTGAAGACAGGTTTGCGATTTTGCGGTTTATCTGTAAAATATCAATACTGTTAATCACGCCATCACCTGTCACATCGCCGTAGAACCAGATATCAGTATCGCATATAGTATCGTCCTTGACATCAAAAACGGGATATTCGCGTGTAACATATTTTGGTTTAGAAACCCTTACAGAATACATACCGGGGTCGATATCTGTAAAGTAGTATTTGCCATTTGACGAGGCAAAAGCCACCACTCCCCCATCTTTTAAAAGTTCAACCATAGCACCTTTCACAGCAGAACCCGAAACAGAGTACCCCACCGTTTCATCAAAGGTTTCGATGTACTCTTTCGGGGTGTAAGTACCTTTCATCAGCTGATAAGAGTAGTCATAAACCGAGCGATGGAAGAGATTTTTCGCAACCGAACAATTGTAGATAGCGTCAACAGCCTGATACCACGCTCTGTAACAGTTGTCGCCGTCCATACCATTTTCGTAAGCACCATTCGCATAGTCGAGGAAAAGGTTATAATATGAAGGGTTTGTGAAAACCCTGTCGTCAAACTCCATCTCAAGCCCTGTATGAGCATAGTTTGCAGAGTAAGCAACAGTATCAAGATAATCGTTGCCAAGCTCGGTGGTATCACCATCAGCATAAGGGTCACCGAAGAAATGGTTAGGCTGAATTGCAGTAGCATCAAAGCCCATATCATCGTCCCAGTGGTAGCCGTTAGCGTAGTTAAAAGGAATAAAGAAAATCTTGTAACCGAGTTCGTGCGCCCTGTCGATATGATACTTGGGTGCCGCAGGTTTATAGCCTACCTGCTCGGAAAGATAGTAAAATCCCGTCAACTCAATTCTGTCGTAAAGACCCGACTCCTTGCCCGACTCAAAACGCTTTATAACTTCGTTAAACCACCAGTCGGAAGCAAGCTGCCAACCCTTTTTCTCGGTGGGATAAATATGGTAGTCATAACCATTTTTATTATCGAAAGTCACATCATAATATTTTCCGTCAAGAGGGCCGAAAGAAGTGCCGTTCATACCGTCAGCACCAGGGTGCATCACAACAACTTTCACCTTGTAATTGGGGTCACCCAGTTCTCTTGATGCAATTTCTGCCGCCTCGCCGAGAGCAACCATATCAATGTCAAAGGTTTTGTCAAGGTACCAGTACCAGTTTTTCGCATCCTGAGGAGATGATTTCTTGGCAACATCACAGTTGTATACACCGCCATCAGGGTCAGAAAGACCTAAGAAACAAATAGTATCGTACATTCTGTCAACTACCCTGCCCTCTTTGTTTACATATGTAAGGTAAGGTCTTAATTTCTCAGGAGTCCAGACACCTCTTGTTCCGCCGTAATAACCGTTGTAGCAAAGTGCCATATCCTTGACACCCACCTCATCGGGAGTCTGATAATCCCTTGCTGTATCAAGGTTTCTGCCCGAAGTTACAGTGTAAGCGTTGCTCTGAGGATGGGTATAGCCTGTCACTACAATTTCATCAATTGCCGCATTTCTTAAAATTTCTATATCAACTCTTATATACCTTGTTTTAACTGTTGTATATGAAGGGATTGTGTCAACTTTGTTAAGCTTGGCAGCACCAATCCAGCCAGAACGCCAACCGTAAGTGTGTGTGCCTCCGTGCCATGCCTTCTGCACATTCCATTGCCTTGAAAGCATAAACCATTCTTCAGGCAAAGTGTCACCGTTTTCTGAAGAAGCGTAAGTCCATACCGTCCAGGGATGCTCAGTTGTACCACCAAAACCTTTGGAGATAAACTTGATTTTAACATCGGAAACATACATCTCAGAGCCTAAGTCGATAGCATACCCCTGAATTACAGTTTTACTTCCCGCGTGATTTTCAACATTCATATAGTTTGCCTGAATTTTAACCCAGTTTGGATCGGTATTGTCGGATTCATCCCCCCTGATTCCGTCAGTGAGTCTGCTTTCCCCCGTATCAGGCTGATCTGTCAGCTGAGTGGACGGAATCGAATAATATTTCTTACACAAAGCAAGTTGCCTTGGAGTATCAGTGAGATTATACACTTCAATCTCTGTTAAAAACACCCAGCTTGCTGCTTTAAACGCAATTTTGATAAAACGCCCTTTTACTGCCCCACCAACAAGATTCAACTTATAAACACTGTTACCTTCTGTGGTCTGTGGAACTCCCCCATTGGTGAAGGGCTTGTACTCACCGTCAATTGTGTCCGAATAAGTGATGATAAAATCTTCTGACGGATAGAAAATACCGCCATAATTCCTTGAGTCAAGCAAGGTAATAACTATGTTGTCAAATTCGGTAACTTCTCCAAGGTCGAGTGTTACATCGGCAAATCCTTCTTTAACACCCGAAATTCCCACCCATCTCTGGTCATAAAAATTGACAATGCCGAATTCACCATCGGTAAGCTCCCCACCCGAGTCAGGGTATTTCGCAAAATGCGAAATGGTATAACTGCACCCGGAGGCAAGGTTTACCTCCTCAGCAAACGCCACAGGAACATTAGTCAAAACAAGGATTAAAGCAATAAAAAAACAAATTAGCTTTTTAATCATAATCACCCACCTAATCAAAAACAGAACCTATTTAAAACAGGCGCATTTTTCCTACATCATCGAAACCAACACTTCGTCATTATCGGCAGAAATATAGATTTCCTTTTTGTTTTTGTGAGTTGAGATAACAAGTGCAGAAACTTTATCCTCAACCTCTTTTCTGATAGTAGTTCTTAAATCCCTTGCGGCAAACTTGCCATTTTCGGATTTTTTCGCTAAAACTTCCAGAGCAATGTCCTCGTAACGAAGCTTAAGCCCCAAATCAGAAAGCGGTTTTCTCATCTCTTCAAGCATAAGGCGAGCGATTTCCTTAAGATTATCAAGACTTAAAGGATTGAATACGATAACATCGTCAACACGACCTAAAAACTCGGGGCGTAAAAATTGAGAAAGCCCTTTCATCGCCTTTTCCTTTGAAACTTCCTTAGCGTTCTTGTCAAAGCCCACTATACCGCTCTTGTCGCCTGAGCCTGCATTTGAAGTCATAACCACAACAGTATTTTCAAAATTAACGGTTCTGCCCTGGGCATCGGTAATTCTACCCTCGTCAAGAATTTGCAAAAGGATATTCATAACATCGGGATGCGCTTTTTCAATCTCGTCAAAAAGCACTACCGAGTAAGGACGGCGGCGTACTTTTTCGGTGAGCTGACCTGCCTCGTCAAAACCGACATAACCGGGAGGCGAACCGACAAGTCTTGACACTGCGTGCTTTTCCATAAACTCCGACATATCAACCCTGATAAGGGGGTCAACCTTGTCAAAAAGTCCCTCGGCAAGCACCTTTACAAGCTCGGTTTTACCAACACCCGTAGGACCTACAAAGATAAATGATGCAGGGCGTTTTTTCTCATTAAGGCGAACCTTTGAACGCCTTATCGCCTTGACAACAGCTTCAACAGCCTCATCCTGACCGATGATTTTGGATTTGAGTTCACTTTCAAGTTCTTTCATCTTATCGGCTTCGTTACGGCTTATCTTCTCAGCAGGAATACCTGTCCAGAGTTCAATAACCTTGGAAACATCCTCCATTGTAACGCAGACATCCTGAATTTTCGGTTCGATTTCCTTTAAGTTTTCGCGAACCATAATAATCTCGCCTTTGGTTTTGGCGATAGCCTCATAGTCGGGAGTTTCAGCACCCTCAAGCTCTTTTTCAGTATCGGTAAGCTCTTTTAAGCGTTTATTGAGTTTTTCATAATCGGTTAAAATTGTACTTTTGATTGAAGCACAGGCAGCGGATTCGTCAAGCAAATCTATCGCCTTGTCAGGCAGAAATCTGTCGGTGATATAACGCTCGGACAAGGTAGCACAGGCATTCACAATCTCATCGGAAATAGCCACCTTGTGATGGAGCTGATAGTATTCCCTGATACCTTTGAGCACTTCAATAGTCTGCGCAATGGTGGGTTCTTCAACCTTTATCGGCTGAAATCTTCTCTCAAGCGCCGAATCTTTCTCGATATGTTTTCTGTACTCACCGAAAGTAGTGGCACCGATAACCTGAATTTCACCTCTCGACAAAGCAGGTTTCATAATATTGGCAGCACTCATCGACCCTTCCGAGTCCCCTGTACCGACCAAAGTATGCACCTCATCTATGAAAAGAATAACATTTCCGCGTTCTTTGACCTCGTCAATAAGACCCTTGACACGGCTTTCAAACTGACCACGGAACTGAGTTCCTGCAACCAACGATGTGAGGTCCAAAAGATAAACTTCCTTATCAAGAAGTCTGAAAGGCACATCGCCACTCACAATTTTCTGGGCAATGCCCTCAGCAATGGCGGTTTTGCCGACACCCGGCTCACCGATAAGACAGGGGTTATTCTTCTGTCGTCTTGAGAGAATTTGCACAACCCTGTAAATCTCGGACTCACGGCCCACTATCCTGTCGAGCTGATTGTTTTTAGCCTTTTCGTTTAAATTAGTGCAGAAACCGTCTAAATATTTACGCTTTTTATTATCCCTTTTGGGAGGGGTATTTTTATCAGACTTTTCCTTTGGCGCTTCGATGGGAGGTGTTGCGTTTTCGCCATTAAGCCCGAACATTTTCTGCATAAAGGGAGGCATAGTTTCAGCTCCGCCGGGTTCAAACATATCGTTTTCGTAATAGGCATCAAGCTGGTCCTCAAAGGTTTCCATATCCTCCTTGGTAACCCCCATACTGTCCATCATCTGCTGAACCTGAGGAAGACCAAGCTCCGATGCACATTTAAGGCAGTACCCTTCGTTGACTACTTCCTTTCCGTCAAACTTTGCCACAAAAAGCATAGCCGGACGAGTTTTACATTTACAACATAGCATATCCATTTATAGTTAAATCCTTTCAAAATGTTACAATATCTATTTTTACACTAAAAACTGTGCAAAGCCGATATTATCGGCTTGTCGAAATGGTAAAATCATTTCAACATTCAATTACTATTATACTTAAACTTTTAAGCAAATAATCTCTAAAACTTTAAATTTATGTTAATTCGATTTTCGAGAAACCTAAATCCCCCACACTTGCAGAAAGTCCGCCAATGGGATTCCAGTCATAAAAATACCTGAATATATAGGTTTCGTTTATTGCTTCCTCGTTTAAATAACTGACACTGTTGGCGGTGACACCGTTGAACAAGTTTAAAGCAAGTACTAAAACAACAATCATAAGTACTCCCTGTAAAAGCCCTAAAATACCGCCAAGGAGTGAGTTTACAGGTCCTAAAAGCGGAATATGTTTAACACTTTTTAAAATCTTTGAAAGTCCTCTCACAACAATCATTATGGCAAAGAACAAAAGGATGAAACAAACCGCCTGGAGTACAGTATAAATAATCGGATAAAGCATCCCGTCTGTAACCGAAACGCTCATACTGTCCACCGAATTTGACATCAGGGAGCCGACTTCATTTCTTACCCCCTGCTGACCTCCGAAGAAATCAACAAAGAACCCCTGAAGCCAGTTCGGGACAGTGCCCAAAACCGCATTTACCGATGAATTCAAATCGGCAGTTGTGTTTACAAGTGCTTCGGAAACAGTTTTTATAAGCTTCTGTCTTAAAAAAAGCTGATAAATGGTTTCAGCGAGCGCACGGCTTCCGATATAAGCGCCTGCACATGCAATCGCAAAGCCTAAAACCTTAAAAAGACTTGCTAAAAATCCCCTTCTCCAGTTCCTGATAAAATAGAAAAGCAGAAGGAACAGTACCAGAGCATCAAAAATCAAAGCTGAAATTTCCATAAAAATCACCCTATATCGGCACTCATAACATCAAGCATATTACCGCTTAAAAGATAGATATGGTTGCCGATAGCCTCAATATTGTAAACATCGTTTTTAACTTTAATCGTTCCAAGGTCAAAAAGCTCACGGTCAAGGGCCTTTATCTGGTTTTTACCGAGAACAAAAACTTTTTTGCCGTTGTGGGTAACATCAAGCAGATCGAGTTTTAAAACTTCGGAATTTTCGACTTCGCCATCAGTCATCATTATAGTACATGAAACCGAGTTTGTAGCCGAAGTAACTACATAAGTTCTGTTACCGTTGAAAAGATATTTTCTTAAAGAATTATTGAAGTTAATCTCACGCTTGGGGGTAAAATCCTTTGAAACAATACAAATTGAATTGTCGGTAACAATATGAATTTCGCCGTTACGCTTGTAATCCACTGCAACAGGCATCGAGTTGTCAAATTTCACCATAGCCTTTGCCTCAAAGGATTTGAGTTTCAAATCGACCACATAAACCTTTGAGCTTAAAATCCCGTTATCAAATCCTGCACACAAAACTGCAAGATATCTGCCGTTCGGCGAGATTGAAACATCAGCAATCTGTTCCTCGGCAGAATACCATTTTATAACCTCATCGTTACTGCGGTTAAAAACGGTAACACAACCTGCATACCTGTCAGCTTTTGTGACGATAGCGTAATCCTTGCTGTCGGAAATTGTCGCAGTCAGTATTACATTACTTGTGCTGTCACTTAAATGAAGACCGCTGTTACTGTCGATACGATAAGAATATCCGCCTCTGTCGTAGGTTAAAACCCTGCCCGTTACTTCCTTGATAACAGGGTTTGTGTAGCGGTGGTTAAAGTGATGCCCGGTACTTGACCCCGAATAAAACATCTCTTCTTCATCAGTCAAAAGTATAAGCGAATTTCCTGATGCTGTTATCGAAATGGGGTTGATACCACCGAGTGATACGGGAAAATCCTCCCCGAGCTCACCATTTTTTATAGTCTTGTCCTTAGCGTTTGCGATAAGATCCTCTATGTCATAGTTCTGATAAAAATAAACACCGATAAAAGTAATAATTCCTAAAATCGCCACCACAATACCCGTGATAATACGGTTTCTTACAGTACGCGCTTTTCTCTTTCTGCGGTATTCTTCGATATCGTAAACTTTAGCTTCTTTGCTCACTTTAATGCTCCTTTTTTGGTTGTAAAGCGTTTTACTTTACATACTCATCAAAACTCACTCTGTTGAGATACAATCCCTCGGCAGGTGCCGTAATACCGGCGTTTTCCCGATTTTCTGACAAAATTATATTTTTAATGTCACCCTTTTTAAGTTTACCCGTGGGGGTCAGTAAAAGTGTCCCCACCATAATCCTCACCATATTGTAAAGAAAGCCGTCACCCGTCACCGAAAAGATAACGGCATCCCCATTTCTTGTAACTTTTGCATCATAAATGGTCCTTACAAAGTTATCAGTTATTTTGCCTCCTGCACTGCAAAAGGCTTTAAAACTATAAGTTCCGACAAACTCCTTTGCAAGCTCATTTAAAAACTTTTCGTCAAGCGGATATTTATAGTTTAACATAAGTCCTTTTGCAAAAGGATTTTTTATTGCACTGTTATGGATTTTGTAGATGTACTCTTTATATTTCACATCATACCTTGCGTGAAAGTCAGCATCTACCTCTTTGCACGAAAGTATCGCAATATCAGAAGGCAACAGGTTATTAAGAGCAATCACAGCCCCCTCACACGGGATATCGCTTTCAGTAACCATATGGAAAAAATACTGTTTTGCGTGAACCCCCGTGTCGGTGCGTGAACAACCAACAATATCTTCCCTTTTGCCGAACACCTTTTCTATCGCATCCTGCAGAGTTTCAGCAACAGTCACAGCGTTATCCTGAACCTGATACCCGTGATAAGCACTCCCATTATAAGAAGTTTCAAAAAGAAGTTTTCTCATAAAATCATCCTAAAAGAATAATTATAGTTATCGATAAAATCAGCACAAAAAGTGCCACAAAATCAGCGGTTTTCAAATGAAGCTGTCGCATTCTCGTACGACCTTCACCGCCGTGGTAGCATCTGCATTCCATAGCAAGAGCCAAGTCCTCTGCACGCCTGAAAGCCGAGATAAAAAGCGGAATTAAGATGGGTACCAAAGCCTTAGCACGCTTTAAAACAGACCCCGTTTCAAGGTCAGCACCCCTTGCTTTCTGAGCCGACATAATCTTTTCGGTTTCCTCGATTAAAGTCGGGATAAACCTTAAAGCTATCGACATCATCATCGCAAGCTCGTGCACAGGAAACTTCAACACTTTCAAAGGTTTTAAAAGCCTTTCTATCGCATCGGTCAGAGTAATCGGAGATGTCGTATAGGTTAAAAGCGAGGATGATGCAATTAAAAGCACTATCCTCAATGCCATCGAAAAGGCTGTATAAAGCCCTCCTGCAGTGACTTTTATAAAATAAAACTCAAATAAAACCTTACCGTCTGAGATAAAAAACATATTTAAAACCGCAGTAAATATGAGAATAGGTAAAAGTGGTTTTAAGCTTTTTAAAATCATTTTCACAGGGATTTTTGATATCTTATAGCAAACTATAAGCAAAACTCCCGAAATCAAAAACGCCAAAGGACCCGCCGATAAAAACAACATCACGATATAAAGAATTGTAAGTATCAGCTTCATTCTCGGGTCAAGCCTGTGTACTGCCGAATTTCCCGGGAAATACTGTCCTATTGTTATATCTTTAAGCATTTAAATCCTCCAAAGATTTTAAAATCTTCTCTTTTGCATAATTTACAGTGTAAACATTGTCAGCAATCAAAAGCCCCTTATCGGAAAGCTTTTTGAAAACATTTGTAACCTGAGGGACAGAAAGCCTTATCTTTTTAAGTTCTTCGCTCTTTGCAAAAACCTTCTCGGTTTCATCGTATAAAAAGACCTTTGACTCGTTCATAACAAGCACTTTGTCGGCGTAGTTTGCAACATCCTCCATACTGTGCGAAACCAAAAGCACAGTGCTTTTTGTAGCCTCGTGGTAAGCCTTGATCTGGTCTAAAATCTTGTTGCGCCCTTTGGGGTCAAGCCCTGCCGCAGGCTCGTCCAAAATAAGGACTTTGGGTTCCATCGCAATAACACCTGCAATGGCAACTCGCCTTTTCTGCCCTCCCGAAAGCTCAAAAGGGCTCTTATTTAAAAGCTCTTTTTTAATTCCGACAAATTCCGCAGCCTTTAAAACGCGTCTTGTGATTTCCTCTTCGGAAAGCCCCATATTGCGAGGTCCGAAAGCAATATCCTTAAAAACAGTTTCCTCAAAAAGCTGATACTCAGGGTACTGGAACACAAGCCCTACATCAAAACGGACTTTATGAAGCGTTTCCTTGCTTTCTCTTATGTCAACCCCGTCAATAGTAATTTTCCCGGAAGTCGGTTTTAAAAGTCCGTTGAAATGCTGAATAAGTGTACTTTTGCCCGACCCCGTATGCCCGATAACACCGATAATCTCGCCACTTTCAATAGTAAGATTTATATTATCAAGTGCCTTACTTTCAAACGGAGTACCCGCGCCATATACAAAGGTAAGATTTTCTGCTTTAATTACCATTTTTATTTCCTTCCGAATAATTCTAAAATTACATCTGCGCACTCATCTTCGGTGAGTATTCCGTCAGGGAGGTCAATTCCTTCCTTTTTAAGCTCATAGATAAGCTCAGTCACCTGAGGCACATCAAGTCCCACGCTCTTTAAAAGCTCAACTTCTGAGAATACAGCTTTCGGTGTATCGTCAAGGAGAATTTTGCCGTCATCAATAACTACTACGCGGTCAGCTTTAACAGCCTCGTCCATATAATGAGTTATCATAATAACGGTAGTGCCAAACTCACGGTTTAACTTTCTTACAGTGGAGAGCACTTCTTCCCTGCCCTTGGGGTCAAGCATCGCAGTAGGTTCGTCCAGTACGATACAGTCGGGTCGCATCGCTAAAATTCCTGCTATGGCAACACGCTGTTTCTGTCCGCCCGAAAGCTGATGAGGTGCGTGCTCACGGTATTCATACATGCCAACCATTTTAAGTGCCTCGTCAACACGGCGTCTGATTTCAGTAGGCTCAACCCCTAAGTTTTCAAGGGCAAACGCCACATCTTCCTCAACAATTGTAGCTACAATCTGGTTGTCTGGGTTCTGGAACACCATCCCGACATGCTGGCGGATGGAGAAAAGATTATTCTCATCCGATGTATCGTATTCCCCTACAAAAACCTTGCCCGACGTGGGCATCAGTATCGCATTTAAATGCTTTGCAAGGGTGGATTTACCACTGCCGTTGTGACCTAAAACCGCCACAAACTCGCCTTTTTTTATCTCTAAATTTATATCTTTTAAAACGGGAAAAACCAACTTATTCTCCTCATCCCGATACTCAAAATACAAATTCTGAGTCTTAATATCTTTACTCATACATCCTCCAAAAGCTAAAGTAAAAAGAGTATCAACGTAATAATTAACAACAACAAATATAATGAAAGAGGTATCATAGGAATTATCGAAAGGAAAGTAACAAGTTTACTTTTCCTTTTGTTCCTGGTAAGCGAAACCACCCCGAAAATACTGCCCACAAAAGAGCCAAATATTATGCCTGACCCAATGGCTTCAGTAAGCTCAGGTTCCAGAAACAGCATAACAGCAACACCGATTATTGGAAAAACCGAGGAAAGTATACTAAGTACCAATTCTCTCATCCTTCCCTAAATTCCCGGAATTTGTGATTTTTCAATGTAGGGGCGGATATCATCCGCCAGAAAATCCTCCGTAAAAGCTAAATCTTCCGTAAATTGCTAAAATTTGTGATTTTTCAAGGCAGTGGAACGAAGGAATATACCGATATTCCGAGCGACACTAACACAGAAAAATCCAAATTTTCAGCAATTTGATGCTGATTTACCCTATATCCTCACTAAGCCAGAAGGCTGTAGAACCGCAGGGCAATGTAAGTCCCGAGTCATTCACGGGAAGCCCTATCTCGTCTGCAACCACTTTTCCTTTGTACTTCTCACCGACAGTAACTCCCAAAAGATACGCCATAACCGAGGGCGAAAGTCCCGTTGTATACGAATTGAGTGCCACAAACAAGGGATTATCGGACAAAACCTCGGTGCAAAGTGCCAAAAGATTATAAATCTTCTCTTCAAGTTGCCACACTTCGCCCGATGGGCCTCTGCCGTAAGACGGAGGGTCCATAATAATGGCATCGTATTTTCTGCCACGCCTTATCTCACGCGCCACAAACTTCTCGCAGTCGTCAACAATCCATCTTACAGGCTTGTCGATAAGTCCCGAAAGTTCTGCGTTCTCCTTTGCCCACTGCACCATACCCTTTGATGCATCGACATGGCAGACCGAAGCCCCTGCCTTAAGACAGGCAAGAGTTGCCCCACCTGTATAGGCAAAGAGGTTTAAGACATTTATCTCACGCCCTGCATCCGGAATCCATTCAAGGAACTTGTCCCAGTTTACAGCCTGTTCAGGGAAAAGCCCCGTGTGTTTAAAACCTGTGGGCGAGATTTTGAATTTCAGCCCCTTGTAGTCAATAGTCCAGAAATCGGGGTGTTTTTTATAGATTTCCCATTTTCCGCCGCCTTTATCGGAACGGTGGTAACGGGCATTAGCCTTACGCCACAGAGGGTGAGATTTCTCAGTGTCCCAGATAATCTGCGGGTCAGGTCTTATAAGTACAGTTTCTTTCCATTTTTCAAGCTTTTCTCCGCCTGAAGTATCAATAAGCTGATAATCAGCCCAGTCATTTGCAATTCTCATTTATTAACTCCTGTAATGATAGTTATATTCTGTGCCTTGCACAGAGTGATATTTTTGATAAATCAAAAGTGTTATTAAAACTTTTAGTTTCAGTGATATTTTATTCTTAATAAAACTCGCAACGCGAATATCACTTGTCTCAAGACAAATACCACTGCAATGCAATATCACTCGCCATATGGCGAATAAAACTGTTGTAGCCTTGGGCTACAACAATGTCTGCCCCTGCTTATCAAGTCCCAGATGCTTGTAAGCCAGCGCCGTTGCGCATCTGCCTCTCGGTGTCCTTGAGAGGAACCCTATTTGCATAAGATACGGCTCGTAAACATCTTCAATGGTGACAGTTTCTTCACCAAGCAGTGCCGATATCGTTTCAAGCCCCACAGGACCGCCGTTATACTGGGTAATAATCGCCTCAAGCATTCGTCTGTCGTTGTTGTCAAGCCCTAATTCATCGACATCAAGACGGTTAAGAGCGGTATCAACAATTTTCTTTGTGATAGTGCCGTCACCGATAATCTCGGCAAAGTCCCTGACACGCTTCAACATCCTGTTTGCGATACGGGGCGTACCTCTCGAGCGTTTTGCAAGCTCCAAAGCACCATCCTTATCGCATTCAATACCTAAAATTCCTGCACTTCTTGAGATAATCTCGGAAAGTTCTTCGGGGGTGTACATTTCAAGCCTTAAAAGAACCCCGAAACGGTCCCTTAAAGGAGAAGTCAGCTGACCTGCCCTTGTTGTCGCACCGACTAAAGTAAATTTTGGCAAATCAATTCTTATACTCCTTGCAGACGGGCCTTTACCTATCATAATGTCAAGGGCGAAGTCCTCCATCGCAGGGTATAAAACTTCTTCAACCGCCTTTGAAAGACGGTGGATTTCGTCAATAAACAAAACATCCCCGGGACCTAAATTTGTAAGCAGTGCCGCTAAATCACCGGGTTTTTCGATAGCAGGACCCGAAGTGATTTTCAAGTTTACATTAAGTTCGTTTGCGATAATCTGCGAAAGGGTTGTTTTACCAAGCCCGGGAGGGCCGTAAAGCAAAACATGGTCGAGTGCCTCTCCCCTTTTCTTTGCAGCTTCGATGTAAACCGAAAGGTTTTCCTTGACCTTCTGCTGACCAATATACTCGTCTAAGGTTTTAGGTCTTAACGAAAACTCAACATCCCTGTCCTCAGCGTTCTGATAATCAGGGGCAGTTATGCGGTTTTCAAAGTCAAAATCTTCTTTTTCAAACTGTGATTCAAACATAATCTATCCTCTATTTTCCGGCTAACGCCTTAAGTCCATGCTTAATCATCTCTTCAACCGACATATCGGGAGAAAGCTTTGTGATAACAGCTGTCGCCTCGCTCTGCGCGTAACCGAGCACCACAAGTGCCGAAATCGCCTCGGAAGCGTTTGAGGAGCTGTCAAAGCTCACAGCAGGGATATCCGAAATACCGCTTGAAATCTGTTCATTTGAAATCTTATCCTTAAGCTCCAGAAGAATTCTCTGAGCGGTTTTAAGGCCGATACCGGGTGCAGCCGCTATTGCTTTAGCATCCCCCGATGCCACACACAAAGCAAATCGTTCAGGGGTCACAGATGAAAGTACTGACAAAGCAGCCTTCGGTCCTACCCTTGTAACCGAAATAAGCATCTTGAAACAACGAAGCTCCTCTTCATCGGCAAACCCGAAAAGGTCTATCATATTTTCTGTCACATGTAAATATGTGTAAAAAAGCACCTCTTCATTAAGTTTCGGAAGCCTTGAAACGCTGACGGCTGAGGTTCTTATTCCGTACCCTACCCCCTGGCATTCCACAACGGCAAAATTCGGTTCAATCTTTATGAGTTTTCCTCTTAAACTGTAAATCATAGCTTATTCCTCATCTCAAGAATTTGTTTGTTCATTCTGCTTGGGGCTGTGTGCGCGTGGCAGATAGCAATCGCTAAAGCATCGGCAACATCATCGGGTTTCGGAGTTTTAGAGAGATTTAAAATCTTCTTTGTCATCTCGATAACCTGGCGTTTTATCGCACGCCCGTACCCTACAACCGCCTGTTTCACCTGAAGTGGCGTGTACTCATAGCAGGGAATGTCTGCTTCCCTTGCAGCAAGTATAATAACTCCCCTCGCCTGCGCCACATCAATGGCGGTTTTCTGGTTGGAGTTGAAAAAAAGTTTTTCAATAGCAAGCGCCTCAGGTTTATAAATCGTAATAAGTTCTGTAATCTGTCTGTAAATTTCCAAAAGCCTGTCCGAAAACTCCATATCGGCAGGAGTCGTGACAGCGCCGTATTCTATGGTACGGAAAGTGTGCCCGTCATATTCAATTATCCCACAACCCACAATCGCATAACCGGGGTCAATACCGAGTATTCTCATAAGGCCACTTCCTTTCTTCCCGTTGCCCTTTGGGCAACATATCGCACCAACCTTACCTATTCTTCACTATTCACTATTA
>JAZLER010000011.1:0-133016 GCA_045615345.1 Fumia sp. | reverse complement strand
TTTGAATCCAGAAGATTTAAATCTGAAGGTAACTTCGTAGCATTCGTTAAGTATACAGATGATAAAGGAAAGACACGCGCTGATTACTACACATTTACAGTAACAGCTACTCCTTACACAGCACCTGTACTTGAATTCAACACAGAAACCAATACATTGGCTCTCACAGCTAATGATGCTGAATCCTACAGAATCGGTGTTGCTTACATCGGTGACAAGACATTCACAGTAGGTACAGACGGATGGGCACAGTTTGTTGAATATGGTAAAGCATACGAAAAATTCAATAGCACTGCAGGTTACGTAGTATATGTTGATAATTGCCCCACAAAGGTATACAGCATGCCCGGTAACTTTGTTGCATTCGTTAAGTACACAGACGCTGATGGTGTAACACATGCAGATTACTATACATTCACAGTTGTAGAACCTGAATTTAACGCTCCTGAGCTCGTATTCGAAAACAATACACTCACACTCGTTAAGAATGATGCAACTAATGTAAGAGTAGGTGCAGCATACATTGGCGATCAGGAATTCGAAGTAGGCAAAGACGGCTGGAACGAATTCGTAGAAAAGGGTAGTGAATACAAGAAACTCAACAGCGCTTCCGGTTATGTTGTTTACACTAACTTCACATCCAGAACTTATAAGTCAGTAGGTAACTTTGTTGCATTCGTTAAATATCAGAATGCAATCGGTGCATGGAAATCCAGCTATATGACTTTCACAGTAGCATAATCTGACTGTATTCAGGCCACCTGCCGTACCGTGGTTCGGCAGGTGACCTCAAATTATGTGCCGGGGTTCCGGCATATAATTTGAGGTCATCTGTCAATGACCATTAAAATGATCATTAATTTTAGAGGAAAGTAATATTTGGAGGATTAGTATGAGATTAAGTGTTAAGGACGTATTTTTAACATTATTACATAGTATTTGGATTATTATCGTGGCTTCCGCATTAGGTGCATCGCTGTTCTTTACGGCTACCTACTTTTTAGTCAGCCCTGAATATACTGCAACTGCAAAGTTGTATGTTTATATCGAGAAAGCAGAAGGAACCAATATTTCTTCAAGTGACTTAGCAGTTTCCAAACAGCTTGTTGATACTTACCTTATTATTGTTAAGTCTGACCCGGTTCTCCAGGCGGTTGCTGATGCATTGAACAGTAAATATCCCGGGCTTACCGCAAAATGGGTGGGTTCAATGATACATGGTAACTCATTAAACGAAACAGAGGCATTTTACATTTCAGCAACAAGTACGGATCGTCAGCTTGCTACGGATGTTGTAAACACTATTATTGAAATTGTACCTGACGAGATTATCCGTGTAGTAAAAGCGGGTGCGGTTGAACTTATCGAACCTGCACAGCTTCCTGCTGAAAAAGAATACTCATGGCCGATTGTTACTTATTCACTTGTTGGCTTCCTCTTGGGCTTTGCACTTTCCTCTGTTTACATTCTTTTGTGTAACGCTATGGATGCTACTATTTACGGAAGAAAAGAAGTTATCAGTGAATTCAATATTCCTATTTTGGGTGCTATTCCGGAACAGACTGATTCTGAAGACAGAAAAATTAATAAAAAGGCTCTTCCTCCTAATGAGATTTCGAGAAAATATATTATTAATAAGAAAACTTCTTTCCCCGTTTCCGAAGCTTACAGAAAGGCAAGAACCAGTATTTTCTATCTTCCTTTTGAAAGTGCTTGTAAAAAGATTGTTATTACCAGTGCGGTTTCCGGTGAAGGTAAATCTACAACTGCTATAAATGTTGCAATTATGCTTGCTCAGGCTGACAAGAAAGTTTTACTTGTCGATGCCGATATGCGCCGTCCTAAGATTTCAAAATATATGGGACTTGCAAAACATGATGGTTTGTCTGAATTTCTGGCAGGTATTTCTTCTTCTTTGTCTATCGTTAAAGATGATGAAACAAAAGTTGATATTGTTTGCTCGGGTCAGGCTACATCTTCTGCTGCTGAGCTTTTAGCTTCTCCCAGAACCGATATACTCTTTAAACAGATTGAAGAGCTTGGATATGATTTTGTAATTATCGACTCTCCTCCCGTTAATGTTGTTACTGACTCTACGGTTTTATCTGAAAAAGTAGACGGATATATCTTTGTTTTAAGAGCCGGTTATTCTGATATCAATGAAACTAAAGCTGCTGTTTCTGCTCTGGAACAGATTGAAGCTAAAATTCTCGGTACTATTATCAGTAATATCGACTTTAAGGTTGAACAGTACGGTCGTTATAACAGATACGGCAGATATTATAACCGTTACAACAAATACTACTCCTATGGCAGATATGGCAGATATGGTTATGGTAAATACGGTAAATATGGTTATGGTAAATATGGTTATGGTAAATATGGCAAATATGGCACTTATAAATATGGATATAGCGATCTTAAAGATTATACCACTACTGAAAGTGAGTGATATAATGTATGAATACTGTATGGTGTGAAGACAAGCTGTTATTACCAACAGATATAGATTTCCATTCGCATATTTTGCCGGGAATTGACGATGGAGCGGAAGATATCAGAAAAAGTCTTCTGCTTGTGGAGTCTGCCCAAAATGCAGGAATTAAGAAAATTTATGCAACTCCTCATTTTTATGCGCATAGACTCGATGTCGATACTTTCCTTGAAAGACGCGAGAAAGCGTATAAAAAGGTTTTGGCACAAAATCCTGCAATTGAGATTGAACTCGGTGCAGAAATTCTGGTTTTTCCCGGTATTGAAAATATGGAAGGAATAGAAAAACTCTGTTTTTATAATGGAAAAACAGTGTTATTGGAACTTCCACTGTCAGAATCACTTATCACAGATGAACATTTTTTAACCGTTGAAGCTTTAGCTCAAAAATATGATATAATAATGGCTCACGCAAATCGATATTCTGATTATACTGTTTACCAGATGATAGAAGCAGGCGCAAAATTGCAGCTGAATGTGCACGATATTTGTCTGCACAGAGAACACATAAGAACTTCTGTCTGGGCTAAAAATGGGTATCTCTTTGCCCTTGGCAGTGATGCGCATCGTGATGTATCTGTTTACAAAAAATTCAGGAGAGCTCAGAAGATTTTATCGAAATTAAGGTGAGGTAAAGATTAAATGAACCGAAAGACTAAGGTTATGCACCTTATACTTACTTCAAGAGGCGGTACTGAGGTTTATAACAAAATGCTCATTCATAATACTTCTGCAAAGAATGAGATAGTTTATGTTTGTCCTACATGCTTTGATACTTCTTGTTTTGATAAAAGTATAACGGTTTATAATCTTGATGTTCCCAGAGAAATTACTCCCAGTGAAGATTTCAAGGGTGTTTTAAAATTCCGTAAAATATTGAAAAAGGAACGTCCGGATATTCTGTACTGCCATTCAACTATGGCAGGTGCAATAGGAAGAATTGCTGCTATCGGTAAAAAATGTAAAGTTATATATAATCCACATGGCTGGAGCTTTACTATGACGGATTGCAGTGAGAAAAAACGGAAGATGTATACGTGTATTGAGCGTTTTCTCGCAATTCTTACCGACAGGATTATAACTATTTCCGAATTCGAAAAGAAGGTAGCTGTTGATAAAAAAATATGCAACCCTGAAAAGATTACAGTTGTCCTTAATGGGGTAGACATAAAAGATTTAAGTGAAGTATCCACACAAAAATCTTCTTATGGATATTCTCAAGATGATTTTATAGTTGGATGTGTAGCCCGACTTACCGAAGCTAAAGACCCCGTTCTTTTTGCAAAAGTTGCTGGGGAAATTGCTAAAACAAATGAAAATGCCAGATTTGTCTGGGTTGGTGATGGTGAATTAAGGGAAGAGTTTGAAGCTTCTCTTAAAGAAAATGGTGTTTTTGACAAAACTTGGATTACCGGATGGGTGTCAAGTCCAAAGCTTTACAGCAATATTTTTGATGTTTCTGTACTTTTTTCCAGTTGGGAGGGCTTTGGCCTGGCTGTTCCTGAAACTCTGGCACTTGGTAAACCTGTTGTAACTACTGCTGTTGGCGGTATTGCGGAAATTATAAAAGGTTTTGATGTAGGAAAAATCGTTTTAAGCCGTGACCCGAAAGAACTCGCCGAGGCGGTTTTATTATATAAAAAAGTTGACGATGCATTGAAGCAGAGATGTAAGGAAAGAGCAAAAGATTTCGATTTTGAAAAGACCACAGAGAAGACTTTGAGAATTTTTGAAGAGGTAATGAAATAATGGGAAACCTTGATTGCAATAAACCCGTAAAAAAGATTTTGCATATATGCATTACCGAGAATTTTGGCGGTATTGAATCATTTCAGAAAAGTCTTTTTCTGAATATTGACAGAGAAAAATATCATTTTGATTTTATTGCGATTTCCCGTAACAGTTCACTCATAGATTTTTTCAAAGAAAATGGTTCTGAGGTATATGTTTTGCCATCCTGTAAAAGAATAATCGGCTACTGCAGAGCGTTTTATAAGATTATTAAGGACGGAAAATATGATGTAGTTCATTTCCATAAAAATTCCTGTGCTAACAGCATCGGTATTTTTATTGCTCATTTTGCGGGTGTGAAAAAAATTATAACCCACGCACATAACACTTCGTCTATATCCGGCGGAGTTGTTAATTTGTTTCATCATCTGTTTAAGCCTTTTGTTAACAGATGGTCCCATATAAAACTTGCTTGCTCACCCGAGGCAGGGAAGTGGATTTTCAGTGATGATAACTTTGAACTCATCAAGAATGGTATTGATATTGATAAGTTTAAATATAATGCTCTCATCCGCGAAGAAACAAGAAATTCTCTCGGCTTGAGGGATAATTTTATTATCGGACATGTCGGGAACTTTATCCCGCAGAAAAACCATAAGTTTATGGTTGATATTATAAGCGAAGTTGTTAAATTTAAAGAAAACGCTGTTTTGATGCTTGTTGGTCGTGGTGACCTAATGGAGGAAACCAAAAAGTACGCAATCGAAAAAGGCGTTATAGATAATGTGAGATTTCTGGGTTCAAGAACTGATGCCCACAATCTGTACCAGGCTATGGATATGTTTCTTTTCCCTTCATTTCACGAGGGCTTGCCTATTGCAGGTGTTGAAGCACAGACCTCAGGTCTGCCGTGCTTTTTTTCAGATGCGATTTCTGATACGATAGTGCTTTCAGATACTGTAACTTATATGTCACTTGAACTTTCTGCAAAAGAATGGGCAGAAAAAATCATCGATGTAACTGCAGATTTTGAACGCAAGGATATTTCCGGTATTATCTCTGATGCAGGATATGATGTTAAAAAGACTGCGAGAAGAATTGAGGAGATTTATAATTAACAAGGAGAAGTGCAAATGAGTAAATACGTTGTTGAACGCAAAAAAGCAGATTATAGCATATTTGCATGGATTTCTGTTATTTTGATTGTATTTAATGTTTTTCATACATTTTTGATTTCAATTTTAATGGGTGAAAACCATTTTTCAATCAATATTTCTATTTTGACTTTTTCGGTTTTATTACTTTTGATGTATGTGTATTTTGAAAATAAGTTAAATATTGCCAAATTGTCTTTTAATGCGCTTGACTACCTTATGATTGCAGCATTTCTGATAATTGTTGCAACATCTACGAATAACCTTTTTTCAAACAGCCCTTACATACTGCGTTATGTCTGGCTTATTTTTATGGTTTTTTTCATTAAAAACGACAACCGTCTGGCGAAAATAGTATTTATTACTCTTTTGATTGCTATGCTTATACATCTTATTGCGACTATATGGTTTTATTTTGATAAGGATTTTTACTGGGAATATATATATGGTTCGTTTAATGCACAGCAGCGCGCCAAGATTTACTGGCAGGTTAAACATAACAATTTTGCAACCGGTTTCGCTGCCCACTATTCGCTGAATGGTATGTATATGGCAATTACATCGGTTTGTGCATTTTCATTGATTTTTTATAAAAAACACAGGAAATTTTCAATACCATTTTTTGTTATATCAGTTATAGCACTTTTTATGACAGGCAAACGAGCTGTTTTGCTTTTTGCATTATTTGCTTTTTTGATAACATATATTTTCTGTGTCAAAGGAAACGCTTTCAAAAAATTCTTTATTCTTCTGGCTGTTGTTTTAGGACTGCTTATTTCAGTTTACCTTTTGTCAATTTATTCCAAAGGCATGGGTGATACAATAGGAAATGTAATATCAAGATTTGTTGACCCTACCGATGACATTTCAAACGGAAGATTTATACTGTACCAGACAGCCTGGGAAACATTTTTAGATAATCCGATACTTGGAATAGGCTGGAGTGAATTTGCACCGTTGGTAGACCGTCTCTTTTTTGGTACCGATGCACGTCGTGATGTGCATAATGTTTATCTGCAATTATTGGCGGAAACCGGAATTATCGGTTTTACAGTCTTTATGTCCTTGTTTATTTACACAATTGTAAGAACAATAGCCCTCGTTAAAAAATTCTTAATTGATGAAACAATTTTACCTAATGGTGTCTGGATATTTCTGGTTTTCTCTTTCACCTATCAGATATTCTTCTTTTCTTACTGTATGACCGGTAACCCACTTTATGATTTGTCTACAATGTATGTGTATTTCTTCAGTGTGGGATTTACTTCGTATATAGATACAAAATATGGTTCAGTAGTTCCTGTAAAAACAGAAAATACCAAGTTTGTTTCAAAATATATAAGGAGGCCATAGATATGGATGTAAAAATATCTGTAATAGTTCCTGTATATAATGTCGAACAATATATTGAGAAATGTCTGAGAAGTCTTATTGCGCAAACTTATGAAAAATGGGAAGCTTTTGTAGTGATTGACGGTGCTACTGATAATTCCCTTGAAATCTGTAAAAAAATTGCTGATGAAGATTCCCGTTTCTGCGTTCTTACAAAAGAAAACGGAGGCCCTTCTTCTGCACGTAATTATGCACTTCCGTATATAGCAGGGGATTATGTGGCTTTTTTGGATAGTGACGATTATCTTGAACCTGATTATCTTTATAATCTTACTTTGAATATGATCAAAAACAATGCTGATATTTCTATGTGCGGATATGTTTATGAAAATGAAGATGGAACTCCTATATATAGCGTTGATAAAAAAAGCCGTAGCTACTCAAGAGAAGATATAATAAAGGAAATGTATATACCTTTAAATAAATCATGGGGCTCTTTCCTTTGGAACAAACTCTATAGTGCTCAGATTATAAAGGAACATAATCTGACTTTCAATGAGGAATTTGATTTTTTTGAAGATATGCTTTTTAATTATCAATATCTCAAATGGGTGAAAACAGGTTATTTTACCACTGAGCCTTATTACCACTACCTTAAGAGAGAGGCAAGTCTTATAAATAGCGTTGATGGGAATATAAAAATGAAATATCTTTACTATACCCGCTCTCTCGATTATATATTGGAGAATTATAAAAAAACAGATAAACTTTACTATGAACAGGCAAGACTTATGAAATGTATTCATACTGCTACTGCTCTCAGAGCGTTGTCTGCCTTGGATTGTCAAAATCATCCGCGCTATATAATGGAAAAGAGATTTTTGCGCAAAAATATAATTTCTTTCCTTATATGTGCTGATATACCTGTAAAAAAACGCATAGGTGCATTGTTAACTTTATGTTTCCCTAAAAAAGCATATGCTATATGGAGAAAGCAAAAATGATTTCTGTTATTATACCTGTTTACAATACATCTGATTACCTGAAGACCTGTTTTGACAGCATACTTTCCCAAGACTATGCTGATTGGGAAGTCATTCTTGTCAACGATGGTTCAACCGATAACAGCCTTCAGATTTGTGAAGAATATGTTTTAAAAGATAAGCGCTTTTCTGTATTTAATCAGGAAAATAAAGGCGTTTCCGCAGCAAGAAACAGAGGACTCGCAGCTGCCAAAGGCGAATATATCTGTTTTATTGATTCGGATGACAGCGTTAAAGAAAACTATCTTTCACATCTTCTTTCTCTTTTTGTTGACAGCAATGTCAAGATTGTGGCTTCAAGATTGTTTAAAGGAAATAATAAAACTACTGATTTGCATTATATCAAAGGCAAAAAAAAGGTTTTAAGAAGTGTTTTTGATATGCGAAAGGGAATACGCGGTTATATAGGCGGAAAGATGTTTTTGGCTGATATTATCCGTGATAATAATTTGTTTTTTAATGAAGGACAGATTTTAAGCGAAGATGCAATATTTATTTATGATTATCTTTACTTATGTGACAATTTATGTGTTGCAGGTTTATCGGGTGAGCTGCTTTATAATTACACACAACGCGAGGAATCTGCAATTAGCAGTACATCTTCTGCAAACAAATTCAATTTGAATTTAATAAAAGTACCGGATGCTTTTGACAGCATAAAAGATAAAACAGAGGATAAATCTTTAAAAAAAGTCATCGAACTCACAAAGGTAAGACAGCTTGTAACGATTGTGCGCTCGATGATAAGATGCAATTATGAGGATAAAAAGCTTATAAAAAATGATATTGCATATATACGAAAAAATCTTTTCAGCTATATTATGTGTGATTGCTTTCCGGTAAGAAAAAAAGTTGAGGCAATTCTTGTTTGTTTTTGTCCATTTATTTTTAAATAGGATGTGATTAAAGTTATGGAGTCGAGGACTAACAAGTCCATAAAAAACATCATATTTTCTGTTGTCTTTCAGCTTGTAACGGCTTTGGCGAATTTTTCGATAAAGACAGCACTTATAAAATTTTTAGGCATACAGTATGCCGGTGTAGCGGCCCTTTTTACTGATGTTTTAAGTATTTTGTCAATGGCTGAGCTTGGATTCAGTACCGCAATAGCGTATGCTCTTTATGCTCCACTTCATCAGAAAGATGAATTGCAGATTGTAAAGCTTATGAATTTTTATAAGCGGATATACAGAGGTGTTGCTACTATTGTCATGGTAGCGGGAATTTTGTGTATGCCATTTCTTGATTATATTATCAAGGGATCTGCTGATATTAAAGAGAACTTAGTTGTTGTATTTGCTTTTTTTGTAATTCAAACAGCTTCCTCTTATCTTTTGATTTACAGGGCAACGCTTTTAGAGGCCAACCAGCAAAAGAGCGTTGTATGTGCCGTAGGCATTATTTTTACCATTTTCGGAACAATAATAGAAGTTCTGTCGCTTGTGGTTTTCAGGGAGTATTTACTATATTTGACAGTAAGCGTTATAATGATTATTGTTAAAAATCTTGCTATTTCTTTTTCGGCACAAAGACATTTCCCGTTTTTGAAAAATAAAAGCGATGCGCATTTGACCAAAGCAGAAAGAAAAGAAGTAACAAGGGATATAAGAGCCCTTGCAATTTATAAAATAGGACATACAATCCAGGTCAGCACTGCCAGTATTGTAGTTTCTATGTTTTTAGGTACTGTCAGTGTCGGCCTTTTATCCTGCTACAAGATTGTAACAAATAATGTTGGTAAACTTTTTGGACAGGTTTTTGAAGCTATGAAACCAAGTGTCGGAAACCTGGCTGTAAGTGAAAGCGAACAACACCAATATACAGTATTCAAGCGAATGTCATTTTTGGCTTTCATTTGCGGAAACTTTATGGCAGTTTCTGTTTTTGTACTCATAAATCCTTTCATTATTTTATGGCTTGGAGAAGAATATTTACTTGGTATAGAAATACCTATAACACTTGTTATAGATATGTATATTCTGGTTATGGCAAGACCTTATGAGGCGTTCAGAATTGCTAATCGCCTTTTTATTAAAGGTAAGTATCGTCCCGTAGTAATGACAATCATTAATCTCATTCTCGCTGTCATCTGGGGAAAAGAATGGGGAATTTTTGGAATTTTGCTCTCTACCGTTGTTGCGAGAACTGTAACCCTTGTATGGTATGACCCGTGGCTTATTTACAGAAATGTGTTCCATATTCCTTTTTACAAATATCTGGTAACAAAAGGTAAGTATCTTTTAACTGTGTTGTTTAACTCCGCATTTGCTTATTTTATAGCAGGGTTTGTAAATACGGGTAATCTCATTGTCGATTTTATTATAAAAGTTTTAATTGTAGGAATTCTTCCCACATTATTTGTATTTATTATTTATTTTAAAAATGATGAGATGAAATGGTTTATTGACTATATTAAGAAGTTTATAAAAAGAAAGTGAGTTGTTTACAACTCACTTTCTTTTTTAATCAGTTAAACTATTTTTTAAGTAATTATAATTTGTTTCTTTTGCTGATTTTTGAAAGGCTTTTATTTTCTCTGGGTCAGGTTTTTGTACAATAACATTGTCGTTTTCTTTGAAAGCAAATTCTTCCATACCTGCAAGCTTTAAAAGAGTAGTTACTCTGTTCCCCGAACCTATAAGGAGTGAAGCAAAAGGTTTTTCATATATCATAGAGAATATAGTTCCGTGGAAAGATGATGTGACAACCATCTCAGCATTCTTTATAAGGGTTAAAAATTCACCGGGGCCGCAATAGTCTACACGCTTAAAATCAGTCTTCATTTCTGTGGTGTTACGGATATTTGGTGTTACCACTTTAAATCCTGTTTCTTTTGAAAGTTTTTCTACATATTCAGTTATCCATTTGGTGGGGAGCACACCATAGAAAAAGATATATTTTTCTTTGATATCAAAGGGCTTTTCAAGTTTTTCCCATTTGTCACGAGATAACGTGATAGTGGGGTCAAAAGTTATAACAGGTCTTTTGCCAATCATTTTTTCTATTGCATTGGCGGCGGTTTCTTCGCGTACTGCCAGATGTTCAAAGTCCGAAAGTGTTTCTTTCATAAAACTTATTTGTGAGTCGGTAATACGCTCTAAATGTTCACCCATACTCGAGGAATAGGAAATTTTCTTGCATTTTGTTTCAAAAGGCATAAAGAAAGGAATTCCATATTCGGGGTCGGGCCAAAGATTAAGAGAGAAAGTCTGGTCACTTCCCGTAACCAAAAAGTCAAAGTCTTCATCAGCGATTTTTTTGTAATCAGCAAGGGTATACTCCTTGTCAGTAATTTTGAAACTATTACGCACAAAAGAGTTGAATGTTTTATTCCTGCGGAAAAAAGACACAGGATTTAAAAGTGCTTTTACATTGTGCATCAAATATCTTCTGTTTTTGGGAAACAGGAAAAATTTTTTAAGTCTTTTGTCCGAAGGGGTAATATAGTTGACTATACGATAGTCAAATCCCAGTTCCTCAAGGTTTTTTGTTGTAGCATATGCCTGTAATGATGCTCCGTAGTTATTACAGTCATATATCGTCATTAATCCTACTTTTTTCATTTAATCACCTCATTGAGTCTATTATACCAAAAAATTAAAATATTTGCAAATCTAAAAATATGTTAATTTTTTAACAAACCTATTGACCTGACGGTAATTTTTAGTTAAAATATAATTAACTAATAAAAAGGAGATGCTCTTATGGCAAGATTTGTACTTAATGAAACAAGCTATCACGGCAAAGGTTCTATTGCTGAGATTGCTACTGAAATTAAAGCAAGAGGCTTTAAGAAAGCTTTTGTTTGCTCGGACCCTGATCTTATTAAATTTGGCGTTACCAAAAAAGTAACGGACGTTCTTGATAATGCAAAAATCGCTTACGACGTTTTCAGCGATATCAAACCCAACCCCACAATTGAAAATGTTCAGAATGGTGTTGCTGATTTCAAAAAGAGCGGTGCTGACTGTATCGTAGCAATCGGCGGCGGTTCATCAATGGATACAGCAAAGGCTATCGGTATTATTATCACTAACCCCGAATTTGCTGATGTTCGTTCTCTTGAAGGCGTTGCACCTACAAAGAATAAATGCACACCTATTATCGCAGTTCCCACAACTGCTGGTACCGCTGCTGAAGTTACAATCAACTATGTTATCACAGATGCTGAGAAAAACCGTAAAATGGTTTGCGTAGACGTTCACGACATTCCCGTTGTTGCTGTTGTTGACCCCGATATGATGGCTACAATGCCTAAAGGCCTTACCGCCGCTACAGGTATGGATGCTCTTACTCACGCTATCGAAGGTTATATCACAAAAGGCGCTTGGGAAATGAGTGATATGTTCCATTTGAAAGCTATCGAAATCATCGCTAAAAGCCTCCGTGGTGCGGTTGACAATACTACCGAAGGCAGAGAAGGTATGGCACTCGGTCAGTATATTGCAGGTATGGGCTTTAGTAACGTAGGACTTGGTATCGTTCACTCTATGGCTCATCCTCTTGGCGCAGTTTACGATACACCTCACGGTGTTGCAAATGCAATTATCTTGCCTACAGTTATGGAATACAATGCTCCTGCAACAGGCGAAAAGTATAGAGATATCGCTAAAGCTATGGGTGTTAAGAATGTTGACGCAATGAGCCTTGACGAAGCAAGAAAAGCTGCAATTGATGCTGTTAAACAGCTCTCGATTGATGTAGGAATTCCTGCTGACCTCAAGGAAATCGTGAAACCTGAGGATATCGACTTCCTTTCACAGTCTGCATTTGACGATGCTTGCCGCCCCGGTAACCCCAGAGAAACAAGTGTCGCAGAAATCAAAGAACTTTATCTTAAACTTATGTAATTCTCAAGTGTATAATAAAAACTCCAAGGATTAAAATCCTTGGAGTTTTTTGCATAAAGTGTAAGAACTTGAATCTTGAATTGTATCTTTCACCACTGTTCAAGGTTTACCACAAACCCAGTGTTTATCGGTATTTGTCAAATGTAAAGAATATCACTTTACACCATATTTCATAAAGGAAAAGATAAAGTAAAGAGAAAAATAATGATAAAATTAATGATAAAATAATCGGGAAAAATTCCCCCGAATTTATACCGGCAATATACCATAAACCAGCCCAAAATTTATTAAATCACTAAAAGCATAATAAAAAACAGTTTTTTAAAACTTTCACATTACTTGTTTTGTTTCCACCAATATGGTATAATGAATTGTTAAAACAAATAGCATGATTGAAAGAAGGTGGCACGATGATCAGAATCGCTCTGTGTGACGATGAGGCAAAGATACTTGACGAGGTATCATCCTACATAAACAAGTATGCCCAGGTGAAGAGCAGTCAGGAATTTGAGATTTTTCGTTATGATTCGACGAAGGCTCTCAGTTTTGCTCTGGAGGAAAATGCCTTTGATATTTTCGTGCTAGATGTTTATATCGGAAATGAAATGGGAACGGCTCTTGCAAAGGAAATCCGAAACAGAGGAATCGAAAGTCCCATCATTTTCCTTACAACATCTGTGGAACATGCTCCGCAGGGTTATGAAACAGGGACACTTCGTTACCTGATAAAGCCACTTAACCCCGAGAAGTTTTACGAGGCAATGGACGCGGCGCTTGTTCAGGTTAAGAAATCAGGGGAACGCTTTTTGAAGTTCAAGACAGAAAACGGCGTGGAGAATGTGCATATCAATAATATCATGCACTCCGAAGCCCACGGGCATTATCAGTACATAACCCTTAAGGATAGTTCGCAGATCCGTGTCAGAAATACTGTTACGGAGCTCCTTACAATGCTCGGTAAATTTGGCGGTTTTATCCGTGTGGGAAGTGCGTATATCATCAATTTACGCAACGTTAAGAATGTATCTTCAACAGAAGTGCGTCTGTATAACGATATCCATATACAGGTTCCCAGAGGCAAGTATACTGAGATTAAAAATACATTTTGGAATTTTCAATATGAAGGTCAGGAGGATTGAGTATAAATGCACGTAACCATTATTGAATCTATACTCTTGCTTGTAGCCCATGCCGCCGCAGGTATTTATTCCTCCACACTCAAATACAGCAAAAAGACCACATATATCATCTGGGGTGTCTGGGTAGCAATTCAGAGCGGGCTTTTGTTCTGCACGGAATTTATGCTGAGCATCTGGTCGTTGCAGTTTCTGTTCGGATTTATCCTTCCTCTTGTGGGGCAGTACGTGATTTTCTTTGCAACCACCAAAGGCAGACTTGCCCAGAGAATCTTTACAATGCTTACTTATTCGATATGCTTTTGTATTATTATGATACCATTTATTATGGTGAGAGAAGCACTCAGCAAACTGCATTGGTCGCTTACTGTGCTTGTTCAGGCGGCGTTGCTTTTTGGTATCGTCAGATATTTCATCCGCTATGTTTGTACCCTTTGTCGGGCGGCATCAAAGAACATCACAAACGGCTGGCGACAGCTTATCTTTGTTAACATTGTATTTTTCATCACAGTAATACTGTCCTCGGTATTCCCTGAAAGGCTTACAGGTTTTGATGATCCAGCATTTATCACCTTTTTTTTCCTGAGTATTTCGATTTTGGCGGTGTATCCCGTAATTTTCTCGAGTATCAACAGTATGTCCGAGGCGGCTACCAAGAAAGAGGTAGAGTCCCAGAACAAGCTGTTGCTCACCCAGATAGAAGCTGAAAATTTACAGCTTGCATCGGAAGCCCAGGCAAGGCATGACAGACGTCACCACAACCTCGTTATGCTTGAGTTTGCCAACAACAACGACGTTGAAAGCGTAAGAGAGTACCTCAAAAGCCTTGTAGAAAGCGACAGTAAGGTCTGGGGCGAGGTGCGTCATTGCGAAAATATGACGGTGAACACAGTTCTGACCGTGTACGAAAGACACGCAAAAGAAAACAATATCCCCGTAAAAATCTCTGCAAAAATAAGCAGGGAACTGGACATTCTGCCTCAGGATCTTGTTATCGTGATTGCGAATCTCTTTGAAAATGCTATCCACGGAACTGCAAAGTTAAAGGACAACAAAGAGAGTATCAATATCAGCATCAAAGACGGTACTGATCGTCTGCTTGTGAAGGTGGATAATCCCTGTAAGAGCAATCTTAACTTTGATGAAACTCTTTACGGCGTGGGTATCCGATCGGTTATTGCAACTGCTGAAAAATACGACGGTATGTATGATTTTACTGCCGAAGACGGAGTCTTTTCCGCCAAGGTAAGTTTAAACCTCAGATAAAAGTGCAATTTATGCCAAAAAATGTATGATTTATGCCAAACTCCCCATTATGGGGAGTTTTTTTATTACAATGAAGTGGGGTAGTATACACATTATTAACCGATATAGTTTTACATCAAAGGAGGCGTTGTAATTTGAATGAAAAGAAATACACAGAAGACGGCTATCTCATTGTATCAGAATACGATGAGTGTCCTTTGTGGGAAATAGATACTATTCCATGCCGTTCGGGTTGGACGCAGGCTTGCTTTTTTTGCCGATTTACCGACTTCCGCACCGAAGAAAGCATAAGACGGGCTGAAGAAGCGCCAAGCGGCACAAAACTGTATAGCGTCTGCCGAAACGAGAAAAATCGCAAAGTCGATGATGATGAGGGGGTATAGTATGTCGAAATATGATTATCATGTGGCTTTAATTACCGCAACCGATACGGAAACAGCGGGCGTAAAGCATATGTACGATAACTGGAGACCTTTGCTTTTAGATGGTGATGCTCAGATATATTATGAAACCTCGTTTGAACGTGATGGAAAAACATTCAAGGTGGTAACCGCAAAACAAAGTGAGATGGGGATGACCTCCGCGGGCGTACTTACGATGAAGATGATTTCGCTTTTCAAGCCCAAGTACGTGATAATGGTGGGAATTGCCGCAGGCGTAGCCCATTATAAAGCTATTGAACAGATTTACGGTGATGTTGTTGTGCCTGACGTTGTGTGGGATTATTCCTCGGGCAAATTTGTTTCATCCAAGAAAGCTGATGTGTCTTTTGGCGGGGTAGGTTTTATTCCAAGACCTCATTTTGTCAATACCGATGAAACGATGCTTGAAGCGGTGGAACGTGCGATGGAAAGTCCCGAGAACGAATGTCATGTCCATATAGGTCCCATGGCATGTGGCTCAACGGTGGTGGCGAACAGTGAAGTTGTAAACAAGCAGATTCACTCCCAGTATGGAAATACTGCAGCACTTGATATGGAATCTTACGCAGTTATGTATGCAGTAAGCCAATCATCCACACCAAAGCCGAAAGGCTTGATAATAAAAAGCGTATGCGACTATGCAGACGAAGCAAAATCTGACCAGTATCAGAAATTTGCGGCTTTTACAAGTTCGCAATTTGCAAAGCTTTTGTACGAAAAATTCTTAAGATAAAGGAGGATAAAAATGAAAGTGAAGAAACTTTTATGTTTGTTGTCTGCACTTCTTATGGCTGTCGGACTTTTCACAGGTTGTGGCAGTAAGACAGAACAGAAAACAGAATTCAAGACCTTCGAAGACTTTGAAAGCGCAAGGCTTGGTGTTCTTACAGGAAGTATTTTCGACAAACAAACCAAGGAACTTTTCCCCGATGCAAAGAAATACAATTTCGACACAATTGTTGATTTGCTTGTAAACATTGATGAAAACAAAATTGACGGTTTTCTGGAAGACCGTACTTTTTATTCTGCAATCGGATGGGAAAAGAGTGGATATTGTGCGATAGAAAGCGACAAAACAACTGACAGTGAATTTGGTTTTGTTACTTCAGGCACCGAAAAAGGTATTAAACTTAACAAAGAACTGAATGAATTTATCGCAAAGATGGAGAAAAACGGCGGTACCAAAAAACTTGCAGAAAAATGGTTTTCAGGAACCAGACCGACAGAACACGAAGATTATAAAACCTTAACCGGTGAAAACGGAACAATTATCGTAGGTGTGTCGGACGTGGATCCGCCATTCAGTTATCAGGATGAAAATGTTCTTACGGGATTTGACTTAGAATACATAATTCTTTTTGCAAGAGAATATGGCTACAAGCTTGAACCCAGTACAGTTGACTTTTCCTTGATGCTTGGCAGCGTTCAGACAGGTAAGTATGACCTTGGTATCGGTGGTATAACTGTTACAGACGAACGTAAAGAGGTGCTTAACTTTACAGATCCTCATTACAAGAGTTCTGTAATAATGGTAACAAAAGACCACACTCAGGATGGTACAACTATTGATGACATAGCCGATAAAAAAATCGGTATTGTAACAGGCTCAATCTTCTCGGTTATTCTTCCTCCCATTATGCCTGACGCAACATTTTTGGAATTCAACAATTACTCAGATATTATTTCAGCACTCGATAATGGCAAAATCGATACTTTCCCCACAGACGAGTCAATATATAAATCCATGCTCTGGGAAGGTAGTGAAGTTGACCGAATCGGTGAATCCATTGCTGTAAGCGAATACGGATTTATTTACCCGAAAGGAGAAAACCTGAAACTTCAGCAGGAGTTTAACGAATACCTTGCCAAAACAATGGCAGACGGCACTCATAAAGCCCTTGAAGATAAATGGTTTTCCGACAGCGAGCCCACAGAGTTTGCTTCTTACGACCATCTGGTAGATAAAAACGGCACCATCATTGTTGCTATCTGTTCTACCAGCAAACCCTTTGTTTACCTGAAAAACAACAAGTATGCAGGCTTTGATATTGATATTATCACCGCCTTTGCTGAAGAATATGGTTATGCTATCAAGTTTGAGGATACCGAATTTGCAAGTATTATGGCAGGTATTCAGGCAGGAAGATACGACGTTGGTATATCCGGTGTTACCATGACCGAAGAAAGAAAAGAAAGCATTGACTTTTCTGACGTTTACCATGTTGAAGACCTTGTTTTTGTTGTAAAAAGCGAGCCGGGTGCTAATGAGCTTTCTCAGTTCAATAATGCTTCTCTCGGTGTTGTAACAGGCTCACTTTACGGCGGATACTCCAAAGAGCAGTTCCCCAACGCAAAAATCAAAGAGTTCAATAACTTCTCTGACGTTCTGGTTGCTTTGAAACAGGGTAAAGTTCAGGGCATTATGCTTGACAAACCGAACTTCAACTCCGTTTCCCGTACAGACAAGAGCCTTAAATCCATCACAGTTCCCGCATATTCCGTGGAAATCGGTTTCGGCTTCCAGAAGAATGACGGTGGCGATGCACTTCAGGCGCAGATGAACGAGTTTTTGGCAAAACTTAATGCCGACGGTACAACCGAAAAACTCATCGACAAATGGTACGGCGAAACAGAGCCCCAGGAAACTATTCCATTGGAAGAACTCAAATCAAACGAAAAAACACTTAATGTATCCATTGATACTACAAGAAAACCTTTCGTGTATATGTTTGAGGGCAAACCCGTGGGATTTGAAATTGAAGTCCTCTATATGTTCTGCAAGGAATACGGCTACAATGTAAACATCTCGGATGTTTCCTTTGCATCGGGACTTGCAGGTTTAGCAGGTGAAAAATACGACCTTGTTTGTGGCGGACTTTATATGACACCCGAAAGAAAAGAAAGCGTAAACTTCTCTGATCCTTATATGTATGCAGAAGTTGTTATGGCAAGATACGAAAGATCAGGCTTTAATAACTTTATGTTGTCCGTTAAGGAAAGCTTTGAAAAAACCTTTGTAAGAGAACAGAGATGGAAACTCGTTCTCCAGGGTGTATGCACCACAATGATTATAAGCATCTTCTCGGTGCTTGGCGGAACACTTTTAGGCTTTGCACTTTATATGGCGGCACGCAGTAAAATTAAATCTGTTTCCAAAGTAGCCCGCAGTATAGCAAAAGTATACTCCACCATCATTGCAGGTACACCTACACTTGTTATACTTATGCTTTTGTTCTACGTAGTGTTCACTTCACCCGATATGAGCGGAATTGTCGTTGCGATTGTCGGCTTTATCCTGACATTCGGCTCCTTTGTTTACGATAACCTGGATTTAACAGTATCGGGTGTTGACAACGGACAGTTAGAGGCAGCATACGCTCTTGGCTATTCAAGAAACAGAACATTTTTCAGAATCATTCTCCCACAGGCAATGAAGATGTTCGTACCCAGTTATACAGGCGAAATTGTAAACCTCATAAAAGCAACATCCGTTGTTGGTTATATAGCAGTAAACGACTTAACCAAGATGGGTGATATCATCAGAGGTAATACATACGAAGCATTCTTCCCGCTGATTGCAGTTGCAGCAATTTACTTTGCAATCACCTGGATTATAGCAGGACTCCTTGGCATTTTAAGAAGAAAAACCGAGCCAAAGAGAAGAAAAAACAAAAATATACTTAAGGGGGTTGTAAGATGATTAAGATAAGTCACCTTAGAAAAGAATATTCTAATATTACTCCCTTAAAGGATGTAAATGTAGAAATCAATAAGGGCGATGTCATTTCAATTATCGGCCCTTCAGGTACAGGTAAATCAACCCTTATCCGTTGTATCAATATGCTTGAAACTCCCACATCGGGCGAAATTTTTGTTGATGACGAATGCATCACCGACAAAAAATGCAACATCAATAAAATCCGCCAGAAAATGGGTATGGTGTTCCAGTCATTCAACTTGTTTAACCATATGAACATTATTGAAAACATTATGGCAGCACCTATGGATTTGCTTAAAAAATCCAAACAGGAAGCATACGACACAGGTATGGAACTTCTCCGTACAGTAGGTCTTGCGGATAAAGCCTTTAACTATCCCGACGAACTTTCGGGTGGTCAGAAACAGCGTGTAGCAATTGCACGTGCCCTTGCAATGGAACCTGAAATCATACTCCTTGACGAGCCCACCTCGGCGCTTGACCCCACAATGGTAGGCGAAGTTCAGGCAGTAATAAAAGAACTTGCAAAAAAAGGCTTAACCCTTATGATAGTAACTCACGAAATGCGCTTTGCAAGAGAAATCGCAAACAGAGTTTTCTATATGGACGAGGGTGGTGTTTACGAAGACGGAACACCTGAAGAAATCTTTGATAATCCCAAACGTGAAAAGACCATAAGATTTATCAAACACCTTAAAGTATTTGAAAATCTTATTACATCCAAAGATTTCGACTTTATCGGATTTAATACATCCCTTGAAGAATTCGGCAGACGAAATCAGGTTCCGCAGAAAACCATCTACCGTGCCCAGTCAGTGTTTGAAGAACTTGGCACACAGTGTATTCTTCCCAAACTTGATAATGAGTTTAAGATGAGTGTAGCTTTTGAATACTCCCAGGAAGAAGAAACCCTTGCAATGACCATAAAATATGATGGGGAACATTTTGATGTTCGCAATACACCCAACATTATTTCATTCGCCATTGCGGAAAATGCATCAGAAAGCATTGAATATTCAGAGATTAACGATGACGGCTTTACAAACCTTGTAACCGTTAAAATAAAGTAAAAAAATAAATTTTTAAAAAAGAGGTAATCAAAATGACAATCGAAAAGAATTTAAATGGAACAGAACTTAATGTAAAGGTGTCAGGCAGACTTGACACCACTACTGCACCCGAACTTGAAGCTGCACTTAAAGACAGCTTTGACGGAGTTACAAAACTCGTTCTCGATTTCGCATCTCTTGAGTACCTTTCTTCTGCAGGACTTCGTGTTCTCCTTTCTGCACAGAAAGTTATGAACAAACAGGGTGAAATGGTTGTAAGAAACGTAAACGAAACCATCAATGAAATCTTTGAAGTAACAGGTTTTATTGATATCCTGACAATCGAATAATACAGGAGGATAGTTCAATGAAATCAACTGTGATCAATATAGACCGCAACACTAAAAACCTCAGCGATATTCTTGATGAAACACAAAAGATATCCGCTTCCTCTGGTCTTGACAGCAAAAAAGCACTCCGCCTTCGTCTTCTTGCAGAAGAACTCGTTGGAATGCTGAAAGAACTTTCAGGCTGTTATGACGGTGAGTTCTGGATTGAGGAAGATAACCTTAAATTTGAACTTATCACCCGTATTTCCCTTTATCAGGAGATGGACAAGAAAACCAAAAAAGGATTTGTCGGCGTATCTTCTGACAACAAAAATGCAGCGGCAAAAGGCGTTATGGGCAAAATCCGTGACGTTGTTGAAAATATGATGTATCCCGAAGATGCAGCATACATAAACGGTGGCGACAGCTTTGACGGTGGCGCTGTGATCAGCACAGGCTGGTCACTCAAAAAGTACAAAAACGCAAACCAGGACGAAGAAGACCGCTGGGATGAGATTGAAAAATCCATCATAGCTAATATCGCAGATGATGTAACTGTCGGCATTAAAGCTAAAGACGTTGAAATCATCATCACCAAAAACTTTGCGTAAAAATTGGAGGTTATTACAATGACAATCGATAAAATTTTAAACGGAACTGAACTTACTGTAAACGTGGCTGGCAGACTTGACACCACTACTGCACCCGAACTTGAAGCTGCACTTAAAGAAAGCTTTGAAGGGGTTACAAAACTCGTTCTCGATTTTGCATCTCTTGAGTACCTTTCTTCCGCAGGACTTCGTGTTCTCCTTTCTGCACAGAAAGTTATGAACAAACAGGGTGAAATGGTTGTAAGAAACGTAAACGAAACCATCAATGAAATTTTTGAAGTAACAGGTTTTATTGATATCCTGACAATCGAATAAGGTGGTTTGACAAAGTGAAAAGGAAAAATAAAAGGAATATGCGAAAAAACCGTAAACTACAGTTTGCGGTTATACGAAGTTTCGCAATACTTGGCGTAGTTTTAATTCTGGTTATCAGTTTTGTAGTTGCAGACCAGTACATAAGAAAAGCAATGGGCAACTACAGAGATACAGCATTCGCCTATACCGAGGCTACGGCAGAGATGCTTGATGGTGATAAAATCTCCCATTATCTCGAAACAGGGGAAAAGGACGAATACTATGACGCTATTCTTTCTTACCTGAATACTTTCCGCTACAATACGGAAATTCAGTATTTCTACGTGTTTGTCCCCGAAAAGAATGAAGTAGTTTATATCTGGGATGCCAACGTACTCAAGGAAGGCGAAACGGAAACTGAAATCTCCGAGCTTGGCGACCGTGAGGCATACTGGGACGAAAGCGACAGGGAAACAATTTATAAAATCTTCTATGATAGAGAAGAGCACAGAGAACTCACCCTGTCAAAAGACGAAAAGTATGGCTCAATGGCATCCGCATACTCTGTGATTACAGACAGTAACGGCGAGCCTGTTGCGATTGTCGGCGCTGATATGTATATGACCAATCTGCAGGCGGATATGCGTGAATTCCTTAATATTGTTCCAATTATAATTATACTGATAATCTTGCTTGCAATATGGATGTTCTATTCTTTTGTAAGAAGGAGAATTGTAACTCCTATCAATCTCCTTCGAGATGTTTCAAAGAGTATGGTACAGAATCTCGAAAAAGACGAAGCTATCGAGGTTTCAATCAACACAGGGGACGAAATTGAGGAACTGTCTGACTCCTTCAAGCAGATGTACAGCGACGTTAAGGATTATATCAACAAACTCAGCACTGTAACCGCTGAAAAGGAACGTATCGGAGCAGAGCTTGACGTTGCGAAACATATCCAGGGCTCAATGCTTCCTTGCATTTTCCCTGCATTCCCCGAAAGACACGAAATCGATATTTATGCTACTATGGACCCTGCAAAAGAGGTGGGCGGAGACTTCTACGACTTCTTTATGGTTGACGAAAAACACCTTGCAATTGTTATGGCTGACGTATCAGGCAAGGGTGTTCCCGCAGCACTCTTTATGGTTATCGGTAAAACACTTATCAAAGACCATACCACTCCCGACAGGGATCTGGGCACGGTATTTACTGAGGTAAACAACCTTCTCTGCGAATCCAACAGTGAAGAGATGTTCATCACAGCCTTTGAGGGTGTTTTAGACCTTGAAACAGGCGAGTTTGTCTATGTTAACGCAGGACACGAAATGCCCTTTATCTGCAAAGCAGGTAGCAATTTCGAGCCTTACAAGATTCGTGCAGGTTTTGTCCTTGCAGGTATGGAAGATATGAAATACAAAGCAGGTTCAATGACACTTGAGCCCGGCGACAAGATCTTCCAGTACACCGACGGTGTAACCGAAGCTACCAACGTAAATAACGAACTTTACGGAATGGAACGCCTTGAAGTTATTCTAAACAAGGTGAAAAACGAAGCACCAAACGATATTCTTCCTGCTGTCAAGAATGATATTGACGAGTTTGTAGGCGAGGCTGAGCAGTTTGACGATATTACAATGCTTTGCCTTGAATACAAAGCAAAAATGGAACGAAAGAAGGATGCACAGTGAAAGAACTGAAGATTGCCGCAACAGTAGAAAATATTGAAACTGTAACAGAGTTTGTAAACGAACAGTTAGAAGCGCTTGATTGCCCCATGAAAGCACAGATGCAGATTGACATCGCTATCGACGAGCTTTTCGGCAACATTGCTCACTATGCGTACAACCCCGAAACAGGGGACGCTACCGTTCGTGTAGAGGTTACCGAAGATCCTCTCGCCGTAATCATTACTTTCATTGATAACGGCGTACCTTACGATCCTCTGGCAAAAGCTGATCCCAACACAACTCTCACCGCAGATGAGAGAGAAATCGGTGGCCTTGGAATCTTTATGGTTAAAAAGACCATGGACGACATCACCTACGAATACAAGGATGGACAGAACATTCTGAAAATTAAGAAGAATTTTTAACTAAAAGAGCCTCCCTCTGACGAGGGAGGTGTCAGCGAAGCTGACGGAGGGAGAGAAAACAACAAGTAACCCCCCTCCGAGTTACTTCGCAACCCACCTCCCCTGACAAGGGGAGGCTGACGAAAAATAGTTATTAATTTAAGAAATTGAAGTAAAGAAAATGAAAAAACTTTTATCAATCCTCTTGGCAGGAATTATGCTCCTGTCCCTCACCGCTTGCGGTGGGGAAGAGGAAGAGCGTGTTCGCAGATCAGGCGTACTTGAGGCTGGTGGTATGGAAACCTTGCAGTCCGCAGAACACCTTGCACACATGGCAGAAGAAAACAGCGAACCCGAAAACATCATTATCGAACGAATCAGTTATAACAACCTCACTACTGCACTTATGGACCTTAACAACAAGAAAATCGATTCAATCGGTCTTGAAGAATGTACTGCAAACTATGTTTCCAGCACAAACGAAAAAATCAATGTGTTTAAAACAGGCAGAAAAACTGATTTTTCCATGATGACTATGGAAGAAAACAAGGAAGTTTATGACATCCTCAACGATGCTATCAAGGCAATGAATGAGGACGGCACACTGGACACCCTTGTTGAAAACGATTTGAAGGCATACATCGAAACCAATCCCGAAGCAAAGGATTTGCCTAAGTTTAACGGTGCAAAAACCATCAAAATCGGTGTAACAGGCGACTTGCCTCCTATGGACTTTGTTACAGCAGACGGCAAGGCAGCAGGATTTAATATTGCTATCCTTACTGAAATCGCAAACAGAGCAAAGGTAAACATTGAGCTTGTTCAGATTGAAACAGGCGCAAGAGCAATAGCTTTGTCGAATGGCAAAGTGGATGCAGTTTTTTGGACAAAGGGTATGACCTGTACTGTTTGTGGTGCCGAAGGTGCAGAAAAAGTTGATGGAACACTCGTAACCGAAAGCTATTTTTCTGATTGCTTCGCTATAATCGCACTCAAATCCGACAAGTAATCAAAGCATAAATCGCGGGGGATGTGTCTGCATCCCCTCGATAAAATAAATTTGTATTATGCACTTTGCAATTTTTAAAAGATCCTTGGTGAAATAACGTGAAAAAAAGAAGAATTTTAAGTATAGTAATTTGCCTTTGCGTTCTGCTTACTGCGGCATTGGCGGTTACCTTATACACACAAAATAACACACATGAGCCAATCGTGATTTTATATGAAAACGACGTTCATTGTGCCGTAGACGGATATTCAAAACTGTCTGCTTTGAAAAACGAGCTTTCTGGAAGCTATGAATATGTAGGTGTAGTTTCCTCGGGCGACTTTGTTCAGGGTGGTACCCTGGGTGCAGTTTCCAAAGGTGAGTACATCATAAACCTTATGAATAAGGTGGGCTATGATGCCATCGCTCTCGGTAACCATGAGTTTGACTATCAGCTTCCTCGTCTTGAAGAACTGAATAATCTCTCAGCTACCAAGTTTATCTCCTGCAATTTCGCCAAAGGTGGGGAAGACGAATCATACTTTGATTCCTACACCATCGTACCCTATGGTAACTTTGAGATTGCCTATATCGGCATCACCACACCCGAAACCATAAAATCCTCAAATCCCGCCCAGTTCAAAGACGAAAATGGCGAGATTATCTACACCTTCAACGAGGCAGAGATGTATGACCTTGTTCAGAAAAACATCAATGCCGCTAAAAAAGAGGGTGCTGATTATGTGGTAGCACTTTCCCATGTCGGCTATGACGAGTCAGGGGAACTGTTTGATATTACCGACATTATTGAGAATACCAAAGGTTTTGACGTGGTTCTGGATGCACATGCTCATATTGTTATCGATGAAAAGATAGTGAAGGATAAAAAAGGCGAAGATGTTCTTTTATCCTCCACAGGAACAAAGTTTGAGTATATCGGTAAACTCACCATCACCAATGACGGGTTTGATACCGAACTTGTAAAAACCGATACATACGAAAAGACAGATGAAAGCATTGACGCGTATATCGCTGAAATCAATGAAAACTACGCCGAACTCGGCAATCGTGTAATCGGAGAAAGCAAAGTAACCCTTGATACTCACGACGGCGAAACCCGTCTTGTAAGAAACAGCGAAACAGCTATCGGTAACCTTTGCTCTGACGCACTTCGTATAATTACTGGTGCTGATGTATCCTTTGTTAACGGTGGTGGACTCCGTGCACCCATAGAAGCAGGGGAAGTTACTTTCAACGACATTTTCTCGGTATTCCCTTACAACAATCAGGTCGTAACAGTTGAGATTACAGGACAGGTTCTTCTCGATATGCTGGAAATGGGTGTAATGAAGTACCCCGAAGAAAGCGGAAGTTTCCCGAATATGTCGGGTGTCATCTTCTCGATGAATACTCAAATCCCCACATCTGTTACTACCGATGACAACGGCTTCTTTACAGGCGTAGACGGCGATTACCGTGTATACGATGTCAAGGTGCTCGACAAGGAAAGCAGTGAATATCTCGATCTTGATTTAAGTAAGAATTACGTTCTTGCAGGCTTTAACTTCCATCTCCTTTCCCTCGGTGACGGAATGGCAATGTTTAAGGATGCAAAACTTATTGATGCCGAGGGAACACTCGACATCGAACTCCTTGAAAACTACATCACAGATAACCTTGGCGGTATCATCGGCGAGGAATACGCAAATCCCCAGGGAAGAATTACCTTTACCAAATGATATCCGTAATGGAAAAATAGTTTTCTTAAAAACAAAAAACCACAAAGCCCGTGTTTTAAGGCTTTGTGGTTTCTTTTTTATGGTGCGGGCGACAGGACTTGTATCTTTCACCACTGTTTCGGAGTTACCACAAACCCAGTGTTTATCGGTGTTTGTCAAATGTAAAGAATATCACTTTACACTAAATTTCATAAAGGAAAAGATAAAGTAAAGAGAAAAATAAAGATAAAATTAATGATAAAATTATCAGGGAAAATCCCCCTGAATTTATACCGGCAATATACCATAAACCAGACCCAAACTCATACCCGTATTATACCACAAATCCACCCCAAAATCAAATCCTTTCCGCTTTGATAATTGCACCATTCGGTGCTACAAAAAAAAGGCGTATCTCTAGCGTGACGGCTATTACACAGCCCGATCCGACTTGAGCCACGCCTTTTTGCTTTTTAAGATTATATTTAAACTATTTAAATAATGTGGTATAATTGTTTTAGGAAATTTTATTTTAGGTTGGAGGATTTTTATGGTTATACAGAATTATGCTACTATTAGTGAACGATTCAAATCCTTTATCAAAGGCGGGGAATATGAATGTGTCATTTTAGAATTGTTAAATGCTTCTACTCAATTATTTCCAAACCAGTATGAGCATTTAGAATCACAGTCTAATGGTGAATGTGATTTTATCGATAAAAAAACGGGAGCAAAATATGACGCTAAGCTTCCCATTACCAAAGAACAAGGTAAATGGATTGGTAGTCGCGATTCCGATTTTGAAAAATGGCTTAAATCTATGATGAATGAGTGTGCCGAGTTTTCTGAAAAAATAATTAAAGAAAGAGGTTTTCACAAAGTAGAAGAATTAAAACTATATGATATTATGAAAAAAGAAATTGAAAACGATAAATCAGATGAAAATATTATTTTCTTTTTTCCGTTTCCTATTGTATTTGATTATCCTGAAGGGGTTTACAGACAGTTTGCTTCAGATATTCTTTCGAATATTTATGACGCATTAAAAGAAAATGGTATCATTGGAGACCAAAAAATTTATGCCATATACCCAGGTGCAGATAGGACAATTGCGATTAGGTTATTAAATACTGGCGTTCGTGAATGGTTTCCTGCCGAAATTTTAGATGAATATATTAGATATGACGCATTTTTAGTGAAAGGTGAAAATTAGTTTTATAGTAATTATAAAATGAAGGCGGAAAAAATCTCTCCGGCTTTGTCTTTTTGGGTCGCATTATATTTGTAATTTGTATAATTTTGTGATATAATTGTGTCAAGCGTATGGCAAGATTTTGTGCTTGTGTTTCGCAAGCGTTGACAAAAATGTTCGGGGCATTTACTTTCTCGTGCATCGCTCTGAAAACCTTATACGAGTTGTCGTTTGCTTTATGAGTTGTCATACGCTATTTTTGATGTTATAGGAGGTTAAAATGACTGGGCTTAATAGTGTGAAATCAAGAAGTGACCTAGCTTATTATCTGAATATCCCTCCTTCAAAGATAACCTATATTTTATTTAAAAGAGGCGTGGATTCATATTATACGGAATTTGAAATACCTAAAAAGACGGGGGAACCTAGGCGAATATGTGCTCCTATGGGGGATTTGAAAGGTGTTCAGAGACAAATAACAGCTGCTTTGTGGGAACATCAAAAATCAGTATATGAGGAATTAGGAATTAAACCGAATATATCTCACGCGTTTGAAAAAGACAAAAGCATTATCACAAATGCTAAAATACATCGGAACAAAAGATTTGTCGTTAACGTGGACTTAAAAGACTTTTTTGACAGCATTCATATTGGAAGGGTTTGTGGCTTTTTCGAAAAGAATAAGCATTTTGCTTTGCCACATGAAGTAGCTGTTACGATAGCGCAACTAGCATGTTATAAAGGAAAACTTCCGCAAGGTGCACCTACTTCGCCAATTATTACTAATTTAATATGTCAAGTTTTGGATATGCATCTTTTATCGTTGGCGAAAAGATATAGGCTGGATTACACGCGTTATGCAGATGATATGACTTTTTCCACTAACGATAAAACATTCCCTGTGAAGTGGGATTTGTTTTATGCCGAATTGGAAAAGAAGGTAATAAAAGCAGGCTTTTCAATAAATGAGAAGAAAACGCGTATTACGTTTCGTGATTCAAAGCAAGTGGTGACAGGACTCGTTGTTAACAAAAAAATTAGCGTTGATCACGCCTATTATCGAAAAGTACGTGCTATGGCACACTCGTTGTATATCAATGGATCATATTCACTTGATGGAGTCGAAGGAAATGCAAGACAGCTTGAAGGTCGCTTTGCTTTCATAAATCAAATAGAAAAGTGCAACAACATCTGTGACTCTACCAAAAAGCATAATGCATTTACATTAAACGGCCGAGAAAGACAATATCAACAGTTTTTATTTTATCGCTATTTCTTTGATGTTAACAAGCCACTTATAGTTACTGAAGGGAAAACCGATGTAAGATATATTAAAGCTGCATTGAGAAACTTGTATGCTGAGTACCCCGAGTTGGTTGAAAAAGACGCAAATGGAAAGTTCATTTATAAAGTGAGTTTCTTTAAGAGATCTAAGCGATTTAAGGATTTGTTTGATTTGGCGCTTGATGGTGCTGACTCACTTACTTACATGTATAACCATTTTGCTTCTATTGGGAAAGACAACCGAATAAACTATCTGGATTATTTTTTGAGAATTACACAGCGTGTACCTCAATATCCCGTTATATTTGTGTATGACAATGAGATAACTAATAGTAAAAAACCTTTATATAAGTTCGCGAATCATGCGAAACTTGATAATGATCAAAAAGAATTGTTGAAAAAGGATTTATTTCTTAAGCTTACACCTCAAGGTAATTTGTTCCTTCTTACTAATCCATTAGCGGAAGGGGAAAAGGAAAGCGAAATAGAGCATATGTTTACTAAGGAAACGAGAAACGTTGAGTTGAATGGTAAAACATTATCGTTAGAATCTAAATTCGATAAATCAAACTTTTTCGGAAAAGATATTTTTTCAAACTACATACTTGCAAACTACGCAACGATTGATTTTAGCGGTTTTCGTCCGTTTTTAGATACAATAAAATTGGTGTTGCAAAAATACGAAGAATCAAAAAACGGAAAATAAAAGTTCACTTATGTAAGCAGATCAAAACATATAAAGATAAATCACAAAAAATCCGATGAAGAATGTGACGATTGTTCTTATGATGTGGATTGAGAAATATGAATAAATAGGTGATGTGTGATGGCATACATATATGCTCAGATTAACAAAAGAACATTAGCATATATATTTGAGGGAAAAAAAGTATCAAAAGACTATATTATCTCAAAAACAGGAATTAGCTCTGATAAATTGGATAGATGGCTTAATACCCAGGACGCGCTTTTGCCTACTATAAATCAGGCTAAAAGTATCGCTAGCTGCCTTCACATTCCTTTTGCTGGATTGTATATGAATCCGGAGCATGTCAAACTGAAATCCATCCCTCGTGTGAAGAATTATAGAACTCTATATAGCAGTGTTGAATTGGATGACAGCGCAATCAATATTGCTATGATGGATTTGCTTCGTGAAAGAGATTTTCTTTTAGAATCCAGCAAAGAAAATGATATTATGTTGCCTGAGTTTAATATGTCTATCGTACTTCGTGATGACCCTATTCTTTGGGCTGAAAGAATCAGAGAACTATTTGATATTCAATTAGATGCGCAGTACAAGTGCACATCTTCTCGCAAATTTTATCTTTACCTTCGTGAAAAAATTGAGGTGGCAGGAATTTTTATACATTGCTTTACGGATGTTCCTGTGGAAATGGCGCGTGCATTGGCGATATATGATAAAGGAATGCCAATTATTGGACTTAATGATGAGGACAGAGCTCCTGCGAAATCCTTTTCTATGATACATGAACTTGTTCATATTTTTAAACGTGAGTCTTCACTTTGTAATGATATGAGAAGTGCTCGTAGTGAAGAAGTGTTCTGTAATGCAGTTGCTGGTGAACTGCTTGTTCCTATGGGTGCATTAGAATGTACTATTAAAATTAAAGATATTCAGAAACCATATAGAAAACAGGATATTGAATATTTAGCAAAAAAGTTTTCTGTTAGTAAAGAAGTTATAATTCGTAGACTATTAGATTTAGGACATATTGATTATACCATTTACGATACATATGCAGATGAGTTTCGACGTGATGTGGAATTGCAGAAGGAAGAACGTAAACTTGCTAAGCAAGAAGGCAGAAGTCTTCCTAGTCCCAAAAAAGTTGTATCTCGTGAGGCGGTTGATAGAACTAGTGCTGCGGTTTGCAAAGTTTTGTGTCGTGGATATGAGAATGAGTTTTACAGTAAACAAGATATTGCACGACATTTGGGCATTTCGCAGAAACATGTAAATAAGTTTTTAATGGAGGTGGCTGCATGGAACAGCTAAGATTAGTTCCACTTCCTTACAAATATATAATAGATTCATCTTCTATATTTTCACAGAAACCTGATGAACCTAACAGGCGTCGAGTATTTAAAGGTCTTTGGCAGAATATTGATGATTTAATCGAAAAACAAGTTATTGTTACTTGTTCCGAAATAGTGTCTGAAATAAAAGATGACGAATTAGTTGCTTGGCTACACCATAAGCAATGCGTTGTCTTGCCTATCACGGACAAAGTGCAGCTCAATGTGAGTAAAATAGTAAATGAGCATCCGAAACTTATTGATTTTTCAAACTGCAAATCATCAGGCGATGCATTTTTGATTGCAACAGCGATGGAACGTGGTTTAACTGTAATAACAGAAGAAGGAAAAATTTCGTCCAAAAAGATACCTGCAATCTGCCAATTTTACAACATCCCATGCATTAACATTACAGAATTGTGTACGCAAGAAGAGTGGGAGTTTTAATTAACATTTATAGGAGGTTTAAAAATGGATAAAGATCGTAGAATAGAAGAGCTATTGGAAATAATTAATAATAACGAAAAATATAGAGGTTGTGTATTTTGGGGACCGGGTATTTACTTTGTTGTTGGAGATGGTTGCTTATGGGAGATTTCAGATGATGCAGGTTGTTCTCCGAGAGGTAGTTGGTTTCCTGATATAGTATCCGGCCCGACAAAAGAAGAAAACGAATGCCTGGAAAAAATGATGGATGAACTTGGCTTTGATGAAAACTTCTTTTATGATATGCTTGAAGAATCTTGTGGCGACTTTGATGATGAATACGCATTGGAATATTTTGAAGAAAATGACGATGAAGATTCTGCCAAAATTTATCGTAAGATGAAAGCTAAAGTCGAAAGTGGTAAAACTCCTTTTGAGAATATTGATGATTTTGTAATGGCTGTCGGAAAGTATGGCCTTGACAGTGACGGCCTTTATTACGAGTGGGAAGGTATGTATATTGATTTGTACGGTAATATTCAAGAAACCGGTGATGAGCGTGGAACTTATGAAGATTTGGATGATGACATATGGATAAAGATTCTTGAGAATATTGATGATCATATAGTAACAGCTTAATTGATAATAAAAGAGAAAAATACATACTGCCAAAAAACAAGGCGAGAAATTCCCGCCTTGTTTTATTATTAAATATTGCATAAAATACTCAAAAATAAAAAATTTCCACATTTTTGTCGATTTAATTGTAAAATCGGTAAATCGTATGATATAATAAAAGAAAACGATTTTAGGAGGTACTTATGCTTAAAGATGGACTGTACGAACAGACGATAAATATACCTACTTGACGTGAAGGCAATCATCCAGTAATTTTATGGTTTACACTGATACGCACAGCGTCATGACGCCTTTGTTCGTGACATTTCGGTTGCATCTCGTTATGTAGCTCATTGTATCGTTTCATCGAGGTAATGATAACGGTAATGGAAAACAAAAGCAATTGCCAAAAAGGCGGAGATTTCTGAACAAGCTCAGTTATCTCCGCCTTTTTTTATTTGTGTTCACTAAAATGCATTATGGAATATATCTGGTATACGTCATAGCATATCCATCATCCGTATAAGTAATAACTGCTATGATATAATCCTCATTGATTCTATATATACCTTGTACTACTGAATTTCTGGGCAATTGCAAAATGTTTTTCTTACTATTAACATCAAAGCGTTTATATACATATAAATTATTATCTTCAGTTTCAAAAATATCTTCCCGGAAATATCCGACTGGTGTGCCCTGGATGTTACTATTTATTAATTTCATTTTGCTTGAGATAATTCGGTTTTTATTTGACAATAAATATATGTTGCTTTTTTTCTGAATTAATATTTCTCCATTACAAAAAAAGCTGTCAACATTCGAGGTAAGATTTTTAAAAGCACCTTGCTGGTCGACTATACCAAAATCTCCATTTTCTTTCAGACATACGTATTTATTTCCTATTATGGCAAAGCTTTTTATATCTTTTTCGCATATTGTTTTCATTTCACCGTTTTCGAAAGGAATACAAACAAGTGAACCACACATAAAATCCACATAAGAAATTCCATTTTTACTAACTACGAGCTGCCCGCATTGTGAGTCGACTACCAGTTTTGTTTCCATTGTGTTGATTTGATAACTGTAGATACCTCTTGTTAAATCATCGCGGTAGTATACTGTACCATCCATCACATTTATGTAGGATACCGGATTTTCCCTGATTACAAATTCTGCAGAATTGTTTGTTAAAATAGTTTTACTATCTTTAATTTCACATTTTACACCATTATTTTCATAATACTTACCAAAAGATAACAGATTGGAATTCTTATTACCTAGACATGTTTCTTCAAACTTTTCGTATGCATACATATTTAACATTAAAGAGTTATTACTTGATATTTCAAATAATTCGTTAGTATCTGTCTGTTGAAGATTAAGATAATTCTCCAAATCTAAATTAGTCATTACAGTGGTAGTTGTAAAATAAAAAATGGTAGCTAATACAGAAATTAACATAATTAGCAGTATTCTTAATATCAATTTTGATCTTGTTTTTAATTTAGGCAACATAGTTACTCTTTCTCCACATTATTCTTGAATTCGGGCGTTTCAGGAGGTGTTTGAATATCTTCACTTAACCCATCCGGTATTATATCTTCACTAAATACCTGCAAATTATCGTTGATTGTAATATCAGTTAAAGTAGGAGTTTCCACAGATTGTATATCTGATAATTCAGGCCAAGCACGCCCGGTGGAAGTTCTTGTAGAGCCGTAGTTTGAACTTTCTGTATAAGAAACATGAGAGGCATGTGACGAATGCGATCCGTGTGTATAATGATCAGAATGTGTACTATGACTTGAATAATGTGTGGAATGGCTTCCATGTTTACTGTTTGATGTTCGATGCGATGAATGAGTACGGTGGGTAGAATGAGTTCGGTGAGCTGCATATATCTCTTCGCCAAGCAACAATCCGAGAACGAGTATCATACCTCCTATCATCAAAACCTTATTTCTTGTTATACTACCATCATCATCTTCAAAAAAATCACTTATCGATTTTTTTATTTTTGGAAACTTATCATTCATTTCTAAACCTCCGATACTTTTACACATTTGCCATTCTTCCAATAAGTTTTGAAAGTTGTGTATGATGATTCATAATAAGTGCATGCACCATCGGGTTTACCGTAAACAAAATTACCTATAAGCTTTGGATAAAGATTAATTGCTTTATAATAATATGTGCCAAGTCCAGACATCTTGTCATCCTTCCAGTTGCCGTCATAAGTTTCACCGGATTTCCACTTGTACATTCCTTTTCCGTTGCGTTTATTATCTTTGAATTCACCTGTATATTCAGAACCATCTTTATATATTAATTTTCCCTGACCATTAAACTTACCGTCTTTAAACTCACCGTTGTATTTTTCGCCGGTTGTTTTTATTGACAAAACAATATTATCAGTCAGATCTCCATCTTCAAAATTAAAGTCACAACTATACTCATCGGTATCAATATGATACACGCCTGATAAAAACTTATTTTCTTCAAAGGTGCCGTCGAAATAATTCCCGTTTGAAAAAGTATATTTACCTTTTCCATTCATCTTATCTTCGAGCCAGAGGCCGTCGTAAATATCTCCATTATTCCATGAGAAAACTCCGGGACCGTTCCGCCTGGATTCCAAATAATTGCCTTCATATACGCCTGTATCACCGAATATCATTTTTCCATCTTCTGACATTTGGGAATCCTGCCAATTTCCTGTATAAATCTCTCCTGTAAGGAAATTAAACTGTCCAGTTCCATCAAAATTCTCGTCATACAACTCGCCTATGTAGTGACCGTCAATTGTTTCAACAAATCCCTTATACTTAACGGCAGTTCCAACAATAGAATTAGGCATATACACATATTCATATACATACAGTGATAAAAAAACCACTGTGAAAATTATCAAGAAGCAGATGATATTTTTAATAATTATTTTAAATCTCATGGGTTCGTTTTTCATTTGTTTCTCCTTAATTTATCCACGATCTGAGAATGCTAATTTGCTTCTCATCGTTTTCTTCCAATATATTGAAAATTATATCCATTATACCTTTGTATACCGAACAACGAAAATCTTTGTTGTTTTTGTCATATAAACTGCTAGTTGCAGCGTAATTCACAACCGGACAAACACCGCAATACGGCTGATAAACACATCCTGAACATTTAGGCAGTGACTCCACAATTGACGACTTGCATACTGCACTACAAACCGAGGAAGAAACGGCTTCATTAAATGAATTACGGTGAACATTGCCAAGCAAAAAGCTGTTATCTCCCATTTCCGAAAGCATTCTTCCTTCATCACAAGTATATACAGAACCATCGTAATAATAACTCATTTGTCCTATTCCCGCACCGCATGGAGATCTCAGCTCCATATAATTATCAGAATAATTACAAAGAATTTTTTTAAGAAAATATGACGCGTGTAATTCTGAAAAATACTTGCCTTGCATATTGATTTCTATTATATATTCAAATGCTTTTTTATAAAATTTCATAAACTCTTCTGCGGAATATCCGACATTATCCCAGGAATTATCAGCCATACCTAAAGGGGTTAATGGTCTCAGGAAAATATTATTTATTCCTATGCTCATATATTGATCTATTATTTCTTTTGGAAAACTCAAGCTGTAATTAGTGGTGGTCTGAATTGCATTAATATTTATACCTCTGTTTTTCAGCTCTATAATCTTAGAAACTACAGTATTGTGGCTTTCAGTGCCATCTTTAAAAGGACGATTGTGATTATGAACAAAGCAAGGTCCGTCCAATGAGGTACAAATATGCACATTATTATCTATTAAAAAACGGAGTTTGTCTTCTGTCATATGAGTTAGATTAGTAACAATTGTATATTCAATATCTTTGTCCTTATTTATCTCCTTACTATATGTAATCATATCTTTTACAACATCAAAATTCAAAAGAGGTTCTCCACCCTGAAACTCAAATGTTAAGCCTTTATTTGGAGATTGTAATGCAAATTCTATAACTTTTCTTCCCGTCTCTTTTGACATAGAGCTATTCAGCAGAGAACTTTTACTGTGTGCTTGACAGTAAATACAGTCTAGATTGCACTTGTTTGTTACAGCAAAAATGTGAAGCGCAGTGCCGGACAAACAATACCCTTTCATACTTTGAATATACGAAATATTTGATTTTATAAATTTTTCATACCCGTCGTTGAATATAAAGCCGTTATCCGATAAAGGCGCATACTCGGGATTATTTAAAGGCACAGAATCGTTTAATAAATTTTTAAAAGTTTCTTCAGATACAAATTGATATTTGCCAAAATCATTAGTAAGTAATACTTTGGAATTTCTTTTTTCGAAATTAAAATAATTAATCATCTGATTCACTCCTGAAAAATTGGATAAACTTCCGGTTTATAATAATCCATTGTAGCCTTAAAAATACCACAACATTCATTCATAAGTTTGCAATTCTCGCATTCTTTATAAAACACAGATTTGTAAGAGGAGATACTTTTTTGTGCTATTGGCCAATAATTTTTATCTATCATACAATATGGAAAATTATATAAACCTACATTTATTCCATTTTTGACCAGTTGATTTATTCCTTCAACAGAACTTTTAAATGCATCCTGGTATGACAGTAGAACTTTATCAGAATTCACAACGCAATTACCACGCATCTCTAACCCTACAAAATTTACGACAGAAACATTGGGAAAAAACTCTATAATTAATTTTGAAATTGCAGTAATATCGTCACAATTAAGCTTACTGACTACTATCCGTATTTCAAGTTCTATACCTGCTTTTAACAGATTGGATATACCTCTTAAAGTTTGAGCAAAACTTCCATTTGCCTGTGTAATATAATCATGTCGCTTTTCGGTACTTCCGTGTATGGGTATTGCAACTCTGAGTCTGTCAGGTTTTGATTTGACAAAATATTCGAAAAAAGAACGATCCCCCAGTGTCCTGCCATTTGTCAATAACAAAATTTTTGTTAAAGGTAAATTTTTCTTAACGTTTTCCAGCACTTTTATGAAGTTTTCCTCACCTATTAATGTCGGTTCTCCACCTGTAATTGTAAAATAACACAGGTCTTTAGGCATATGCTCTAATACTGTAAAAATATTTTCTAATTTAATACCATTAATTTGTTTGCGTTCCGATTCACTAGCCGGACACATTATGCAATTAGAATTACAAGTACAAGTAGTCGCTATACCTGCGTCACCTTCAAGTGATGAATACCATCGATAGATGATACCACTTTCCCCAATTTCAAGGATATCACCTTCATTAAAAATCTGCATCCTGTTTTTTTCAGATTCTGTTATATCGGTAACAATATTATCAGGCAACAAAGTCATGTGATCATCAGTTAATACGCCAACATCCAGCCCATTCTGTAGTAAGTAATCAGTATACTCTTTGCTTTTAGAAACAGTAAAGATTTTATATTTATGATTGTAATTGCTTAAATACCTTACCATAGTATCACGCTCCGTGCTAAATAAATCAAAACGCCTAGGAATATAAAACAAGCAAACGGAAGTTTTCTTACAATTGTTACTTTTTCCTTTCCGTACTTTGATAAACCCCATCTACATACGCTTTTTGCCTCTTCTTCAGTTAGTCTGGATGCCATATCTTCTGTTGTATATTTTGGTAATCCTTTTACCCTCGATTTACTCATTAACGCAACTGTAGAATATGACAAGACCATTCCTTCTTTTACATCGCAAGTATATATCTCTTTATAATTAAATTGTTCTGCTATGTACCTGAATATCATTATCACACAAGTACAGATTATGGAGTATAATTCAAGTCTGTATTTATTATTAATAATTGAAATTACCGTACTTGATATACTAAATAAAATACACATTACCATTAGTATAGAGCTTTTATGTAAATTAAATGTATTATAAAGTAAAATTAATACAATATTTCCAAGCAGAAAAACAGGCAAGTACTCATAATACACCCCACCAAAAATTATTTGAAAAATGCTGTGGCATGTTATAATAAATGATGAACACAGCAGTATACTCAACAATGATATCTTTGTGTTGTAATATGTAATAATCTTTTCCTTTTTTATCATCAGTACAATACTCTCTGCACACAGGTAGATAAACGCCAAAGAAAAAACAAGAATAAATACCGTAACAACCGGCATTGGAGGCTTATTGTAAAAAATATCTGATGGTAGCAGTGAAAATAGCATTACAAAGAATTTAACGTCACCGGCAGCCCATATCCGAAACCAATACATAATAAATGAGATTAAGAGTGAAGCTGTCAAATTTATTAAAAAATCTTTTAACAGTTCAGGTAGCAAAAATGCAAAATACATAATGTTGCCGATAATGGAACTTGCAATGCCAACAATAATTGCTTTATTAGGAATTTTACCATATTTTATATCAGTAAAAGTACACAAAATACCGCCTGATATCAGCATGCTTATTAAAAAGCTTTTTATAAAAATCATTTTAAAACCCTGACTTATTACAGTAATCTATTAAATAGTTTTCAAATTCTTTTGCAGTTTCTACTGAGTCATATACTGTATTCTTGAATGAACAAATAAAATGTGTACTGTTTTGTGAAATTTCTATTTCAGCATAATCTGAAAAAGCGTTAACGGTATGATTAATACAATTCACATTATATATATCTTTAGATAAATATAAATTACTCATTTTCAAACCAATCCTTCATTGCAGATTTATCTTCAACATCTGTATCAATTTCCACGTTTTGTTGTTCATACACAACAGTCGAAGCCATAGAACGCGCAAATAAGATTTGCCTGATATTACTTGTCTGTTCAATTATTAATTCTCTATTTGCCTCTTCAATAATACGGTTGGCAAACTCCATTTTATAATTGGTACTATCGTTTTCATCTTTTGCACTGATAGTAACAATGTAATTGCTTTGATCGGAATCCAGATGAACATATGCATTATCCGTAAATTTATAGCATGTTTTAAGTAACACTGCCTTTGTATATATTTCTTTATTATAGTTTAATTTCATTTTATAAAATCCACCCATCCTTTTTATGGCTTGTAAAAATAAATGCCAATCTGATAAATTATTAAAGTGTTACATATTAATTGTACTATATTTTCGTTATAATTTCAAGAAAAAAGAAACTGTCAATATTTTGATTACACAACCAAAAACAAAACTTGTTGTAAATTATATTATTTTATGTTATAATACTTAAAACCTATTTTTCAACTAACCCTTACAAAAGATAGTGGAAAAATGATTGTATATACGGATTCAAAAGTTGTACATAAATAAGTGACAATTTAGCATGTGCGCATGTTATTGAGAGAATTTCTGAGTAAATTGATTTATTTTATAAAGGAAGTTACAAGTATGTTTTATGAAAAACAACCTGTTAATCAACAGAATAATTATAAAAGGATGCTGTCTATAATCGGCAATTTGACTTTACTTTTTTCTGAAAGCGATTGTCCATATTTGCCATATAGAGCTCACGAAAATATTTTCTGCAAATATCTGAATGCTGAAAACCTTGCAAGGTTGGATTGTTCTGCTGATGCAAAGAAAGAACGAATAGGGATCGGCCTAAAAACATGGATGGGGCAGGATGACCAGAAGGTTGCAGAATTTGGCCGTTTAAGAGAAACCTTTGCAGGTCTTACTGGCATGGAACTTGTTAGAAAGATCTCTGAATATCGTAATGAGAGAATCCGTGTTACTAAAAATCTTAATGGTATTGATACAATGATTTATCATATTGTGAAGCGTGTTCCAGGTGCTATGCAAATTTTAGAGCACACATTTGACTATATTGATATCGATAATTTGTCGTTGATACCTGACAGAGGTAATGTGAATAATACATATTTTACAGACGGAAGGCACACGTATCATTTCAGTACTTCAAAGAATACTTTGTATATGATATTTGCGGATATGGAGCTACTAGATTTATTTGACGTTGAGATTATGGATGATCCATACAGTTTCTTGATGAATCTGATGTATGAAGATGATGGAGTTGAGAATATTATTCGTCCAAATGAAATAGTGCACTTACCACAGGTATGCCTCCGTTTATATTCAACGAAAAGCGATGGTACAAAATTCGTTGCTGAGAAGAGCGGTTTGAATCAATGGAACGCTGGCGGACGCGTTCGTAATGCAAACGAATTGTATATTCCTTATCCGGCTGAAGACCGAGTGAGAACTGCAGGATTTTTCCCTGATAGAGATACAGTCTTCAAACTTACATTGCCAGATGGTTCTGTAATTCCTGCTAAGATATGTCAGGCGGATGGGAAGGCTATCATGAGCAATCCGAATAAGATACTTGGTGAATGGTTACTAAGAAATGTTTTCGAACTATCAGAAGGAACACTTGTCACTTATGAAATGCTACAGCGTTTCGGTATTGATAGTGTTATATTTACAAAGCATGGTGAGCTTGAATATTCTGTGAATTTTTCTGAGATAGGAACGTACGAATCTTTTTATGGTGATTCCTATGAGAATGATGAATAGTATAAAAATAAAGAGGCGCTCTTTGTGAGTGCCTCTTTTTAGTCGTTAAGATAGTGCCTTGATTATATTTTCTGCAATTCGTTTAATAACAGGGACAGAAACAGAATTACCAGCTTGTTTATATTTACTTGCGTTGCTGATATCATCTGGAAAAGAGAAAGTATCCGGAAAACCCTGGAATCCGACACACTCTTCAGGTGTTAATTTCCTTATTCCAAAGTTATCAAGAATTAGCGGGACATTGTGTCCTCCTGTACCCATGTTAGCGGTTAAAGTGGGGCATACATTACTCTTGTTTTCTCTACAGTAAATTCGTCTCCATTGATATACTGTATCTTTCTTTGTCATAGTCTTTTTGAGTTCAGGATAATACTTAGAATTTTCATAATATAATCCAAGTGGCTTTTTATCAGTCACGTCGATTATGTCGTGAATATTTCGAGTAAGTTCGATAGGTGATGGATATTCAAATTTATCGTATGCTTCTTTAGATAAAAAGGCTACGATATAAATACGCTCACGATTTTGGGGTATATTTCCAAATACCATGGTATTCATCACCTTATGATGTACATGGTATCCAAGCATTTCTAATTGTTCTTTTATAACTTTAAATGTATTTCCCTTATCGTGACCTTCTAGATTTTTTACATTTTCCAAAAGAATAGCTTTAGGACGTTTAACTTCAAGAATTCGAGTGATTTCAAAGAAGAGGTTACCTCTTTCATCATCAAATCCCTTTCTGTATCCTGCCACTGAGAAAGCCTGACATGGAAAACCGCCATTTAATATGTCTATATCAGGAATGTCATCCGGATTTACATCTTTAATGTCACCTTCAACAAGGTAATCATCACCAAAATTGTGTCTGTAGGTTTTACAGGCGTCTTTATCGATTTCGTTTGCCCATATAATATCGGCGCCTGCCTGTTTGAATCCATAACATATTCCGCCAATTCCGGCAAACAAACTGGCCACTTTAAAGCTGTTTTTATTCATAGCGTTTGATCCCTTTATATTATTTTGATTATATTGTATTGTGATTTCTTCCTTTGGAAAAGAAAAAACGTCACTGTCGATATATCCCGCGATTTTAAATAATTCTATTTGGTTTATTCCAAGAACATTAGCTATCGTTTTTAAATGTATAGGAGAGGGCATAGCACGTTCACCATTTTCGATTTTATTAATCTCACTGTGACTAATCCCTGTAAGTTTTGCTAAATATCGAATTGAAATTTGTTGTTTGTTTCGAGTGTCATATATATATTTGCCCACGGAACTCATTGTACCACCTCTAAAGAAGTATATCATAAAGGAAAATACAAATCAATAGTTTCGTGAAAAAATGCAGCCAAATAGCTGCATTTTTTGCATTTTATTATATTTGAAGTTTTATGTTTAAGATATATTTTTAAACAAAAAACATATATTTATCAAATAATATAAAAATATTTTCTAAATAATTAAAATATATCAAAAATATTATTGACATTATTTGTCGAACAATGTATAATTATTTTAAGGAATATATTTGGAGGAATGGTTATGTCTGAAACAAAAAGTGATAAATTTATAAGAATTGCAGAAGCTAGAACTAACAAAATTATTGATATGGTAAAACTATTGGGGAATTGTTCTAATAAAGCAGTTTACGATTATTCTAAAGAAGACGTTAGGAAGATTTTTTCAGCTATTGAAGAAGAATTGAAAATTGCAAGAGCTAAATTTGATACAACGGATTCAGAAAATAAAAAATTCAAATTAAGGTAGGTGTGAAGAATGGCATTTTGGTATTTTCCATCAAATGATCATGGAGAGAACAAGGGTATCAATGATTCGGGTGTTTCCACTTTTAGAGGCACACCTTTAAAGTCTTTGGCTCGTGAAATCTGCCAAAACTCTCTCGATGCTGCAACAAGCAAAACTGTGAGAGTTGATTTTGCTAATTATGATATTCCTACAAATACTTTGCTAGGAGCAGACGTGTTAAAAGAGACATTTGAAAAATGCTTGACCTATTGGAACGGACAAAAAGCAAAGACGACTAAAGACTTTTTTAAAAATGCTTTCGAAAAAATTAGTGCTGAAAAAATAAATGTATTAAGAATTAGTGATTTTAATACAAAGGGGCTTACTGGTTCTAAGAAAACTAATGATATAAATACTGATTGGATGAGACTAACAAAATCTTCAGGTTCATCTGATAAAAAGGGACCGGCTGGTGGTTCATTTGGTATAGGTAAATTTGCTCCATTTGCATGTTCGGATTTTTCAACTGTATTTTACAATACATATGATGTTGAGGATGAGTGCGCATATCAAGGTGTATCAAGATTGGTAACATTTGAAAGGGAAGATGGGGAAACTACACAAGGCATCGGATATTATGGTAATGAACGTAATACTCCGGTTTTTGAGTCTCTGAATTTGGATCCTAATTTTAAAAGAGATCCTGGTGACTATGGAACGGACGTGTATGTTTTAGGTTATCGTTTTTCTAAAGGAGAATGGGAAACGGCGATAGTTGTTTCTATTTTAGACAGTTTTCTCGGTGCTATTTGGAACGAAAAACTTACTGTTAACGTAGGTGATGTTAAGATTGACAAATCTACATTACCCGAACTCATGGAAGAATATGCCGAGGAACTCACTGATACCTATGTTTTAGAGTATTATCAGGTGTTAACCAGCCCTGAAACCAAGTGGTTTGAAAATAACCATTTGGGATTGGGAATTGTCAAACTTGGTTATTTGCTAAATGGAAATGATTTTCACAGAAAAGTTGCTATGATTCGTCAAACAGGTATGAAGATTAAGGATGGAGATCGTATCAATGGTTTTATTTCTTTCGCGGGTATTTTGTTTATTGAAGGAGATGCAATAAACGAACGACTTCGTGCTTTGGAAAATCCAGAACACACTGAATGGCAACCAGATCGTGCTACTAATTCTTTTGAAGCAAAGAGGTTAATTAAATCTATTAACGATTATATGAAGAAATGCTTAGAGGAACTTGTAGAACAGGGACCGCAAAACGCAATAGATGCAGTTGGCGTTGGCAACTTCATACCAGATACTCCAGATGACGAGAATAATCAAAATCGTGAAGATGTAATTTCTGATGTAGTATTGGAAATTGAAAAACGTGTTATTGAACGTAAGTATATTCCTGATGTTATTTCAGTCGAAAATGGAGACGACGATTCTGAGAAAAAGGTAGATCCGATAGATGGTATGTCGGATGAGGATTGGCTTCATAAAGATCCTCATCCGCATATTGATCCACCAAGACCACCTCAGCCTGTAGATTATATTGAAGGTACAGAAAAAAATATAAGTGCGCCCAAAGAAATTAAACCATCTAAATTTATGTACATCTGTAGTGATCCTGATGATGGTAAATATATGGTGGATTTTGTTCCCTCGGAAGATTCAAATAACGGTAAATTGAGTTTTTATCTCTCTGGTGAAACTGAGGCATACAAAGCTGAATTGGTTGGTGCTATACAAATAGGCGGTTCTGAATTGAAGATAAATGAAAACTCTTTGATTGGTTTGCGTTTTGAAAAGGATAAACATATAAGAATTAATCTGCAACTAGCTCATAAAGATTATTGTTCAATGGAGGTGAAGGCATATGTTAATAAGGAATAAATATTTTCCATATCCTGTAATCGCCAAGGGCAATGAATCATATGCCACAGCTACATTCACTAGTGATGTGGATTTTGAAAAAGACGGGTATTATATTAAATTTATCTTAAAAGCATTTACAAATAATGATGAGGTTAATGAGTTAATTGCTACCAAAAAAGCATCATTTGTTCACCATATTGAATGTGTACAAACTTGCTATAGACATGCTGTTATTACCCAGGATGGAGAAGAAATATTTAAGATCCATCAAAGTAAACTTAATGGTGCGGTGCAAATAAGTACTATAATTGTAGCGAATGAAGATTTGAAAGGTTATAAAAATCCTGATTTTTCTGCTGATTATAGGGGGTTTGCGTTTAATATAAAAAAAGGATGCCTTCTTGCGATAGGTGGATGTGTAGAGATAGAACTCAATAAGCAGAAAGATGATTTAGAAAACACTTCTTCTATCTTTTCTATTGTTCCAAATCTTGATCCTAATGAAACAATTATAAATGTTGATGTTAGTAGTACCAAGACAAAGATTGTTATTCGCATACCAGTTAAAGGATGTAATATATATAAAAATCTTAGTACAAATCTTGAATTACAGAGCATTATGCATTCAATGATTATTATTCCTGCATTGGTACAGGTTTTTGATGAATTAAAAGCATCTCGTTTTGAGCTTTATAATTATAGCGATTGTAGGTGGTTTAAGGCGCTTAAAAAAGCTTGTAAGAATCTGAAAATCGAACTTTCCGAACAAAGTTTAGAAAACTTTGATTCTTACAAAATAGCGCAATTATTGATGGATACGCCTACGATGAGAGCTCTTACTTATTTGGCGGGAGGTTCTGACGATGAAGATTAAATTTATTACTGAAGAAGGATTGTTAGCAGCTAAAAGTAACTATTCAACTATTTTTAAAGAAATAATTAAAAAGAAATCTACAGATCTTCCTACACTTTTGAATGATAATAGTATCATAAGAGACAGCTCTATAACGATTGAAGAATTTTCTTTTGATATGTCACAGGATCGCCCTGCTGCAACAGATATCGAGAATATTAAACGCGTTTATAATCACATGAAAGGTCTTACTGAATCTCAAGCATCTGATGAGAGAATTTGGGTCGCTTTTACACTGCATCAAGCATTGGATTATATGAGGTATAGATGGATGCCGGAGAATGAAGGAGATAAATTTGACCATTTCTTCTTTAAGAATTCGAAGTCCGGTTATAGTAAGAGACCTTTGTTTAGAAATGGTGTAGCACGTTTATGGTGGATAGGGTATCATACCTATGATGCTAAAAGAACCAATCCTTATGAATTAACTGAATTAGTTTGCAGAGATCAAGACTACATAAATCATCTTTTAGACATTGGATTTGCAAGTAATGCAACAATCTCAAAAGCTGTCCTTACCGCATTATTAGATGCCGAAAAAAATGGTGTAATAATTAATCGCGATTTGGTTCGCTCTATTTCTAAGTATGTAAACTTACTTGGCGGAATTTATATTCTTGATTGCTTGTCTTATGATGAGATTTATAGTAAAATAAAAGAAAAAATAGGTTTTTAAAATTACCGGAGGGTTAATATATGAAATGTTTTAATTGTGGCTGTGAAATAGTTGATACCACACTTAGTGCTTGTACTAATTGTTCGGCATTGTTTAATGCAACAAAATCAAGTTTTATTTCTTATATTGGCGCTCCGAACAGTTTGGCTGGATACCAGAAATCATATAAATTGTTGCTTCTCAAGTATATTATTGAAACAATATTAGATGGAAGCGAAGCAACAGTTTCAAAAGTCATTTCAGCAATTATGAATTATTATGTCAACAGAAAAAACTTGGGGTTAGAACCAGACTATGACGTTGATACACGCATTTCCGAAATTGAGAATTCGTCAGAGTATGACGTGTTTGCAGTTATTAAAAGTCAGCCATTTAAGGTGATAAACGAAAAAGGTTATCTATTTTTAAAGCATAATTCAAGCAATAAACTTGTTTTTGTTTTTAACGAGGATATTGTTGCAAACATGTCTAAAGATGAATGGTGTAAGCTTTTAAATATCATAAATGACAAAATTGCTTTATATTACGGTTGTCATGATTGTTCGAGTAATAATTCTACAATGAACGAAGAGGTAAAAATGGAAAATAATGAAAGTAACCACTGCACAGATCCATCGTTATCTGTATTAGAAATAGATGGTCTTAGTGTAAGAGCAAAAAATATTTTTATGCGCAATAAGCTTTACACCATTGGAGCTGTTCTTGAATATGTTAAATATAATGATTTGCGTTCGTTGAAAAATATGGGTCAAAAGACATTTGAAGAAATTATGACATTGCTAAAATCTTCTAATCCACAGGTTAAAACAAGTGCGCTTACCTGTAATATAGCTTCGCTTTTTTCTGATAATGCATATCGTTCATTTGTGAAATTTTGTGAAAAAAATGGTAAAACAACATTATCTGATCTTGAAGGTTTCGATTTTTCTATATTAATCGATAAACCAGGATTTTCGAGTGAAAAAGTAAATGCTATAAAAACAAAATATCATATTTTGTTAAGAGAAATGAGTTTAAATCCTTTGAATACAGATGTTATTGGTGTTAACTCATCTCCATCAATTAATATTGACTTAAGTAATGTTGATTTAGACATTTCATATCTGCGAGTAGCTGGAATATCTTCAAAAAACAATTCTAAATTTATTGAAAATGGATATTCTAAAATAGGCGATTTAAGAAATATAAATGTCGGTAAGTTGGTTCAAATATTTGGTAGGATGAAAGGACTTGAATTTTTTGAAAAAATCAAGATTTTTGAGAAATCACTTTTGACAATTGCCACAGAAAAATTAGATGAACATAAAGGTAATCGTGAATTCGATATATACATTGAAAGAGCTAATAATAAAACATTACAGGTAATTGCTGACGATTATGGAATAACAAGAGAGCGAGTTCGACAAATTGAATCTAAATTTTATAGAGAATTTTCGCCATTACTGACTTCAATTGTTGAACAATATATGATAAGAAACAATCTTTCATATATTACAATGCAAGAGGTCTTGGATTTTTTTGATGACAATGCTTACGATACTGTTATAGTGTATCTACTTAAACAATCTGGTTCATTAGAGTACCTATCTTTTGCAGATATGTTTGTGCTTAAAAAGCAGGGTGATATGAAAAGCATTGAATCTAAATTGTGGAAAATTGCTGATGAACTTATAGGTGATGCCGGGATAAGTTTCTTTGATAGGTTACCTCAAATTGAAGAAATGCTTAATGCATCTGGTCTTGGATTTGTTTCCGCTTATTCGTTTTTAAACTATTTAATTGAAATAGGAGCACATTTTTATGGTGATTTTGTTTTCTTAAGCAGACAGTCATATGCTAGATTATGCATGATTTTAATCGGTAAATATTATAAAGATGGTATCAATTTGTATTCTGACGATGATATAAATAAACTTCGTATGATTTTTCATAATGAATTTGGTGACTATGATTTGCCTGAACAAAATCGTGCTATTGCTGCACGATTATCTGGTTTTCTTATTACTTGTGATAGGGGAAAAGCAAAACTTATTGAAAACATCAATTATGATAAATCAGTGATAGAAGATATTAAGAATTATATTGATAAAAGTCCATATAAAAAGCTTTATTTCACTGAGATATTTAATGAATTCGAAGGTGTATTAGCATTCACATCCGATATCACAAATTACCACGGTTTACATGGGTTATTAGTTTATCTGTATCATGATGAATATGAGTTTACAAAGGATTGTATTGTTAAAATAAATGGAGAAGGAACTTTGCTTAGCCTTTCGGAGCGTATAGATTTATTTATATCAAACAAGGGGCGTGCTGTAACACGTGATGAGATAAAGCAGGAGATTCGCGGATTATCTGATATTATGCTATTTAATGCTGTTAATAGTTCAAATAATTTGTTGCAATGGGATTATAATTGTTATAACTCACTTAACAACTTGACTATTAAATCAAACGACAAAGATCTCCTTTCAGAAATATTAGAAGATGTTTTCTTTCATTTTATGGGATATTGTAGTGATGGTTTGGCTTTTGAAAAAGTAAAAAAACACTATCCAGAATTCATATCGATAAACGGAATTTCAACTCCGACTAATCTATTTTATGTATTGCAAAGTATTCTTAGTAACTCATATCGTTTCAGTCGTCCTCATATTTGCAAGAATAGCTTTATTGATCCTATTAACACTAAAAATGTTGCTCTTCACCTGTTAGGCGAAACTAATCGAATAAGCCGACGTGATTTTATCAAAATTTCTAAGGATGTTCATTGGTCTGAAACTACAGCAGATTTACTTTTCTATGAGTTGGAAAAAGACTATATTCGAGTTTCAGAGGATATTTATGTTATTTCTAGCGATTTTGACATAAAAGAAGATCTATTGAGTGAAGTTGCTGACTGGTTGAATACATACGTCTCAACACAAGGTTTTTTGTCTATGATTGGTTTGAATGATTTTGAAAACTTACCGTCAGTAGAATATGAGTGGAATACTTTCTTACTTGTTTCTATAATTAAAAAATATGGTTTGGGCTTTAGATTGGTTTCACCAGTGATGAAGGATAGAAGATACAATAAGGAAATTATAGTACCAAAAGAATCAAGTTATAATCGTTTAGATGATATTGTTTATGACTTGCTTTCAAAAAACGGTATTAACTTTATTGATGAGTCAAATCTACTTTCTTTCTTGGTAATCAATCATTTAGTTTCAAAGGTTATTCCTAAGGAATTATTAGATTCAAAAATCTTAAACTATTCAGAAGGATATTTTAAAATTACATAACAAAATGATATGATGTGTAATGAAATATGAATGCATTTTTATTATTAAAATTGCATGTTTGATTATCAATATACAAATGAGGAGTAGTCATGAGTAAATATACATTTTCTACGCAATCAGGAAAGGCATACTATTGCAACTCAATACCTGGATTTATTAAGGATAAATCAGAGTCTGTTGTTGGTCAATTGGTGAGACATGCTGTCCAACATCATAAATTTGATATTTCTTCCGAACAGGAACTGGCTTGGGAGAATCAAATTAGTGAGCTTCAAGACAGGCTTGAAAGTCATGGCATTGAAGGAGATATAATTTTTGAATATGATATCGTTCGTCTTGGCAAAAGAATAGATGTCATTCTCTTAATACGCCATATGGTTTTTTCTATCGAATTTAAAAATGGCAGTAAAGGGTTTGAGGCTCATGATGCTCGTCAAGCGGAAGATTATGCTATTGACATTAAAAACTTTCATAAAGAATCTGAAGATTTATATGTGTGCCCAATCTTAGTTGCAACAGATGCAAACCCTTACGAAAAAATGCAGTCTCTTGATTGTTACCCGGATAAACAAATCTATTTGCAACGAGAAAATATAGAGACATTGATTCCTAAAATTTCCGAAATATCAAATTTATACGGCGATGATGGAGAGATTGACTTTGACAAATGGTTCAATTCTCCGTATTATCCGACTCCAACTATTATTGCCGCGGCTGTAGAAGCATATAGTTCTCATCATTTAAGCGAAATTGCTCATTCAGAAGCTGGACAAGATAATATAAATGCATGTGAAGCAAAACTGAATGAGGTTATACTATACGCAGAAAAAAATAAAAAGAAATGTGTCTGTTTTGTAACGGGAGTACCTGGAGCAGGAAAAACGTTAGTTGGACTTGATGTAGTAGCTAAAAATCTTGATAAAGGTAATGAAAACCTAAGTGTATATTTATCAGGGAACGGTCCTTTGGTAGAGGTGCTTCGTGAGGCATTAAAACGAAGTGTTAAGGCTAAGAAACAACTTAATAGTAAAACGGAAGCTGCAATAAATACTTTGATACAGAGTAGTTATGCATTCAAAAAAGATAATGCACATCTCAATAATCCGCCTCCAGAAAATATCTTGATTTTTGACGAGGCTCAACGTGTATGGAATCAAGAAAAAATGGCTCGTAAGTATAGCGATCCTATCATGGCTGTGAGTGAATCCAAATTGTTATATAGTATTATGGATCGCCATAAAGAGTGGGCTGTTATGATTTGCTTAGTAGGATTAGGACAAGATATTTATGATGGCGAAGTTGGTATAAATGAGTGGTTTAGGTGTGGAATACATGATTTCCCTGAATGGGAGTTATTCTATTCACCTGAAATATTTAGCCAGGTTGAAGACAAGAATATAGATAAAGATTTGATAGTTGGGTGTGACAGGTGTCATTCGATTACTGAGTTTCATCTGAAAACTTCGATACGTTCGTTTAGGGCTGATAAACAATGCCAATTTGTAGATGCTCTTTTGGATAACGATCCAGAGCAAGCAAAGTACATATACGATTTCATATCTGGACGTTATCCGGTTTATTTGACAAGAGATTTTCAGTTTGCAAAAAAGTGGGTTAAAAATCAGGTTAGAGGTTCACAAAGATGTGGTGTAATGGCTTGTAGTAGTGCACAACGTTTGAAACCAGAAGGCATATATGTCTCGACGGAAATTGATGTTAAGAACTGGTTTTTAGCACCAAGTGATGACCTGCGTTCTTCTAATATGCTTGAAATCGTTGCAAGTGAATTTAAAGTACAAGGCCTTGAAATCGATTGGGGTATTGTTTGCTGGGATGCCGATTTGAGGAGAAATCATAAAAATGGCGGATGGGATCACTACACATTTAGAGGAACTAGATGGAACAAAAGGAACAAGCCCGAACAAAAACGTTATTTAGAAAACTCTTACCGCGTATTACTAACGCGTTCAAGGCAGGGGATGATAATTTTTGTTCCAAAAGGAGTCAACCCTGAAGAAGACGCCACTAGAAGTGCTTCCTATTACGATGGAATTTATGAATACTTAAAATCGTGTGGAATAAAGGAATTATAAATATGATTGAAGTAGTTGCAGCACTGATATGGGATAACGATAAGTTTATGATATGCCAGCGCCCCGCAGATAAGGCTAGAGGACTGCTTTGGGAGTTTGTTGGAGGAAAGGTTGACCCTGGTGAAACGAAAGAGCAGGCACTCATCCGTGAGTGTCAGGAGGAGCTTGCTGTTACTATCGCTGTTGGCGATACGTTTATGGACGTAGTGCACGAATATCCTGACATTACAGTACACTTAACCTTATTCAATGCAACTATCGCAGAAGGCATTCCGAAAAAACTCGAACACAACGACATCAAATGGATAACCGTATCAGAAATTGATAACTACAACTTCTGCCCAGCGGATACAGAGATATTAGCCAAAATAAAGAAGGGAATTTCACAATGCAATTAGGCTGGATTGATTATTCAAGACAAGAAAGAGATACAATCAAAGAACTGCTGAAAATACTGGGCGAACCATCCTCTGTGGATGAACTGGGCGTTGGTATTGTTAGAGATAGTATCTCTGATTTGTTATACCCAGGAACATCTGTGTTGCATACGCGAGCAAAATATTATATTTTGATTCCCGAATTATTTAAGAAAGCGATGAAAAGCGGGCTTACAACTATGATGGAGGTAAGAAAGCTTATCGATTCTGACCAGGACAAAATTGCGAGAGCTTTGCGTCGCGCTATCGACGAGGAAACCGGAACAAAAGCATCCGGTATCATTGGTGGACGATCAGACAGAGCAGTTAAAATGAAGCCTGCAAGGATTTATTGGAATGCTATGCGTACCACGGAAATACTGTGCCATCCTAATTTGTCATTCGACGATGCTTGCTCGGCTGTTGCAAGTTATAACAGAAAAAATCAGAATACATCGATTAAATATGAATCTGATGAAGCTGGAGGAGATGCTGAAGATGCAGGTCTTAACGGGTTCTCGTTATTCAATACCCCTTGCAAGCAGAATATAGATGATTATATCTCCAATCCCACATTGCATTTAACAAAAGGAGAAGCAATGTATCTTATGGAACAGTTCAAGCGGCCTCTGATTATGAAAAACACATTAATGGAGTACTGTTTGAAAAATAAGCAGAGCTATGCTGAAACAGCGTTTTCGGATGTTGAGATTCAGAGTAATATGCCGTCAATCTTGTCGTACAATATAGAATTGGCAAAGGAATTTGCTGATTTTATTTATGGTGCATACATTGTATATAATCTATTGTTTTTTGAAAATGGCGGAGATAATGCAACCGAGGAACAAAAACAATACTTAGAAGATAAGTATTCTGAGTGGAAGCATCAAACTTGCGGAATTCCACATAGAGAGGAAATACTTAAATTGGTAAGAAACCACGAGCATTATAAAGCGGCATTAAACAAATTCCTTTTTGATTTTGAAAAAGTCGTGATGACTAATAATTCTGACGCTTGCTCGGATGAAGAAAAAAGACTTATCAGGGACAGAGAAAGATTTTGTAAAAAAGGAAAAGCAAAAATAGGCAAAGACTATCCGTATCAGCCAATACAGTCCACACCTATGAATTATAGGCATAATACCGCTCAGGTTATAATTGAAGATATTTTAAAGGGGTTGGAGAGAGACAATGGCTAAACGTAGATTTGATCAGAGCGCCAATAGAGTAGATTATGGAAATTTACTTATTGAAGATATTGAATATGAATTAGACCAGGCCGTTTGTCTCACATATTCGCTTGATATGGAGGCGCTGTTAGGTATACCGCTGTGCCTTGGTATGAGAGGTGAAATGACTTCCAGCCAAAGAAATAATCCGTTGTACGTATTGGAAGCCATCAGAAGAACCGGCAAAAAACTGTCTGTTTTTTGTAACGCAGGTTGCATAAAAGTTCCTAAAAGTGAAAGTAGATTGTTTGCTTTGATGGAAGACTGTATTCATGAAGTCAGAATGCCGAATTTCAAATATAATTTCCATCCGAAAATATGGGTTGTTCAATACCGTAATACTGTAGATGACCGAATTCTTATTAAGGTTATTGTCATGAGCAGAAACCTAACTTTTGATCAGAGTATGGATATGGCTGTAGAAATGGTGGGATTTGTTGGAGAGAAGCAAAATTCTAAAAATCAGCCCTTAGCAGATATGCTTCAGTTTGTATCACAATTTGATGATAAGAAAAACAACTTAAATGAACTTATAAATAACTTTATGCATGTTGAAGAATTTGAGCTTTTTGACTGCTTTGATGATTATAAATTTCATCCGTTTGGTATATATGGTAAGTCGGAGAATGGTATCGAAAGAATCCCGGCAAGAAGGAACTTGAAAACGGCAAATAGCTTGTTTGAAAATTGTGATTCATTGCTTGTTGTTTCTCCGTTCCTTTCAGAAAGTACTATTATGGCTATACTGTATGGAAAGCGCACGCCTGAAAGAAGATGTCTTATAACGAGAGAAACTTCCGTGACGAAGCGAATATTTAACGCATTTAATAATAATTCCGATGATGGAATTTGGATTGTTGATCCGGTGTTCAGTAGCAACGACGCATTAGAGGATAATGAAAGTTACGGTTTTGCTGACCGTGATATTCATGCCAAGGTGTATTATACAGAAAAATATGGAGAACCCCACAAACTGTATATCGGTTCATTAAATGCATCGCATAACGCATTCAATAACAATGTAGAATTTTTATTGGAATTATCGTACAAGAGCCGTTATACAAGTTACCAGAGAGTGAAAAGTGATTTTATTCCCGAAAATGAAAGCCCATTTGTTAAAATGCTTTCATTCGATGAAAAGTTAACGGAATCTGATGCAGAAACCGTTGATTTCAGAGAAGAAATATACTCGATAACTTCCGCTGAGGTTATTTCAAATGGTGGGAAATTCTCATTAATAGTACATTCTGAAACGGCTTACGCTGATGTTATAATAAGACCATTTTACTTAAAAACAAGTGCAAAGCCATTAACCAAAGAAGTGATTTTTGAAGATATTGCACTTAATAATTTGAGCAATATGTTTATTATTTCAAGAGGCGGTTGTGATTGCCTTGTTAGACTTAATGTTTTAAATATGCCGGAGCAGGAGCGAGAAGATGCTATATTTAATGACATTATTAAAAATCGTCCTATGTTTATGACATATATGCGTTATTTGCTCGATGAGGATTTTTATGATACCGTAGGAATCGAGGAGATGCTTGCGAGTGAGTCGGGTGAAGTTGGCTATAATCAAGGCTATGGTTTTAACATAGAACCGGACATATATGAAAAAATGCTTCGTGCAGCAGCGGAGAATCCGGAGCGATTTGATGCTATGTATGAAGTTGTTGAAAAGTTGGAAAATGAAGTGATTGGTGAAGAATTCAGGCAGCTGTTAGATTTGTTTATGTCGGCTGCAGGAAGAAAGGAGAAACGTCGGAAATGATTGCTAAAGATTTTCAGGAAGCTACTGCAAATCGTATTGTTGAATTGTTTAAGAAGGGACATAATAGAGTTCTCTTAGCTGATGAGGTTGGTCTCGGAAAAACAATAGTCGCAAAAACAGTTGTTGAAAAGACCGGACTTTGGCGTAAAGAAATAAACGACCCGGAGTATGTTGTTGTATACATATGCTCAAATGCAGGTATTGCGGAGCAGAATTGCAGTAAGTTGGGAATCGCAAAAGAAAATCGAGTTAGTATATCAGAAGGCAGGCTTTCTATGCAGCATTTGATGTTGGCGGAGTCAAAGAAAAACGGAAACGTTAGATTGATTCCAATGACGCCTGCAACATCTTTTCAAATAAGATCGGGGGCAGGAACTGCGCCTGAAAGAGCTTTGGCGTTTTTGCTTTTAGATATGTGTCGCATGTGCGGTGGATACCATGAAGAATTGTCATTGCTACTACGCACAAGATTTATTGAATCACAGAATTCATGGGACTGGTATGTTTCCAATCAAAGATGGAGAATCAATTCGCTTGTCAGCAGGAAACAATATCTGAGTGAAATGAAGGAACTTTTGGAACAGTACCTGAAACCGGAGCTTGTTAGCGAAATTAAATCTGCGTGTAGAAAAATAAGAAAGAATATAGATGAATTATCACGCAAAGCAGATTTAGAAGGTATAATTTCTTGGCAAAGGCAAAAAGAAATTATAAATCAAATACGCTATTGTTTTGCACAAATAAGTTTAGGAATGTTAAATCCCGACCTTGTAATAATGGATGAATTCCAGCGTTTCAGGGATTTGATTGAAATAGACGAGGATGACCATAGCGATGGTGCATTATTATCGAAAAAGTTTTTGCGAGATAATAAAGAAAGTTGCATATTGTTATTATCTGCCACTCCATACAAACCCTATTCTACTTTGTCGGAATTAACTGACGGAGAAGAAACTCATTTGCAGGGATTTATGAGGGTTATGGATTTCCTTATGAACGAACAGAAAGAAAACGAAGAATTCCATACGGTGTGGGAAACCTATTCAGAACATTTATCGGAAATACAAGGGGAAAATTTAAGCGTTTTAATTTCAGCAAAAAAAGATGCAGAAGACTCTTTGTACAATCATATGTGTCGTACAGAAAGAAGAAATTCTGCAATTATTAATACTGAAAAGGCCGGGTTTATTCCTGTTGACAATCTTTCAGCAGCCAATGTGAAATGCTATATAGAGTTGCAGCGAGTTATAAAAGATATGGGACTTGGTAATTTCCCTATAGAATATATTAAATCTGCGCCGTTCCTCATGTCTTTTATGAATTATAAGATAAAAGAAAAGATAGATAATGTTTTAAAAGGTGAAAAATTCGGTATTACATCCGATGAGCGGAGCAAATATATAAGAAGTATGCCTACGGCTTTTTTGAAACGTTCACATATAAATGCATATCAGCCTTTACCTGATACAAATGCAAGATTAAATATATTGTTTAACGAAATTTTCGAAGCTAAAGGTAGCAAAAAAGGTAATCCTGAGCTCTTACTTTGGATTCCTCCATCTAACAAGTATTATAACGCCGGTGCAAAGAGTGTTTTCGAGAGGTGCGAAGGTTACTCTAAAACCCTGGTTTTTTCAAGCTGGGAAATGGTACCGAGAGCTCTTTCAACTTTAGTATCATACGAATCTGAAAGATTGGTAAATAGGAAAATAGTAAATAAAAGCGAGGAGCAAAAGTCTTACTATGCTGTTCCTGAGGAAACCGATTTTGTTGATACAGAAAATTCCAAAGCATCCAAAAGAGGCAAAACAAGATATTTGATAAGAGAACAGCGCGAACTTGTGACGTATCCCTCTATATGGTTAGCGCAAAAATATGATTATGCGAAATGTTATGGATATGAAATAGGTGAGTTAAAAAAAGAAATAAAAAAGCAAATAAAAGAAGATTTACTGGAAGTAGAGCAGGATACCAAGCTTAGTAGGGGTAACTTGGGTGCAAGGCAGATCTTATTGCTTTTAAAGTATATGGACGAAAAAACACTCGGAAATGTCTCTTTACCAGAGCGCCTGCCCTCGGATGAAACTATAGACATACTTGTGAATATGGCAATAGGATCTCCAGCGATCTGTTTATTTAGAGCATTAAGTGAAATTGATGATGAGAACCAAAGACGTAGCCTTTCACAAGAGTGCTGCGATAAAAGTTTCGTAAGCATGTTTAACAGACCAGAATCCAGAAGTATTATGGATGCAATATTTGAAGGTAAAAAGGACTCTGGTGATGAAGTGCATTTTGACTTAGTTTTTCGCTATTGTGTAGATGGGAATTTTCAGGCGATGCTGGATGAGTTCAAGTTTGCCCTGGGAGTAAGTGGTGAAGATTTTGTTACAGCAATTAATAGTTCATTCTTACAGACCTCAAATCTTCCTTATGCATCACAAGAATATTATAAAGCGAGTTTTACAGAGCGTCCGATGAAAAGAGCACCACGTCTTAGAGTTCATTTTGCAGCAGGTTATTTTGATGCAAAAACAAACGATAAAACAATACAGCGTGTAAACAATATAAGAAATGCGTTTAACTCACCCTTTAGGCCGTTCGTACTGATAACTACGTCTGTAGGTCAAGAAGGACTTGATTTCCATCTGTATAGCAGAAAAATCGTTCACTGGAATCTTCCTCATAATCCAATAGATTTGGAGCAACGCGAAGGGCGTATAAATCGTTATATGTGTCATGCGATAAGGCAAAATGTTGCTGCAAATGAGGAATCTTATGATTGGAAAGAAAAGTTCGACCAAACGAGGGAAAAGTATGGTAGCGGGTTTTCGGAAATGGTTCCATATTGGTGTTTACCTGATAATTATCCGTACAAGTATCAAATTGAAAGAATCGTTCCGATGTATCCTTTCAGCCAAGATAAAACGAAATATGATAGGCTGATTAATGTGCTTGCTTTATATCGTCTTACATTAGGACAGCCGCGTCAGGAAGAAATGATTAACATTTTAAACAGGGAGGATTTAACCAACGAACAAATTGAAGAATTATTTTTTGATTTATCACCTTACAGTAAAAAACAAAAACAGCAAGAGTAATTAATTTAAATGGAAGGAAAATATTATGAGGATTTTGTTTTGTAAAATTTCATGTATGAAATACTATAAAGGCGCTTGCGATAAAGATATACCACTTTATGGTGGTAAATTTGTAGAAGAAAATGGTTATGGCCACGAAGAATTTAATTTCCTTCCAATTAAAATGGATGGTGAAGAAGATCTTCAATGTATGGGATTTGTTGAACCAAAGTCAAATAGGGGAAAAAGAAATTCTTTCCACATCGAAAAAATAGAAGGTTGTGATGCAATGGTTAATGAACCATGTGTTGAAAATGTTCTTGTTATTTGGTGTGCCAAAAGAGAACGCGGTGATGTTACTGTTGTAGGATGGTATAAGAATGCAACTGTATACCGAGAACTTCAGGATTGGATCATTACGTTTGCAAATGGAAAAGAGGAAAATCGTGGTTATAACATTCGTGCTAAAGCCGATGATTGTGTGCTTTTACCCGAGCAAAAACGAAATCAGTATATTTGGGAAATTCCTTCTGCAAAATATACAAGATCATATGGATTTGGCCAATCAATGGTGTGGTATCCTAATGAGCCTGAAGCAAAAGAATTTCTCGAGCGTTTGATTAATAACATTGATAAGTATAACGGGGAAAACTGGATAGATACATACCCAGAATGATAAGTAGGAGTAGTATATGTTTGAATTTATTTGTTACCCTAAGTGTACGACTTGTCAGAAGGCGAGGAAGTGGCTTGATGATAATGGGGTGGAGTACAAGCTTCGTGATATAAAGGAAGATAATCCAAGTCTTGAGGAACTATCAGCTTGGTATAAGATTAGCGGGTTACCGCTTAAGAAATTTTTTAACACATCCGGGCTTTTGTATAAGTCGCTGGAGCTTAAGGACAAGCTACCTACAATGTCCGAAGAGGAACAGTTAAAACTCCTTGCGACAGACGGTATGCTCGTGAAACGCCCTCTGTTAATTGGCGAGAACTTTGTTCTGGTTGGATTCAAAGAAAGTGAATGGAGCGAGAAATTATGAGGAAGAATTTTGGTGCGAAGGCGATTTTGTATCCGATGCCGGTGCTGATTATCGGTACATATGACGAGAACGGAAAACCTAATGCGATGAATGCGGCATGGGGTGGAATCAGTGAAGAGACACAGATTTCTATCTGCGTTGATGACGGGCACAAGACAGCAAAGAACGTTGTTAAAACCGGTGCGTTCACCGTGAGTATTGCAGATGCAGAAAATGTAGTCGCTTGTGATTATGTTGGTGTTGTTTCGGGAAATAAAGAACCTGACAAGATAGCGAAAACCGGTTGGCACGTTACTAAGAGTGAGTTTGTAAATGCTCCGTTGTTTGACGAGTTGCCTCTGGCACTCGAATGTAAGGTAATAAGCTATGACAAAGATACTTGCAGACTTGTAGGAGAAATCGTAAACGTCTGTGCTGATGAAAGAATCCTTGATGTGGATGGCAAGATCGATTTAAATAAATTCAGCCCGATTACCTACGATCCGGTGAACCATACCTATCGCAAGATTGGTGAAGTGGTAGGTAAGGCTTTTCGTGATGGAACAAAGTTGAAGTAATAACCGTAAAAAGAGGTTTGCTCATGAAAAATATAGAAAGAAATGTCGTGATGTTATGTTCGGTTTGTGGCAATGATCGTTTTAAATCACTGGATGTAGAATGTGAAGATTTTCTGCATGTAAATGAAATTGGACGAGTGCGTTGTTCTAATTGCGGAACAGAATACACGAAACAGGATATTATTGACAGCAATGAAGAAATAATTAATAGTACCATAGACGAAGTCAAACGAGAATCCATTAAGGAACTGGAAAAAGAAATAAAGAGATTATTTAGGGATGGAAACCAAAATGAAACAATTTGACTTAATTGAGTCCTGTGATGAACAAACTGCAAGTAGTTTGTTCATCAGACTTGATATAGAACAGCAAATTAAATGTCTGCAAAGCGAAAGAACTGATTTAGAAAAAGAATTACAAAAAAGTTTTTTAGTAGAACTTTCTATTACGGATATTCTTATGGCAAGTGCTACAGGAATAGTAGCTGGAACAATGAATGGATTGTTTAAAACTCATGTTCCGAAACATGGTAAATTTAAACATGAGCATTCTATTACTAAGACTGCGATTGATTACAAAGTACCAAAGCCAGAAGGAATGAAAGGTTCCGTTCAGGGATTACATAGGCAGATCGGTCCAGGTCACGATTTAGGAAGATTCAAAGAGGCATTAGATTTAATGTCTGGAAAAATCAAAAACTTCCCTTTGTGGGGAAAGACAATTGTAGATCAGACAGGTGGTGTTTTGCATCCAGGTAATGTTAAAGTAGCAGACTTTAACGAGCTCGGTGGGTTTAAAATTCCTAATAATCCTGCTGCAGAGTTAATGAACCATCTTTTGATTGATTTTTTTACAAAGATGAGCTTACCTTTGCCTTTTACCTCTTATATTGCTGATAGTAGTCCAGATATGGCAAAGATAATGTTAGGTATGTATGGTAATGGATTGAATTTAAAAACACTTGTTGGGGATGTTTCAAGCATTGCGATATTACACCTTATTATTCATAGTTATGTTTATCTTTTTATAGCGGCCAAAAGTGTTGATTTGTATGATAGATTACCATTGATTAAAAATGCAGAAGATTTTAAGTTGATGTTTAACGATTTGTGTGATGCTTATAAAAATTATTTAAAGTCCAAGGAGTTTAATGTTCTTCAAGCTATTGCTCATGGAGCATCTTTTTTGTTTGATACTTTGGTAACAACTATGAGAGAAAATTATGCTGGAATTTTTTCTTTGGATTATGCAACATTAATTTTGTTTTCTACTGATGTAATTAAATATGTAAAAAAGAGCAATGATACACAAAATAAAATTCTTTCTGAAATCACAAATGTAAACGAGAGAATACTTTTTAATGAATCTTTATGGTACGATTCATTTAAAAAAGATATGATACAGCTCGCCACAAAAGATGGGTTCTATGACACTTTTAACCATATTTTTATATTGGAGAAACATAATGAAATAATTGATCGATTAAGCAAAGGTGAGGACGAAAGACGTAATTTGATAGACGAGTTGCAGGAGTGGAATTTAGATGAAAATATTTAATAAATCTAATTGGAAAACAGACGATATAGTTGAGTTTAACGAGTCAAATATTGCTGAAACAAAGTCGAGTGTTGTCGAATTAGATGAAATGAAAAAAGTTGTGAATACAGTAAACGAAATAAAGGAGCAAAATATTTTTCAATCTGCTTTTTCAAGTGGAAAGAATGAAAAAGCCTTGGCTGAAAATGATGCTATAATTTCTAATGTGATAAAAAGTATTTTAAATTGGCTTGCTGTAATTACTTCTGCAGAAACTGTAAGAAAAGAAGAGTATGAAGAACTTACATCACAGATGCTTCAGTTTGATCAAGATATTAATGAACAGTTAGAAATGCAAGTTAAATTTAAAAAAGCATATGAGATAATTATAAAAAAACAATATGAACAGAATGCTTTATTTCAAGAGTTTCAAAAAGTTAAGCGCGAAAACAATATCATTAAAATAATTTCCATAATTTCCATGATTGTTTCTTTTATTTGTATAGTGATTACCGCTTTGGCAAAATGGTAGGTGAATAGTATTAAACTTACAGATGTATACAACAGTCCTTTAGAAGAATATGTTATTGAATTACTATATAGAATAAAGTTAGGAGAAGAATTTGTCTCTGCGTGTGATGTGTATAGAAGCTTAAGCTCTAGTAAGTATGTGGAACAAATGAAAATTGCGAACGATTTTTTTACTACCGCTTTTGAGGCTTTAAATATTGCTATGATGTTAGAAATTGCCAAATTGTGCGAGGAAGATAATCAAGCATATTCTGTTATTAAGTTCTTTAATCGATGTCAAAGTGATAAAAATTTTCATAAAGTAATTAGCGATAAATGTGAATTTAATAATACTTTAAAAGAATTTTTTGAATTTTGGCAAAGTGAAAAAATACAAAATATTATCGAAAATATAAAAGAAAGACGTGACAAATACTATAGCCATAACGATAAAAAATATTTCACGAATATAGATTTGCTGGTGCAAGGAACACATGTGTGTTATGAGGATATCAAAATGTTGTTTAATGTTTTCAAGAAATTCTGTTTAAAAATTTACAATCTTGCTACTGGTAAAGAATGGGAACCTCATCTCCATCAGGGATGTTTTTCATATCAAAAAGATTGTTATGATTTGGAAAAGTTGTTACAATTAGTGAAAAATAAATAATGAAGAATTGCATATGTAATCATGACGATACATAAGAAACATCCGATGTTTATAGCGTCGGATGTTTTTGCATTTCCGTGGTGTTGTCGCCTTTATATAGAGAGATGGTATTTCGTATTTTCGTGGTGTTGTCGCCTTTATATATAGGAAGGCAGGATTTTGGCGTAAATAAAACAGCAGTTTTATATTCATTCCCATTCTCCAGAGAATGATAGGAGAGGGGTTAATCTGTGTGTGGTTCGATAGAGTTCAGGGCGGTGGCTTGCTGCCATATGGAGAATAAGTCCTCGGGGGATATGTAAGAAATTGCGGAGGTGGCAAGCAGGTGGGCTGCAGCTATCCGGCTCATATACTTTTTGGGCAAGGTTATTAAATATTTTCCGAGTTTGTCCTTAGCAATTGTTTCGGGGTTCTCACAAAGAACCATACTGTCCCGCAAAAGCCCTGTGCTTTCAGCCGGGAGTACAACATGTGTGGGCTGATGGCGTTTCTTCAAAGAGCTTGTAAGGGGAAGTGCTATGATGTTTGGGCTGTAAGTGTTGCCGATATTATTTTGTAAAATTAATCCGGGACGCAAACCTTGTTGCTCGTTTCCGGATCCACCAAAATCCATCAGGTAAACATCACCGATTTTTGGGATTTTTTCTTCGTTGTTATACATATGTAAACTCGATTCCTTTCGCTTAAAATTTTTTCAAAACTGGACTTGTTGAAAATAATTACCCCTCAAAAACCATTGGGACACAATGTTTTTTGAGGCACTTGATGAAATACTACATTGAATACTTTCATAACACAGGGGATTTTTACCTGTAAAGTAAAACTATTTGAGAGAGAAAAAACAAGTTTTGTCCCCTCTGTTTAGAGTAAGGATGAAGTGACAGTATCAAAGGTGACGATAAAAAGTTTACAAAATGTTCATAATGTTTTTCGTCATTTTCCTATTGACGACTTCAAAACCTGTGTTACAATGTAAGTGAAATTAATAATTTTGCAGAGGTATTGTGCAGTTATGCAGTACGCGAGGGTAAGTCACATTATGCAAAATAGGTTTATACCTATTTGTATGATGTGCTTTTTTATTCCCCAAAATTATTGAGGGTTTCCTCGCGCACGCAGACAGGCCTGACAGCCTCTGTAAGAGGGCTTACGCCATTAATGGTATAACTGTGACAAAAATTTTAAAAAGCCGTACGCGGCAAAATAAACTTATTCTGAAAGGATGTAATACTATATCAATTAAAATTATTGATGCGCCCTGCGGAGCAGGGAAGACATCGTGGGCTATTCAGACTATGAATAGCAATGTAGAAACGAAATACATATTTTGTACTCCGTTTCTTGATGAAATTGATCGCATACGAAAGGGGTGTGGAAAAAAGAAAAAGTTTGTTGAACCTACTTTTTACAATAGTAGTAAGATAGAGGATTTCAATCACTTGCTAACTCAGGAGAATATAAATATAGCGGTTACGCATTCTACATTTTTGAATGCAACGCCCGAAACTCTGGAATTAATACGCAATGGTAATTACACGTTAATTATTGATGAGGAGCTTCAGATTATCGAGGACTTCAACTGCTTACAAAGCGTAGAAGCCTCTGATCGACAGAGTATGTCGAAGAGTGATGTGAAGTTTCTGTTGGATAACGAGAATATACGGATAGAGTCCGACAACAAGGTTGTCTGGTGTGGAGGTGAATATGGGCAAGACCATAAATTCGCCGAGGTTAAGAAATATGCCGAGTTAGGAAGATTATACTGTATCAACGATCAGTTTTTGCTGACCATATTTCCACCGGAAATGTTTAAATGCTTCGATGAGGTCTATGTTCTTACATATATGTTTGCTGGTAGCATTTTTAAAAATTACTTCGAACTCTTCAATATAGAGTACGAACTGAAAAGTATTTCCAGTGAGGAAGATACATATTCCCTTGTACCCCACTCGAACGAGGATGATTTTGCGTTCAGGGATAAATGCAGACTATTAATAAAAATACTGGATAATCCCCGAATGAATAAATATCTAAAAAGGACAGAACTGTCTAAAGGGTGGTACGATAGAGCTACTGATGAGGATATCAAACGTCTGAAGGCAAATATATATAATTTCTTCAGGAACTCGTCTGCTAAGGCTTGTAATGGAGACATAATGTGGACTTGTCCAAAACAGTACCAAAAAGATCTGAAGGGGCCGGGATACACAATTATCAGAAAAATGAGTAAAGAAGAAAATTCCTTACCTGAAAAAGAGCGGAAGATTGCTGAAAATCGATTATCTTGCTTTGTTCCTTGTAATGCCAAGGCAACCAATGAGTTCAAAGAACGATGGGCGTTAGCGTATTGTATTAATATGTTTATGCATCCAATGATTAAACACTTCTTTACCGATGGAAACACCATACGAAAAAGTGAGGGGTTACCTGAAATAATTCCTGACGAGGATGCTTACGCTGTCTCTTGTTTAATACAATGGATTTTCCGAAGTAGGATAAGAGATGGTGAACCCATTGAAATATATATTCCATCCAAAAGAATGAGAGATTTACTCACTGCTTGGCTGGAGTGTAAAATTTAATTTTGTATAAGATGATCTTATACAAGCCTCTCTGCAAACCCTTGCCACGCAAGGCTTTGTAAAAAATTTCCTTATAAGAAATAAGGGTAAAAAATACTAACATAAAGTAGTTTAAAGTTGGTATTTATATCACGATTTATGATAAATAAACCCGTGAAAGATACTTTGTCAACATTTTAAAAAGAAGGTGATACATTCATCTAGCGTAGCAACTTAAATCTTAGATGCCCCTGTGTTATGGGGATCTGAAAAGGTCGTGTCAATTTGAAATGAAATTATTTTTCATTTCGGATATATTAAAACTCCCATAGTGAGCGTGCGGACAGATATCGTAAAACCGATTGATTTACACGAGGCTATGGACAAAAATAAACAGTAAAGGAGGTGACGCGTATCAGTAGCGAAAGAGTAATCCCCAGAATGAGAACTATCCCCAACGCTTACAAAGAAATCAAAGCGATGGACAGTGAAACAGCAATCTCTATGAGGGGTTTGAGACAGATGTGTGCATCCGGTGAAGTCAAAACATACCAGATTGGTAACAAAACCTTGGTTAACCTTGACTCATTAATAGATATGCTTTCTGTATTTAACGAGGCATTTAAATTTGAATAGAAGGAGTTGAGAGAGATAGCGACAATTAAAAAAAGTCGTGGCAAATCCGGAGAATTATCCTTTTATATAAGGGTATCCATCGGATACGACAGTCAGTATCGACAAATCGTCAGATGTATAACTTATAAAGCGCCCAAAGGTCTGTCAGAACGTCAGGCCGAAAAGGAGGCGCAGAAAAGGGCGATACTGTTTGAGGAAGAGTGTAAAAGGTTTAACCTTAGTAACAGACGAGCTAAGTTTGAAGAGCTGGCTGAGGAGTGGTTGACGCTTGTTGAGAGCACTAAAAAGCTTAAACCATCAACCATAGCTTTTCTGAAAACGCTGAGAAAGAGAACCTATGAATGGTTAGGGCATGTGTACGTGGATAAGCTGACCTACAGGCATATACAGAACTTTATACTTTCCCTGACAAAGAAGGGTGTCAACCAGAGAGATGGCGGGGGACTGTCACAAAAAACGCAAAAGCATTATGTGTGTTTTATAAGCGATGTTTTGAAATATGCAATAAACTGCGGTATGATTTCCGAGAGTCCATGCAGAAATATAGAGATAGTAAAAACCGAACAGAAAGAGAAAAATATTTATACTCTGGAAGAAGAAAAACTTTTGCTGTCCAGAATTGACGAGAAGGCAAAACTTGAATACAGGGTGTATTTTAATCTCCTGGCTTACCTGGGCTTAAGGCGTGGGGAAGCACTGGGGCTTGAGTACGATGATATAAACTTTGAAACGGGGCATGTTTCGATAGTGAGAACCTCGAATTACAGTAAGAAAGAAGGTACATACACAAGCTCTCCGAAAACAGCCTCCAGTATCAGGTCGATGATTATACCGACAAAGGTTTTAGAACTCATAAAAGAATTGAAAGCAAAACACAAGGAACTGGCAGAAAACCTGGGGGATTTGTGGACAGGAACAGATAGGTTGTTTATTACCTGGGATGGTAAACCTATGCACCCGAATACGCCGTATAACTGGCTTGAGAGGTTCTGCAGAATCGAGGGACTTCCGTTCAAGGGACTGCACAGCTTCAGGCATACTCTGGCTACTCAGACGATTACCAACGGTGTGGATATAAAAACTGTGTCGTCATTGCTCGGGCACAGCGTTACGAGTACAACACTTAACATATACGCACATGCTGTACAGGATTCGAATGCCAAGGCATTAACCCTGATGGCGGATTTGTTGGAATGATATCAAAGCGGAGATTTCTCTCCGCTTTTTTTGCTTACTATTATTCCTGTAAAATGGATTTTGGGAATAAAAGAACAATTAATGTACTGAGAATGCATTGACATTATTCCTGAAATGCGGTATAATAAATCTGTAATATAGTATTTGTCTAAGGAGGGATGCTCAAATGGAATATATCAAAGTATCACAAGTCGCTGAAAAGTGGGGAATCTCTCCCCGACGGGTACGGATTTTGTGTGCTGAAGGGAAAATTGAAGGAGTTATCCGCAAGGGTAAACTTTATATGATTCCGGAAACAGCAATTAAACCGATGGATGGCAGATCATCAAAGATGAATATTATTGCAGAAATCGAGCACAAGAAGGAACGCCTTAATGCTATGCGTCCTTTGACTCAGGGAGAACTGAATCGCCTGCGTCATGAGTTTATGGTAGAGTTTACCTATAACTCAAATGCGATTGAGGGAAACACTCTGACATTGCAGGAAACAGCTATGGTTCTTGAGGGAATGACTGTTGACCAAAAACCTCTGAAAGACCATCTTGAGGCTGTCGGACATCGTGATGCATTTCTTTATGTAAGAGATATTGCAACCAAGGGCGTGCCTTTGGATGAGTCAACGATAAAGGCTATACATTCCCTTGTATTGATGAATCAGCCCGAAGATAAAGGTGTATATCGTCGTATCCCTGTTCGTATCATGGTTGCTTTTACAGAGCCTGTACAGCCATATCTGATAGAGCCTAAGATGACAGAACTTCTCTTAAAAAACGAAGAACGCAAGGGGAAAATGAGTGATATTGAACGTATCGCAATGTTCCATCTTGAATTCGAGGGAATCCACCCGTTTGTAGATGGTAATGGCAGAACAGGACGTCTGATAATGAATCTCGAGCTCATACGACTCGGATATCCTGCTATCAATGTTAAATTTGCAGACCGCAAACGTTATTACAACGCATTTGATTCTTTCTATCGCGACAACGATCCCGAACCGATGATAAATCTTATTGCAGAGTATGTAAGCGAGAAATACGATGATTGTTTCAGAGTTTTGGGGGATTTTTAATGGGATGAGCCTGACTTGTTTTGAAATTCCCGTAACGAAGGAAATAATAATGAGAAAATTGGTAGGTTTAAATAAAGTAAAAGCCACGAAGCCCGTAGTACAGGGCTTTGTGGTTTCTTTAGTTTGCGTAAGGTTACAGAACTTATTCCTTTTCATATACTGTTTATTTTAGGAAACAGGCTTTTATATCTGCCATTTAAAGAAAGTTTCTTTCCATCTCAGGTAGTCGTGATAGAGGGATTTTGCTGTAAAGTTTTTTCGGTATGTTATATAGTTTGGTTTGTCGGATGTTTTTCCGGTAAATAAAATTTCTACCATTTCTGTGAAATCTGGTGGAAATCCGAGTAAGTCTTGTTCATATATCCTGATATTCTTTTTGGATAAACTTTTAAATATCGTAACAGGGGAGAATGCACTGTTGCATATGAAAAAATTCATATGCAAATTTCCGTGGAAATTTGACGATATTTATTGGGTGAATTGCTGAATTGATATATAAAGGCAGAGGGAGATAAAAATTTCCGTTATCGGCAAAAATGTGTCAAAAATACGATTTAATGGTATTGATATTTTGCCGATAATGTGTTATACTAATTATAATAAATTGTGAGGTGTGGTTATGAAATATCTGTCTGTTAAAGAGGTTGCAATGCTTTGGAATACATCTGAACGCAGTGTTCGTAATTATTGTGCTACCGGTCGTGTTCCCGGAGCTTTCCTTACAGGTAAGACTTGGAACATTCCTGAAAACGCCGAAAAACCCGAAAGAAGTAATAAGAGCAAACCTGCACTACAGACTTTATTAGATATTTTAAAAGAGGAAAAACGCGGTCAGGTACACGGCGGAATTTATCATAAAATTCAAATTGAATTAACCTATAACTCTAATCACATTGAGGGTAGTCGACTTACTCACGACCAAACTCGATATATTTTTGAAACTAATACTATTGGCATAACTGATGAAGGTGTGCGTGTAGATGATATTATCGAAACATCTAATCACTTCTGTTGCATTGATGAAATAATTGAAAGTGCAAAATCGCAGTTAAGTGAAAAGTTTATTAAAAATCTTCACTTCATATTAAAGACTGGTACGAGTGATGCTAAAAAAGACTGGTTTGCCGTTGGCGATTATAAAAAGTTGCCGAACGAAGTTGGTGGTGGAGAGACTACTTTGCCGGAAGACGTAGCAGATGAAATGAAAAAGCTCCTCGCTGATTATAACGGTAAAGAGAATGTGACGCTTAAAGATATTATCGAATTTCACGTGCGGTTTGAGCGTATCCACCCATTCCAAGATGGTAATGGTCGTATTGGTAGACTTATTATGTTTAAGGAGTGCTTAAAGCATAATATTGTTCCGTTTATTATCGAAGATAAAATTAAAATGTTCTATTATCGTGGTCTAAAAGAATGGAATCAAGAAAAAGGATATCTTACCGATACTTGTCTCACAGCACAGGATACATTCAAAACCTATTTAGATTATTTTAGAATTAGGTACTAAGACGCAAAATCAAGATCTACATTTTATGAAAATTAAAACTTTTATAGATTTAACAGTTTTTAAAAAATTTCGAAATAAAGGAAAAAAAGTGAAGGAAAAATGGTTTGCTTAAAATAAAGGAAAAACCACAATGCCTGTAGTTTAAGGCTTTGTGGTTTTTTTAATGTGGTGCGGGTGATAGGACTCTAAAAAATGTATCCTAAAAATGTTAGTAAACAAAATCGTTAATCTTCATTTTCCATCTCTTTCCGATGTTGTTTAATGTTAAATTCAGCTTCTTTTGTATAACTATCAGCGATTTCTCGAAGAGTTTCAGCAAATCTTGAATAACCAAGTTCTTCACTTTTAGAGGCCAACTCGTTGTATTCGTTTGCAAGCTTGTATTCAGGCTTACCTTCGGGGTCAACCCACGAGGCTCCTCGTTGGTTATATATGCCCATACTGAAGCCTCTTCTCATGTCCTCATTACCAGCTTTATTAAGCTCTTTGATGATGAATTCATCAATAAGGCCATTTTCACATCTTTTGGCATATGATAATCCATTACCTATTGTTTGTTGTACCACTTCAATTCTATCTTGCTCAGAACCCCATTTTTTGCAATAAGCAATCCAATTATTGAAAATATCTTCGTGATATTTTCCCTCCCAATCGGTACCTGGAACTATGCTGTATCGAAAGAATATTTCAAAGAGGCGTTTTGATACATTCTCGGGCAATTGCTCATCGTGTGTTTTAGCGTGTCTTTTTTTGTACATCAATGCAATTAAATCACAGAAGAATTGAGGTTCATTTGATAGTCGGTATCTTAATGCTTTTGGTTTTACTTTCGAATATTCGTCTAACCACGGCAAATATATTACCTCAATATCACTAATGATGTTTATATCTTGTGGTGCGTTAATTTGCAGATAATTAATAAGATTGCGTACGGCATTAGGGTCTAAAGCCTCTTCGCTATTCATTGATGATGCTGCAATAAGAGCTTCTTCTATTTTATCGGTTGAAATACTACAGTTATTAGTATCGATTCCGAATAAATTGATAGCAGAAATTTGCCTGTTATAGTTAATTAATTTGTTCCACATAAAGTTTGCATCGGCTTCATCACCTACACCTAAATGGGGAATAGAAATGGTTTCCCAGTATAAATTTTGATGATCTGCGAGAAATTGATCTACAAGTTTAAATATTTTATTGTCTATTGGGAAACAAGTAAATACCCATGCAATATATGCGGGCGGATACTCGTCCAACCCTAAATCGCAAATATCAGATATGTCATTAGCATAAAAGAAGCCATATAATACAGTGGCGAAAAACTCTTTTTCTAAATCATTGTCAAAACAGGTCTTGATGAGTTTTCTCAATTCTTTTTTATCCAAAGAACGTCCCAAATAATTTGCTATTAGTGATAAATTGTTTACATCCCTGCCAAATTGAATGACAGATTTAATTCCATAGCTGTTATATATCTTGTCGGGAGCATCTTGCTGAGCATTTCTTCTTTTTTGCAATTTAGATAGAGTTCCATCCGACTCATCCTCATCATAATCAAAATATTGAGGTTCGAATAATAATCTAAAGTTATAGATGGCTTCATCAGGTGTTGTTTTTTCAATTACTGAACTTAATAAATCCATCATTTCTTTATCTAAATCTTCGGTGGCATTATTAACAACCCAAGATCTATATATGCTCATTTTACTCCAAACAGGGTATTTTGTCTCATTGTCCCAATTTGAACTTGTATCAAGTATCGTCTTGAGATACGCACGAACAGATTCCTTATCCATGTTCTCGAAATGATTAAGCAAGTCGTGGAGCTTTTTAATATCCTGTTTAGCTAGTTCAATGGCAACATTTGAGTAATAATTCTGCATTTCAATAATTTGTTCTGGAGAAACCAAAACCTCTTCGGGTAAGTTTTTGATAATATATTTAGGTTTATTGGTTCCTCCAGTAGAAGTGGTTGAATGCGGAAGCAATTGTTTAATTATTCTCCATGCAATTTGCGGGGAATCATTCTGCAAACTTTTTATTGCATTCTTTTGCTTTCGTGTTGTTGCTAATGTTTGAGGATACCATGGCAACATAATATTTATAATCGAACGAATGGGTGTATTTGCATGATTAGTTTTTTCGTAATTTAAACTCGCCAATTCTCCTAAGATACGAATGCAAGTTATAAAATAAGTTTCATCCCACGCCAAACATTCAATTGACCACAAAACAGAACAAATGGAATTTCGTGAAAACATAATATTTGAATTGTTTTTAGGGAATAACGCTTCTATCGTTTCAGGCGAACTTAGTATTGTTTTTTCCAACCTTGCCAAAAATTCAGCTGGATGTATTTCGGCAATAATAGTTAGAGTAGAATCCAAACTGTTCCATATGGATGAGTCGAAATTGGATAAAAGGTTTCTCACAAACAAGCGAGCTTCATGATCAACAAGACCATCTGAACATGGCAAAAGTGGTATGCTTGAATTGCAAAGAATAGCAATTCCATGAATCAAACCATTTCTTAATATTCCTGAATGATCGAAAGCGCCATTTGATGGAATCAGTAAACTGAATGTACCATCTGGCTGAATGCGTTTATCTTTACTTTGAAAAACAAAAGTTGCAAGTTGAAATAAAAGTTTTATGCTATCATCAAAGAAAAAGTGTGAACACTTTTCAATTAAAGCAGCGCTATTCTTTATCCGCCAAACTCCATTGTCGAATGTTACAATTGAAGAAGGCGAAATCGAATTTTCTTGCACTTTGCTTTGGATGGCAGAATAATTAGAACCTAAAAAGTCTTCTATTAATTGCTTGTCAAATTGATTATTCTCATCCCAGCCACCTAACAATGCCAACTTCGCCCATAATGTGTCTGGAGAAAAAGAGTCAAGGTTTGTAGGCGTTGCGAATTTTAATATTTCTTTTTCGAAAAGTTCCTTAATATAATCTGGCATATTTTCGATATTAACATGAGCTGCAGTTTTGTTGCATTGTCCCGCGTAATCTAATAGTTTTTCCCACGCTTCAGCGGTGTTGGCCTTAGAATTTGATAAAATTAAAGCTTGAATTAGAAATTCATTTACATTGTTTTTATATGACAAATCAAAAACTAAAACGGCGAAAACTTTGCAAAACTCCCACAACTCACATTCCGTTACTTCTTCACCTTTTGCATCGCGTAAGATCTGTCTTATCACTTCCAATTTTTCTCGGTTATCATTGCTTGAATATTTTCGTTCATAGATTCTTTGAATAAAATCTTTTTCATCTTTAGAAACTTTAGCTTGATTATAAATGAAGCGCAACACATCACTTTTAGATGATAAACCTGTTATCAAGGCAATTTTATCGTGTTGTTTATCAAATTCTGGCTTATTAAAATCATTCCAGGCGGCATAAACAACTTTTTTGAAAGCGGTGTTGCTAGTAGTAAACGCTACACCATGCTTTATTTGGCACAAAAGTTTGCGTTCTTGTTCATCTACTAATGAGGTGACAAGCAAATCATCAGTATCCCAACCTAACCTTTTTGCTTGAAAATCCAACGAAGTTACAGAAGCATTTAATAACGGTGAAAACCCTTCGATTAACAAGGTTAATATAAATGTTGCTTGTACTTTGCGTTCAAAATCCCCACCACCTCCGCCTGTAGAAAAAGGATTACTTAACAATGAAAGTGTGTTCCTTTTTAGATTTTCGTTGTTAGTTTTCTTAGACATTTATATTCCTCACTTTATATATCGTAAATGCTAATTATGCTGATATTACTGCTCCACGGGATTTAAGATAAATATCAATATCATTATTGATATAATTGTGTCCTGTGGTATGAAGAACATCATAAAACTCGTAGATATAATCAAACACACCGTAGTCACTGAAAAGTTTTACAACCGCTTTTCCGGTTAAGCTGCGGTGCAGCTTATAACTCTCCAAGCATAAAACAGCAAAGGTCATTTCTTTACTCATAAATATTCCTCCTTACACATCGGGGAACTGTATAGTTCCGGTCTTTTCTTCTTGCTCAAACAACGAATAAAGCATTGGTGTGCTGTAGTGCCACACTTTTGTTTATTCATTTTCAAGCGCCTCGTAAAGTTTAGAAGCATATAGTTTGGTTATAGCTTCTTTGCTGATAATGTTTTGTTTATCTGCGATCATAGCAACTAAATTTGCGCTAATATATGGCATCATTGTTGCGAATTGTTCCTGTACCACAATGCTCAATCCCTTAAAAATTATTATAATTATTATATCACTTAGTGCTAAATTTGACAATATAAATGATTTTTCCGTAATAAAGGAAAATGTAAAGGAAAAATGGTTTCCCGGAAATAAAGGAAAAACCACAAAGCCCGTGTTTTAAGGCTTTGTGGTTTCTTTAATGTGGTGCGGGTGACAGGACTTGAACCTGCACGTCAAGGACACCAGATCCTAAGTCTGGCGCGTCTGCCAGTTCCGCCACACCCGCATAAAAATGCAAAATGCAAAGTACAAAACGCAAAATTATTTTATCATAAGATGTATATTTTGTCAAGAAAATACTTGAAAAAAAGGGGATAAGATGATATTATAAATACATAAGTATATACAGAGAAAGGAATGATTTTTTTGCAGATTTTAGAAATAATCAAAGCGGTAATTTTAGGTGTTATTGAAGGTATCACAGAATGGCTTCCGATAAGCAGTACGGGGCATATGATTTTGGTTGACGAGTTTATCAAGTTAAATCTGTCAGAGGCTTTCAAAGAAATGTTTTTCGTTGTAATTCAGCTTGGTGCAATTATGGCAGTAGTTGTTTTGTATTTCAACAAGTTAAATCCCTTTGCTTTGAAGAAAACGCCCGAAGAAAGAAAAGAAACTGTATCGCTCTGGTTTAAGGTAGTGGCTGCTTGCCTGCCTGCTGCAGTTATAGGACTTCTTTTTGACGACAAGATTGACGAGATGTTTTATAACTACATCACGGTTGCTGTTACATTAATACTTTATGGTATTTTATTTATTGTTGTAGAGAACTATAATAAGAAAAAAGACTGTAAAGTAAATTCCTTGACAGAGCTTTCTTACAAGACAGCCTTGCTTATTGGCGGTTTCCAGGTGCTTTCTTTAATCCCCGGTACATCGCGCTCTGGCGCTACAATTTTAGGTGCTATTTTACTCGGTACATCAAGATTTGTTGCGGCTGAATTTACATTCTTCCTTGCAATTCCTGTTATGTTCGGTGCGAGCCTTCTCAAGATATTAAAGTTTGGTTTCGCCTTTACAGGCATGGAAATTGCAGTACTTGTTGTGGGAATGGTAACTGCGTTTATAGTTTCTGTTCTTGCAATAAAGTTCCTTGTAGGTTATATCAAAAAGCACGATTTTAAAGCATTCGGCTGGTACAGAATAGTTCTCGGAATTTTAGTAGTAGGATATTTCTTGATGAAAAAATAACAGATGCTTTACAATTTGAAGTTTAAGTAGTATAATGTATGTAAGCTTGAAAGCTACATATTTCAGGAGGAATTTAAAATGAAGAAAATTATTGCGTTCTTAATGGCAGTTATTATGTCCCTTTCTTTGGTTGCTTGTGCAGGCGGCATTGACAGACAGCCCGCGATTGATGCATTCAACAAAGCTTCCACTGCATTTGATGAATTTGCTGATGTTATTAACGAAAATCCCGATGCATATGATGAAGAAATCATCAATGGTATGGTTGAATTGGCAAATGTTATGATTCAGCATAAAGAAATGCTCGAAGGTGAAGAAGAAATTGCTGAAGAAACATTGGCTGAAATGATCACTTGGTACGGCACAGTAGAACAGTGGGTGGCTGAAGCTAAAACAGAACTCGGAATTGAATAATTTTTTCCAAAAGAAAGGCTCAGGATTAGTCCTGAGCCTTATTTTTATTCAAAAGACTGTATTTAATATCCCAGAGTTTCTGAGAAAGATCCACATAATAAGTGTGTGGGTTTTCAAATCGTTTTACCTCATCCCAGAGGGTTTCTACCTGAACTTTACAGTAATCCCTGATTTCATCTATTTTAGGGAGATCATAAACAAGTTCACCGTTTTCAAATATAGGAACAAGTAATTCCTTCGCTTCAAAATCAGTAATTGTTTTGCGTTTCCATGTATGGTTCGGGTCAAAGATTTCCAAAGGCTTATTGTCGTCAATAGTTTCATCATAAACACAGATTAAATCGGCAATAGCTTTGCCTGTTGCTTTTTCTGTGAGGCGATAAACCTTTTTGAAGTGGGGGGTAGTGACTTTACCTGCATTTTCGCTGATTTTGATTTTCGGGATGATTTCGCCATCTTTTTCTTTGGCTACAAGTTTATAAACACCACCGAAAACGGGGTCACTTTTAGCGGTTACAAGGCGTTCACCAACACCGAAAATATCAATTTCAGCGCCCTGTAAAACAAGGTCCCTGATTATAAACTCATCAAGCGAGTTAGATGCTACTATCTTACAAGTGTTAAGTCCTGCATCATCGAGCATCTTTCGTGCTTTTTTTGAAAGATAGGTAATATCACCCGAGTCGAGGCGTATTCCGAAATTTGTGATGCCTTTCGGCACTAAAACCTCTTTAAAAGCCCTGATTGCATTGGGGACACCGCTTTCCAAAACATTATAGGTGTCAACCAACAGTGTAGTGTTATTGGGGTAGGTTTCACAGTATGTTTTGAATGCTTCATATTCGGTGTCAAACATCTGCACCCATGAATGAGCCATAGTACCTGTGGCAGGGACCATATAATCTCTGTCGGAAATTGTGCAGGCAGTACCACTGCAACCACCGATATAGGAAGCTCTTGCCCCTAAAACGGCACCGTCAGCGCCCTGTGCACGGCGCGAACCGAATTCAGCTACACTTCTGCCCTTAGCCGCTCTTACAATTCTGTTAGCTTTTGTCGCGATGAGCGACTGGTGGTTTATTGCAAGTAAAAGATAGGTTTCGATAAACTGAGCTTCAATGGCAGGGGCCTTTACTGTCAGTAATGGTTCCCCGGGAAATACGGGGGTACCTTCGGGAACAGCGTAAATGTCGCCTGTAAATCTGAAGTTTTTAAGGTAACTTAAAAACTCTTCGTCAAAAAGATTTTTGCTTTTTAAAAACTCAATATCATCTTCGGTAAAATGAAGATTGTTTATATATTCTACAACCTGTTCAAGTCCTGCCGCAATTGCAAAACCGCCTTTATCTGGGACTTGTCTGTAAAACAGGTCAAAGTATGCGATTTCTTTGCTCATTTTGTTTTTATAATATCCGTTAGCCATTGTGAGTTCATAGAAATCGCAAAGCATAGTATAGTTTTGTCTTATCATCTTATTACCTCAATCTGTAAGCCTTCCATAACATCGAGTGATTTTTCGTGCATTGATAAGTTAGCACCTGCTGTAAGAGAGGAGTCTACAATTATCTGTGCTTCGGGGAGTGCGGATTTTGCGATAACTGCGTTTGAAATAACGCAGATATTTGAAACAAGTCCGCAAAGCTCAACTATATCATAGTTTTCTTCTTTTAGGAATTCACCGAGTTCTAAACTGCCGAAAACATTCTTGTCAATTTTTGTTTTTGCAAAACTCAAATATGAAGCGGTTTTCCCGTAAATTTCATAACCCTCTGTACCTTTGATACAATGGGGGACAGGGAGCTTTTTGCCTTCCTGAGTACTAAGATAGTTATCGTAATGTGTATCAAAAGTGTAGATTAAATCGTAGCCGTTTTCAAGACATTTTTCAATTCTTGCGGAAATCTTTTCGTCTAATGCCACAGCCTCGGGGAAACCCAAACTGCCTGTGACAAAATCATTCTGAAAATCTACAACGACAAATGCTTTTTTCATAAAACCACTCCTTTGTTATATTTTAACCTCTTTTTCCTGATTTGTAAAGAGAAAGCCCCAATCTTTAAGATTGGGGCTTGGATTTAGATTTTTGTGACATCAACAAGATCAATATCGTCAATAGTTTTATCAAGTGCCAAAACATCTGCAATAGCGTTTGCAGTATCGATAGAAGTAAGACAGCAGATAGAACGCTCAACTGCTTTTCTCCTGATTTTTACACTGTCACGGGCAGGCTGACGGCCTTTTTCGGAAGTGGAGATAACATAATCAATTTTACCGCTGTCAAGCAAAGTAAGAATGTTGTTATCGGGGTCATCGCTGATTTTCTTAACCACATTAGTTGCAATCATATTGCGGTTAAGAAGAGTTGCTGTACCGCTTGTTGCGTAAAGGTCAAATCCCAAAGATTCAAACTTATCAGCAACTTCAAGTACTTCCTGTTTATCGGCATCTCGTACGGTTATAAGAACACCGCCTGATTTTTTCATAGTGTTTCCTGAAGCGATAAGACCTTTGAGCAAAGCTTCGTCAAAACTTTTTGCAATACCCAAAACTTCACCGGTAGACTTCATTTCGGGACCTAAGTGAGTATCAACATTAATGAGTTTTGCAAAACTGAACACGGGAACTTTTACTGCAACATAGGGAGCTTCGGGGTAAAGGCCTGTGCCGTATCCCAAATCTTTAAGTTTCTTGCCGAGTACTATTTCAGTTGCGAGAGAAACCATCGGTACACCCGTTACCTTACTGATATAAGGAACTGTTCTTGAAGAACGGGGATTAACCTCGATTACATAAACTTCGTGGTTGTATACAACATACTGAATGTTGATAAGACCTTTTACCTTGAGTTCTCTTGCAAGGCGTGCAGTATACTCGATAAGAGTACGCCTTGTATGATGAGAAAGTTTTTGTGCAGGGTAAACGGAAATAGAGTCACCTGAATGTACACCGGCTCTTTCAATATGTTCCATAATACCGGGGATAAGGAAGTCTTCACCATCGGAGATAGCATCAACCTCAACTTCGGTACCCATAAGGTATTTGTCGATAAGAACGGGGTTTTCAAGCTCGTGAGAAGTGATGATTGTCATATACTCAGTAACGTCTTTGTCGGAGTGAGCGATAATCATATTCTGACCGCCAAGAACATATGAGGGACGGAGCAAAACAGGGTAGCCGAGTTCGTTGGCAGCTTTTAATGCTTCTTCAGTTGTAAAGATTGTATGACCCTGAGGTCTGGGAATGCCACAACGCTCAAGCAAAGCATCAAAGCGTTCTCTGTCTTCAGCTTCGTCAATACTGTCACAGGAAGTACCGAGGATGTTAACGCCGAGCTCGTCTAAGAATTTAGTAAGCTTGATAGCGGTCTGTCCACCAAACTGTACAACAACGCCATAAGGTTTTTCGGTTTCAATAAGGTTTCTTACATCCTCTTTTGTGAGAGGGTCGAAATAAAGACGGTCGCCTGTATCAAAGTCAGTAGAAACAGTTTCGGGGTTGTTGTTCGCAATAATTGCTTCATAGCCTGCTTTTTTAAGTGCCCATACGCAGTGAACACAGCAGTAGTCAAACTCGATACCCTGACCGATTCTTATAGGACCTGAACCGAAAACAATAACTTTTTTCTTGTTACTATTTTGTTTTTCAATAAACTCTTTTGCTTCGTTTTCTTCGTCATAGGTAGAGTAGAAGTAAGGAGTTTTAGCTTCAAACTCAGCAGCACAGGTATCAACAAGCTTATAGGAGGAGAACTTGGGAGTTACCTCACAGCCTGAAAGGCGTTTGATGGTGGAGTCAAGATAACCCATCTTTTTAGCCTTAAGGTAAAGCTTATCTGAAAGGTTTCCTTTTTTTAGCTCGTTTTCAAGATTTATAAGATTGAGCATCTTGTAAAGGAACCACTCATCAATCATTGTAATGCTGTGCACTTCTTCTGGGGTGATACCGCGTTTTAAAGCTTCATAAACCATAAAGATACGGCGGTCATCAATAACAGAGAGGGATTCTTTTACTTCGTTGTCGGAAAGCTCTTCAAAGTCGGGGAGAGTGAGGGTATCAAGACCAAGTTCAATACCTCTTACCGCTTTCATAATACCCTGTTCAAAGGAAGTACCGATACTCATAACTTCACCGGTAGCTTTCATCTGTGTGCCGAGTGTTCGTTTTGCATAAACAAATTTATCAAACGGCCATTTGGGGAACTTAACAACGAGGTAGTCAATAGCAGGTTCAAAACAAGCGTAGGTATTACCTGTAACTGCGTTTACGATTTCGTCAAGAGTATATCCAATAGCGATTTTGGTAGCAACCTTTGCAATAGGATAACCTGTTGCCTTGGATGCAAGTGCAGAAGAACGGGAAACACGGGGGTTTACCTCGATTACTGCATATTCATCACTTTCAGGGTAGAGGGCAAACTGACAGTTACAACCACCTTCAACCTTAAGCTCAGATACGATGTTCAAAGCTGCAGCCCTTAACATATTGTATTCTTTTGGGGAAAGGGTAACGGCAGGTGCCACAACGATAGAGTCACCTGTGTGAACACCAACAGGGTCAAAGTTTTCCATAGAACATACTGTGATACAGTTGTCGTGGGAGTCCCTGATTACCTCAAACTCAATTTCTTTCCAGCCTGAGATACATTTTTCGATAAGAATCTGGGTAATGGGGGAGAGTCTTAAGCCATTAATAGAAATGTCACGAAGTTCATCTTCGTTATATGCGATACCACCGCCTGTACCACCCAAAGTGAAAGCAGGGCGTACGATAACGGGGTAGTCAATCTCTTTTGCAAAATCTACAGCATCCTCAACCGTTGTAACAACTTTTGATGGAATACAGGGTTCGCCGATAGCTTCCATAGTATCTTTAAAGCTCTGGCGGTCTTCAGCTTTGTCAATGGTTTCAGGGTCTGCACCCAGAAGTTTTACATTGTGCTCATCGAGGAAACCTTCCTTTGCAAGCTGCATAGAAAGGGTAAGACCTGTCTGACCACCGAGGGTCGACAAAACACTGTCGGGTTTTTCAATTTCAATTACTCTTTTGATAACATCCAAAGTAAGAGGCTCGATATAAATCTTATCAGCCATTGCTTTGTCGGTCATAATTGTAGCGGGATTTGAGTTGATTAAAACAACTTCAAGTCCTTCTTCTTTCAAAGCCCTGCATGCCTGAGTTCCGGCATAGTCAAACTCAGCAGCCTGTCCGATAATAATCGGACCTGAGCCGATAACAAGGACTTTTTTAATATCGTTTCTCAGTGGCATAGTTTATCTTCCTTTCAGGGCATTTAAAAATTCGTTGTACAAAAATGCTGTATCCTGTCTTGAACGGTCAACAGTGGGTCTGAACTGAACCGAAATAGCAGGGATATTTTTGTAGACAAGTCCTTCAACACTTGAATCGTTTGCGTTTTTAAAACGGATTTCAGCCTTAGTTTCATCAACATCTGTAACAACATATCCGTGGTTTTGTGTTGTGATGTAGGTTTTACCCTTGGATTTATCAACAACGGGCTGAGAAGCACCACGGTGTCCGTGAGGCATCTTTTCGCACTTAAATCCGTTAGCGATAGCTAAAATCTGATGGCCAAGACCTATACCGAGCATAGGTTTTCCAAGAAGTGCTTTTACAGTTTCGATAGCCTTTTCGTTGTCATAGGGGTTACCTGGACCCTCGGTCAATACGATACCATCAAATGTTTCAAGCTCTTTTGCATCGGTATCGGAAGGGAAAACTGTAACTTCACAGTCTTTTAAGTTGTTAACGATGTATTCATAGTTACCAAAATTTATAACAGCTACTTTTTTATCACCGTCACAAACTTTTCTGGCATCAGCTTCTGTTACTTCTTTTACAAGGTTCTTAAGACTATATTCCTTGATTTCTTTCACAGCAGTATCGGTGATTTCTTCGGTTGTAATCATACCTTTCATACTGCCTTTGCTTCTTAAAATTCTTGTAAGATGGCGGGTATCGATATCATATATACCTATTACTCCCATCTTTTTAAGGAAAGAGTCGATATCTTCTTCCATACGGTAGTTGGAAGGCTTTTCACACCATTCTCTTACTATATAACCTTTGAGATGCGCCTTATCGGATGTCATATCTTCTTTGTTTGTGCCGTAGTTACCGATAAGAGGGAAGGTCTGCACTAAAATCTGACCACAGTAGCAAGGGTCGGTGATGGCTTCTTGATAACCTACCATCGAAGTGGAGAACACAACTTCGCCGATGGTGGTACCCGCCATACCAAAATTTTTTCCTTCAAAAAGTGTGCCATCTTCCAAAAGAAGAAAAGCTTTATTTGTATTACTCATTTTATCCTCCAATTAAAGGTTAATGTACTGCAAAATGTCGTCACGCATACGGATCGCTTCTCTGCGTGCAGCTGCGGCAAAATCTTTTTCATCGCAACCTTCTTTTTTGTATGCGCAGATAATTCCTCTTGAGGAGTTGATGATGGCACCGAGGCCGTCTTTGTCAAAACCACCTGCAACATCCTTCGCACCGCCACCCTGAGCACCATAACCGGGTACTAAGAAAAATGTATGAGGCATTTTTTCTCTGAGTTCAGCAAGCTGTTCGGGGTAAGTAGCGCCAACAACAGCACCAACGCCAGTGTATGTGTATTTACCTGTTAATTCTTCGCCCCATTTTTCACACATTTCGCCCATAACTTCGAAAACGGTTTTGTCACCGATTTTTTTATCCTGGAGTTCGCCTGAAGAGGGGTTGGAAGTTTTTACGAGTACGAAAATTCCTTTATCTTCCTCTTTGCAGATTTTGATAAGAGGAGAAATACCATCTGTACCAAGATATCCGTTTACTGTGAGAGCATCGCCATCAAAGGGAGCTACTTTTTTTCCGTTTACTTCGATTTTACCGAGGTGAGCAGCAGCATAAGCTTCCATAGTTGTGCCGATGTCGTTGCGCTTACCATCAGTAATAACATACATACCTTTTTCGTGAGCATAATCAATGGTTTCCTTTAAGGTTTTTACACCTGCCCAACCATAGAGCTCATAATAAGCAGCCTGAGGTTTGATTGCGGGTACGATATCGCAAAGTGCATCGATAAGACCTTTGTTATATTCAAGTACTGCTTTTGCAGCGCCTTCCAAAGGTTCTTCATCAGCATATTTATCTTTAATATACTGGGGTACATAAGAGTACTGAGGGTCAAGCCCTGCAACTGTGGGGTTTCTGAGTTCTTTGATGCGGTCAATGAGCAAATCAAATGACATTTTTATTCCTCCTTGAATTTAACTTCACCATTTACAATAGTAAAGATTATTTTACCTTTTAATTTCATACCTTTGAAAACGGAATTTTTGGATTTGGAATGAAGTTTTTCGGGGTCAACTTCCCATTCCTTACTGAGATCTGCGATACAGATATCAGCGACAGCGCCTTCTTTTAAGACACCGCCCTCAATCTTTAAGAGCTTTGATGGGTTGACACTCATAAGCTTAATAAGTTTACTCAGTGTAATGAGTTTTGTATCAACAAGATATGTGTAAGAAGCCGCAAAACTTGTTTCAAGTCCGACAACTCCGTTAGGTGCTTTGAGAAAATCAGCTTTTTCTTCTTTGGCGTGTGGTGCGTGGTCGGTTACAATACAGTCGATTGTACCATCAATAATACCTTCGGTTACAGCCTCAATATCCGATTTTTCACGGAGTGGGGGATTCATTCTGTAATCGGCATCGCGCCTTAAAAGATTTTCGTGGTCTAATATAAAGTAATGGGGACAGGTTTCAGAAGTCACCCTTATTCCTCGTTTTTTAGCATCCCTTATGATTGCAACCGAGCCTTCGGTACTCACATGAGCTATGTGGATTGGCAGGTTTTCAGCATCTGCAATGCAGATTTCTCTTGCAGTGATACTGTCTTCGGATGCTCTTGTCATACCCTTGACACCTAAAGCTTCACTGACAGAACCTTTGTGAATTATGCCACCATCTATAAGATCAAGGTCTTCGCAGTGTGAGATGGTAAGCAGATTGTTTTCATCAGCAAGATGCATACCGTTTGCCATTGTTTTGGCATTCTTAACAGGTCTGCCATCATCGGATACCGCAACAATTCCTGCATCTTTTAATGCATTCATATCGGTAAGTTCATCGCCTTGCATACCTTTTGTAATACAACCTACGACATACACTTTTGCTTTTGCATTTTCTGCTTTATCGAGGATATATTTTACAGTTTCAGGTGAATCAACGGCAGGGGATGTGTTTGGCATTGCCAGAACCGAAGTTACACCGCCTGCGACTGCTGCCTCGCATCCTGTGAAGATATCTTCTTTATGAGTAAAACCGGGGTCTCTCAAATGCACATGCATATCAACAAATCCGGGGAAAATATATTTGCCTTTTGCATCTATTGTTTCACAATCGGCGTTGATATCTTCGGCAATTTTTGAAATTTTATCGTCTTCGATAAGGATATCGAAAACACCATCTAAATTATTTTCGGGGCTTATGATATGCCCGTTTTTTATAAGAAGCATATGTCCTCCTAACCTAATATAACTACTTTGTCTTCGCCGTCACGCTCTGATACAAAAACTCTGACCTGTTCTTCCGTTGAAGTAGGAACATTTTTTCCAATGAAATCAGCCCTTATGGGGAGTTCTCTGTGACCTCTGTCAATCAACACGGCAAGCTGAATAAGTTCGGGTCTACCTCTCGCCATAATGGCATCAATGGCGGCTCTTACCGTTCTTCCTGTATAGATTACATCGTCAACGAGGATAACTTTTTTGCCGTTTAAGTCAAAGTCAATTTTTGAATTATCATAGTTGTTTCTGTCTTTTGGTGTATCATCCCTGAAAGGGGTTATATCGAGAAAACCAACTTCAACACCTTTACCTTCAACAGATTTTATCTTGTCAGCAATGCGGTATGCAAGCTGACCACCACGCGTTAAAATGCCGATGATGCACAAATCTTCAGCACCTTTATTTTTTTCAATAATTTCAAATGAAATTCTCGCAATGGCACGGCTCATAGCCTTATCATCAAGAATTAATGCTTTCTGTTCCATAAAAACACTCCTAAAAACAAAAAACCAAACTGCCACAGCTGACAGTCTGGTTGCTCTCAAAACAATCCCAACGGCACGATTTACGCCTTTGGGTACTCTAAAGCAGACCGCCTTGTCAGCCTCACGGGACCAACTTAAAGGTTGTCGGAATATCTTAAGAATATTTTACTACATTTTATAAATCTTGTAAAGACCTTTTTAAAGATTTTTTTAAAAAGTCTTTTTTTATTTTTCAGTTTGTGTTACAATAGTAGAAGAAATATAAAAGGAGACTGTTTTAATGGCGGATAATTTTATTGCAGGCATTGCTCCGGGTGGGCTTAAAGAGGTATATGAAGTTAAAATTTTAATATGTCATCTGCTTTATTCGGTTGAAAAACCACTTTCAGTTGATAATATAAATGAAATTTTCAGCAAAGACGATGCAGTGGACTATTTTACATTTACCACGGCTTTTGAGGAGCTTAAAAATTCAGGACATCTCAAAGCAAATAAAACAAATGGCGTTTTGTATTATTCACTTGCTGAGCTTGGTATCGAGACTGCGGTGAGCTTACAGCAGGCATTACCTTCCTCATTAAGGGAAAAGGTTACCAAAAGAGGACTTAAACTTTTAGCTGAGCTTCGCCGTGAAAACGAAATTAAAACCGAGATTGTAAAAAAAGACAAAGGTTTTGATGTTATCTGTTTTGTGGAAGATGGGGGAGTGGAGTATTTAAAGCTTAAGCTCTATGCTCCCGATATCGAAACGGCAGAAAAAATATCCGGAAACTTCAAGAAAAACTCAGTTGAAGTTTACGAAGGAATTTTAAGTAAAGTGCTTTAAAAAGTGAGGTGAATATTCACCTCACTTTTTTAATGTATTTTTATAAGTTTACCACCACATTTTCTTGATTTCTCTGCGGCAACTCCCATAAGATGACTTTCCAGGGATTTTTCAAGTGATGTTGCACATTCTTTTTCACCGATGAGCATATCATAAAGGTCGTTTATAAGTCCTGCATCGCCACCGCCATGGCTTTGTCCTATTCCGTTTAATATACCCACATCTGTTACGGATTTTTCCTTGCCATAAGGCATTACAGTTATTGTAGCATCTCTTTCATCGAATATGATTTCACCCTCAGTACCATAGAATACAATATAACGCCCGGGCTCTGAGGCGTATACCATTTTAAGCGATGCTTTAACACCGTTTTCGAATGTCATCTGCACTAATTGATGGTCAACTTTTTCTGTGTTGCATTTAAAAGCACACCTTCCGTACTCCGAAGTCCTGATTCCATCATAAAGCGCTTTTTCAGTGAGTGGATTTTGCAAAGTTATCTTGTTATACGGCCATATAAATGTCGGGCATCCGTCTTTGTGCCAGTTATCAATGTAAATTTGCTTTGCACTATAAGTACAGGTGTCTGTGTATTTGCAATCAATACATCTGTCGGCAGAGTCAACGGGCGCATTCTCAGGTGTGAAGAAAAGTAAATCACCAACCGATGAAACGCTTTTACACTTCGAGTCGGCATAGTACTGCAAAAGGTCTAAGTCGTGACAACATTTTGCTAAAATTGCTGGGTGTGAGTCCTTTAAATATGCACCTATTCCTCTTACATAAGCCTGAGCCCAATGCCAGTAGACAACTCTCTCGGATGCATCTATTGAATATAGTTTACCAATAACTCCCGATTTTAAAAGCTCTGAGCATTTCACAAAGCCCGGACCATAACGCAAAACATGGCAAACCATAATTTTTTTGCCGGTTGTTTTCTGTGCTTTTGTGAGTGCTTTTATTTCTTTTAAACTGTCTGTCAAAGGTTTTTCGACCAAAACATCATAGCCAAGTTTTAACGCTTTTATAACTTGGGGGATATGTTCTCTGTCAGGAGTTGAAATCACTATAATATCTGCACGCTTTTCCTTGAAGAACTCATCAACATCTGTGAATTCCAGAACATCAATCTGCAGAATGTTTTTAATCTTATCAATTTGTTTCTTGTTTATATCACATAACGCCTTAATTTCAAACTCATCTTTTTTCATATTTATGAGTTCGCTGTAAACAAGACCCCTGCTTCCACAACCGAGTATTGCAACTGTGAATTTTTTCATTACTGTCACCTCAGCTACATTGTATCAGTATATAAATTAAACTTCAATAAACAAAACGATATAAAAATATAACTTTTCGATACAGTTGCATTATTGCAATATTAGTGATATAATCAGTTGTAGAGGTGATTGTGTGAATTTGATACCTATTTCAAAATTGTATGGATATAACTTTTCAGTAGAGGCTTTACATATTTTAAAACAATTCTGGAGTGATATCCACATCTATTCCTGCCTTGACAGTCCGAAAAATGCCAATCTTTTTATGTATCTTGATGGGTGTGATGCGGAATACACTGACGAGTCAGGTGAGAGTATTCTGGCCAAAAGCAAAAGCTTAGTATATATTCCTGATGGGTTTGGATATAAAATTAAAGTTATCCCAAAAGGTAGTTCGTCAACTGTCGGAATTAAGTTTTCTCTTTTTGATGAAAAAGGGGAAAAGTTTATCTTATCCGATAAGATAACAGTTTTTTCGGATAAGGATTTTGGGTTTCTTGTGGAGAAAATTAACATTGCATCAAAAGGAAATATCATTTCTTATGCAATGATAAAATCAGCATTATTTGAAATTTTTGCCCATCTTAGCGAAAACAGAGAATATGACAAAAAATACAGAATAATTGAAAAAGGCATACGATACCTTGAAACCGAAACTGATGGTGATATGCCGATTTCTGAAATTGCAAAAATGTGCAATGTGAGCGAGATATATTTCAGACGGTTATTTAAAGAATATTCGGGATTTTCACCTGCCTGTTACCGCCTGAAATCCCGTGTTGAAAAAGCTACGCGATATCTTTTATATGAGGATTTGAGTGTAAAGGAAATCGCTGATATATCGGGCTTTAAAGATACCTCGTACTTTTGCCGACAGTTTAAAAAATATACAGGGATTTCGCCGATGCAATATAAAAAAGAGATGTGTTAGACACATCTCTTTTTTGTTATTTGATATAAGGAACTTCTGTTATGCGGAGGGTTGTAGAACCGTAGGGAATAAGCTTTTTAACTTCAGGCTCACCTATGGGTGTGCGAGAGTCGGGTTCGGCATTACAAACACCGTTTTTCTCACCCCATGGGATTTTAACCATTTTGGTTTTAAGTGTTATAGGTGGGTTTTCGGGTGTGAATGCCGCATCAAAATCATTGTTTTCTTCTACTTCAAACTCATCCGAACAATAAGCATAGTTCCAGGGTTCATTTGGTGTTATTTTGTAGTCACAGTAGGGGAATTTTCTTTCAACGCCGTTTTTTTCATACTCCCATTTTTCCCAGGTGGAATCGATGGGAAGGGAATAAAGCAACGGACCACGGCGTACAACTACCATATCGGTAGGACGCTTTACAATTTCTGTTTCAAACTCCATTTCCATTAAGATTTCGGTAGTGCCGTTAAAGTTTCTTGAAATGGTGTAGTAATCCTTATCTGTAACCTTAACGCCGTCAATTTTTACGGATTTTGCAAAAGAGGGGATTCTAATCTTAAACTCAAATTCAACATCATCTGCATTGATTTCAAAACGGACAGTATTTCTGAAAGGATATTTTGTATCCATTTTGCAGGATACTTTCTTGCCGTTGATTTCGGTGTTAAGTTCACAGGGGGAGAAAACAGCAGCAACTATACCTTTTTCAGTTTTCATAAAGGTAGAAAGCGCAAATTTCGGGAAGCCCTGACCCATATTTGCAGTACAACAACCAAAGTTAGGTTCAAGACCAAAGAGGTGAGATTCACCATTAGTTGTATCAAAAGGACATTCTTCCAAAGGAACGGGAGTACACTGAATCTGATTTACCATCTGGTTGTACTGGTGAGTCCACATATCGGGGCTGATTGTTGCAGGGAGCCCGTTGAATGTGAGGTATTCGAGTCTGTCAGCCCATTTACTGCTGCCACTTACCTGTAAAATCTGCTCATACGAGTACATCGCTTCAACAACCGAGCAAAGTTCACTTCCTCTTGTGGGAATGTGACCGCCAAGACATTCGTCACCTGTGAAGTGACCAAAAGCGGTGCCGTGGTCTTTTTCAAGGGTTTTAAAGATAAGTTCGGGTGTTTCATCCGGATCGTGACCATAAATACGGCTTGTAAGTGCTTCGGCTTTGATGCACATTGCGATATTTACAACATGGGTGATAAAGTTCCACTCGTGAATTATTTCAGTGTAGCGCCAACGTTCAAATATTCTCTTATGATTGATACCCTGTTCTGCAAGAAGTTCCACAAGTTCAAGAAGCCAGGGTTCGGGTCTTCTTTCATAAAGCCAGAAAATCGGAATAAGACATTCGTACCATCTTGTGGCACCCCAGTTTTTAAGAGTTGCTCTGTGGACAAAGTGTCGGAGAGCCTTGAAAGCATTATACATAACATCTTCGATTCTGTCGTCACCTGTGCACTGATGGTAAACGGTAAGTACCTTACAAATCAAAAAGTATGCCCATACATCGTACTCATAGCGTGTTTCGCGTTCACCGGGACAGAGCCAGCCGTCCTCACACTGGCGTTCAAGGATAGCATCTATGTACTTCTGCGCTCTTTTCTTCATATCTTCATCATCTAAAAGGTAAGCAAGGGGAATAAATCCGTCAAGCCAGTAGGGAACACGCTCCCAGCCTTCTTTGTCGCCACCGATCCAACTGCTTTCCTTGATATCGGGCCAGAACTTGTCAAGATTTCCTGCAAGACCGTTTGCCTGGAGCTTAAGCTGAGTATGAAGCCAGCCTTTGGGTTTTAACTCCTGTGGGGTAAACTGTTTGAATTTCAATGGTTTAATCATAATAACACTCCTATTTGTTTATGAACTGATTCTTTTCGCTGTCATACACAAAACCCACGGAAGAAAGCTTTTCAGTAATTTCAGAAATACTTACATCTTCCATTTCACAAAAGTGCGGAAGGTCTTTATAAAAATCCCTGAGTTTTGTATTAACATAGCTCAGAAGAATAAAGGGATCGTTTGGTATCATTTCAGTTCTCCTTCATAACTTTTTTGAATTCTTTGGGAGTTTTCGCTTTGAAACAAAGCTCTTTTCCGTTTTTCGGGTGGGTGATTTGAAGTTCACAAGCGTGCAATCCCAACCGTTTCATCGGGTTTTTCTCGGCACCGTATTTCTTATCACCTGTAACCGGAGTACCGATGTCTTTCATATGCACACGAATCTGGTTCTTTCTGCCGGTTTCAATATTTACATCAAGTAAAGAAAATTCTCCGGAAGTTTTAATTGTCTTGTAGTGTGTAACAGCTTTTTTGCCACCTTTGCCTGAATATACTAGATGTGTTTCGGTTTCAAGCAGGGTTGAGATTATGGTATCGGAGTCCTTTTCAGGCTTACCCTCAACAACTGCAAGGTATCGTCTTAACTTAGAAATTTCTTCCCAGTTGTCCTGAAAAAGTCGTTTTGCTTCATCGGTTTTTGCAAAGAGCAAAACTCCGGAAGTGTCTTTATCAAGACGGTGGACAATAAAAATTCTCCCGTGTTTGTTCTTTTGTTTTACATATTCGTTTACGATATGGTACGCTGTATGAAGCTTTTCTTTTTCGGTAGCAATCGATAAAAGCCCTGCAGGCTTGTCAATGACTATAATTTCGTTGTCTTCGTAGATAATATCAAAAGGAAGTGGGGGTAAAGCATTTTGCTTTACAGGCGCTAAAGCCACTGTTTGTCCGCTGTGAAGCGGATAGTCAAACTGAGTGACAGTTTTTCCGTCAACAGAAATTTGTTTTTTGGAAAGCAGATTTTTGACACTGTTTCTTGACATATTTTTAATGTTTTTAAGCAAAAAAGATAAAAGAGTATCTTTTTCCTTGACCACAAAAGACAGTGGTTTTTGCTTTTGTTTTTGTATCTTCATAATCTACCTCCTTTCATATGTATATAATAACATATAAAAATTAAAATGTCACCACTAAAAAATCCAATGTTAAAAAGTGACTATATTTTCAATAAAAATGTCTGTCAAAATGCCTAAAAATATAAAGCTTTACTATTGTTAAAACGCCGAATTTTTATTTCGACATTAGAAATTTATTTTTTGTTATGATACAATTAACATATAAATTTTTAGGAGAAATAATATGAAAATTAAGATTGGCGATACTATTATTTACGGAACTCAGGGTGTGTGTAAAATTTTGGGTACTGAGAAAAAAGATTTCGGGAACAATATTGCGGATTATTATATTTTAGAACCTGTGAACAACAAAAATTCTGTAATTTATGTTCCTGTAAACAGCGAAAAACTTATTGGTAAAATGAGAAGAGTTTTATCATCTGAAGAAATTTATAAACTTATAAAAGAAATGCCGGATTATGAATCTTTATGGATAGAAGATGAGAACGAAAGAAAACTGAAATATAAAGCTTGGCTTACAGATGACGACAGAGTAACGCTTATAAAAGGAATAAAGTCTGTATATTTGCACGGACAGGAGGTAATTAAATCAGGCAAAAAACTTCATATTGCCGATGAAAGGTTTTTAAAAGAAGCAGAAAGACTTCTTTATGATGAATTTGCTACAGTTTTGAATATAGAACCCGAACAGGTTTTTCCTTTTATCACAAATGAAATTAAAGTTAAAGAAAAACACCACGATTTTTAATCGTGGTGTTTCATTTTATATTGCAAATTATATGAGATTATTGTATAATCTATATGTTCAGTTTGAAAAATGCCGTTCGGGGCATACTCATACAAGAGAAACTCTCGGGGCAAACTATAATGTTTTAACATAAGTGTAAGGGAAGAATAATGCAAAATATTTCAAAAACCAGACAGATTTATTTCTTAAGACTATTCGGGCGCATAATAATTTTTATTTTTACTGTTTTAATCTATATTTTTGCAAAAGATGAATTTAGTATTTTGACAGGGCTTAACTTTTTTAAGAAGTTTTCTGTTTTTCATATACTATGGGGTATATGGATTATCGATATGGTGTTACAGCTGATGCCTGTAAAAGCACATATTTCAATCGGTTCACAGAAAATTTTCCGTTCGCTTTTCAGACCCATCAAAGAAAAAATCAGTTATAAAAGCTTAAGAAAACACATAGCCGATACAACTGCTTCAGCATATAAGGTTATGATTATATGGATAGCTCTGAATATTGTAATAGGTGCTTTGTATGCAAATCATATAATTGATGCAGGGTTTGTATTACTTATTTCTGTTTTCTTTTATCTTTGCGACCTTATATGCGTCCTTATCTGGTGCCCGTTCAGGCTTATTATGAAAAATAAATGCTGTACTACCTGCAGAATATTTAACTGGGATCATCTTATGATGTTTTCGCCACTCATAATGGTAAACAGTTTTTATTCGTGGTCGCTTGTTATATTTGCGGTTGTAATCTGGCTTATCTGGGAAATCTGCTTTTTCACTTACCCTGAAAGGTTCTGGGAAAACAGTAATATGGCGCTCAGATGCTCTGAATGTACCGACAAGCTTTGTACCCAATATTGCAGAAAATTAAGAAAATAATCCTATGCTTATGCATAGGATTTTTTTAATCAAAGTAACCTTTGTATGTAATATTCATTTTATCTTTCGGGAAAAGGTGCGAATACAAATCGATAAAATAATCGTCGGTCATACTCGCAATATAATCAACTACAATCTGGTTGGGTTCGGTTTCTTCATAATGAATTTCGCGTGTGTAGTGTGCCTTGTTTACATAAGCAATATGATGGGTGAAAATGGGGGAGGGTTTAGTTCTTTCTTTTAAGTCTTTTAAAAGCCTTTCGTAAACCTTTTCCATCATTGGCATTATGATGGTGTTAAGTTCATCCGCAACACTGTCATTTTTATAGATTTTTTCGTAGTTGTCGGATTTTGCTTTCTTAAGTGCTTCAAAATGTTCTTCATCCATTTTTATATATGGCTTGCCGTAACTGTTTTCTATGATATTTACCATCATATTGTTGATGATTTCTGCGTTATGACTACCTATGGTGCCTGCTTCAAAGAGGTTTTTCATATGTGCTCTTTCGGCGTCCTGACGGTCCTTGCCAAGATATGCTATGATGTCGGAAATCCTCATTACACAGCCTTCTAAAGTGCCGGGAATAAGTTTTTTAACCTGAGCTTTATCAAGGTAACAACTTTCGATTTGCTTATCAAAATCTTCAAAGTTTGTAATTGGTTTCGGGTGATACTCGCAAAGTTCCATCTCACCATCGTGGGAAGCGATTCCGTTCAATGTCTGCAAGCTTATGTTATAGGGGAAAATCTTATCAAGAACTCTTACAGAATGGATATTGTGAGAGAAATGCCTTCCTGTATGTGACAAGTAAAGTTTGTCAAGAAAACTTTCACCTGCGTGACCGAAAGGTGTGTGCCCGATATCGTGACCTAAAGAAATCGCTTCAATCAAATCAAGGTTTAAGTTTAACACTTTTCCTATAGTTCTTGCAATTCGTGAAACAAGCTGAACGTGGAGTGCTCGTCTTGTGATATCATCGTTTTTGTAAAAGGAAAAAACCTGAGTCTTATCGGCATATCTGTTGTAATAGGGGCAGTGGATAATTTTATCTATATCCCTGATAAAAGGCGGTCTTATGATACTCGGTTTATCGCGGTCCATATTTCTGCGCAGAGCTTCAGCGTCATCAAATGCCATCTGCGGGAGAGTATTATGCTCTCTGTCATATTCAATTTTTTCTGTAATTTCTTTTGATAATTTTTCGTAGTTGAGCACTCGCATCACCTCTTTTTTCAGTATACCACAAATAAGAGGTTATGGCAAACTTGATATAGGAAATTTTGTATGATATAATGAGAATAAAAATTTTTTAGGTGTGATGATATGAGTTTATTTGTTATTCGTCCTGATATTTCATCTTATGTTACTGATCTTCAGGTTGAAAAAGTAGCTTTTCATGAAGCAATAGAGATTAAATATTTTTATTCAGGCACCACCATTTTAATGATCGGCGATAAAATTATCAACGTTGAAGCGGGTGATACAGTTGTTGTTAATCCTTATGAGTTTCATACAACTATAAATGTTGATAATGGTAAATATCATCTCTTTATAATTCCGCTTGACTTTTTCTCGGACTCTGGTGTTGACGTACTTAATCTCCGTGCATTGCTTTTGGAAAATGGTAATGTTTTTAAAAATCTATATCACAGTGACAAACGTCTTGGAAAAATCCTTACACGTATGGTAAAGGAGTATTCCGAGAAAAAGGAAGCCTATGAAACCGCAATAAGCGGACTTGCTCTGGAACTTTTTGCAATGCTAATCCGTAAAGGACTTTGCAAAAGCAATATGATCGGATATAAAAAAGGAAATTTACGTTTATATAAGCTTATTGAACCTTCTATAAGGCACATCAGGGACTATTATTCTGATGATATTACCGTAGACACACTTGCTGAAATCTGTAACTTAAGTAAGAGCTATTTTTGCAGATCGTTTAAAAATATAACCGGTAAAACCGTTATGGAATATCTTATGGATTACCGACTTAAAATTGCTGATTCAATGCTCAGAAACACCGATATTACCATTTCGGGTATTGCTGAAAAATGTGGCTTTCAGTCGATGAGTTATTTTTGCAGAAGTTATAAAAAATTATATGGTATTAAACCAAGTGAAAGAAGATAAAAATGCTCTGTATTGCTTTAGACAATACAGAGTTTTTGTTTTTAGGGCAATACAGTTAAAACATTAGACAATGCGGTTAATTGCTTTTTTATATTTTTTTGCGTATAATTGTTATAATAAAATAATGTTTAGGAGATAAGATATGAAAGTTATTATAATAAGTGACCTAGAGGGAATATCTTGTGTTGACGATATAGATATGATATTTGTCGATGAAGAATACCAAAAAGCCAGAAAATTACTTATGGAAGACGTCAATGCTACTATTTCAGGTGCATTTGAAGGCGGTGCTGATGAAGTTCATGTAATTGATGGTCATTGCGGTGGAAATAATTTCATACCTGAACTTCTTGACAAAAGAGCTAAACAGATTAAAGACGCCGATTTTAATTGGTTTGAGTGTGACGAATATGACGCGGCAATTACTATGGGATGCCACGCGATGGCAGGAACTACCGAAGCTTTTCTTGACCATACCCAGAGTTCTGCCAGTTGGTTTGATTATAAAGTCAACGGCAAAAGTTATGGCGAAATCGGTCAACAGGCTATAACATTTGGAGCACATTCTGTTCCGCTTGTTATGGTGAGCGGTGATTTAGCCGCTTGTAATGAGGCGAAAAGCCTTATACCCAATATTGCTACAGCCTCAGTAAAAAGTGCTAAGATAAGAAACAAGGCAGAATGTTTGCCTTTAGAGGAAGCTTTAAAGAAAATTTCCGATGCGGCAGCTGATGGTGTGAGGAGATACAAGGAAATAAAGCCTTATAAGATTGAAACCCCTGCTGATATTTCTTTGACTCTATACAGAAATGATTATTGTGATGATATTGTTAAAAACAATGCGAATTTGCAAAGAAACGGCAGAACTGTTTCAAAAACAGTTGACACAATAAAATGTCATAAAGATATATTATTTTAAGGTGAAAATATGATTAAATACAGAATTGGAATTTTAGGAACAGAAAACTCACATGCAGACGGCTTTTTGGAGCTTATTAACAAGCCTGACGAAAATGGGAATATGAGATATCCTGACTGTAAAGTAACAATTCTTTATGGCAATTATCGTGATGCTTCTGAAAAACTTGCAAATGAATATGGCATTGAGATTGCCAAGAGCGTTGAGGATATGGTTGGAAAAGTAGATGCCGTAATGGTAACTGCGCGTGATGGAAAATACCATAATGAATTTGCAAAGCCTTTTTTAGAGGTAGGTATCCCTGCATTTATTGACAAGCCTTTTACTGTGAATATAAAAGAAGCTAAAGAGCTTATTGCAATAGCAAAAGAGAATAACGTGCCAATCTGCGGTGGCTCTTCTTTGAAATTTTCGGATACAATAGATGAGTTATCCGCGCTTTTGAAAACTACCGATAAAAAGATTTTTGGCGGTACTGTTTCCGCACCCTTGCAGATAGAAAGCGAATACAGTGGCTTTTATTTTTATGCTTCACATCTTACCGAAATGACTCTTGAAATATTCGGTTATAATCCCAAGAGTGTTATTGCATCAAGAAATAGTAATAACGTTTGTGCGATAATTGAGTATGATGGTTTTACAGTCACAAATCACTTTAATAATGAATGTTACAGCTACGCTGTGAGCGTTTATTTAGAGCATGAAACCCATCAGAAGATTGTAGATACTTCTATGATGAGTAAAAAGGAATGTGACGAGTTTATCGATATGATTCATAATGGAAAAATGACACGTTCTTATGAAGAGTATATTGTTCCCGTACGGGTTATGAACGCCATTGTAAAATCTTTTGAAACCGGAGAAAAAATTAATTTAAAGTAGGTTAATGACTATGGAGTATAAAAACTTACTAAGTAAAAAAGGATGCAAGGTTCTTATCTCTGGATGCAGTACGTCGTACAACAGACATCCTTACGACGATATGCCACGTAGTAATGCGACTGATTGCGGGGTAGGAATGGGGAGCTGGTCTTTCAGGCTACGTGACTATCTGATAACCTCTGACCCTCAGTTTGTATATGGTGTGGACATTGATTTTCCATGTGAGTTTGTGTATGGACTTGATAACGTATCGGATGTTCCGAATACTGCGATGTTTGAGGGTAATGTAAAAACTCTCTTACCTTGTGGTGACGTAGAATTTTCAGTACCTGTGCAAAACGATGAAATTATTCTTTATCTGCAAAGAAGAATTGATTCCTTTGCAACTTTTGATATCGAAGTTGATGGGAAAATAGTAGATACCGATATCAGTACTTTGGGTGATGAAAAGAACTTTGCGGGATATGGGCTTATGCGGATAGTTCTTCCGTGTAACAAAGATAAAAAAGAGCATACGATAAAGTTTAAGAACATAAAAGGCAACAAGATTACAGTGGTTGGCGCAGGCGCTAAAAATATTGAAATCAATATGAGTGGACGCGGAGCCCAAACCGCACGATTTTTCATAGAAAACTTCAAAGAACGCATTGAAAAATTTAATCCGGATCTTTTTATTTTCAATCTCGGAGCGAATGACAGAGATCTTAATCCTCCGTTGGTTTTCCGCAAGGATCTTTCAATGCTTTTACAAATGGTGTTTGAATCGTGTCCTGCTTGTAAGATGCTTTATTTATTGCCTCCTTCATCTTGTGATCCTGAAAATCCCGAAATGGATTATGAATGTTATTCGAGTTTACATACCATTGAAGCGTACGATAACATAATAAAACAGGTATGCGGGGAATTAGGCAACGACAGGATAGATCTTCTTTCAATGAGGGACGTTTTTGCCAATATGGAAATTTCTGAATGGCGAGTTGATAATATTCACCTTAACCGCAAAGGAAATGACATTTTATTTAAAGCTGTTAAAGAAAGATTGGAGATATAATATGAATTTAGTAAAGAAAATTGATATTCATTCACACGCGTTTCGCGCTTTAGGTCCTATAAGAAATAACGGTACTAACTGGGTTACTGTTTCAGTACTTTGTGAAATGCACGATTTATTGGGAATTGAAAAGGCGGTTTTACTGCCACTTATCTCTCCTGAATCCTGCGCTTATTCGCTTTCCACCAATGAAGACGTGTACGAAATTGTATCACAGAATCTCGAACGTTTTGTTTGGTTTTGTAATGTTGACCCGAGATGTAACAATAGCGGTAAGGATGCCGATTTTGAGCATGTTTTAATGCATTATAAAAACCTTGGTGCAAAAGGGGTAGGGGAGATTACATCTAACGTATTCTTTGATGACCCAAGAACTTTCAAGCTCTTTGAAGCTTGTGAAAAACTTGATATGCCAGTAACTTTCCATATTGGACATACAGACGGGGAATATGGTCTCATTGATGACTTAGGATTGCCAAGACTCGAAAAAGCATTACAGACCTTCCCGAAACTTAAATTCTTAGGACACTCTCAGCGTTTCTGGTCGCATATAAGCGGTGACGTTACCGAAGAAACCCGTCACGGTTGGCCCGATGGTAAAGTTACAGAGGGTGGAAGAATAGTTGAGCTTATGCGAAAATATCCTAATCTTAACTGTGATTTGTCGGCAGGAAGCGGTTATAATGCCATTACCCGCGACCCTGAATTCGGCTATAAGTTTATGGAAGAATTTAAAGACAGAATTTTTTATGGTGCCGATATGTGTACCACGTTAAATCTTAAAGATAAACATGCAAAATTCCCCGAATATCTTGATAACGCTTATCTGAACGGGAAAATTTCCGAAGAAACATACTATAAAATTTCAAGAGGAAATGCCGAAAAACTGTTGGGTATATAATGAAACGAGCCTGATTATTTCAGGCTCGTTTTTATGTATTTATCGAGTTCTTTTTGGTTTTTGATAACGGTTACCTTGTTACGGTATTGATTAACAATACTTTCGTAATATTTTTTGATTTTCTTTGTTCTGCCTTTGTAAAATACCCATTTAGCAAACTCAAAATCAAATTTTTCGTTACAACCCTCAGCCATATCGGGACGGGTAGTGTTTTTGTATTTTAAGTATCTTTTGTAGGTGCGGTAAAGACAGGAAAATCGGTTGAAAGAAAGGAATATTATCTTGTCTGCTTCTTCCATACGGCGTTCAAAGAAAAATCGGGCATAGTTGCCGTCAATAACCCAGGAATCGTTACTATCAAGGAATTCTTCTGTAAGTCTTAATTTTTCTTCGTCACTTCTTATTTCCCAATTTGGCAGAAACTGAATTCTGTCAAAATGCAGGGTGGGGAGGTCGAATTTTTCAGCTAACTTAATAGCTAACGTGGACTTACCCGAACCACTGTAGCCGATAATCGCTATCTTCATAACTTCACCTCTGAGACAATTATATCATAATTTATACTTCTGTTCAACTCTTGCGGTGCCCGATTTGTGATGACACAAATCGACCGCTACGCGAACCCTTACTCGCTGTATCCTCCACAGGAGGCGCTCGTAAGCGTTCCCCTTCGTCCCTCACTTCGTTCGGCACGGGGTAACAGATAAAACTGACTCCCGCGTTGCCCTCTTGCGGTGCCCGATTTGTGATGCACAAATCGACCGCTACGCGAACCCTTACTCGCTGTATCCTCCACAGGAGGCGCTTGTAAGCGTTCCCCTTCGTCCCTCATTTCGTTCGGCACGAAGGTAGAAGATACAAATTATGTAATTTCAGATAAATAATAAAGGGTACCCATTTGGGTACCCTTTATTATTGGTCGGGATAACAGGATTCGAACCTGCGACCTCTTCGTCCCGAACGAAGCGCGCTACCAAACTGCGCTATATCCCGAAATATCACGCAAAGAAAATTATACCTCTTTTGCGTGAATTTGTCAAGATGAAATTAGTTATTTTCAAGTTCTTTTATCTTATAACAAAGAATTGAAAGGCTGTCGCCTAAATGAACATTCTCAACTGCAATACCATCATAATCAATGGTTAAATCGTAATGACTGAAGTTCCAGAATGCTTTGATTCCGTGTGAGATAAGGATATCAGCCTGTTTGATTGCGGATTCTTTGGGAATACACAAAATTGCAACAGTAGGGGAGTTTTTCTCACAGAACTCAGAAATTGAATCGCTGTCAAAAATTTCAACATTTCCTACAGTTTTACCCACAAGACTTTTGTCGATATCAAAAATGCCGATTACATCAATGCCTCTGCCTGAAAAGTCCATATGCTCAATAACAGCTCGTCCTAAATTACCTGCACCGAGCAAAATAGCTTTTCTGGGAATACCAAGACCTAAAATTCTGCTGATTTCATCATACAAAGCTTTTACGTTATATCCGTAGCCCTGCTGACCAAAACCACCAAAACAGTTTAAATCCTGGCGGATTTGCGAGGCAGTGAGCCCCATTCTTTCAGCGAGGTCGCCTGAGGAAATACGCACGGTGTCGCTATTCAAAAGCTCACGCAAAAAACGATGGTAACGGGGAAGACGCCTGATAACTGATAAAGAAACATTACCTCTTGCCATCATAAATCTCCTTACAAAAGTTTTTTAAGACGCAAATCAATTTCACGGAGGAAAGTTTCTGTGTCAACTTTCTGCTTGTTTTCAAGTGAGCAAAGGGGAATAAGGTCACCTGTCATAACGCCTTCTTCGATTGTCTGAACTGATGCTTTTTCAAGTTTGTCGGCAAATGCACAAAGTTCGGGCAGATTATCAAGCTCACCGCGTTTACGCAAAGCACCTGTCCACGCAAAGATGGTAGCCATAGAGTTTGAAGATGTTTTTTCGCCTTTAAGATGTTTGTAGTAATGGCGCTGAACAGTACCGTGTGCTGCTTCGTATTCGTAAACGCCATCGGGAGAAACCAACACAGATGTCATAAGACCGAGGCTTCCGAATGCAGTAGCAACCATATCGGACATTACATCGCCGTCATAGTTTTTACAAGCCCAGATATAACCGCCTTCGGAACGGATAACGCGTGCAACGGCATCGTCAATGAGTGTGTAGAAATATTCAATACCTGCAGCTTCAAATTTTTCTTTGTATTCGTTTTCATAAACTTCGTTAAAGATATCTTTAAAACGATGGTCATAGATTTTAGAAATTGTATCCTTTGAAGCAAACCACAAATCCTGCTTTGTATCAAGGGCAAAATTCATACAGCTTCTTGCAAAAGAAGCGATAGATTCATCAACATTATGTACGCCCTGAATGATACCTTCAGATTTAAAATCGTGGATGAGCTTTCTTGTTTCGTTGCCGTCTTTATCGGTAACAACGAGCTCAGCTTTTGCGTTTGCAGGAACCTGGAGCTCGGAGTTTTTATAAATATCACCGTAAGCGTGACGGGCAATTGTTATGGGTTTTGTCCAGGAGGGAATAAAAGGAGTAATACCTTTTACGATAATAGGAGCTCTGAAAACAGTACCATCGAGCATAGCTCTGATAGTGCCGTTAGGGGATTTCCACATCTCTTTGAGATTGTACTCAGGCATACGAGCAGCATTGGGGGTAATAGTAGCGCATTTTACTGCAACTCCGTATTTTTTGGTAGCGTTTGCAGAGTCAATTGTGATCTGGTCGTTGGTTTCATTGCGTTTAACAAGACCTAAATCATAGTACTCAGTTTTAAGGTCAATATATGGCAAAAGAAGAATATCCTTAATCATCTGCCACATAATTCTTGTCATTTCGTCTCCATCCATCTCAACGAGAGGAGTCGTCATTTTAATTTTGTCAGCCATTTAAATGCTCCCTTTCTTATTTTTCGCTTTGTTCTTTAGTGTAATTGAGGAGTCCGCCTGCAAGGAGAATGTCCTTGGCACGACCACTGAGGTCGCAGATAAGAGGAATTTTTTTGCCGTCTTTGAGTGTTAAGAAAATTTCCTCATCGTTTATAATAGCTTTGCGGATGTCATTGAGCGCGATAGCATCGCCCTGGGAAACAACATCGTAATCTGCCTCATTTTTGAATGTGAGAGGAAGAATACCTGCATTTACAAGATTCTGTTTATGGATACGGGCAAAACTTTTTACGATAACTGCTTTAATTCCGAGATACAACGGAACCAAAGCCGCGTGTTCACGGGAAGAACCCTGGCCGTAGTTACTGCCACCGATAATAATACCTTTTCCTGCCGCTTTGGCGCGTTCGGGGAAAGATTCATCGCATACCGCAAAACAGTACTGAGAAAGGTGAGGAATATTGGAACGATAGGGGAGAATCTTAGCACCAGCAGGCATAATGTGGTCGGTTGTGATGTTGTCACCGACTTTTAAAATTACATCACAGTCGATAGTTTCGTCAAGAGGAGTTGTAGTGGGGAAGGGTTTGATGTTAGGTCCACGCAAAACAACAACTGTGTCCATATCTTTTTCATCAACGGGAGGTTCAACCATATTGTCGTTGATGAGGAACTGTTCGGGCATAGGAATATAAGGCATATCACCTAAAGTAGTGGGGTCGGTGAAAACGCCTGTCAGAGCAGATGCAGCAGCAGTTTCGGGGCTTACAAGGTAAACGCCTGCATCTTTTGTACCACTTCTGCCTTCAAAGTTACGGTTGAAGGTTCTTAAAGAAATACCTTTGGAATTGGGGGACTGTCCCATACCAATACAAGGACCACAGGCAGATTCAAGAATTCTTGCACCTGCGCCGATAAGGTCAGCAAGAGCACCATTCAATGCGAGCATATTAAGTACCTGTTTTGAACCGGGAGCGATAGCAAGGCTTACATCGGGGTGAACTTTTTTACCCTTAAGGATGTGAGCCACTTTCATCATATCGTGATAAGATGAGTTTGTACAGGAACCGATACAAACCTGATCGATTTTTTCACCGCTGAGGCTTTCGATTGATTTGATATTGTCAGGAGAGTGAGGGCAAGCAGCCAGAGGCTTGAGTTCGGAGAGGTTTATATTATAAACTTCATCGTAAACTGCATCTTCATCGGGAGTAAGCTCAACCCAGTCACTTTCTCTGCCCTGAGCTTTAAGGAAAGCCTTTGTAGTTTCGTCAGAGGGGAAGATGGAAGTAGTAGCACCGAGTTCTGCACCCATATTTGTAATTGTAGCGCGTTCAGGTACAGAGAGGGTTTTAACACCTTCTCCGCCGTACTCAATAACTTTTCCAACGCCGCCTTTAACGGATAAAATTCTCAAAACTTCCAGGATTACATCTTTAGCACTGACCCAGGAGTTGAGTTTTCCTGTGAGGTTAATTCTTACCATATAAGGCATAGTGATATAGTAGGCACCACCGCCCATTGCAACAGCAACATCAAGTCCGCCTGCACCGCAAGCAAAACTTCCGATACCGCCTGCAGTAGGAGTATGGCTGTCAGAACCAATCAGAGTTTTTCCGGGAATTGCAAAGCGTTCAAGCTGTACCTGATGGCAAATACCGTTACCGGGACGGGAGAAGTAAATACCATGTTTTTTTGCAACAGAGCCGATAAAACGATGGTCATCTGCGTTTTCAAATCCTGACTGCAATGTATTGTGGTCTATGTAAGCAACACTTTTTTCGGTTTTAACTCTTTTTACGCCCATAGCTTCAAATTCAAGATAAGCCATAGTACCTGTTGCGTCCTGAGTTAAAGTCTGGTCAATTCTGATACCAATTTCGGTACCTTTTACCATTTCACCATCAACTAAGTGAGCTTTAATAATTTTTTCAGCAATTGTGTATCCCATTTGGGTACTTCCTTTCTTTTATACATTTAAAAATCAAATTTTATTATATCACAAAACTCAGCAATAATCAATCAATTTTGCAAAATAAAAGAGGGAATTTTTAAAAATTCCCTCAAAAAATTATTTTACATCATAATCAAGTTTGAATTTTTCACCGCAACCATATTTTTCGTACACATAGTCGATATCTTTGTCACCTCTGCCGGAAAGACATGCAAGGATAGAACCTGACTTGTGTTCTTTTGCATATTTGATAGCATAAGCTACTGCGTGTGCACTTTCAATAGCAGGAATGATACCTTCGTAACGGCTTAAAAGGAAGAATGCTTCCATAGCTTCTTCGTCAGTTACAGCCTCATAATGAACACGGCCACAATCTCTTAAATGTGCATGTTCAGGGCCTACACCAGGGTAGTCAAGTCCGCTTGCAATAGAATAAACAGGCAAAGGTTCGCCGTTTTCGTCCTGCAAAAGATAACTTTCAAAGCCGTGAAGTCTGCCTTTTGTACCGAATTTCATTGTAGCGGCATGGTCGCCAACATTTTCACCCTTACCGAGGGGTTCAACGCCGTAAATCTCAACGGGGTCTGCAAGGAAAGGAGTAAACATTCCAAGAGAGTTTGAACCGCCACCTACACAAGCGCAAATTGCATCAGGCATAATTCCTGTCATTTCGAGGAACTGTTCTCTTGCTTCGATACCGATTACAGACTGGAAATCCCTTACAATTTTGGGGAAGGGGTGAGCACCAAGACAAGAACCGATGCAGTAAATTGCGTGGTCATATTCTTTAAGATATGCTTCGTATGCGGCATCTACTGCTTCTTTCAAAGTTTTAAGTCCGTGAGTTACGGGGATAACATTAGCACCGAGCATCTTCATTCTGATAACATTGGGGTGCTGTTTTGCAATATCAACTTCACCCATATAAATGTCACATTCCATACCGAAGTATGCAGCAGCAGTTGCAAGAGCAACACCGTGCTGACCTGCACCTGTTTCAGCTATAAGTTTTTTCTTGCCCATATATTTTGCAAGCAAACCTTCACCCATACAGTGGTTCAACTTATGTGCACCGGTGTGGTTTAAGTCCTCGCGTTTCAAGTAAATCTGGCAGTTGCCGAAAAGTTTTGAAAGCCTTTCGCAATGGTATACGGGAGTAGGTCTGCCCTGGAATTCCTTGCGAATTCTGCGAAGCTCGTTAATAAACTGCGCAGAATGGCAGATAGCTTCATATGCATCATCAGCTTCTTTAAAAGCAGGAACGAGCGCATCGGGTAAAAATGCACCGCCGTATTCACCAAAATATCCGTCTTTTGACGGATATTCTTTTAAATAGTTATCAAAATCTTTATATTTGTTCATAGTAACTCTCCTTTTACATCATACCCTCTAATAATACAACATTTCCGCTTTTTTGTCAACAAAAATCCCCCTTCGGATGAAGGGGGAGGGAGTTATCTTATCCAGGCACCGTCAGCACCGATTTTATACTGGTTGTCAATATAGGTGTCAACAGCCATTTTACCGCTTTCATAGAGGTAATACCATTTGTTACCTGATGAAATCCAGCCTGTTTTCATAGCACCTGTTGAGTCTATAAAATACCAGCTACCATTGTCTTTAACCCAGCCGGTTTCCATAGCACCATCTGAATTCATATAGTACCAGATATTTTTGCTCTTAACCCAGCCTGTTACCATATTGCCTGCGTTATCTAAAAAGTACCAGTCGGAACCCATCTTGTACCAACCGATAATGTATTTGCCGTTAACACCTTTGAGTTTCCATTTACCACCAAGCTGTTCCCATGTGGGCTTTTCGGGTGTGGAAGCTTCAGCAGTACAGATAATATCAACTGTTACATTGTGGTCGGGCATTGTAAAGGTATATTTGTTATCTTTTCCGCTGATTACCTTGTTGTCACAAGTTACTGTTACAAAATCTTTACCGGGGTTTGGTTTTACTGTAATTGTTACTGTATCACCGGGGTTTGCGTTCTTCTTATCAGAAAAACCTGTGCCACCTACACGGTTATCAATACTAATTTTGTAAAGGGTTGAAGATGCTTTACGGAATTTTACATCGATTTCTACTCTGCGCGCATCAACTGTGTATGTATAGTAGTACATACCATCTGCCATATTTTCAAGAGGTAACTCAATTTCGTTTACTTTTACATACTCAACAGCCATATCTTTTTTAGGTTTTACCCTGATTTCAAGTTTGTCACCATAGTAAGCGTAATACTGATTGAGGAAAACCTCACCATATCCGTATTCGTGGGAGAAATCAAGTTCAACTTTTTCGTTGTGCCAGTTTTTCTCAACGGTAGCGTGAGCTCTTACATCGGCTGCGGGCATATCAAACTTATATGTCTTGCCGTTTTTGGAAATAAGCTCAGTCTTTTTGGTTTCACCATTTTCCTTGTAGGAAACAAAAAGCCCTTTGAGAAGATAGTCATCGGTGACAGTTGCCGAAAAGGTTACTGTTTCGCCTTCTTTTGCAGTTTCTTTATCAGCTGTAATGGTAACAATACCTGTACTGCCGTTAGAAACGCTTACCTTATATTCAGCTTCTGCGTTAACTGTAAAGGAAAGACAAGAAAAAGTAACGGTCAAAAGAATCAACAAAGAAATAATTTTTTTCATTCAAAACACTCCTTTAATTCGTATAAAACCATAATAACACAAAAATGTAAAAATGTGGAGAGTTTTTTTAAAAAAATGCAAAAAAAATTCCCTTCCGTGAAAGAAGGGAATCAAAATTATTTAATCCATGCACCATCAGCACCCAATTTATAACTGCCGATAGTTGTTGAGGAAGCCATTCTTCCGTCAGAATAGAAATAGTACCATTTGTTACCAGAGAGTGCCCAGCCTGTTGCCATAGAGCCGTCACCTTTGAAGTAGAACCAGCTACCACCGATAATCTGCCAGGATGTTGCCATATTTCCTGAATTTTTAAGGAAATACCATTTTCCGTCTAACATCTGCCAGCCCGTAAGCATATCACCTGCTCTGTCGAGGTAATACCACTGACCATCCATTTTCTGCCAGCCTGTTGCATATGTGCCGTCTGTTTTCTTGATTTTCCAGTAGCTTCCTACTTTTTCCCATGTGTTTACAGAAGGCTTGTCAGGAACAACGGAAGGAGCTGAGGGAGTATATCCGGCAGGAGCTTTTTTGAAAGTAACATTAACATTTACAGGGTAATAAGACATAGTGAATGTGTATTTGTTATCTTTTCCCTTTGTAACGATGTTATCAACCAAAACAGAGTCTACAATCATACCGTTGTCGGGAGTAACTGTGATTGTTACTTCTTCGCCACCTTTTGCAGTAACTTTGTTTGCAACAGCTTTACCGCCATCTTCTACATCAAGGTAAATCGGGTAAACGCCTCTTTCTTCCTTTACGAATGTTGCTTTGATATCAACTCTGTCAAGGTCGACTTCATATTCATACTCAGCACTGCCGTCAACATTAATTTTGTAAGGAGTAAGCTCTTTGCGGTTGACTTTCAAAGTTCCAACAGCATAACCCAAATCAGGAATAGCTGTGATAGTAATTTCATCGCCGTATTTTACTCTGTATTTTGAGGACAAAAGCTCACCATTTCTGAGTTCATTCTCGTTAAAGTTGATAGAGAAACTTTCGTTGCGCCAGTCTTCTACAGTATAAATAGAGATATTTACAGGGCCTTCGGGCATTACGAATTCCCAGATACCTTCAAAACCTTCACGGATACGAACTTCTTCAAGCATATCTTCTAAATAAAGATATTTCTGTCTGCTACCATAATTGTCATACCAGGAAATGAGTATGTAGTCGAGCATATATTCTTCGTCAATTGTAACATCAAGCTCAATAATTTCACCTTCGTAAGCTCTGTTCTTGCTTATTTGTGTGAACGAATGAGATCTGTCAGTTTCGTTAACCCTGATGGTGTATTCTTTGTCATCATATTTACTTGCTGCAGAAACAAAGATACTGCAAGTTGAAAGCACCATTGTTAATACAACTGCCAATGAAATAAATTTTTTAAAGAAAGTTTTTTTCATCCTAAACAACTCCTTTTATATAAGTAAACACATTATATCACAAACTTTTAAAAAAGTAAAGCCCCTGTAACTGGAAAATAATTACAGGGGTTTAATTTATTTGTTAAGAAGCTTTTCAACAGATGCAAGTTTTATTGAAAGACATAAAATCTCGGTTGCTTTTTTCAAATCTTCAAGGGAGGGGAAGGAAGGAGCAATACGGATATTCTTATCATCAGGGTCTTTGCCGTAAGGATAAGTGGCACCTGCAGGTGTGAGGACAACTCCTGCTTCTTTGCAGAGTGCAACTACTTTCTTTGCACATCCGTCAAGGACATTGAGTGAAACAAAGTAACCACCATTAGGATTTTTCCAGTCTGCAACACCGAGGTCACGGATTTCGGATTCGAGATAGCTTAACACAACATCAAATTTAGGTTTCATAAGTGCTGCGTGTTTTTCCATATGAGCGTAAATGCCGTCAGCATTTTTGAAGTATTTAAGATGGCGAAGCTGATTAACTTTGTCATAACCAATTGTTTCTATAGAAATATGTTTAACAAGATATTTCATATTTGCTTCGCTGCAGCTGAATACAGAAACACCTGCACCACTGAAGGAAATCTTTGAAGTGGAAGCAAACATCATCACTCTGTCTTCGGTTCCTGCTTTTTTACATTCGTCCATCAGATTTAAAAGTGTATCATGGGTATCATTAATGTGGTGAACACAGTATGCATTGTCCCAGAAAATTTTGAAATCTTCTGCTTTTGTTTTCATATTTGCAAATCTTTTTACAGTTTCATCGGAATAGGTAACACCTTCGGGATTGGAATACATGGGAACGCACCAGATACCTTTGATTGAAGCATCTTTTGCAACCAGTTTTTCAACGATATCCATATCAGGACCATTATCGGTCATAGGAACTGTAATCATTTCGATACCGAATACTTCAGTAATTGCAAAATGACGGTCATATCCGGGAGCAGGGCACAGGAATTTGATTTTCTTTACTTTGTTCCAGGGTTTCTTTGAATTGTAAAAACCAAAAATCATTGCCTTGGAAATAGTGTCATACATAAGGTTAAGGCTTGAGTTTCCGCCTACAAAGACCTCAGTATCTTTAACACCGAGGATTTCCGCATAGAGCTTTCTCATTTCGGGCAAACCTTCAAGACCGCCGTAGTTTCTTACATCAGGAGTTACGGATGCAATATCTTCTGCAGTAAGGCAGCTTAACATATCCATAGAAAGATCAAGCTGAGCAGGGGACGGTTTACCTCTTGACATATCGAGTTTTAAGTTAAGTGCTTTGATATCCTCGTATTCCTTTGAAAGGGAGTCTTTAAGACTTAAAAGTTCTTCTCTTGAAAGTTCACTGTACAGGGACATTTATATATACCTCCGTGTATTCTTTTACGCAATGTATCTATTGTACACGATAAAAGTAAAATTTGCAAGTTATTTTTTAAAATCTTGCAAAAATTAATTGACAAATTATTGTATGGTTTTTCTGATACTTCTGTTAATTTTGTATGAAAGTCTTGATTTTGTGGTTTTTTATGTAATAAAAACAAAGAAAATAAGTCATTTTTTATAACTAAAGTTTTTGAAAGAAAAAGATTTTAAAAGTTCTTTTTAAAACAAGTTGATATTTTTGGCGTTTTATGGTAAAATTATTGTGAAAAAAATTAAAGGAGTTAAAAATATGTTATCAGCAGCTAAAAGAGAATTCATTGAATTTATGATGAGTGCCGATGTTCTTCGTTTCGGCGAGTTCAAAACAAAAAGCGGTCGTCTTTCTCCCTATTTTGTAAACACAGGAAACTACCGTACAGGTAAACAGATTGATACATTGGGAAAATTTTATGCCGCTTGTATCAAAGAAGCTTGTGGTGAAGATTTCGATGCAATGTTCGGCCCTGCCTACAAAGGTATTCCCCTTGCAACTGCAGCAGCAGGAGCTCTGGCAAGAGAATATAACATTGACAAACCTTACTTCTTCAACCGTAAAGAAGCAAAAGACCACGGCGAAGGTGGTTCTCTTGTTGGTTATCAGCCCAAAGATGGCGACAAGCTTATCATTATTGAGGATGTTATCACAGCAGGTACTGCAGTAAGGGAAACTGTTCCGATTCTTCTTAATGCTGCCGATGTTACTGTAAAGGATATGTTTATTTCTGTTAACCGCTGTGAAGTTGGTCAGAATGCCGGCAAAACCGCTGTAATGGAAGTTAAGGAAGAATTTGGCATCGATGTTCATGCAATTGTAACTGTAAAGGATATCAGAGAATATTTAGCTGAAGATCCTTCTTACGCTGAAATGCTTGAGAAAATGGATGCTTATATGGAACAGTATTGCGTATTCTAAAATAATTTAAGATAGAAATCCCTGCGTTACCGCAGGGATTTCTTGTTTACAGCACGGAATTCTGATGGTGTCAGCCCGTTTGATTTTTTAAATTCTCGTGAAAAATTACTGCTGTCGGAGAAACCACAGCGTTCTACAATTTCACCTACTGATAAATTCGTTGTAGCAAGAAGCTTTTTTGCCTCCGCCATACGACAGGAGAATAAATATCCCATAACAGTAAACCCCGTAATCTTTTTAAAGATATGTGAAAGGGAAGAGGGACTTATATTAAGCTGTTTTGCCAATCCTTTGATGGTATATGGTTTACTGCAATCGCTTTCAAAAGCTTTCTGAACCAGATAAACATCTTCGTTGAACATATCAATATCCGGAAGTTGTCTGTATAACAGTATCAACAGTTGATTTATAAGCAGGTCCTGCAAATCTTTTGAGAGTTTGCGTGGTGTATTGTATTCATTTACAATCAGGGAAAAAATAGTTTTGAATGTGGTAAAATCTTCAGAAATATCAACAACGTTGTTAAAATCCTTTGGTCTGTTAAAAAGCAGGGAATTTACAAATGTCTGTACAGCACTGTATCTGGGTTCAAGCCATAAAATGTATCGTTCATATTCATCGTCTGAAATATCTATTGAATGATTTTCATATCTGCTGAAAATAAGTATCTGACCTTCTTTAGCAATACCATTTGCATTATTTACACAATAATTAATTTCTCCTTTTGTGATGAGAATAATTTGGTGGCAATCGTGAAAATGTTCGTGCTTTTGTTCTAAATCATTCGAAAAACAAGCCTTTTGCAATAATTCATTCATATAATCATCTCCCATTGTATCATTATATATTAAAAATATTATTTTTGCAAGATTTACATAAAGTGTTGCTTGATATTCATATTTTCTGCAAAAGTAAGTTGATATAATTGTGGTAGGGAGGATGAAATATGATAAGAAAAGTATATTCAAAAAAAGAAGAATTTGATGCGCAAAATTGCGAACTGGATACGGATTTACCATTCAGTGATGATATTTCCGTTTTGGGTGAAGACTATAAAATTGGAAAGAAAACCGCAGCTAATCGCCTTGTCTGTCAGGCTATGGAAGGTTGCGATGGAACCGCTGACGGTTCTCCCGATACTCTTACCAAAAGGCGATATGACCGTTTTGCAAAAGGTGGGGCAGGGATAATATGGTTTGAAGCAACTGCGGTAATGGAAGAAGGAAGAGCAAATCCCCGTCAGCTTTACATAACCGAAAATAACCTTGATGATTTTAAAAGACAGGTTGAAGAAATCAAAGAAACGGGGATGAAAGAAAACGGATTTGAGCCTGTTGTTATTATGCAGGCTACACATTCGGGCAGATATTCAAAGCCTTATGGTGTCCCTGCACCTTTGATTGCTTACAACAACCCGATTTTTGAAAAAGACAATCCCATAAGCTCAGACAGAATTGTCAGTGACGAGTATCTTGACCGTGTCGGCGAAGCACTTGTAAATGGTGCAAGGCTTGCAGAGAAAGCAGGATTTGATGGTGTGGATATCAAGTGTTGTCACCGATATCTGAATTCCGAGCTTCTGTCCGCATATAACAGAGAGGGAAGATACGGCGGCAGTTTCGAAAACAGAACAAGGCTTTTAAGGGAAAGTGTAAAAGGAGCTATCGAAAACTGTTCTGATGATTTTATTGTTTCCTCACGCCTTAATGTCTATGACGGATTTGTTTATCCATATGGCTTTGGTGTAAAAAATGATGGTAGTCTTGAGTTTGATACAACTGAACCCGACCTGCTTATCAAGGAGCTTTACAGTTATGGTGTCAGATTACTGAACATCACTATGGGTAATCCATACTTTAATCCCCATGTGAACAGGCCTTATACACAGGGGGGGTATGAACCGCCTGAACATCCTTTAAATGGCGTTGCAAGAGTTTTGAATGGTACAGCTAAACTGAAGGAACTTAATCCCGGAATGGCAATTATCTGTTCTGCTGTTTCTTATCTTGGGGTTGTTGCACCGAATGTTGTATCAGCTTTTATCAAGGATAATAAATTTGATTTTGCAGGGTTTGGAAGAACAATTTTTGCGTATCCCGATTTTGCAAATGATATCCTTAAAAACGGCGGTATGAATAAAGATAAAATCTGTATTTGTTGCTCTAAATGTACCGAAATAATGAGAAAACCGGGCGGAACTCCCGGTTGTGTCATAAGGGATAAAGATTTGTATTTGCCTATATACAAAGAACTGTGCGGAGGTGTAAAATAATGAAAGTAGCATTGGTGACAGGCGTTGCAGGTGGTATAGGCTTTGCGACTGCTGAAATTTTACTTAAAAATGGTGTGGCTGTTGTGGGAATGGATGTATTACCACAGATGCCTAAAGAACTGAATGGTGAGTTTACATATTTTCAGGGAGATTTAAGTGATAAAAAGTCAAGAGAAAATTATGTAAAAACCGCTACGGACAAATATGGTAAAATTGATATTCTCGTAAATGTTGCAGGAGTGGCACCAAAGGTAAGAAACGATATTCTCGAAATGACAGAGGAGTCTTACGATTTTGTTATGAACATAAACACCAAAGGAACACTTTTCCTGACCCAGGCAGTTGCCAACATAATGAAAGAAAATAAATCGGGAAGTATTGTAAATATTTCTTCAATGTCAGGTTACACAAGCTCAACAAGTCGTGGTGAATACTGCATTTCAAAAGCAGGTGTTACAATGATTACAACACTTTTTGCCGACAGACTTGCAGAGTATAATATTATGGTTAATGAAATTCGCCCCGGTATTATTGCAACAGGTATGACCGACAAGGTTAAGGCAAAGTACGATGCACTTATTGACGGGGGACTCTTACCCATTAAGCGTTGGGGGCAGCCTTCCGATATTGCAAACGCTGTATGGACACTTTGCAATGGCTCTCTGCCTTATGTCACAGGTCAGTCAATTGATGTTGATGGTGGATTCCATATCAGGAGATTGTAATGAAAATTTTTGAATATGAAACGATTGTTATAGGAACAGGTGCAGCAGGCTATAATGCTGCCTGTCGATTAAAACAGTTTGGTAAAAATGTTGCGATTGTGACAGAAGCTACGGGGTGTGGGACCTCGCGTAATACGGGCTCCGATAAGCAGACATATTATAAACTGGGGCTTGGCGGTGACAGTCCCGACAGTGTTTATAAAATGGCTGAAAACCTCTTTGCAGGTGGTAGTGTTGATGGTGACAACGCTCTTTGCGAGGCGGCACTTTCGGTTCGTTCCTTTATGAATTTATGCGAGCTTGGTGTAGCTTTTCCGGTAAATCGCTATGGCGAATATGTAGGTTATAAAACCGACCATGACCCTTATGCAAGAGCTACAAGTGCAGGTCCTCTGACTTCAAAATTTATGACTGAAGCTTTGCAGAATAATGCAAAAAACTTAAAAATTGAGGTTCACAGCGGTTATCTTGCTATAGAAATCTTAAGGCATAACAATTTGGTTTGTGGCCTTTTGTGCATTGAGAAATCAAGTGGTGAATTTGTTGCTTTCAAATGTGCTGATATTGTTATGTGCACAGGCGGACCTGCAGGAATTTACGCCGACAGCGTTTTCCCTGAATGTCACACAGGTACTACAAGCCTTGCGCTCTTAGCGGGCGCAAAAGCCCAAAATCTCACCGAATGGCAGTATGGTCTGGCATCAATAAATCCCCGCTGGAATGTTTCGGGTACCTATATGCAGGTATTACCGCGATTTGTGTCTGTGGACGAAAATGGCAATGAGCACGAATTTTTATCCGATTATTTTGAGGATAAGTATGAAGCTCTTTCGATGGTGTTTTTAAAAGGTTATCAATGGCCTTTTGACAGCAAAAAGGTAATGAAAGGTTCATCGGTTATTGACTTGCTTGTATATCGTGAAAGTGTTTTGAAAAAACGCAGAGTTTATCTTGATTATACAAAAAATCCTTTCGATATGGAAATTGAGTATGACAGACTATCCGAAGAAGCATTTGAGTATTTGAAGAAGGCAGATGCTTTATTCGGTACGCCAATTGAAAGACTTGAAAAGATGAACTCACCTGCGATAGAACTGTACAGGGGCAAAGGTCTTGATATAACCAAAGAATATCTCGAGATCGCTCTTTGTGTTCAGCATAATAACGGTGGTATTTCGGTTGATATGTGGTGGCAGACGAATGTTAAGGGCCTTTTTGCGGCAGGTGAATGTGCAGGTACTCATGGTGTTACAAGACCTGGAGGTTCAGCACTTAATGCAGGTCAGGTAGGCTCACTCCGTGCGGCACAGTTTATTTCTCAGAATGGCAACAAGGTAATTGATGATTTAACCTTTGAAAACATTGTTACTGAGGCTGAAAAACGACATAATAGCGAAATATGTAATGTCACCGATAACAAGGATAATGTGACAAAGCTTATTGTAAATGCTCAAAGACAAATGAGTGACAACGCTGCTGCAATAAGAAACAAAGATAAGCTCAGAGAAAGCTTAAATAAAACTTCCCTTGAAATCAAATCATTGAATGAAGTGGGAGTTAAGGATAAATCTCAGATTTACCGCTACTATAAATTAAAAGATATCCTCTATACCCAATCTGCTGTATTAACAGCCATGATAGATTATTCGGAAACTATTGGCGATACCAGAGGTTCAAGCCTTTGTTTCGATGATAAGGGAACACTTCGAGATGGCTTGGAGGAAATCTTCCGTTTCACCGAAGAAAGCGGAAATACCAAAACCAGTGTTCAGGAAACTTTCCTTACTGAAAATGGCTTTGAATCTTGCTGGAGAGAGGTCAGACCTATACCCCAAAACGATGACTTTTTTGAAAATGTATGGCGTAGTTTCAGGGAGAATAATAATATTTATTAAGGTGGTTTTATGATGAAAAAAGTTTATCTTGATATTATGGAAAAGGTTACATCAACCTTTACAGACGAACACATCAGCAAGTATATAGAGGTTGTAAGGCGTGAAGGCCTTACAGAGGTTGGTTTCCCAAGACTTGGTGCCAATATCGGCATACTTATGGCTCACGGCAGAAGGCTTGATCTTAAGGATAAGTTTATCGAGATACTCGATATTTGCTTTAAGTATTTTGACCGTCCTATAACCATTATGAAAGCGGACAATAATTTTACTATCCGAGAAGTAAGTTGTGCTGTTGCTGAACTCGAAAAAACAGATGTTATTGAAAAAGAAAAAATTGAAGAATGGAAGAAAAAGCTTGCAAGTTTTGAAATTGAAACTGTGTATACTCACATAGCTTCAGAGGATTTTCCTGATCCTGCAAACTGGGCATACTTTGGTGCTACGAGTGAACAGGCAAGATGTAAATTGTGTGGACTTGAATACACCGCTTTTCTTGACAATCAGTTGCCGTCACAGCTTGCGCGTCTTGATAAAGACGGCTTGTATCGTGATTATGCTGACCCGAATTTACCTCATCAGCCACTCCTTTACGATATGATGACAAGGCTTTTGCTCGCGTTATCGGTATATTGGGGATATAACGGTAAATATCTGCCCGAGCTTGAAAAAATGATGGAGGACTCCGATGAGCTTACTTTGAAGATGCAGTCTGTTACAGGTGAAATGCCTTTCGGCGGAAGAAGTAACCAGTCCCTTTTCAATGAAACAGTTCTTGCAGCTTATTTTGAACTGCGTGCTTCACTTTTAAATAAAAAAGGTGATCCTAAAGCAGGAGTTTTCAAAGCTGCTGCAGAGAAAGTACAGAAATCCGCGCTTTACTGGCTTTCCCAGAAACAGATAAACCAGATTAAAAATAATTATGACCCGTTTTTGATGCTTGGTGGGGAAGGCTATTCGTATTTTAATAGTTATATGATAACTGCATCTTCTAATGCTTATCTTGCATATATTGCGTGCGATGACAGTATCATACCAACCGAAACAGTTACGGATAAAGGTGGCTATATAGCCGAGACCAGCGAGTATTTCAACAAGGTGTTCTTAAATGCTTTTGATTATTTTCTTGAAATAGACTGTAATGGCGATGTCCATTATGATGCAACGGGTCTTGGTCGTGTTCATAAGAAAAACTGTGAACCCAGAGTATGTTTGTCTGTTCCGTTCCCTGCAAGTGACTCAGAGTATAAACTCGAAATACCAAACAGAATGCCAATGTCAATATGTGGTGTTAAAAGTGTAATTAACGAAGATTTTTCAACTGCAAAATATGTTGTAGAGAAAACCTTTGTAACATCAGCTTTTGAGGGTGCAAAACACATTCTGAAGGATAAAAATGAAACTCCCGATGAAGTTTCGGCAACCTTTGATTGTACTTTGAATGATGAATTCTTGTTTACTGCAAAGTATACTGTTAATAAAAATGGTGTGGACATTGAATTTGATGGTGCAGATGGTATTATGTTACCTGCATTCTTGTTTGACGGTAAAGATAATGTTGATATAGTTGCCGAAAAGAGAAGCATTATGGTAAAATATAACGGAAGTTACTGTAAGTACAGTTTTTCGGGTGAATACTCCGAAGAAGGCGTTTTCTTTAACCGTAATGGTCGTTATCGTGTATATCGTGTTGATACACAAAAAGTGCATATTGAAATGGGTGAAATAAATGAGCGTTAAAACGGGACTTTGTTCTATCTCTTTCAGGGCGCTGACTCCGGAAGAAATAATCAAAGAGATGGAAAAATGCGGTCTTGAAGTTATCGAGTGGGGAAGTGATGTCCATGCTCCATGCGATGATATCGAGAAACTGGAGAATATCGTAAGGCTTCAGCAAAAGAGCAAGGTAAAATGTTGTTCTTATGGGACTTATTTCAGGCTTGGTGCAAATGATACCTCAGAATTACCCCAATTAATTAAGGCGGCAAAGATGCTTGGTACCGATGTTTTAAGAATCTGGTGCGGTACAAAAAGCAGTACTGAGTATACAGAAAAAGAAAAGGAAGAGCTTTTTAATGAGTGCCGCAAGGCAGCATTTGTTGCCGAAAAAGAAAATGTTATACTTTGTCTTGAGTGTCATAGAGGTACTTTTACCGATGAGGCTGCTGCTGCGCTCGGACTGATGCAGGAAATAAGCAGTGAGCACTTTAAGATGTACTGGCAACCGGAAACCATAAGAAACGCTGAACAAAATCTTGATTATGCGAGACTTCTGGCACCATATACTGTTAATCTGCACGTTTTTAACTGGGAGCCCGATGTCAAAAAGCCATTGAAGGAAGCAACTGAATTATGGAAAAATTACCTCGCTTGCTTTGATGACAACCATAATCTTTTGCTCGAATTCATGCCTGACGACAGAATAGAAAGCCTTATGACGGAAACCGAAAGCTTAAATAAAATTATTGAATAAAATAGGTAAACAGATATGCATTTTGCATATCTGTTTTTGTGTGTAAAGAAAAAAGCTTTACAGATAAAAAATTGGAGTTTTTGCCAAATTTAAGCCTCTGTATCGAGATATTTTGCCGAAATTTGATATTGTAACAATCTTGAAAATGTAATATAATATACTATATATTTTTATGTTTGGAGATTCGTTATGTATCTTATAAAGGAAAAGAAGATTTTAAATCCCACCGTAACTCTTATGAAAATTTATGCACCGCTTATTGCAAAAAAAGCAGAGCCCGGTCAGTTTATTATTTTAAGGGTTTCAAAAGATGGTGAACGCATTCCGCTTACCGTTGCGGATTATGACAGGGAAAATGGTACAATTACAATTATTTTCCAGATAGTAGGCGCTACAACAATGAAACTTAATATGCTAAGCGAGGGCGAATATATCGAGGATTTTGTAGGACCTCTTGGTACCCCATCAAAGCTTGATAACCTTAAAAAGGTTGCTGTTATCGGTGGCGGTGTTGGTTCCGCAATCGCTTATCCCGTTGCTAAAAAGCTTCACGAACTTGGTGCTGAGGTTCACTCTGTAGTTGGTTTCAGAAACCGTGACCTTGTTATCCTTGAAGATGAGTTTAATGCAGTAAGTGATAAGCTTTTAATCCGTACCGATGATGGTTCTTACGGCGAAAAAGGACTTGTTACCGATGCACTTAAATCTCTTATTGATTCAGGCGAAAAGTATGATGAAGTTATCGCAATCGGACCTCTTGTTATGATGAAGTTTGTATCGCTTCTTACAAAAGAATATGGTATAAAAACCACTGTAAGTATGAATCCCATTATGATTGATGGTACAGGAATGTGCGGTGGATGTCGTCTTACTGTCGGCGGAGAAACAAAGTTTGCCTGTGTTGACGGACCTGATTTTGACGGACATCTCGTTGACTTTGATGAAGCAATGAAACGTTCTTTGACATATCGTGATTTTGAAACTAAAAAACGCGAAGAACACTGTAATCTCTTTAGATAGAAAGGTCAGAAATTATGGCAAATATGGCTTTAAATAAAAATGAAATGCCGGTGCAGGACCCCAAAATCCGCAGAAGGAATTTTGAGGAAGTGGCACTCGGATATACGGAAGAACAGGCTGTAGACGAAGCTAATCGCTGTCTTAACTGTAAAAATAAACCTTGTGTTTCGGGTTGTCCCGTAAGCATTGATATTCCTTATTTTATTTCAAAGATTAAAGAGCGTGACTTTTTGGGTGCTTATGAAATTATTGCAAAATCAAGCTCACTTCCTGCAGTTTGCGGACGAGTTTGTCCTCAGGAAAAACAGTGCGAAAGTAAATGCGTAAGAGGTATTAAAGGTGAGCCTGTTGCGATTGGCAGACTTGAAAGATTTGTTGCAGACTGGTATATCAAAAATGCCCCTGAAAAAGTAACTGCCATTAAGTCAAACGGCAAAAAAGTCGCAGTAATAGGCGCAGGTCCTGCTGGGCTTACCTGTGCAGGTGACCTTGCAAAACGAGGTTATAAAGTTTCTGTTTTTGAAGCTTTACATACAGCAGGCGGTGTTTTGGTATATGGTATCCCTGAATTCCGTTTGCCTAAAAGTATCGTTGCAAAAGAAATTGAAAACCTTGAAAAACTTGGTGTTGAAGTAAATACCAATATGGTGCTCGGTAGAGTTTTGTCCATTGATGAGCTTTTCGATGATGGATATGAAGCTGTATTTATAGGCACAGGTGCAGGACTTCCGAGGTTTATGAATATCCCCGGTGAAAACCTAAGAGGCGTTTATTCAGCTAATGAGTTTCTGACCCGTGTAAACCTTATGAAAGCTTATAAAGATGATAGCGAAACTCCTATCCAGAAAGCTAAAAAGGTTGCTGTTGTGGGTGGCGGTAATGTTGCGATGGATGCGGCACGCTCGGCTATGCGCCTCGGTGCTGAGAATGTAAGCATTATTTATCGCCGTTCCGAAGCTGAAATGCCTGCACGTCTTGAAGAAGTTGAACACGCTAAGGAAGAGGGAATTGAATTTTTGATGCTTACAAATCCTACTGAAATAGTAAGTGACGAAAATGGTGCAGTAGGCGGTATGAAATGCGTTAAAATGGAGCTTGGCGAACCTGATGCATCAGGCAGAAGAAGTCCCGTTGAAATTGAAAACTCTGAATTTTTGCTTGATTGTGATTGTGTAATTATTGCTGTTGGTACTTCGCCTAATCCACTTATCAAGAATACAACTAAAAACCTTGAAACCAACAAGCGCGGTTGTATTGTGACACAAGACGAAAGCGGACTTACTTCACGAGAAGGTGTGTATGCAGGTGGTGACGCCGTAACGGGTGCAGCTACTGTTATTTTAGCTATGGGCGCAGGAAAATCTGCCGCCGAAGCCATTGATGAATATCTGAATAAATAACGACAAAAGCAGGGGAGCCCCTGCTTTTTCCATATCTTACTTGTTGAATTATTCTTTGTAAAATGGTAAAATTGTCTGTATGAAAGGAGATATTATGAAAAGATTATTAAAAATACTTATGCTTACATCATTGTCTGTTGCTTTGTTGACAGCTCCGGCAAAGGCCCAATGGATTAATGAAAATGACAACTGGAGTTATCTTCATAGTGGTGCATACGTTGAAAACGGCTGGAAAAAGATTGATAATGAATGGTATTATTTCAAAGACCGTATTATGCAGACAGGTTGGATTTATGACAATGGCTGGTATTACCTTGAAAAAGACGGCAGCATGAAAACCTCCTGGCTTTATGATGGGGGAGAGTGGTACTATTTGAACACTGATGGCAGTATGAGAAAAGGCTGGCTTAAAAGTTCCGGTAACTGGTATTTCTTAAGAGATAATGGTGTTATGCAAAAGAGTATCATTCAGGTTGACGGAATAAATTACGATATGGGAAATGACGGAAAAATGATAGAAGAAAACATAGTTGGATATCCCTATGTTGCGTTTAACAGAGATGGAACTGTAAAAGATGTGATTTTGCCAAAGAAAACAGGCGAGGTTACTACTGTTAATCTCTGGCAGGGAATGAGCATCGAATTTATGGCAAGAAGGCTTAACGAAAAAGGTGTTTGCCGATACGAGGATTTTATCAGTGCCGTAAATAAAAAATATCCCGATTTTAAATACGAGCATCTTGTTTCAGATGATACTTTTTACAGATATGAGGGATATCTTTTCCCTGATATTTACGAGTTTTATCTTTACGAAGATGCCGAAACTGTTGTGAAAAAGTTGCTTAAAAACTTTGAAAAAAGAGTGACCGACGAGCTTGTAAACGAGATTGAGAAGTCGGGAAGAAGTTTAAATGAAGTGCTTACTTTAGCATCTGTTGTTCAGGGCGAAGCACCCGATAAGGAAAATATGAGAAAGGTAGCTCAGGTCTTTTTGAACAGACTTGATAACAGTAAAACATTCCCGAAACTTCAGGCTAACCCTACATCGAACTATGCGAATGATGTGATTATGGCTTTTAATCCCACACTTGCAAATGAGTATGACACATATAAAACTGATGGTCTTATGCCGGGCCCTATAAATAACCCCGGTATTATGGCAATTGAAGCGGTTTTGTATCCTGATACTTCTGTAAGCGATTATTTCTTCTGTACCGATAAGGTTACTAAAGAATTCTATTATGCAAAAACCTGGGAAGAGCATAAACTTAACACAATTAAAGCAGGTTTAAGAGAAGCTGAATAGTTTCGAAAAAAAGTCCTTGAAAAAAGGACTTTTTTTCTTGCAAAAATATACGGGGTGTGATACAATTTTAACTGTCCGGGGAAGCAGGTGAAAATCCTGTACGAGCCCGTCGCCGTGAGGTGTATAAAAGTCTTTTTCTACTCTATGCCACATAGAGGACAAGTCATTGGAATTTCTGAGAAGGCGGAAAAGATGCACCGAAGTCGGAATATCCGGACAAATAACCCTATTTTTAAACTGCGAGCGCCTGTTTTAAGGGAAATATATCCGAAAGGAATGGAGTTTATGAAAAACAAATTATTTGCAAAATTACTGTCATTACTCCTTGCAACTGTGCTTATTGTGGCTATGGCATCTTGTAACGGCGAAATGACTGAAGGTGGGGGCGTTTTGGAGAAAATCTCATCCGTATCCGAAGAAATTCTTACAGAGGTAGAAAAAGATGAAGCCTTTGTGCCTGAGGAAAGTACTGTTTCAGAAGAACTTGCAGTATCTGTTGCTGAAGAAAGTATTGTTTCAAATGAGGTAGAGGAAACAGAATCTTACGAAACTTCTGTAACAGAAGAAAGTGTTGAACTTTCCCCTACACCACTCAAAGAAACGGTTTTAGGTGAGGGTGATACCGAGTTTACTCTTTTGGTTTCCGATTATGACGGAAACGAAACCACCTATACCATCAAAACCGATAAAACTATATTAGGTGATGCACTTAAAGAGCTTAATCTTATCGAAGGCGATGAGGGTGCGTACGGTCTTTATGTAAAAAAGGTTATGGGTATAACCGCTGATTACGATACTGACGGAAAATACTGGGCATTTTATATAGATGGCGAGTATGCAACTTCAGGCATTGACAAGACCGAAATTGTTGAAGGTCTGAGTTATGGGCTTAAGGTACAGAAATGAGTAAGCTTACAGTAAAGGAAATTGCTGTTTTCGGTATGCTCGGTTCTCTGATGTATGCTTCAAAGATGGTGATGGAGGGATTTCCCAATATACACCTTATAGGAGCATTCATCGTGGCAACCACAGCAGTTTACCGACAAAAAGCTTTATTTCCCATATATGTTTTTGTTTTCCTGACTGGACTTTTTAACGGGTTTGGAACCTGGTGGGTGCCGTACCTTTACATCTGGACTGTTCTGTGGGGAATGACAATGCTGATACCAAAAAGAATTCCCGAAAAGATTAAAGAAATTATTTATGTTTTGGTTTGTTCACTGCACGGATTTTTGTATGGTATACTTTATGCTCCTGCACAGGCTTTGCTTTTCGGACTTGATTTTAAGGGTATGATAGCCTGGATAATTGCAGGATTTCCTTTTGATATTACTCATGGAATAAGTAATCTTATTTGCGGATTATTGATTATTCCTGTAATAAAAGTTTTGCAATATGCAGATAAATAGGTGATTTTATGTTTAATGATGCTAAGTCCATATGGATTAAGGATAAGGAAAATGAAATGAATATCTGTATGGATACAGTGTTTGTTTGCAAACATCTTGATAATACGGTTCTGAAAGTAACTGGTTCATCATTTTATCAGGTTTTTGCTGATGGTAAGCTTATCCACTTTGGTCCTGCAAGAAAGGGCAGGGGAGTTACCGCTGTTGATACAGTAGCTCTTCCTCGTGCTTGTGAAGTACTTATAAGAACTGTAGGCTACAACTGCAAAAGTTACAATGGTATCAATAATGTTTCTTTTCTTCAGGCAGAGATTACTGATGATGGGAATGTTGTTGCTGCTACAGGTGTTTGTGGCTTTGAATATTATGAAAACAAGAAATATATTCAGAAGACTACAAAGCTTTCTCTGCAACGACAGTTCCTTGAATGCTGGAATTTTACACTTGATAATGTAAAAGCCGATGTTTCTGAGGTTTTGCATAATCTTCAGCTTGTACCCCGTGGGGTTTATTATGCCGATTTTTATGAAGTGAAAACTGATTCATCTGAAATTAAGAAATGTAAAATCACAGACGAGGTAAGAAGACCTGACTTTTTCTTTTTTACCGATGAAAAGCTTGCATTATTCCCGTATGACGAGGTAGAGGAAAAGCCTTACGATATTTACATAAGATCACATATCGCCGATGATGGCTATACTATTCTGGAAACATTTCGTTTTGAACATATGGAATGTGGATTTTTCAAGCTTGAGATTGATGCAAAAGCTGAGGGAAGTATAATCCTTGCTTTTGCTGAACAGCTTGATAACGAAAGACCCAATTTAAGCTTTATCAACTGTTGCAATACAGTTAACATTACTGTTCCCAAGGGGAAAACTACCTTTTACAGTATAATGCCCACAACTGCTCTATATGGCGAAATTCTGCATCTTGATGATAATGTTAAAGTGAAATCTGTTTCAATATGCGAACTTTGTTTTCCGGAAAAGCTTATAAGACCTTTCAAATGCAAGGATAAAAAGCTTCAGGTGATTTACGATGCTGCTGTCCGCAGCTTCAGACATAATGTTTTTGATATCTATATGGATTGTCCGTCAAGGGAACGCGCCGGCTGGCTCTGTGACAGTCGGTATATGGCAAAAGCTGAATACTTTCTGACAGGTAAAAATACAGTTGAAGAGGCGTTTTTAGAAAACTTTTTAGACGGTGGACAGCGTAGTTCCGGGATTGTTGAAATGTGTTACCCATCGGAACACATTCTCGATGAGCAGTTTATTCCGCAGTGGATGATGTGGTTAATCGAACAGCTTTATGACTGTTTCTACGACAGAGCGGGAATAGAAGAAAAAGATAAGTACAAAGAGCTTATTTATAATATTCTTTCTTATTTTGAGAAGTTTGAAAACGAGTATTTATTGCTTGAGCGCCTTGACGGCTGGAACTTTGTTGAATGGTCAGACCTTAATAATAGAGTTTTTGATGTAAGCTGGCCTACTAATATGCTTTATTCGGATGTTCTTAAAAAGGTTGGCTTTATTTATAATGACCTTGGCCTTATTGAGAAGTCTGAAAAAATCAAAAAGGTTATTATGGATATGGCTTTTGATGGCAAGATGTTCAAAGACAGGGCAATGCGTGTTGATGGAGTTTTGCAAAATACAGACGAGCTTTCGGAAACCACACAGTATTATGCACTTTTCTGTGGTTTTGCAGACGAAAGCTATGAGTATATATACGATTTGTTCCTGTGTAAGAAAACACTTCCTGAGGGTGCAGAGCCTTCAAATCTCTTTATTGGTATATATTTAAAGCTTGAACTGTTGTTAAAGAAAAAGGAATTTGAGATTGCCCAAAAATATATAATTGATATTTTCTATGATATGGCTGTTGCAACAGGTACCTTGTGGGAAAACAGGGGAGTGAAAGGAAGCCTTGACCACGGTTTCCCATCCTATGTTACACTTTTAATTCAGGAAATAGAGAAATAAAAAAAGACCTCTCGTAAGAGAGGTCTTAAATTTTTAAAGTTTTGAATATCCGTAACTGTTTACGATTGCATCAATTTTGATTCCATCGTTGCAGAAAGGACAGTTGTGAGCACTGAAGGTTTCATAATTGGGTAAGTCGTCAACTTCAAACAGTCCATTTACCTGAACATCTTGAACATTGTCAACATTCGAGAAGAGTGCTGAAATTCCGGCTGCTCTTCCTCCGTAATAACGAACACAGTCAAGTGCACGATTCACAGTTTTACCTGTGGTGATTGATGCTACTAAAAGCAAAACATTCTTGTTCCAGATAGCACTCTGAAGGTTGTCCCTGAAAATCATCTGGTTAAATGAGTTGATTTCGGGAGTAACAACAGAAATACCATTTCCGGAGTTAATGGCGCCAATACCTGCCTTGGAGAGTTCGTTTGCAAGCAAAGCACCGATAATTTCAGTTCCGTCAAGACATACTATTGTATCAACAGGGGTGCTGAGATAATTTGATGCAAGCTCTCGTGCAGTATTTTTAGCCATAAGATGATTTGTTTTTACAGCTGTCATATCAATGTAGTAGTTAACATGAGAGTGGCTGGTCGCAAAATGACCGGGAATAAGCTTAATCTGAATCTCCTTGTTTCGTTTTGAATTAATAACAATCGCGCGTGCATCCATAAAAGATACCCCTTTCATTTTAGGATAGGTATATTTTACTATATATTTTGGATTTAGTCAATAGTTTTTGTATCGTTTCGACAAAACAAGAGAGATTTTTACAAAATTTTAGAATTAATTACAATTAAAACCACGCTTTTATAGCAAGTATAACCAATATAACGCCGCCAAAAATCTGAGCTCTATTACCTAAAATATCTCCGAATTTTTTACCGATTATAAAACTTATAAAGCTTAAAAGGAAAGTTATTACAGCTATAAGTAAAACTGCAAATATGATATTTGTTTTTACTGCACAGAATCCTATTCCCACAGCAAAGGCGTCAATACTTGTCGCAATAGCCTGTAAAGTTATAAGCTTTACAGTAAGTTTTTCGCTTTTGCATTCTTCTTCCTCGCCACAAAAACCGTCATAGATCATTTTTCCACCGATAAATCCTAAGATGATGAATACGAGAATGCTTGAATATTTTTCGATAAAGCTTGAAAATACAGAACCTGCTAAAAATCCTAAAAGTGGCATAAATCCCTGGAAAAACCCGAAGAACAGGGGGGCGATAAGCCATTTTCTGCGTGGCAGGTTCGGGTAAATCATACCATTTGTCATAGATACTGCAAAGGCATCCATGCTGAGTGCTATTGCTGTTAAAACAATTTCTGTTAAAGACATAAAACACCTCTAAATTCTTGTGTCGAGTAAATCAACATATTTGTCATGGAATTCTTTATAAGTTCCGTTGTCGAGTGCTTCTCTTATCTTTTCCATGAGAGTATTGTAAAAATAAAGGTTATGCATTACTGCAAGGCGCATTGCGAGCATTTCGTTTGCTTTGAAAAGATGTCTTAAATATGCTCTTGAATGTTTCTGACAAGTAGGACAATCGCATTCGGGGTCAATAGGGGAGAGATCATCAGCATATTTTGCGTTCATTATATTTCTTATTCCGCTCCATGTGTTAAGATGACCGTGTCTTGCATTACGGCTTGGCATAACGCAGTCAAAAAGGTCAACCCCTCTGTAAACTGCTTCGATTATATTTCCCGGGGTACCGACTCCCATAAGGTAGCGGGGTTTATCTTTTGGCATATATGGTTCAACTGCTGAGATAACCCTGTACATATCTTCTTTGGGTTCACCTACTGCAAGTCCTCCGATTGCATATCCGTCAAGGTCAAGCTTCGCAATTTCTTTCATATGCTCAATTCTTAAATCGTCATACACGCATCCCTGATTGATGCCGAAAAGCATCTGATGGGGATTAACTGTGTAGGGAAGGGAATTAAGCCTTGCCATTTCTTCCTTACAGCGGATAAGCCAGCGTGTTGTGCGTTCACATGATTTGGCAGAATATTCGTGAGTTGAAGGGTTTTCAACACATTCATCAAACGCCATAGCGATTGTTGAGCCTAAGTTAGACTGAATCTGCATACTGATTTCAGGGCTCATAAAAATCTTTTTACCATCTACATGTGAATTAAAGGTTACACCTTCTTCGTTGATTTTACGAAGCTGAGCCAGAGAAAATACCTGAAATCCGCCACTGTCGGTAAGGATAGGTTTTTCCCAACCGATAAATTTATGAAGGCCCCCGAGCTTTTTTATAAGTTCATCACCGGGGCGCACATGTAAGTGATAGGTATTACAGAGTTCTACCTGACATTTTAAATCAACAAGGTCGTAAGAGGAAATACCACCTTTGATAGCTGCAGATGTTCCCACATTCATAAATGCAGGAGTCTGTACAGTACCATGGACGGTTTTGAATTCACCTCGTCTTGCAGTTCCTTCGTTTTTTATAAGTGTATACATTTTGCACCTCTTAAATAATTATCATTGCATCACCGAAGCTGAAAAATCTGTATTTTTCGTCTACTGCTTTTTTGTATGCATTCATTGTATTATCATATCCCGCAAAAGCAGAAACAAGCATAATCAGTGTACTTTCGGGGAGATGAAAGTTTGTGATAAGACCGTCTATGCAACCGAATTCGTACGGGGGATAGATAAAGATATCGGTAAATCCGTCTGACTCTTTAATTTCCTTTTCAAATTTTACTACACTTTCAAGCGTTCTGCAAGCGGTAGTACCAACGGCAACAACTTTTTTTCCGTTTGCCTTTGTTTTATTTATAAGGTCTGCAGTTTCTTTTGAAAGCATATAATGTTCCGAATGCATCTTGTGCTCGGTTATTTCTTTTACTTTAACGGGACGGAAAGTACCGAGACCTACATGAAGTGTTACTTCTGCGATATTTACTCCTTTTGATTTTAATGATTCCATAAGCTCTGGGGTGAAATGAAGTCCTGCAGTAGGAGCAGCGGCAGAGCCTAACTCTTTTGAATAAACAGTCTGGTAGCGCTCTTTGTCCTCAAGTTTTTCTGTTATGTAAGGAGGCAAAGGCATCTGCCCGATTTCATCAAGAACGGCAAAAAAGTTACCTTCGTAAGAGAATTTTACAAGACGGTTACCTCCGTCAAGTACTTCTAAAACTTCTGCTGAGAGCAAACCATCGCCGAAAACAAACTCAGCACCGGGTTTTGCTTTCTTACCAGGTTTCACCAGAACTTCCCAGGTATCCTTTTCCTTTTGTTCCAGAAGCAAGAATTCCATATTTGCACCGGTATCTTTTTTATATCCGTAAAGGCGTGCGGGCAGAACTCTTGAGTTGTTGACCACAAGTAAGTCACCTTCATTTAAGTATTCACCAATATCATAAAAATGACGGTGAGATATTTCTCCGGTTTCCTTGTTTAAAACCAGAAGTCTTGAATCGTCACGCTTAGAAAGTGGTGTCTGCGCTATGAGAGATTCGGGTAAGTCGTAGAAAAAATCTTCGGTTTTCACTTTTTATCTCCTTTTTTTCAAAATTTTATCAAAAAACAATTGACACTTATTTATTAAAATGTTATTATATATTATTAGAAAAGTAAATATTTTTTAAAGGTCAGAGGTCGCGGTTATCAAAAGTAAGTATCGGGAGGTTTCCCAAACCCTTGAATGTTACCGAAAGGGGTCACCGCCGAAGGCGGGAGTATGGGAAAACCCTTAGCCTGAGCCTGTATTTAACAAATACAGGATTGTCATCATAAGGATTTATGATGGAGAGCTGCCGTAACTCTTGTGTGTATAATCGCAATACTTTACTATTATACCCGATTGACGGCCGGTTTTCAACCGGTTTTTTTAATTAAATAAATTTTTACCGTTTTTTGCGGTGTCTTTTTGAAAGGATTGGTCATATTATGAAAAAATGGAATGTAGGAATTATCGGTGCTACCGGTATGGTTGGTCAGCGTTTTGCAACACTTTTAGAAAACCATCCCTGGTTTAATGTTACAGCTTTGGCTGCTTCGAGCAGAAGTGCAGGCAAACCTTATAAGGAGCTCGTTGAAAAGCGTTGGGCAATGAAAACACCTGTACCTGCTTCTATGGCTGATATGGTTTTGTTTGATGCTACTGCAGATATCGAAAAGATTAAGGAAAAAGTTGATTTTGTTTTCTGTGCTGTTGATATGCCTAAAGATGAAATCAAAAAACTCGAAGAAGCTTATGCAAAAGCTGAAATCCCCGTAGTTTCCAACAACTCTGCTCATCGTGGTACAGCTGATGTTCCTATGATTGTTCCGGAAATCAACGCTGACCACCTTGAAGTTATTCCTTCTCAGAGAAAACGCCTTGGTACTAAAAAAGGTTTTATTGCTGTTAAATCCAACTGCTCACTCCAGAGCTATGTTCCCGCACTTCATCCTTTGAAGGAGATTTACGGACTTAATGCGGCCCTTGCTTGTACTTATCAGGCTATCTCCGGTGCAGGTAAGACTTTTGAAACAATGCCTGAAATCGTTGACAACATCATTCCTTACATCGGCGGCGAAGAAGAAAAGAGTGAAAAGGAACCTCTTAAAATCTGGGGTAAGGTTGAAGGTGATGTAATTGTAAATGCTGATTCTCCTTCAATTACTGCTCAGTGTCTGCGTGTTCCTGTTTCTGACGGACACACTGCTGCTGTTTTTGCAAAATTTGATAAGAAACCCGAAATTGAAGATATCAAAAAAATCTGGGCTGAATTCAAAGGCCCTGCACAGGAACTTGAGCTCCCTTCAGCTCCTAAACAGTTCCTTCACTATTTTGAAGAGGATAACCGTCCTCAGGCAAAACTTGACAGGGATATCGAAGGTGGTATGGCTGTTTCCGTTGGTCGCTTAAGACCCGATACACAGTATGATATCAAATTCGTTTGTCTTTCTCACAACACATTAAGAGGTGCTGCAGGTGGTGCTGTATTGCTTGCTGAACTTCTTGCTGCAAAAGGATATCTTGACTAATATATAAATTTGGAGGGCGTACCAATGAAGAAAACTATTTTTACAGGTGCAGGTGTAGCTATTGCAACCCCTATGCACGCTGATGGCGCTATCGATTGGGAAAGCTTTGGCAGACTTATCGACTGGCAGATTGCAAACAGTACTGATGCAATTATTGTTTGCGGTACTACCGGTGAATCTTCCACTATGAGTGATGAAGAACATGTTGAGTCTATCAAGTTTGTAAAAAACCATGTAAACGGAAGAGTACCTGTTATTGCAGGTGCAGGAAGTAATGAAACTTCTTACGCTATAAGACTTGCAAAAGAGTCCAAAGCTTTAGGTGTTGATGGTATTTTGGTTGTTACACCATATTACAATAAAACTTCCCAGAGAGGCCTTGTAGCTCACTACAACGCAATTGCTGATGCTACTGATTTGCCTATCATTCTTTACAGTGTTCAGAGCAGAACAGGCGTTAATATCACTCCTGCTACATGTAAAGAACTTTCCAAACATCCTAACATTGTGGCTGTTAAGGAAGCAAGCGGTAATATTTCTCAGGTTGCCGCTATAAGACATCTCTGTGGCGATGACCTCGATATTTATTCCGGTAATGATGATATGATAGTACCTACACTTTCACTTGGCGGTAAAGGTGTTATCTCGGTACTTTCAAATGTTTGTCCCAAGGAAACACACGATATGTGTCAGTATTACTTTGATGGTAAAATCAAAGAAGCTGAAAAACTTCAGGTGGATTATCTTGACCTTATCAACGCATTATTTATCGATGTTAACCCCATTCCCGTAAAAGAAGCTATTGCTGCTATGGGTTACGGAACACATTTCTGCCGTATGCCTCTTTATGAGATGACAGAAGCAGATAAAAAAGTTTTGTTCGATGCAATGAAAGCGCATAAAGTTATATAGTCGCAAAATAAAGCCTGAAACTTTATGTTTCAGGCTTGGCTTTTAAAGAAAGGGAAGTACTTATGAAAAATGTATTGCTGAGCGGTGCTAACGGAAAAATGGGAAATGTTATTTTTTCCTGCCTTAAAGAACGCGAAGATTTGAAAATTGTAGCAGGTGTTGATCTGAATACAGAACCCCTGAATGGTTTCCCTGTATATAAAACCGCTATAGAATGCAAAGAGAAAATCGATGTGATTATTGACTACTCCCATCCGAGTACATTGGACGGGCTTTTGGAGTATGCAGTAAAGAACAATACTTCGATAGTAATTGCTACAACAGGTTATAATCCCGAGCAGATTAAGAAAATTGAGGATGCATCAAAAAAAATCCCCGTATTCTTTTCTTTTAATATGTCACTTGGAATTAACCTTCTTGCTGAGCTTGCTAAAAAGGCTGCAAGCTTTTTGGGAGACCAGTTTGACATTGAAATCGTTGAGAAACATCATAACAGAAAACTTGATGCTCCGAGTGGTACCGCATTGTTGCTTGCTGATGCTATTAATGATGAAGTAGGGAACAATAAGGAATATGTTTACGACAGACATTCCGTTCGTAAAAAACGCGAGAAAAAAGAGATTGGGATTTCTTCAATCCGTGGCGGAACAATAGTCGGAGAACACGAGATTATCTTTGCAGGACATGATGAAATCATCACTTTGTCACATACTGCTATGTCCAGGGAAATTTTTGCAGTAGGTTCAATTAATGCTGCTGTATTTATGGCAGATTGCGATAAGCCGGGAATTTACCGTATGTCTGATTTGCTGTAAACAATTTTACTTTACAGCAGTAATTTGTAAACTTTTTGTTAACAAATCTGCAAAAACTTGTCTTTTTGACATATTTCTGTTAAAATATTATACGCATTACGCACGCACATATAGGATGTGCAAGGTGCCGGAGGTATCCGGTGCACAGCTTTTGTGTGCGGAGGAAAATAACCAAATTTAGGAGGTCTACCATGGGAGTAGTATCAATGAAACAGCTTTTGGAAGCTGGCGTACATTTCGGACACCAGACCAGAAGATGGAACCCGAAAATGGCTCAGTACATTTTCACAGAAAGAAACGGTATCTACATTATTGATTTGCAGAAAACCGTAAAAAAATTGGATGAAGCTTATATGTTCATCCGTGACATCGCTAAAGACGGCGGTGAAGTTCTTTTCGTAGGAACTAAAAAACAGGCAGGCGATTCCGTTAAAGAAGAAGCAGAACGTTGCGGTATGCATTTCGTAAACGCTCGTTGGCTCGGCGGTATGATGACAAACTTCAAAACCATCACACGCAGAATCGACAGACTTGCTCAGCTTCGTAAAATGGAAGAAGACGGCACATTTGAATTGCTTCCCAAGAAAGAAGTAATCAAACTTAAACTCGAAATCGAAAAACTCGAAAAATTCATCGGCGGTATCAAGAATATGAAGAAATTGCCCGCAGCACTTTTCGTTGTTGACCCCAAGAAAGAGAAAATCGCTGTTGCAGAAGCAAGAAAACTCAATATTCCGATTGTTGCTATCGTTGACACAAACTGTGACCCTGATGAAGTTGACTATGTTATCCCCGGAAATGACGATGCTATCCGCGCTGTCAAACTTATCGCAGGTGCTATGGCAAGCGCTATTCTGGAAGGTCGTCAGGGCAGTGACGAAGCTGCTGAAGCTCCTGCTGAAGAAGCAGAAGTTGCTGAAGAAGCTGCTGAGTAATTGAATTTATAGATGCCCGAAGAACCCTTCGGGCATTTTCAAAGATTAGGAGGAAAATATTATGGCATTTACTGCAAGTGATGTAAAAGATCTTCGTGAAAGAACCGGTTGTGGCATGATGGACTGTAAAAAAGCCCTCACAGAAGCTGACGGTGATATGGATAAAGCAATTGAATTCCTTCGTGAAAAAGGATTGGCTGCTGCTGCTAAAAAATCCAGCAGAATCGCTTCCGAAGGTTTGGTTGTTTCTATCGTTGAAGGTAATGTTGGTGTTGTTTTGGAAGTTAACGCTGAAACAGACTTCGTTGCTAAAAACGCTGATTTTGTAACATTCGTAAACAATGTTGCAAAAACTATCATTAAAGAAAACCCCGCTGATATCGCTGCTCTCAACGATATGACATGCGTTGGCACAGAAATGACTGTTGCTGAAGCTCTTCGTGAGAAAATTCTCGTTATCGGTGAAAATATGAACATCCGCCGTTTTGAACGCCTTGAAGGTGCTTTGGTACCTTATGTACATGGTGGCGGTAAAATCGGTGTTATGGTACAGTTTGATACTGACTGCGCAGGCTACGAAGCTTGTGGTAAAGACGTAGCAATGCAGGTTGCTGCTGCTTTCCCTCAGTACCTCTCCAAAGAAGAAGTACCCGCTGAAACAGTTGCTAAAGAAAAAGAAATTCTTACAGCTCAGGCTATCAACGAAGGCAAACCCGCTGCTATCGCAGAAAAAATGGTTAACGGCAGAATTGCTAAATACTACAAGGAAGTTTGCTTGCTCGAACAGGCTTTCATCAAAGATGATGATATCTCTGTAGCAAAATATGTTGAAAACACAGCTAAAGAATTGGGTGGCAACCTTACTCTTAAGAAATTCGTTCGTTTTGAAAAAGGCGAAGGTCTTGAAAAGAGAGAAGATAACTTTGCTGACGAAGTTGCAAGCATGGTTAAATAATCATAGTTTATCTGAAAGCGTTTGCCTTTTGGCAAACGCTTTTTTGTTAGAGGTGATCTGATGAAAGCGATTATTACAGGTGCGAGTTCAGGAATAGGCAGAGATATGGCAGTTATATTGTCCAGAATGGGATATGATATAATTGCAGTTGCAAGAAGGGAAGACCGCCTTTTGAAATTAAAGGAGGAGCTTAATACCGATGTTGAAATTCTGTGCCTTGATGTTACAAACAAAGAAGACTGTATAAACCTCTCTGAAAGAGCAGGGGAAGCTGATATTTTTATCAATAACGCAGGTTTTGGTGTGTTTGGCGATTTTTGCGAAAACGATCTTGACACAGAACTTAAAATGATTAATACCAATGTTAAAGCCGTGCATATTCTGACAAAGCTCGTTGCAAAAGAGTTTAAGAAAAGAGGATACGGGCATATTCTTAATGTTGCTTCAATTGCCGCATTCTTCCCTGGACCTTTATTTGCGGCTTATTACGGTACAAAAGCTTATGTTCTGCGTATTTCCGAAGCTCTTTCAGAAGAACTCAGAAGGGAAAAGAGCAAGGTTAAAATCAGTGTACTTTGTCCGGGCCCTGTTCATACCGAGTTTGGCGATGTCGCTAAGGTAAGCTTCGGAACAGGCAAGGAAAAGATTGCAAAATTTGTAGTTTTTAACAGCTGTGATGTTGCAGAATACGCTATAAAGCAGATGTTTAAAGGCAAAAAAGTTATAGTTCCCGGATTTTTAATGAAGGTGGCTGTATTTTTAAGACATTTTTTGTCGGAAACTGCAGTTGCGAGAATAGTTTATATCTTACAGAGTAAGAAATGTATCAAAAAATAGTCGATATTACTGTAAAAAATATGCAGTTTTCTAAAAGAGAAAAAATGATGATTTTTTATTAAAAAAGGCTTGACAAAAGGGTTTCTCTTTGCTATAATATTATCTGTTGCCGAACAAGGTAACAGTAAAGCAAGGGGCATTGCCGCTTTGGTAGCCTTGTGCGGGTGTAGTTCAATGGTAGAATTCCAGCCTTCCAAGCTGGTCGCGTGGGTTCGATTCCCATCACCCGCTCCAATCCGTCTTTTTGACGGATTTTCTTGCGCCCATAGCTCAGCTGGATAGAGCAACTGCCTTCTAAGCAGTAGGTCTCAGGTTCGAGTCCTGATGGGCGCGCCAATTATGGTGGGTATAGCTCAGTTGGTTAGAGCGCCAGATTGTGGCTCTGGAGGTCGTGAGTTCGACTCTCATTACCCACCCCACATTGGGCTATAGCCAAGCGGTAAGGCACAGGACTTTGACTCCTGCATCTCGATGGTTCGAATCCATCTAGCCCAGCCATATTATATTGGGGTGTCGCCAAGTGGTAAGGCATCAGATTCTGGCTCTGACATTCCGAGGGTTCAAATCCTTCCACCCCAGCCAAAAAAAGAAAGCATCACGAAAGTGGTGCTTTTCTTTTTTGTTTTGAATTGAGGGATTTGAACCCTTGAGAAGGCTCGAAGCGTAAAGGAAACCTTCCGGTGGAAGGTTTT
>JAZLER010000010.1:0-69664 GCA_045615345.1 Fumia sp. | reverse complement strand
AGCACCCTTGAGGCGCATTTCCTTACGAAGTGCGCCTCAAGGGTGCTTTTTTAGTTATGATTTCGCTGTGCGAAAGTTATGAGTTTACAGTTATGATTTGCCTGACGGCAAAGTAGGGACAGATTCCATATCTGTCCGTTGGTGTTTCGCCTTGGCGAAACGATTTGAATGGACAACCCCTCAGTCACGGACAAGCCGTGACAGCTCCCCTTACACAGTGGAGCTTTCAAGGGAGGCTTGAGAGGTATTCACGGGGTGTTCTTGTGAATTTTGTTGGTGATTATCAGAAGAATGCATAATAAAACAGTGTTAAATGAGAATAAAACCCGGTTTAATAGGAATAAAACCCGGTTTAATAGAAATAAAACCCGGTTTTATCCCTAAAGTAAAGTAAAGGAAAGTAAATAAAAATAAAGTAAATTATAGTAAAGGAAAGTAAAGGGGTGTTTTTACAAAACACTCCTTACCATAACTTTAATAATAATTATTTTTTAATTAATAAAGGACCTGTCAGTATGACCGGGTCCTTTGGCTGTTAAAGTATAATTTCAAAGTAGTTATCGGAGTTTTTGGAAAGGTTTATTTCGCGTTTTACGGTTTTGCCGTTAACAGTGATTTCAACATCATATTTGCCGTAAAAACCTCTGAAAGTGGCTTTGCCGTTATCGGTAATAACTTCGGCTTCTGTGTGCCATACTTTCTGAGTCAGTTCCTGAAGCTTATAGAAAGCAGGTTTCGGGCTTAAGTCAAAGCGTAAAAGACCGCCACGGAATAAGTTTTCGCCTAAGGTCATATCACCCTGTGAAGCTCTTATCTTTTCGGGGTCAGGGTCAGCGACAAAGGCATAACCATCTATAAGATTCCAGTAGATAATCTGCTCCATATTGGGGTGAGAAAACCAGAGTGTATAGAGTTTTTCCAAAAGTTCTGCCTGGATTTCCTCGTTTTCGGGATTTTCATCGTAGGCAGGGAAGGTGATTTCAGTAATCTGTAAGGGTTTACCCAAAGTTGCATACAAGTCAAGGCGGCGGTACATTTCCTCAGGGTTATAGTAAGCGTATCTTGTAACATCGTACTCGTCTTCCTGCGGATAGCACATATGGTACTGCATACCGATAGCATCTATTCTTGCACCCTTGAGCATAGCATTTTCTATGTAAGCAAAATACTTTGTTGTTACACGGCAACCGGGGTCGTCAAAAGAAAGCTTGTTGCCTTCGTTGATTACAAGCTCATTGTTGGGGAAATATTTTTCCGCCATTTTAAAGCACCATGTGATATAGTCGGGGTCATCGTAAAAGTCGGTTTTACCTTTTTTCCATTCCATTTCGTTTACAACTTCAATGGTGGGGATTTTGTCGGCATAACGCTCAGCGATTTCCTTGTAGCGTTTTTCCAAAAGCTCTTTAACCTCGGGAGTAGGTTTGCCCTCAATCCATTTGGGGAAGAACTGCTCGTACGCCAGTGCGTGCTCACGGGGTTCTATGCCGTTTTCCTCACAGAACTCCATACAAAGGTCTATCGAGGGTCTGCGGTAGATTTTGGGGCTATCCTTTTCATATCTTGTTTTGCCTTGCTCGGGCTCTAAATCTGCCCAGTAAAAGGGGAGAGTCGCCATATTGAAGGTTTCTTTGAAATATTTTTTGTAAAGGTTATTTTTTTCATCATTTTCAAGTTCGTCAAGCATAAAAATATTTGCACCGAACTTGAATTCGTGAGTTTTCTGAGATGCTTTAATTCTGGCATCTTTTAAAATATTGCCGTTTTCGTCTTTCAAAACGATGTTTGCATCACCTTTACGGTAGGTTTCAATGCCATCATTTGCACGGCGTTCCCATACATCTTTCTGAGCTTCAAAAAGCTCGAAAATTCTGCGTCTGTTTTCCATAAGAACACTCCTTAAAGTGTGATTTCAAAGTTGTTATCAGCGTTTTTGCTGAGGTTTAATTCGCGTGTTACGGTTTTGCCGTCAACAGTGATTTCAAGGTTATATTTGCCGAAAAAACCTCGGAAAGAAGCAGTACCATCATTGGTAACAAATTCTTCTTCGGTATGCCATTTGTGTTTTATAAGGTTTTGCAAGGTTTCAAATGCAGGTTTTTTAGACATATCAAATCTTAAAAGTCCACCATAGTAATAGTTTTCGCCCAAGGTCATATCACCCTGGGATTTTTTGATTTTTTCAGGGTTTGGGTCATCTACAAAGGCATATCCGTCAATGAGGTTCCAGTAGATAATCTGCTCCACATTCGGGTGTGAAAACCAGATGGTGTAGAGGTTTTCAAGAAGCTCTGCCTGGATTTTTTCATCCTCAGCATCATTGGAATATGCGGGGATGGTGATTTCTGTAATCTGTAAAGGCTTATTAAACTCGGAGTACATATCCATAAACTCGTAAAGCTTTTCGGGATTGTAGGTTTTTCTTGTCATTTCAAACTCATTTTCACGCCTGAAAAACATATGATACTGCATACCGACAGCATCAATTCTGCCGCCTTTTAAGAGGGTATTTTCGATATAGGCATAGTATTTATCCTGATATCTTGCGCGGTCCATCCAGGCTAAATGAGTTGCCTCGTTTACAACAAGCTGATTATCGGGGAAATACTCCTCAGCTTTTTTATAGCACCACAAAAGGAAATCAGGGTCATCGTAAAATGCGGTTTTGCCGTCTTCCCAGTCCATCTCGTTTGTTACTTCGATGGTATGGATTTTGTCTTTATAGCGGTCAGCAATTTCCTTGTAGCGTTGTTCTAAAAGCTTTTTTACTTCCTCTACCGGTTTGTCAGCAAGCCAGTTCGGGAAAAACTGTTCGTAAGCCAATGCGTGCTCACGGGGTTCGATGCCGTTTTCTTCACAAAACTCCATACAGAGGTCAGTGGAGGGGCGGCGGTAAACCTTGGGGCTGTTTTTCTCGTATCGGAGAGCGCCCTGTGTGGGCTCTGTGTCTTTCCAGTAAAAGGGGAGAGTTGCCATATTGAAGGTTTCTTTGAAATATTTTTTGTAAAGGTTATTTTTCTCATCGGTTTCGAGTTCGTCAAGCATAAAGATGTTTGCGCCGAAACGAAATTCGTGAGTAACCTGTGAAGCTTTGATTTTTGCATTTACTTTATTGCCGTTTTTGTCTTTCAAAACGATGTTTGCAGTACCTTTACGGTGAGCTTCAATGCCATCATTGGCGCGGCGTTCCCATACATCTTTCTGAGCTTCAAAAAGCTCGAAAATTCTGCGTCTGTTTTCCATTAAAAAAGCTCCTTAATCCCATTCAAGGTGGGTTTCTTTGATGGTATATTCTTTATCAAATTCCATAATAAACCCATTATCTACAAGGTTTGTGAAGTTTTTGGGGTCTTCGGTATTTGAGGCGAACATTCCGTAATGATTAGGGATATTGAGTTTCGCACCGATAATTTTTGCAGTAACGGCTGCTTCTTCGTAATTCATATTGCCGAGTTTTCCGTTGATACAGATAAATGTTATATCTGGGGCATACTTCTGGATTTTGTAAAGCTGTTTGTCAAAGAGGGTATCACCGCTGAAATAAAGGGTGTTTCCCTCAGCTTTTACGATTAATCCGAAAGCCTCAACAGTATGGTTTGCATAAACTGCAGTAATGTGAAAATCGCCGATGATAATTGACTTTCCGACCTGTAAAGCAAAAACATTGTCAAAGCCCATAGAGTTAAGTTTTTCCTTACCATCTCTGGTTGTGATAAAAGTAAGGGATTTGTCCATTCTGGCAATTGCCTCGGGGTCTAAATGGTCTAAATGGTTATGGGTGCAGATAACTGCATTGGATTTAATGTCAGCAGGGTTTATGGGTGGGTCAACAAGTCGGGGGCGATTTGCCACGCGATTTACAACATCCGAAAGATAAGGATCGATTATAATTTCAGTTTTATCTGTTTTAAGGATATAACCGCTTTGACCTATCCATCTTATTTTCATAGACTTTTTCCTCCGTCAACATAAATGCTCTGACCTGTGATATATCTGCCTTCTTCTGAGCAGAGCAAGGATACAATTCCTTCGCAGTCATGGGGTTCGCCATAAAAACCTACGGGAATGGAATCGGTAACTTTTTTAGCATATTCAGGGTCAGAAAGTGCGTCTACATTTCTGTCGGTGTAAATAACACCGGGAGCTACATTATTTACTGTTATACCGTCTTTTGCAAGCTGTAAAGACAAACTCTTTACAAGGTTTGTCTGGGCTGCTTTGGAAGCTGAATACACAAGCATATCGGGATGCGGTTTAGCTTCCTGAACAGAGCCGATTGTGACAATTCTGCCCCAGTGATTTTTAGTCATATAGGGGACAGCATTCTGGATTAAAATCATTGAGGAAACGAAATTGCAGTTAAGCTGCTCATAACAGGCTTCAACAGTAATTTCTTTCCAGGGGGTTTTGTACTGTAAAGATGCGTTGAGTACTAAAACATCAACGTTGCCTGTTCTTTCGATAAGCTTTTTGGTTTCTTCGACATCGCAAAGGTCACTCATAAAAACTTCGGCAACGCCACCGTTTTCTTCGATGATTTTTTTAGTTTCTTCGGCTTTTGCCACATTGCCGGCGCCGTGTACAATTACTTTGAAACCATCTTTTGCAAGTCTTATGGCAATTGCTCTGCCGATACCACGGGATGAGCCTGTAACTAATGCAGTTTTCATATTATCACCTCTTGATAAGGATTAGAGAGCAGTCTGTGTATCGTTGGGGTCGCCGTTTCTTGCAAGGTCATATTCTTTTGACCAGTCAAGGTCACGGTATTCTTCACCACGGGGGTCGGTTTTAATCCATTCAACTAACATATCAAGCATTTCTTCGGTCCAGGTGTTTCGGTCAATCTGTGCAGTTGTGAACTTGCCCTGACCTATCATTTCAAAGCCGAAATCGTCTTTAACATGAGTTTTTGCGGCACCTTCAACAACGTCTGCTACAAGGTGAGAAGGGATAAAGAGTACGCCACCGCCTGCGCCGAATACGATGTCGCCGGGTAAGCAAACTGCACCGCCGAAGGATGTGATGTCGTTCCAGTCTTTCATAACAAATTCACGAATAGGTGTGGGATCGATACCGCGGTAGTAAACCTGAACATCGGGTACTTGTTTCATCTGCTCAACATCTCTTACACCGCCCCAGATAACAGCGCCACCTGTTTTGGTGCGCTTTTTAACGGCAGTTGTGAGGTTTCCGCCAAGGAAAGTACCTTTGTAGATTTTATCGTACATATCGCAGACTACAACATCTCTTTCATAGAGGTTGTCGATAACCCACTGGTTGTAGTTACCGTTTCTGCCGTCCTCAGCGCCACGGGCAAACTGCAATTCGTGCAGGTCGGGGCGTGTTGGGCAGTAGGTACAGGTGACTGCACGGCCAACAAGCTTTCTGCCGTCATCGTGCAAGGGGGTAAGAGGTGCAAGTCCACCGCCCACAAACTGATTTTCGTAGCCTAATACAAATATAGGTTTCCACACTTCCTCCAAAGTCATACCATAAAGTGCATCAAGATATTTATCTTCTACTTTGGGTCTGCCGTCAGGGAGTCTTTCACCTTTCCACAAGGGGGTTAAAGCTATTACTTTTTCTCTGTCATTAAAATGCATTTTATTTACCTCGCTTTAAATATCGTAGATTTAGCTCCAGATTCTGTCGTTGGAGAATTCTTTGTTCCATTCGTCTGTGGGTTCAAAGTATCCGGGGATATTGGGGTTGATGTGCTCGCGCAAAACTTCTTCATTTAAGTCATCAAAGCCAAGACCGGGTTTTTCGGGAACCTTGATAAATCCGTCCTTGAAGATGGGATTGTCAATGCCCTTAACCATATCTGCCCACCAGGGAACATCAACGGAATGGAATTCCAAAGCCAAGCAGTTGTGCATAGCGGCTGCAGTATGTACTGCGGCAAGGCAAGCAACGGGGCTTTCAGCCATATGAACAGCTACTGCAACGCCGTTTTCGTCAGCGATATCAGCGATTTTCTTGAGTTCCAGCGCACCACCGCAAGTCAGAATGTCGGGGTGGATTACAGAAACGCCACCTGCTTTGATAAGTGTTTCAAAGCCTTCTTTGAGGTAGATATCCTCACCTGTGCAGACAGGGATAGTGGTGGAGTTTTTAAGTCTTACATACTGGTCAGTGTACATCCAGGGTACCATATCTTCAATCCATGCGAGGTTATACGGTTCCATACGCCTTGCAAAACGAATACAGTCCTCAACGCAGATATGACCGAAATGGTCGATAGCCAAAGGAACTTCGTAGCCTATTACTTCTCTTACTTCTTTTACATAGTTTTCAAGGAAGTCAAGGCCTTTTTCAGTAAGATGGATACCTGTATGAGGGTGTGCAGTTGTAACGATGGAATAGCTCTTCTGGTGGCGAACCATATCGGCTGTTACAGAGCCACCCTGAACATTAAGGATATGAGAAGCGTACTTTTTCATATCATCGATAAAGCCTAAAGGTGCGTTAAGTGTGCCCGGTTCGTCAAGCAAAAGACCGATACCAAGGTCCATTTTAAGGAAAGTAAATCCCATATCCATTCTTTTTTTGAGGGCAAGTCCCATATCGTGACCTGTGTGTTTACCGTCAACATCGGTGTCACAGTAAACTCTTATCTCGTCACGGAATTTACCGCCCAAAAGCTGATAAAGGGGGACACCATAAGCTTTACCTGCTAAGTCCCAGAGAGCGATTTCGATGCCACTTACACCGCCACCCTGACGGGAAGGTCCGCCGAACTGTTTGATTTTACGGAAGATTTTATCTACATTACAGGGGTTTTCGCCTAAAATACGGCTTTTGAGCATCAAAGCATATGTTTTTGAAGATGCGTCACGCACTTCACCAAAGCCTGAGATACCCTGGTTTGTGTCGATACGCAAAATGGTACAACGCTTGGGCGCACCATCGATATCAACAAAACGCATATCTGTGATTCTTAAATCTGAGGGGTTTGAACAATAATTCATAATCAATCTCCTTTGTTGACAAAATTCACTTTTTTATATATACTAATTATATTACAGTTGAGTAGTTGATTTCATTAAAAATATTACTGAAAATAGAAACTATATTACGATTGAGGTGATATAATGTCCGAAGTTATAGGTGAACTTTTGCTTGAAAACGGAAATCCGCTTTTGAAGATGTGGAATGTTAATGTTGAACCGAGGGTGAGAGAATATGTGCGCCATTCCCATACCCGTTTTGAAATCACTGTTGTGAACAGCGGTACGGGGGAGTATACTACCGAAAAGGCGGTTTATCAGGTTTCACCGGGGGATGTTTTTGTGTTTTCGTCAAATGAGCATCATTCTCTTACTCGGATTGACGGAGAAGGACTTTCAATTACAAATCTGCACTTTGAACCAAGATACTTAAACGAGGATTTTTCCGAAAGCTTCGGGGACAGCTATATAAATTTCTGCTTTTATCACAGCCCTGAATTTTCCAACAGAATCCCTGCCGAAGATTCCGAGATTTTAAGGTTTCATCATGGTATGATTAAAAACGAGCTTTTAAACGAGGGGGCACAGTATACCCTTGCCATAAAGGCTCATCTGCATCTTATTTTAGTGGATTTGCTGCGTAATCACAAGTACCGAAAGCAAATTCATGCTGATAAGGGTAACGATATTTTATCGGTTTATAATTACATTGATGAGCATTTAGGCGAAGCACTTACTTTAAAAGAGCTTTCGGATATTGCAAACTTAAGTCCCAACTATTTTTGCCATATTTTCAGAGAGATAAACGGCGTTTCGCTCTGGGATTATATCACTGCAAAACGCATTGAAAAGGCAACACGAATGATACTTTCAAACAGAAATATGACAATGCTTGATATAGCAATAGAATGTGGGTTTAACAGTACTGTGAATTTTAACAAGGCGTTCAAGAAGCATAAGGGTATTACTCCGAGTGCATTAAGAAAGGATTCAAAGCTTTTGTCGCATTGATGCAACCTCTCAGTTTTTGTGAACAAAAGGCTCCCTCGTGAGAGGGAGCCTTTTTCGGGACGTCATAAATGCCGTCCCCTACATTTTAAATTTTATGCTTTTAAGAAGCCTTCGATGATTTTCTGTTCGGCTTCTTCATCGGTAAGGCCTAAGGTTTTGAGTTTTAAAATCTGTTCGCCTGCGATTTTGCCAATTGCGGCTTCGTGGATAAGTGATGCGTCAATATGGCCTGCAAAAAGCTCGGGGACAGCGTTTACAGTTCCGTTGCCGACTAAGATTGCATCGCATTCGGAGTGCCCTGTACAACGGGTGCTTCCGCTTATCTTGGAATGATAATCCTGATGTGAAGTACCTTTTGCAACACTTCTTGAGATAAGGTCAACGCAAGAGTCTTCGCCATTCATCAGAACATTGAAATCACTCTTTGCAACCTGCTCAAATTCTGTAAGAAGGTTTTCGTGGATAATAAGTTTTGCACGGTCTTTCAAGACAGCATTGGTTTTTCTGTCAGTTGAGTCAACGCCACCTATCTGGGTAGTGTTCATTTCTAAAACCGCATCCTCTTCAAGGAAAATTTCGGTAACGGGGTCGATGCGTTTTTTACCGCCACTTTCGCCTGTACCGATATGCTTTTCGACATACAAAACCTTTGCACCTTTTCCTAAAAAGAAACGATGGATACCGTTATGTCTTGCATCAGAGTCTTCTTCGTTGTGGACACCACAACCTGCCTGAATTTCGATATCGGCATTTTCGCCGATGTAAAAATCGTTATACACAAGGTCGTCAATGCCACCTTTTGTTACACATGCAGGAATGAAAACTTTTTCGTTTTTGGTGTTCGGAGCAACCTTGATAACAAGACCGGGCTTGTCCTCCATATTTTCAAGGCTTATATTCTCGGTGGACTGTCTTGCGGCACAGCCACCATCTTCTCTTATGTTATATGCTCCTTTGAACTGTCCGCCAAAGTCGGAAATCATCTCAAGGAGTTGTTCGGTGATATTATTCATATTACGCCTCCTTGTTCAAAGGACAGTAGTTTGATTTCTCGCCCTTTAAGAGGGTGGGGAGCACTTCGTCCTTGGGCCCCTGGGTTCTTACCTTGCCGTCAGCGATTACTATAATCTCATCAGCGATATTTAAAATTCTTTCCTGATGGGAGATAACAAGCATTGAACGATTTTTCTTGGCTTTTTGCTTTTCAAAAACCTCAATAAGTCCCGAAAAACTCCAAAGGTCTATACCTGCTTCAGGTTCGTCAAACACAGAAAGCTCGGTATCGCGGACTAAAACAGTTGCAATCTCGATACGCTTGATTTCGCCACCAGAAAGGCTTGCGTTTACTTCGCGGTTAATGTAGTCACGGGTGCAAAGACCCACACTGCCTAAAAGGTCACAGAAATCTGCATCTTTAAGGTCATCACCTGCAGAGAGTTTCAGAAGGTCGCGTACAGTGATGCCCTTAAAACGGACAGGCTGCTGAAAAGCATAGCTTATTCCTTTTTTTGCCCTTTCTGTAACATCAAGGGCGGTTATATCTTCGCCTTTGTAAAAAATCTTACCGCCTGTGGGGGCTTCAATACCTGCTATTATCTTTGCAAGGGAAGTTTTTCCGCCACCGTTAGGCCCTGTAACTACTGTAAGCTTGCCTGGGTTTACGGTAAGGGATATATCTTTTAAAATTTCCTCTCCTGTCGGTGTTTTCCAGGAGATATTCTGAAGTTTCAGCAAGAGTTTGCCTCCTTAAAACATTTTAAAGGCTACGGATTTTTCCGTAGCCTTTATATTATAGATGTTTTTTATGGTTTAGTCAAGTGCTTAGAGGATTAAACATACAAGTCCGCTGCAACCTTCGTTAATAATGCGTTCGATTGTTTCCTGAAGCTTCATACGGGCATCGGTCGGCATTCTGTAAAGTTTGTTGTGCAGTCCTTCATTTACAAGCTCGTGGAGGGATTTGCCGAAAATATTGGATTCCCAGATTTTTTTCGGGTTTTCTTCAAATTCTTTCAGCAGATACATAACAAGTTCTTCGGATTGTTTTTCGCTTCCTACAATGGGGCTTACCTCGGTCTGAATATCAGCACGCATCATATGAATACTCGGTGCGGAGGCACGGAGTTTAACTCCGTATTTACCGCCTTGTTTTACGATTTCGGGTTCTTCAAGCGAGAGTTCATCCATCGAAGGCATAACAATTCCATAGCCTGTGGCTGTGACCTCGTCTAAAGCGCCTTTAAGCTTATCGTATTCGCGTTTGCAGTTGGCAAGCTCTATCATACAGGGCATTAAAGATGCTTCGTTTTTGATGTCAAGACCTGTCATATCGCCTAAAATCTTATAGAAAAGATGATCTTTAAGCGATATATCAAGTGTGGCAATTCCTTTTCCTAAATCGATATTTTCAACCGATGCTTTTTCGATATGCTCACAGCCTTTGACTTTTTCGGTAATATCCTTAATATCACTGATTTTTTTCACATAGCAAAAAGCATCTTTTATCGAATCAAATACCGATTTTTTAAGCCAGTTATCTTTTTTGAGGGAAATAATCCAGTGAGGCAGACGGATGTTACATTCCTTAACAGGAAATTCAAACAGAAATTCCTTAAGAATTTCTTTGATATTATCCTCGGAAAGCTCAAGGCAGTTTACAGGATAAACCCTCTTTTTATATTTTTCTTCCATATAGGATTTGAGGGATTTTGTTGCTTCGCTTTTTGGGTTTTCGGTATTGAGAAGAATAATAAACGGCTTGTTAATTTCTGATAGCTCTGCGATAACTCTTTCTTCTGCTTCTTCGTATTCTTCACGCGGAATGTCTGTAATACTGCCGTCCGTTGTTATGACAAGACCTAAGGTTGAATGGTCGGTGATGACTTTCTGAGTGCCGACTTCTGCAGCCATATTAAAGGGAACTTCCTCGTCAAACCACGGAGTATGTACCATTCGCGGCATTTCGTTTTCGAAATATCCTAAAGAGCTTGGAACGATATACCCTACACAGTCAATAAGTCTTACATTAAGTGATGCATTATCGGGCAGGGTGATTTTTACTGCTTCCTCGGGAATGAATTTAGGCTCGGTTGTCATAATGGTTTTGCCGCCCGAGGACTGTGGCAACTCATCGGTTGCGCGTTCACGGAGAAAATCGTTATCAATATTCGGAATTACAAGCGTTTCCATAAATTTTTTGATAAAGGTGCTTTTTCCCGTTCTTACAGGGCCTACCACACCGATATAAACTTCGTTTTTTGTTCGCTTAGCAATATCATTATAAATATCCATATTATCACACCTTTCGTCTTTATTTAACCGTTTACGACCGGAATTAAAAGCATAATATCTTCCGGCAAAATCTCGGTATCAAGAGAGTTTTCATCCATAACGGCTGCCATTGAGGTGTTAAATCTTTTTGCGATATTCCATAAGCTTTCGCCTTTGCCTGCGTAATAAAGATGCAAGGCGTATGGTGTGATTTCTTTCCTCATTTCTTCGTTTGCTGATACATCGGTAATCACATTACAGGAAACTTTTTTGTAAACATTACCGCCGATATGCAGTTTTGTACGAATTTCCAGACTGCCTGCAGATGCGATGTTGTAACTTGCATTCAGCACCTCACATTCAGGTGTAAAGTTAATATCTTTACAGTCTTTTATCTCGATGGGAACTTCAAACGGCAAGTTTTTTTCAAGGACAAAGGGCGTGTTGTCATTTTTAAAGCAGACAGCGCAAAGTTCAACAGTTCCGTTTACCGCCAATGTATCATTTTCGTTTTTCACACTGCAGTCCGTGATGTTTGCAAAAGCATCATAAACCCCCATAATCTGATTGTCGCTGTCGGTTTCAATGTTATGTTTTATAACATATTCTTTGTTCATTGAACATTGATGCTGTTCGGCATTCAGATCGGAAACGGTAGTATTAAGTTCAAAAACAGTGGAATAGACATCGTCTGTAATGAGAATTTCCTTGTTTTCATCAGCAGTACAGGAAACATTTATCACAAATTCGCAGTTTAAGGAAAGGTTTTCATCACCATCTTCGGATTTTGGATTAAATGTTGCAGAGATAACATCAAAACTGATATCTGTGCTGTAGTTTTCGTCTATACCGGGGATGTCTACAATCTGGCTTAAGGGGACCGAGAAATCCATAGTTTCGGGAACGGGATTTTCTTCCCCTGAGGTATACAGAATATGAATAATCAAATCGCCCTTGCAGATGATTTTGTTGGCGATTATCTTGTAATCGGTTGGTGCAACAGCTGTATGATAGTTTAAAATTGAGTTGATTCCTTTTTTGGTATGTCCTAATGAGAGTTCTTCGTTTATGGTAAACTGTTTAAAAGCATATTTTCTCCTGTCACAAACGGTAACGGGCCTGAAATGAAACTGCATACCGTGACCCTCTCCGCCTTTTACTAAACTGAGTTCTTTAGGACAGGTTACTTTGATTTTACAGCTTATACCGCCTCTTACATCCAGACGGCGCTGATTTACGGCTCTCGAGTTTACAAAATAACATTTGGGAGTAACCATTATCGTTGCGTTTTCGCATTCGTTTGGTAACTCTATTGATTTTGAAAAGGGGATAGTCTGTTCGATACAGTGTATCTCTGTGGAGTTTTCGGTAAGATACAGCACTCTGACGAGGGAAATTCCGTCCAAGTAAAGTTTGTTGCCCGAAATCTTTCTCGACTGCACCTTAGGGATTATACGGGTTTTCAGGAGTTTGAAAATATCAGGATAGTAGTCAGGGAGGAGATAATCAAGTTCAACAGAACATTCCGATGAGGTGTTCAGGACAGTTTCATTAAGACAGATAGTATCTTTCGTGAGATTTACTGCCATAAAAGTATCATTCCTTTCATTTTGCATAAATTTTCTATCTAATGGTATGATACTTTTGAAAAAAATAGAACACGGCGAGAGAAAAATCTCGCCGTGTCTTAGTTTTTATAAAGGGACTTACTATTTCTTCATCCGAATAACCCATTCCGATTGTGCGGTCATAGGTTAAAATATCTAAAAGTTCAAAGTTTTCATCGGAATACGGAGTTGAATAAACAGGTTCCTGCTCCATAGCTGAGAGGATTGTGTTGTTGAATTCATTAGGGGTAAGCCCTGAAAGGTTGTAGATAATATGCGGCAGGTAAAATGCCGAAACAGTAAATTCGGGAACAGAATCATAAGAAAGATTGTAGTTGTTCCAGATAAGGTAGGTTTCGTCATATAAAACCTGACAGTTTTGGGCATCTATTCCAAGATTCTGATAGAGGTCATTGCCTGGGCTGAAGAAGGGGAGATGGTCACCCACAAAGAAGACAATAGTCGGTTCTTTAAAGGATTTGAGCTTATCAAAGAAGTTTAAAAGCTCGTCACAACTGAGCTTAATTCCCTCAAGATAAATATTTACTTCGTTTGTACCATCTTCGCCGTAAGGCTGATGATTTTGCATAGTTGTTATATGGATATAATCGGGACCATCAGTTTCTAACATAACTTTCTCGGCTTGTCTGTAAAGGGTTTCATCGTCAACATAATCCCTGAAATAGTTTACAGGAACTGTGAGGTCGTCAATAAAAATCAGACGGTCAAAACCATATTCGCTGTACGCATCTTCTCTGTTGTAAAAGCTTGAGCTGAACGGGTGGAGATATGTAGTGTGATAACCGTGTTTTTTATACATCTGTGCAAAAGTATCAAGCTCAATATCATCGGGGATAAGGGCGTGGGGAATGGTTGCATCCTTAAGCGATTTTACGGGTAGACCGAACATAAGCTCGAATTCAGTGCGGACAGTATTTCCACCGAAAGTAGGAACAATGGTATTACCATAAAAGGAAATCTCTTTTGCTTTATCAAAATTCTTATAAATATCTTCGGGAACTTCCATACCGTTAAGGTTTCGGAAGTCGCCGAAAGATTCCGACATAATAAAGATTATATTGGGTTTTGTAACTTCGCCCGAAACAGGAGTATCATTTTCTTCGAGCATACTGTTTACAAGCTCTTCGGAGTAGTTTTCAGGTTCTTTTACCTTGTTTGCAATCTGCTGATTTAACGAAACGGCAAAGTTTCCGATAAATTTGTTGTTATCAAATCTTGTATCATCGGAGAATGCATTGAAGCTATAACTGTTGTCAACTTTCAAAGCGGTGCAGACACCTGTAAAAAGTGCGGGAACACAGATAAAAAGCACTGTTAAAGCTGTTATAAATATCGAAGCAGAACTTCTTAAAACAATCTTTTTGTTGATTTTTATATCGCAGATATACAGTAAAATCACATAAAATGCTACAAGAAAGAAGTCAAGCAACAAAATAAAGTTAAAATGTATTCTTGTAAACTGTGCCATATCGGCAACATTTTTGGTCATTGCAAGGTCGCTGAAAAGAAAATGCGCACCTGATATGTAATATTTATAGTATTCAACACAGGTACATATGTAAAAAAGGAGCGATGTTATAAGTCCGCTTATCCAGGTTCTTCCGATAATGAAACTCAAAACCCAGAAGATAGCGTTTATGAAAATCGCATCAAAGATGATAATGCCCGATTTTTCGGTTGCAAAGCTTAAAAACTCGTTGAGATTTTGCAGATGTCCGAATTCTGTGGTAAAGCAGATGAAAAAAGGAAAAAGGAAAAGGATTATTCCTTTTGTTATTTTAGAACTGAAAAAAGGTAAATTTCTTAACTTTTGCATTATCTCACCTCCAGAAACATATCATATCACATATTATATTTTTTCGCAAGAGAGCGGTCAGGATTTCCTGACCGCCTTCTTTTATGCAAGTTTTTTAATACATTTTCTTGAACATACGCTGATGCATTCGCCACATACGATACATTTGTCGTGGTCGATGATTGCGTGGTTATCAACTACTGTAACAGCACCTGTGGGGCAAACTTTTTCACATCTCTTACAGCCGATACAACCTACATCACACATTTTAAGTGTTTCTTTTGCGTTAAAATGGCTCTGACAGATGATTTCAATATCTTTTTTCTCATCGATTACACCGATAAGGTCGTTGGGACATGCACTTTCACACATTCCGCAACCTGTACATTTTTCACGGTCAATAACCGCAACATTGTCTTTGATGCTTATTGCACCGAATTTACAAACCTTGATACAGTCACCAAGTCCAAGACAACCTGAAGTACATTCTTTTTTACCGCTGTAAAAAGTATTCGATGCGGCACATGACATAGAACCATAGTAGATGTATTTATCTTTTGTGACACCGCATCTTCCGTCACAACGGACAACGGCTTTCCTTTCAAGTACATCTTCAAACGGCAATCCCATAATCTCACTGATTTTTCGTGATGTTTTGTCACCACCCGGGATACAGAGGTTTGTCTTAGTACCCTCAGAAACGATTGCAGAAGCGTAAGCTTCACAACCTGAATATCCGCAGGCACCGCAGTTTGCATTTGGCAAAGCATCTTTGATTTCGTCTATTCTTTCATCTTTTTCAACAGCAAAGATTTTGGAGAATATCGAAAGCAAAAGACCTGCTAAAAGCCCGAGTGCCACGAAAATAATAATTGGCAATAAATATTCCATATTCTTAATTCTCCTTATTTAAAGAGGTTTTCAACGATGCCCGAAAATCCCATAAAGGAAACAGCCACGATACCTGCGGCGATAAGTGCCGAAGGAATACCTTTGAACATTTCGGGGACATCTGCGTTGTCAATACGCTCTCTCACGCCTGAGAAGAGGAGTAAAGCAACGGTGAAACCAATACCTGCACCCAGTGCGTTTACAATACTCTGCACAAAGTTGTAACTGCTGTCGATGTTAAGAATTGTAACACCCAAAACGGCACAGTTTGTTGTGATAAGCGGCAGGTAAATGCCGAGTGATTTGTAAAGTGGGGGAACAAAGCGTTTTATAATGATTTCAACAAGCTGAACAAAGAGTGCGATAATCAGAATAAAAGTCATTGTTTTAAGGTATTCAAGTCCGTTAGGAGCGAGAATATAAGTGTAAATGGGGTGGGTAAGTGCTGTGGACATTACCATTACAAAGGTAACGGCAACGCTCATACCCATCGCAGATGAGGTCTTTTTGGAAACGCCAATAAAAGGACAAATTCCCATAAATTTTGAAAGAACAAAGTTGTCAACCAAAATTGCACTGATTAAAATAGTTAAGATTTCTTTCATTACTGTACCTCCTCATCTTTGTGGCAAAGTCCTCTTGAAGGACAGGATGCACAGCCTTTTTTCTTTGAAATTTTATAGCCTGAGAGTTTGTTTGCAACTGCAACCAAAAATCCGAATACCATAAATCCGCCTGCAGGAGTGATGAAGAGTCCTATTGGCTGTAAAAAGCCCATTGAAATATCCATTCCAAAGAATGTGTTCATACCGAAAATCTCTCTGATAGTACCCATAAGGAAAAGGGCAAGAGTAAATCCGACACCCATACCGAGTGCATCGGCGATGGATTTGCCGACAGAGTTTTTGCTTGCAAAAGCTTCGGCACGGCCCAAGATGATACAGTTTACGGTAATGAGTGACAAGAATACACCTAAGGTGCTGTAAAGGTCAGGCACATATACCTGCAATAAAAATCCTGCGATTGTTACAAATCCTGCGATAATTACGATGAATGCAGGGAGTCTTACTTCATTTGGAATTACTTTTTTAAGAAGGGAGATTACAATACTTGAACCTAAAAGTACAAAGGTTGTTGCAACTCCCATACCGATTGCATTAGAAGCGGAGGAAGTAAGCGCTAAAGTAGGGCAGGTGCCAAGGAGCATAACCAAAACGGGGTTTTCTTTTATAATGCCTTTGAAAAATTCTTTAAACCAGCTCATTTACGCCACCTCCTTAAGTTTTTCAAAAAGTTCTGTGGCTTTTGTAACGCCGTCAATGATACCGTTTGAAGTGCGTGTTGCACCTGCAACGATATCGGCAGAAACATTGCCTTTTGTGTTGCCAACAAAGTTTTTAAGGTAATCTGATTCGTTGTTTGCAACTTTGTCACCGATACCGGGAGTTTCACCCTGAGCTATGATGTGAATTCCCTGAACCTCGCCGTTCATATCAAATCCTACCATCATAGTGATACCATCGGATGAATAACCTTTTCCGTTTACGATAAGGGCAAGACCTGCACCATTGTCAGCTTTGTAACCGAAGAGGAGATTTTCATCTTCAAATTCAATCTGAGTCAGAGAATCAGCTTCGGGAAGAGCGTTTGCAGTGAATTCTGCGAGCTGGTCATTTGAGTAACCGTTTCCGAGTTCTGCAACGCCTGTGAGGTTATAAGTGAGGGCAAGTGCTGCGGAAATTACCGCACATACCATAATGAGAACAAGGGTGGGTTTTATAATCTGAGTCCATACTTTCATATTCATATCCCCCTTATCCTAAAATTTCCGACTGAAGAGTTTCAAACAACTCCATCGCGAGTATACAGCCGTTTTTAACGCCTTCGGAAGTAAATGTAGCTCCCGAGATTGCATCAGCAAAGAAAGGATCTTCTTTAACGGCATTTAAAAATTCTTCGTTTTCCAGAACATTGGAACCAATACCTTCAGTTTCGTGGTGGCTTATAAAACTGATTCCCTGAACTGCACCGTTCATATCAAAGCCTACCATCATCTCAATAGGAGAGTTTTTGCTGTATCCTTTTGCGTTTATAACAAGTGCAATACCTGAGTTATCCTTAGCTTTATAAGCGTACAAAACATCTTCGGAAGAAGTTTCCACAAGCTCAAATTTATCAGAACCGGGCAGAACTTTTTCGAGATGTTCCTGATGCTCAACACCTGAATTAAAGAGGGTGAGTGCTGTCCATAGAGCGACTGCAACTACCAGGATAATACCGATAACTCTCAAAACAATGCGCTTTACTTTAAGTTTCTCAGGGTTTTCAACCTTGACACCCACGGGAGTTCTTGCAGTAAGCTTTTCAATCTGTGGGGTAAGGATATTCATAAGAAGTATTGCAAAGGATACACCTTCGGGGTATCCGCCGTAGAAACGAATGAGTATTGTTATTATACCGCAACCGAGTGCAAAGTAGAATTTGCCCCATTTTGTAATAGGAGAGGTTGCGTAGTCGGTTGCCATAAAGATAGCACCGATGAAAAGGCCACCTGAGAAAATCTGGTATACGGGGTTCTGACCAAGCAAAAAGCTTCCAAGGAATACTGTACCGATAAATACTACGGGAGTGATGGGGGAGATAACCTTGCGTGCTACAAGGTAGATGCCACCGAGTAAAAGTGCCGCACAGCTTACTTCACCGATACAACCGCCTTTTGCGCCAAGGAACATTTCAAGCAAAGTGGGTACCTCGCCGCCATTTGCAAGCTGTGTAAGAGGTGTTGCAGAAACAACTGCATCAACGCCGTTGTGGTCGAAGGGAACGGTGAACTTTGTCATCTGACCCGAGAAAGAGGCAAGCAGGATAACTCGTGCTGCAATAGCGGGGTTTGCAAAGTTCTGACCGATACCGCCAAAGAGCTGTTTTACAACAACAATTGCCATAAATGAACCGAAAAGTGCAATCCACAGAGGAATTGTAACGGGGAGGTTCATAGCCAAAAGCATACCTGTTACAACAGCGCTCAAGTCGGAAAGGGTCTGTGTGCGTTTCATAAGAAGTCTTGAAAAATATTCAAAGACCATACAGCTGATTATACAGAATATAGTGAGGAGAGCAGCTCTTCCACCAAAAATTATAATTGATGCCACAAATGCAGGAAGTAACGCTATGATTACATCAAGCATAATTCTCTGAGTTGAGTTTCCGCTTCTGATATGCGGAGAGGGGGATACGATTAAATCTTTCATAACTTGTTACCTCCTTACTTTTTCTTTTTAAGCAAATCTTTTGCAAGCTGATTTTTCTGTGCAAGGTTTCGTCTTGCAGGGCAGATATATGAGCAGGAACCACAGTTGATACAAAGGTTTACCTTGAGTTTCTCTAATTTTTCGAGGTCACGCTTCATATATGCTCTTTCAAGTGCCGCCGGCATAAGGTCAACGGGACAAACATACACACATTTACCGCAACGGATACAAGCGGTTTTGGGAAGTGCGAGCAAGTCGCCAACAACAGTAGTGTTGGGGCTTCGGGAAGCATCTTCGAGTTTGTCGGTACCTCTGATATTTGCGGCAGGTAAAATTGTACGCAGAGTCTGTGAAACCTTATAACGGAGATGTGGGTCTTTGAGCACCAAAACAGCGTTAGTGTTCTTCATAATGGGGGTTTCGATATCATATATTGCAACACCCATCATAGGACCGCCGAGCAGTACTTTGTCTGCCATATCCTTGTCAATACCTGCATAGTCTAAGATATACTCAATGGAAGTACCGATAGGCACACGCAAATTCATAGGATTTGTAACATAGTTTCCATCAACGGTGATACGCTTATGAGTAAGCGGTTTACCTGTGCGGATAAAGCGGTAAAGCTCTGCAACAGTGGAAACATTCATTACGATAATTCCTTTATCTGCAGGAATTTCACCTTCTTCAATCACAACGCCTGTTGACTGATAAATGAGGATTTTTTCAGCACCCTGAGGGTATGTGCTTTTGAGTGAAAATACTTCGATGTTTTCGCCACTGCTTTTTTCTTTGAGAAGGGCAATGGCTTCCTTTTTATTGTCTTCAATGCCAATAACACATTTTGGAATACCAAGGCAACGCATAACTTCCTTGATACCACCGATGATATCATCAGGGCATTCAAGCATTTCACGGTTGTCGGATGTGATATAAGGCTCACACTCAGCACCGTTTATAACAAGAGTTGTAATGCTCTCGGGATTTTTGCAATTAAGTTTTATATGGGTCGGAAATCCTGCACCACCGAGTCCTGCGATACCTGAAAGTCTTGCCGCCTGAACTAAAGAGTTCTGGTCAAAAACAGGGTGGGGAGTGAAATCCTCATATTCCTGTGTTTCTGAAACTTCTATAACCACACGCTGTTCGGTGTTTCCCGAATAAGCAAGATAATTTTCAATAGCAGTAACGGTACCTGATACGGAACTGTGAATAGGTACGGAGAAAGCTTTATCACTGTCGCCGATAAGCTGACCTGCTTTTACAGTGTCGCCTACATTTACAAGGGGACGACAAGGAACGCCCATATGCTGAAGCATAGGGATTTTAACAACCTTTGGCAGTGGGATATCCACTGTCATAAAGTCTTTTGACTTTTTGTGATGTGCGAGTTTAATTCCATTAAGATTTCGCATAACAAAATTATCCTTTCTGTTTATCGATGGAAATTCTTTTTAAAGCGGGGATAAGTACTTTCATAAGGGTTGCGGTAACAGACCCCATTATCACGCCTGAAATAATTAAAACAGGCAGATAATAAAAAATACTTGTCGTTTTAAAAAGAACTGCGGAAACTAAAAGTTGTCCTATATTATGGCTTATTGCGCCAATAACACTCAAAATAAGGTAACGCGGATTTTCTCTTTTAAAAAGTAACATCACAAGCACCGATAAAATACCGCCCGAAAAACTTAAAATACCGGCGGTGTATCCTCTTGTGAGTGCTACGAAACCTGATTTCAATGCGGAGATACTAAATGCACTTTTACTGTCAATAAAGAAAAGGCAGTAGATGGTGACGATATTTGAAAGTCCCAGTTTTACGCCCGGAGGGAGAGTGGGCAGTGGAGGAATCATATTTTCAATAAAACTGAAAACAATGGCAAGGCATAAAAGCATCGCTGTACCTGTCAGCTTTTTTGTAGTCAGTTTGTTCCCCTTCTTTCATCAGTTTGCAACAATGTCAACTTCGTTATGTGAACCTTTTAACTGCAAAACTGTTTTTTTAGGTAAGCATACGGCTGTTTGTCCCGATTTTGAGATAAAGCCTGTGTTCTGGCAGATTTTATCGGGACAGGTGGCATCCACAAAGGAGATGGCACCATTTTTTACTTTAAATTTAACAGTGGGGTCTTCCTTTAAAGAAAACTCAGTGTCTGTATCCAAAGGAACGGTTTTTACCACCTTGCCGTCATATTTTATTATAGCTGTGTCGGCAGTGGATTTCGGGAAAAACTTAATTATTCCCCAAAGTCCTGTTGCCACAATCAGTATCAATGCAATTATAATGATATCTTTTCTTTTTGCGAATTTATGCAAGTGTATACCCACTTTCGTAGAGAAGAGTTATTTTCCCTTCAAGCGAGGGAGAAATATATACTTTATTCTCTTTGTCGATTGCAATCAAAGAATATTTTTCTTCATTTAAATGGTTTTTGACTTCATCTGTCCCTGCCATATAAAAATAGGTGGAGAGAAAGTCAGATAAAAGTCCGTCCTCTGAGATTACCGAAACGCTGAGCAAATCCGATTCACAGGGATAGCCTGTCTTTGGATTTAAAATGTGGTGGTAGATTATACCATTTTCCTCAAAGTAGCGTTCATATCCACCTGAAGTGGATATAATTTTATTTTCGCCTTCAAGTATTGCGAAATAGTCAGAAGAACCTTTTTGGGGGTCCCTTAAACCTACTTTGAACGGGGTACCGTTTTTGTTACCGCATACCGCGACATTACCACCCAATGAAACTACCGCACCGATTACATTATTTTGCTGAAAACACTCTAAAATCTGCTGTACAGCAAATCCCTTTACAGTGGCACCAAAGTCAAGTGCTGTGCCGTTTTCCTTTAAAAACACAGTGAGATTTTCTTCATCCAATACTACATTTTTGTAGTTTATCAAAGCCAGAGCTTTTGTGATTTTGTCGGGTTCAGGAACAGTCGGATTTTCGCCTGTGATATTCCAAAGTTTTGTGAGCGGAGCTATTGTCAGGTCAAAAATTCCATCAGTCTTATCCGAAAACTCAACACATCTTTTTATAATGTCAAACTCTTCTTTTGTTACTTTTACAGGTGATATACCTGCGTTTTTATTTATCTTATCGGTAAGAGAATTTTCTTCATACGAAGAGTAAGTGTTTTCAAGATTTCTGATAATGCTTTCTGTTTCATTTATAATGTCTTTTGCGTTTTTTGAATAAACTGTTTGTGTCATAACAGTATCCATTACAAACATATCAGAGGATACAGGGGTTACATCACAAGAGGAGATGATAAAAGAAAATGAGAGCATTATCAAAGCTATAAAATACTTTTTTATTAAAACCACTTCTTTCAAAGTAAAAAAACAATAAACATACATATTATATGATATTATTTTTATAAAGTCTTGTCAAGGAAAACCATAAAAATACAAAGAAAAATAGCAGATAACGGCAGCGTTTTTGGTTAATTTATTAAATTTTTAAAAATATTGTTAAATGCTGGACAAAGTTTGAAATATAGGTTATAATATAAAAAAGGTTTAATGCCTTATTCTGAAAGGAGAAATTTTTATGAAAAAGTTTTTGGCAATTATGCTCGCAGCACTCACATTGACAGCTGTTCTCAGCTCTTGCGGTGCAAAAGAAGATGCTACACTCAAAGATGGCACATATCGTGCTGAAAATGCTAAGTTTGACGACCACGGCTGGAAAGATTATGTTAATGTAACAGTTGAAGGCGGCAAAATCGTTGCAGTTGAATATGACTCTCTCAACGAAGAAGATGGTCATAAGAAAACTGAAGACGAAGCTTACAAAGAAGCTTACGAAGGCGTTTTCCCCGGTGTATATCCTGCTGACACAGCTGCAAAACTCGCAGCTGACCTTGTTGAAAAACAGGATGTTGCAGAAGTTGATACAGTAGCAGGCGCTACAGTTTCTACTGATTCTTTCAAAGCTTTGGTTGGTGCTTTGGCAGAAAATATGAAAAAAGGCGATACCAACACAGTTCTTTACGAAGCAAAATAATTTAAGGCACAGTAAATCCCCGATTTAAAAAAATCGGGGATTTTTTCATACTTCGACAAACTTTTTAAATTGGGTGTGTTATATTATAGTTACAGCAACTCCTTTAGGCGGTTACGCCTACCCTTTCCCAATTGTTTAGGCCGTCCTTTTTAAGGGCGGTCAATTTTTTTATCGGGGTCCTCGTTTTTGATTTCCCAGTGTATAAGGAAAGCGAGTGCCGCACGCAAAGCAATAATTGCTGCAACAATTAAAATTTCAGAAAGCTCACGGACAATTACAGTTCTTAAAATCTCACTTCCGAGCTTGAATTCAAGGGCTGTCGCCATACCCTGCGCCAGATTAAGACGCGTCAGGGAATCCTTTCTGATAAAACTGATAATCCCTTTTATTCCTGAAAAGGTTATAATAACAACACCCGTAAACTCGAAAAGAATTATTGCAAATTCCACAATTTTCGTAATAACATTATGAATCATAATTTCACTTCCTTTTATATGGTAGATTTCACTATAAAACATTTAATATTCATTTAAAAATTTTTTTTAAATTGTGTTGACAAAAGCGATGTAAAAGAGTATAATAAATATAAACAAAAAGAGTATACATTTGAAACTGTCTTTAAGACAGCTGAAAATAATCGACAAGCAGTCAGAAATCTTTGTGCGACTGACGGATTTTGTGGATGACCACAAGGGAGTGCAAAGAAAAAAAGCCGACCGTCTGGGCAGTTTTATGCATAAGCATAGGACTGCCTTGTTGTTTTAGATATACAGCTTTACAGAAAGGTGTGTTATAAATGAAATTTGAACAGTGGAACGGATTTAAAAAATCCAGATGGCAGGACAAAATTGATGTAAGGGATTTTATCCTCAACAACTACACCTGTTATACAGGCGATGATTCTTTCCTTGCTTCCTCAACACCCAGAACCGATGCACTTATGGATAAATTCAACACTCTTTTGAAGGTTGAAAAGGAGTTCGGCGGTGTACTCGATATCGATACTACAACTGTAACTTCGCTTACAAACTACAAGCCCGGTTATCTTGATAAGGAAAACGAGCTTATTGTAGGTTTGCAGACAAACCGTCCGTTAAAACGCGGTGTCAATCCTTTTGGTGGCATCAGAATGGCAAGAAATGCCTGTGAAGCGTACGGCTACAAGATGTCGCAGAAAATCGAAGATGATTTCGTTTACCGTACAACCCATAACGATGGCGTTTTCAGGGTTTATACAGATGAGATGCGTGCCGCAAGAAAAATCGGTATTATTACAGGTCTTCCCGATGCTTACGGCAGAGGAAGAATTATCGGTGACTACCGCAGAGTAGCTCTTTATGGTGTTGATGTCCTGATTAAAGCAAAGGAAAAAGACAAATCCGACAAAGGTAAACTTCCGATGTCGGAAGAAAATATTCGTGTTCTCGAAGAACTTTTCCGTCAGATTAATTTCCTCGGTAAACTCAAGGAAATGGCCGAGATGTACGGCTATGATATCTCAAAACCTGCGGGTAATGCAAGAGAAGCTATTCAGTGGACATATTTTGCTTACCTTGGCGCTATCAAGGAGCAGAATGGTGCCGCTATGTCACTCGGCAGAGTAAGTACCTTCCTTGATATTTATATTGAAAGAGATATCAAAGCAGGTATCCTTACCGAAGAACAGGCGCAGGAGCTTATGGACGATTTCGTTATGAAACTCCGTATGGCAAGACATCTGCGTACCCCCGAATACAACGAGCTTTTCGGCGGTGACCCCATGTGGATTACCGAATGTGTCGGCGGTATGACAGAAGATGGCAAGCCTCTGGTTACAAAGAACTCTTTCAGAATGCTTAATACCCTTTATACTCTGGGCTCTGCTCCCGAGCCTAACCTTACAGTTTTGTGGGCGGACAAGCTTCCTGAAAACTTCAAGAGATTCTGTGCCAAGGTTTCTATCGACACCGACTCTATCCAGTATGAAAACGATGATGTAATGCGTCCCACATATGGTGACGATTATGCAATTGCTTGCTGTGTATCCGCGATGAAAGTCGGTAAACAGATGCAGTTCTTTGGTGCAAGATGTAATCTTCCGAAGCTTTTGCTTCTTGCTTTAAACGGCGGTCACGATTTGATGTCGGGCTTTGATTTAGGCCCCCGTGACGAAGTTTACCCCGATGAGTTTTTAGATTACGATGAGGTAATGAAACGCTTTAAAAAGTATCTCAAATGGCTTTGCAAATTGTATGTAAACACAATGAATGTAATCCATTATATGCACGATAAATATGCTTACGAAAAGCTCCAGATGGCGCTTCACGATACCGATGTTGAGCGTTTTATGGCGTTTGGCGTGGCAGGGCTTTCTGTAATTACCGACTCGCTTTCTGCAATCAAATATGCAAAAGTCAAGGTTGTCCGTGACGATGACGGATATATCGAGGACTTTGAAACTGTGGGAGATTTCCCCAAATACGGAAACGATGACGATAAAGTTGACGATATTGCAAAAGAAATGCTTATTTCTGTTTCCAAAGAGCTTGAGAAAACTCCTACCTACAGAAATGCAAAACACACTTTGTCTGCGCTTACCATTACTTCAAATGTAGTTTATGGTAAAAAGACAGGGGCTACCCCCGATGGCAGAAAGAAAGGCGAAGCCTTTGCTCCCGGTGCTAACCCTATGCATAACCGTGAAACAAATGGAGCTTTAGCTTCTCTTAACTCGGTTGCAAAAATGCCTTATGACTGTTGCCGTGACGGTATTTCCAATACCTTCTCGATTACTCCGCAGGCACTTGGCAACAGCGATGTTGAGCGTATTGTGAACTTGGTTGATGTATTAAACGGCTACTTTAAACAGATGGCGCATCATATCAATGTAAATGTTCTTAACAAGGAAAAACTTATGGAAGCATATGAAGACCCCAATAAGTATCCTAACCTTACTATCAGGGTTTCTGGCTATGCGGTTAACTTCCACAAGCTTTCAAGGGAACAGCAGAAAGAAGTAATCAGCAGAACCTTCCACGATGCAATGTAATATGGGCAACACCCCTTTATGTTGTAGGGGACGATGCCCACATCGTTCCGTCACAATGAGAGGATTTATTTAACAATGATGTGTAAAGCTTTTTGCTTTACATCGAAAGGACTGAGCGTATGAACGGAAAAGTACATTCCTGTCAGAGTATGGGAACTTTGGACGGACCGGGCGTACGCTTTGTTTTGTTTATGCAGGGGTGCAACCTCAGATGCGGTTACTGTCACAACCCCGATACCCAGAGTACTCAGGGCGGGGAAGAAGTAACGGCAAAGGAAATTCTTGATAAGGTTTTACGATATAAAAATTACTTTGGCGATGAGGGTGGCATCACTGTTTCGGGTGGTGAACCGCTTTTGCAGGCTGAGTTTTTATACGAGCTTTTTTCCCTTTGTAAGGAAATGGGAATACATACAGCGATTGATACTTCGGGCAGTGTTTTGAATGACGATGTTAAAAAGCTTCTCACTGTGACCGACTGTGTTCTGCTCGATATCAAAATGACAAATGATGAGGATTATAAAAAATATATCGGAACTTCCCTTGATAAGGTTTTAATGTTTTTAGATGAGCTTGAATTAAGAAACATTGATACCTGGATAAGGCAGGTTATAGTACCATCTGTCAACGATAACGAAGAGAATATAAAAAAGCTCAAAGAAATTATCAAGGGTAAAAAGTGCATTAAAAAAGTAGAACTTCTTCCGTTTAGGAAGCTTTGCAAGGAAAAATATGAAAAAATGGGAATTGCTTTCCCCTTTGACATCTACCCCTCAGCAGATGCGAAAAAAGTAAAAGAACTGGAAAAACTAATAAAACAGCCTCTCGATTGAGAGGCTGTTTTTAGTTATGATTTGCCTTCGGCACGCCGTTTGCCTTTGGCAAAGATATGGTGTTTTGCTAAGGCGAACGATTTGAAAGGACACCTCATCCACCGCTGACGCGGTCCCCCTTGACCTCTTGCGGTGCCCAAAAGTTATTTACGGCTATCAGCCAATAACTTTTGACCGCTACGCTTCGTTTTGCTCGCTTCATTGCCCATCGGGCACGCTCGCAACCTCCCCTTACACAAGGAAGGCTTTTTTATTTTAAACAGTTGATATTTTTAAAAATAGGTGGTATAATGTTTATTGCCAAACTAACTGAATATTGTGTGAAATCAGGTGTATTTTCTTTTTTATGGGAATAAATACGCTTAATTGCTCAATTCTTACAGTTGAAATGAATTTGATAAAAACGCAAATTCCTTCGGCTGTAAGTATGGTAAGTTACGCCTTATTTCACACTCGGTTAGTTTGGCGACTATCGGAGTTTGCGTTTTTTGTGCGGTTACTTCGGTAGCCGCACTTTTTATTTTAGGAGGAATTAGTTAAAATGAAAAACTTAATCGCTTTCTATTGACTTTTGCAATTTAGCAAGGTAAAATGGAATAGTGGAAATACTTTTAGGAGGAAAACAAAATGAAAAAAATCTTAAGCTTAGCCTTAGCACTCATTATGGTAATGAGCCTTTTTAACGGCGTTACCGTGAGTGCCGCAACAGTCACTGCCTCGGGTAAATGTGGCGACAATCTCACCTGGACACTTGATGAAGATGGAGTTTTGACTATCAGTGGTACGGGAGAGATGGAGAATTATACTTATTATTCTTCTATCCCGTGGAAATCCTACACAGATTCAATAGAAAGCATTATTGTCAAATATGGCGTTACAAGTATAAGTGATGAGGTTTTCCGATGGTGTGACTATCTCACCACAGTTAAAATTTCTGACAGTGTTACAAGTATAGGCGGTTCTGCTTTTGAAGAATGCCGTTCTCTAAGCTCTGTGGATTTAGGTAGCGGTATTTCAAGCATATCTGAAAAACTTTTTAATAATTGCGTTTCTCTTGCAACAATCGAGATACCAATCAGCGTTACAAGTATAGGTGAATATGCTTTTGGGAGTTGTCACTCTCTCACCGAAGTTGAAATTCCCGACAGTGTAACAAGTATAGGTGGTAGTGCTTTCTATGAATGTGATTCTCTCATTGCAATTGAAATTCCCGACAGTGTAACAAGTATAGGTGGTAGTGCTTTCTATGAATGTGATTCTCTCATTGCAATTGAAATTCCTGACAGTATTACAAGTATAGAAGAAGGGACTTTTGTCTGGTGTGAATCACTTAATTCAATTAAAATTCCAAATAGCGTTACAAATATAAGTGATAATGCTTTTTGGGGTTGTGAATCCCTCACTTCAATTGAAATTCCTAACAGTGTTACAAGTATAGGTTCGCGTATTTTCAGTTATTGTGCTTCTCTGGAATCAATAGTTTTAGCAAGTGGTAACACAAAATATCATAGTGACAGTAACTGTATTATCGAAACAGCCACAAATACGCTTGTGACAGGTTGTAAAAACAGTATAATTCCCGATTATGTTACAAGTATAGGTTATCGTTCTTTTGATGGTTGTACCTCTCTCACCGAGCTTGAAATTCCCGACAGCGTTACAAGTATAGGCGGTTCTGCTTTTAACGATTGTACATCTCTGACTTCAATTGAAATTCCTGACAGTGTGACAGATATAGGTGAATATGCTTTTAATTATTGTACTTCTCTTGCTGTGATTGAGATGCCTGTCAGCGTTACAAATATCGGAGATGATGCTTTCTATGATTGCGAATCATTAACCGACGTGTATTATGGCGGTACTGAAGAAGAATGGAATGCTATTGGAATAGGAAGTTATAATGAAGATCTCACAAACGCTAATATCCATTTCAATTCCTCTATGCCCGGAGGTGAAGCAGATTCCGGTACTGTAAAAGCCTTTGGTGATGCATCAAAAGGTGTAACCATTGAGCTTATCAGTGGTGGAGCAGTGGTCGATACCAAGACTGTTACAGGGAACTCGGGTACATATACTTTTGAAGGTGTTGAGGCAGGTACATATGCTGTAAGAGTTTCAAAATCAAAGCATGCTCCCCGTGAGTATGAAATTACTGTTGCTGACAGTAATGTAACACAGGATGTAGAAATCTGGCTTTATGGTGATGTTACGGGTGACGGCATTATAAATGCAGGTGATACATTGCAAATTAACCGTAAGGTAGCAAATTTGTCTTCAGTATTTAACCTTGCAGAAGATACAGATTATAGGTTCAAAGTTGCAAATGTTACTAACCTTGTAATGGGAGATGTTATTCTCAATGCGGCTGATACATTGCAGATTAACCGTAAGGTAGCAAATCTTAGTTCGATTTTTGATACAATAGCGTAGAAAAAATCCGCTCACTCGATGTGGGCGGATTTTTGGTTTGATTCGTAGGGAACGACCTGCGTGTCGTTCCGAATGAATAATGAATAATTTGGTGTCAGGCGTTGCCTGACGGATTTGAATGGACAACCCCTCAGTCACGGACAAGCCGTGACAGCTCCCCTTACACAGGGAAGGCTTGTAGGGAACGCATTTATGCGTTCCGATGGGGCAGAAATTTGCAGGGTGTTTTTGTAAATCCTGTTGGCGATTATCAGAAGAATGCATAATAAAACCGTGTTAAATGAGAATAAAACCCGGTTTAATAGGAATAAAACCCGGTTTTATCCCTAAAGTAAAGTAAAGGAAAGTAAATAAAAATAAAGTAAATTATAGTAAAGGAAAGTAAAGGGAAAGCAGCGTTTTGGGGAAAACGCCACCTGACCTGACCTTTAAAAACTATTTTTTATTTCTTATATAGTGGAATAAGTACTGCTGAGCGACACCGCCGTGTTCTCTTGCATATCCGGGGAAACCGTCAGGGTAGTACTCGGTCAGTACTTTTTTAATCCATGTGTCAACAGGGAATGCCTCAAGGCGGTAAAAACCGAAAAGAAGTGTACATTCTGCGACCTTGGGGCCGACACCCTTTATTGACATAAGGATTTTTCTTGCCTTTTCAATGGGCATTGTGTAAAGGGTATCAAGGACGATTTCTTTGTCTGCCACTTTCTTTGCGGCATCGAGGATATACTTCGCCCTGAAACCTGAACGCAAGGGGGCTAAATCCTCAACATTAAGCTTTGCTATCCTTTCGGCGGAGGGGAAAAGGTAACCGTTTTCACATTCTTCGCCGAAATTTTCGCAAAGCCTTGAGATAATCCCTTTGATGCGCGGAATGTTGTTGTTCTGGCTTATGATGAATGAGCAGAGGGTTTCCCAGGGTTCCTGCTTTAAGATTCTTATTCCGCCTGCAAAGTCACACGCCTTTGATAAAGTTTCATCTTTCTTAAAAACTTCTTTAAAGGCATCGTAATCGGTATCAAAGTCGAAAAACTGCCTCCACACTTCGTTAAATGTCTTTATATCGGTGTTATGAAAGAGCGTTTCGGTGTCGGAGAGTTTAGTAGCATTTAAAAAGTGGGACTTATAAAAACCCTTAAAAGTGAGGTTGTCTTCACTTTCAAAACGAAAGCACTGACCGCAGTCCAAAGTATCGGCAAGGTCAAAGCAATCAGAAGTTACTAAAACACCGCCATTAGTTTCTTTTATATCCATAATAATTCCTTTCAAAAAAACTTTATTTTTTTATAAAAATATGATATACTAAATTTAATAATTTTGCAAATACTTTTTGAAAGGTAAATGACAATGAAAGACAGTATCTATACAATCCCCGTCAGTGAAGTTTTTGAGCCGAAGTGCGGTTGCCCTTTATGCCGTCTTCACAACATTTTAGAAGAAAGATGTATCGATTATATTATGGGTGCCGCTATGATGGAACCCGATATAAGAATTGTGACAAATGAAAAGGGTTTTTGTAAAAAGCATTATGACGATATGTCGGGTCTTAAAAACCGTCTGTCGCTTGCGCTGATGCTTGAAAGCCATCTTGTTGAAGTGAAGAAAAACGGCATAAAGAGTGTCATTAAAAAAGCTAAAAAGCCTTCACTCAAATCGATAAACGATACCTGTTATATCTGCGAAACGGTGGAGTTTGAGCTTGAAAAGATGATAAAGACCACTATAAGACAGTACGCACTTGAAAGTGAGTTCAGAAACCTCTTTAAAAAACAGGAATACTTATGTCTGCCGCATCTTGAAATGCTCCTTAAGTCGGCTTATAAAAATATGCCGAAGAAGTTTTTAAGAGAGTTTGAGCGCGATGCAATAAACCTTTCCGAAAACTACCTCGATGTCGTTAAAAAGGACATTTCTCACTTTTGCAGTATGTTTGATTACCGCAACGCCGGGAAAAATTCCGACTGGGGTAATTCAAAGGATTCCATTGAACGCGCGACAGCATTTTTGTCTACCGGTAAGACTGTATAAAATCTTCTCAAAAGTTGCATATACAATCTGTATCATTTGAAAATGTGAAATGTAAAATCGCGTATTATAAGGGTTTTTTAACACTTTCCACAGAGTTTTCCACATAGTTGAAAATCTGTTCAGTCACTTTTCCACTGCATATTCACTGAAAATGATTACAAATCGTATAATGTTACATAAAGCAACACTGTTTCAGGGATTTACCCCCGATAAAACCCTTTGAAAATGCCATTTTGTGGGATTTGACCGATGTGGAAAACTGTTTGACAACAGCCCTTTTTAAGGGTATAATAGTACTTATAGGGCACAAACTAATCCCAAAAGGGGGAATTTAGTTTGTCCGATGAAATTTTAAAAGAAGAGTCTGAAACTGACGAAAGACATAAGCAGATTATAGATATGGGGTCGGTGACGACCGAAGGCAAGCACCTTATCCATTGCCTGAGTATAATAGGTCAGGTTGAGGGGCATTACATTCTGCCTCCTCAGAACAAAACCACAAAGTATGAACATGTTCTGCCACAGCTTGTAGCGATTGAGGAAAGTAAGGAAATCAAGGGACTTTTAATACTTTTAAACACTGTTGGAGGCGATGTTGAAGCAGGGCTTGCGATAGCTGAACTTATCGCCGGTATGAAAACTCCGACAGTAAGCATTGTGCTCGGTGGAGGGCATTCGATAGGAGTACCTCTTGCCGTATCAGCAAAGCGTTCTTTTATAGTGCCGTCAGCGACAATGACGGTGCATCCTGTCCGTATGAACGGGCTTGTGTTAGGCGTTCCGCAGTCGTTTTCCTACTTTGACAAAATGCAGGACAGAATAGTACGCTTTGTAACCGACAACTCCGCTATCTCGCCTGAACGGTTCAAGGCGCTTATGATGAAAACAGGGGAGCTTGCCCTTGATATGGGAACTTCCATTGATGGCGAAACTGCAGTGAGCGAAGGGCTTATTGACGAGCTTGGCGGACTTTCCGATGCAATTTCCTGCCTCTATGAAATGATAGAAGGTGAAGAGAAATGATTTTGCATTCGGTGACCGACTTGTCGCTTATCACACCTTTTACGCCCGAAAAACCATTATATATGAATGTTGACGGGTGTATCTGCGAATGTGTTAAAAACGAAAACGAATATGTTATCAAAAGACTTATATCAACAAATTTAGAGGATTATTTAAAACTGTCGCCGTATGATACGGTTAAAGGCGTCTGAAAGGATTGGTTTTTTATGGCAACCAGGGGAAAGACAAAAAAGAGTAAACCCACAAAAGCTGATGTCAAAAAACAAAGACAAAAACAGTTCTCTGCGATAATACTGTTTGCAGTCGGACTTTTTGTGATAGCTGTAAGCCTTATACCGGGCACAGGGCTCTGGGAATGGCTTTCTATGTTTTTAAAAGGACTTTTCGGTCCTGTATGCTATGCGGTAGGTCCGATTGTTGTGGGAATTGCTATAATAATTGCAATCGACAAGGAAAATATCGAAGTGAAACACAAAATTTGGCAGACAGGTGTTTTACTCCTTTTGCTTTGCGGATTTACACAGATTTTCTACGGTTTACCGCTCGGAAGCGGATTTTTCGGCAAGCTTATCTCGCTCTGGGTAGATGGTATCTACCTTTCAAGTGGCGGTCTGCTTGCGGCAGTGCTCGGCTGGCCGCTCCTTAAAATGGGCACATGGCCTGCTGCGATTATCCTTATACTTTTAACCTTTGTATTTTTGATGCTTATCACAGGTTCAACCCTTATCGGATTTTTCAAAACCTGTGCAAAGCCTGTAAAACAGATTGAAGAAACCTACACTCATATCAAAGAACAAAGGGAAGAAAGACGACAGTCGAAATTTAATATTGATATCAACATTGACGATGATGTCCCGATGCCCGACCATCCTGTTTCCTCGCCAAACGCTGTGTTTGAGGAGGACAAGACGGGCGATGTTATTGACGAGATTTTAAGAAACTCCGAGCTTGAGTTCAATAAGGAAAATCCCGTTGACGAGGTTATTGACAGCCCCCTTGACGATAAACTTGACAGGGCAATTGATGACTTTAAGAAAAACCCCGAAGATGTTAAAAAGGAAGCGGAAAAGCCTGTTAAAAAGGAAAAACCCATTCCTATGGACATCAAGGTTGAAACTCAGCCCGAGAGGGTTTACAATTTCCCACCCGTTAATCTTTTAAAACCCAACAAGGGCAGAAGTAATGCCGATGTCAGCGAAGAGCTCAAGGCAAACGCTACAAAGCTTGTTGAAACCTTAAAGAGTTTCGGTGTGCAGACAAAAATCATCGATATCTGCAGAGGTCCTGCCGTTACACGATACGAGCTTCAGCCGTCTGCAGGCGTTAAAATCAGTAAAATCACAAATCTTTCAGACGATATTGCCTTGAACCTTGCAACAGCAGGGGTGCGAATTGAAGCACCTATTCCCAATAAACCTGCTGTCGGAATTGAAGTTCCGAACAGAAAAACCGACATAGTTTCTATCCGCGAAATCGTTGATTCCGAAGAATTCAGAAACTCAAAGAGCAAGCTTTCGATGGCGCTCGGTCGTGATATAGCAGGTAACATCACCGTTGGCGACATCGGTTCGATGCCTCACTTGCTTATTGCAGGTGCGACAGGCAGTGGTAAATCGGTTTGCGTAAACTCGATTATTGTTTCTCTGCTTTATAAATCTTCCCCCGAGGAAGTAAGGTTTTTAATGATTGACCCGAAAGTGGTTGAGCTTGGGATTTACAACGGAATTCCTCATCTTTTAGTCCCCGTTGTAACAGACCCCCGAAAGGCCGCAGGTGCTTTGGGCTGGGCAGTTACCGAGATGCTTAACCGTTACAAGGCTTTTGCCGATAACAATGTAAGGGATTTGAAAGGTTATAACCGCCTTGCCGCGAAAACAGAAGGGTTAGACCCGATGCCTCAGATTGTAATTATCATTGACGAGCTTGCTGACCTTATGATGGCGGCTCCCAACGAGGTTGAAGACTCTATCTGCCGTCTGGCGCAGATGGCACGCGCTGCCGGTATGCACCTTATTATCGCAACACAGCGACCTTCTGTCGATGTTATCACTGGTGTTATCAAAGCGAATATCCCCTCGCGAATTGCATTTGCGGTTTCTTCCCAGGTTGACTCCCGTACTATCTTAGACGGTGGCGGTGCCGAGAAACTGCTCGGTCGCGGTGATATGCTTTTCTATCCCGTAGGATATCCAAAACCTGTCCGTGTACAGGGCTGTTATGTAAGCGATACCGAGGTTGAAGAAGTTGTAAACTTTATTAAAAATAAAGGCGAACCCATGGAATATGACGAAAAGATTATCGAAGAAATCGACCGTCAGGCTACCATGGAAAAGAAAAAAGGCGACCGTGGTATGGACGATGATAATGACGATTCCGACCCACTTTTTAACGATGCAGTTGAATGTGTTCTCGAGTCGGGACAGGCATCAACATCTTATCTTCAGCGCCGTTTGAAAGTCGGATATTCCCGTGCGGCCCGTCTTGTTGACGAGCTTGAAGAACGCGGAATAATAGGTCCAAAGGACGGAAGCAAGCCGCGAGATGTATTGATTTCGCGACAGCAGTGGGTAGAGATATCCTCCCGTAACTCCGGCGATATATAAATAAAAATTGTTTTTTTCGGTGTTATGAGGGCTTGAAATATCGCATATGCCTTCGCTCCACTGCCTTGAAAAAAATCAATTTTTGAGTGTTTTAAGGAATTTGTTTTTTCTGTGTCAGTGTCGTGCGTCTATCGCATATGCCTTCGCTCCACTGCCTTGAAAAATCACAAATTTCTGCATTTTAAAGGAATATTTGGCTCAGATGGTTTCATAACTGTCTGAGCTATGACCATTTTTATTGGGAGAATAATATGAACGATTTTTTACCGATTTGCCGTGAAGATATGGAAAAAAGAGGCATCAGTGAACTTGATTTTATCTGCATTACGGGGGACAGCTATGTTGACCACCCGAGTTTTGGCATTGCGATAATTTCAAGGGTGATTGAGGCAGAAGGCTATACTGTCGGCATTATTGCTCAGCCGCAGTCCGATGCCGATTACAAAAAACTCGGTAAACCGAAGTATGGCTTTTTTGTAACTTCAGGAAACATCGATTCAATGGTTGCTCACTACACAGTTGCTTTGAAAAAACGAACCGATGATGCCTATACAGCAGGTGGTAAGGCAGGCAAGCGCCCCGACAGGGCAGTTATTGTCTACTGTAATCAGTTAAGAAAAATTTACGGCGATATTCCCATTGTAATCGGTGGACTTGAAGCATCGCTGAGGCGTTTTGCCCATTACGATTACTGGGACGACAAAGTCCGTCCGTCTGTACTTGTTGACAGCAAAGCTGACCTTTTAACTTACGGTATGGGCGAACTCCAGACAATTGAGATTGTAAATCGTCTTGCAAACGGCGAAGATATAAAAACACTTACCGACATACGAGGTACCTGTTATCTCACAGAGCCTGAAAACACCCCTTACGGTGGGGTGCAGTGTCCTGATTTTTCGGTTGTTAGCAGGGATAAGAAAAACTACTGCAAGGCAACCAAAATCCAGATGGACAACCAGGACGAAATCACAGGCAGAACCGTTTTACAGCGCCAGGGAGATATGATGCTTGTGCAAAATCCCCCGATGCGTGTACTCACAACAAAGGAGCTTGACAGGGTTTACGCCCTCCCATTTATGAGGACTTATCACCGGGACTATGAGGCCTTGGGCGGTGTCCCGGGTATCGAGGAAGTCGAGTTTTCCATTGCCCATAACAGAGGGTGTTTTGGTAACTGTAACTTCTGCTCCATTGCATTCCATCAGGGCAGAAAGATTGCAGTACGAAGTGAAGAGTCGGTTTTAAAAGAAGCAAAGCTTTTAACTACTTTGAAAAACTTCAAGGGCTATATCCACGATGTCGGCGGACCTACTGCGAACTTTCGCAAAACTTCCTGTGAAAAGCAGATTGAAAAGGGTTTATGTGTCGGTAAAAAATGTCTTGCGCCAACTCCGTGCAAGGCTTTGGTGGCGGACCACTCAGAGTACCTTTCGATGCTTCGCAAGATAAGAAAAATCCCTGGTATCAAGAAAGTTTTTATCCGTTCGGGTATCCGTTACGATTATCTTTTGGAGGATAAAAATGACGAGTTTTTCAAAGAACTTGTGACTCACCATGTCAGCGGTCAGCTGAAAGTTGCCCCCGAGCATTGTTCTTCCCATGTGCTTGACTGTATGGGAAAACCTCATATTGATGTCTATAAAAAGTTTTCAGATAAGTTTTATTCGATAACAAAAAGCATCGGCAAAAAGCAGTATTTAGTGCCTTATCTTATGTCTTCCCACCCGGGGAGCAGACTTTCCGATGCGATAGAGCTTGCCTTGTTCTTAAAGGCTGAGGGTATCCACCCTGAACAGGTTCAGGACTTTTATCCCACACCGGGTACAATTTCGACCTGTATGTTCTATACGGGGATGAACCCTTATACGGGAGAAGAGGTTTTTGTTCCGAAAACTTCGGAAGAAAAGGCTATGCAACGCGCACTTTTGCAGTATTTTCTCCCCAAAAATCAGCAGATTGTCATAAAAGCGTTAAGGCTTGCAAAACGCACTGATTTGATAGGCACATCCAAAAACTGCCTTGTACCTCCCATAAATCAGCCAAAGGAAAAAACTTTAAAACGCACTCCCCATAACATAAGAAAACAAAAAGGAGCAGGAAATGGCAAAAAGAAAAAAAGGGTATAAGATAGACTGGGCGTTTGTGGTATCAGCAGCCCTTATCTTAGCAACCTTTTTGATAGTCACCCTTTTTAACGGTTTTGACTGGACCAAATGGCTTCCCGATTTTGAGAATATCGAAAATATCAGGCCGTCATTTAATGAAAATGTATCTGCAACCGATGATGTGATTGTCCATTATATCGATGTGGGGCAGGGCGATGCAATTCTGATACAGTCGGGAATACACAATGCCCTCATTGACGGCGGCGATTATAACAAGGACAAAGTGGTAAGCGATTACCTTAAAAGTGTCGGGGTGAAAAGTATTGATGCGGTTTTTGCGACCCATCCCCATTCCGACCATATCGGTGGGCTTGATACCGTTATAAGAAACTTTAAGGTGAAAAAGGTTTATATGCCAGAAATTCCCGACAACCTTTTGCCGACAAGTAAAAGTTTTGAGGAATTTCTTTATGCTGTAAAAGACACAGATGCAAAAGCTTCCTATTTAAGCCACGGCACTGAAATTCCCCTTGGTGACGGTTTTTTTGAGGTTCTGGGTCCTGTCAATGAATACGAGGACTTGAATAATTACTCACTTGTTTTAAAGTTTACATATAAGGATAAAAGTTTTCTTTTTACAGGTGATATCGAAACCGATTCTGAGTATGATGTATTGAAGTATGGTTACGATGTTTCGGTAGATGTTTTAAAGGTTGCCCATCACGGGAGCCGTACAAGCAGCAGTACGAAGTTTTTAAAAGCGGTAAACGCTGATGTCTATGTGATTTCAGTAGGCGAAGATAACGAATACAAACATCCGCACCCCGAAACTAAGAAATGCATCTCAAATATGGGTAAACCTGTTTACAGAACCGATATTGACGGAAATATTATCATCTCAACCAACGGCAAAAAACTTAACATCAAAAAGGTGAAAAATGATGAATAAATTTATTGTGGACCGTATTGAAGAAGATGTCGCAGTACTTGAAACTGCTGACAAAACCTTTGTAAATATGCCTCTTTCCGATTTGCCCTGTGGTGTAAAGGAAGGTCAGGTTTTACTGTTTTCAGATGGTCGGTATCTTGTTGATTTAAGCGAAACCGCAAAGAGAAAAGAAAAAATTAAAAGTCTTTTGGATAGTATAATGGAGAAGTAAAATGTTAAAAGCAAAACTCGGATTTTTATTTTCAATGATTTTATCGGGAAGTATAGGGCTCTTCGTAAAATTTATTCCTTTCACATCGGGACAGATAGCCTTTGTAAGGTCTGTTTCAGGCTTTGTATTCCTGCTTTTGTGCCTTTTGATTTCAGGCAAAGGCATATCCTTTAAGGATATAAAGAAAAACCTTCCATACCTTGTTGTTTCGGGTGCGGCACTCGGGTTTAACTGGATGCTTTTGTTTGAAGCGTATAACTATACATCAATTGCCACCGCAACGATTTGTTATTACTTTGCACCTGTTATCGTGATTTTCGTGTCACCCTTTTTGCTGAAGGAAAAGTTAAGTTTAGTTAAAATCCTCTGCGTTCTGGCGGCATTACTTGGTATCATCTTTGTTTCGGGAACAGGGGAAACGGGCAGTGTAATCGGTGTTCTTTTCGGACTTCTTGCTGCTTTGTTCTATGCAAGTATTATGGTTGCCAACAAAAAGCTTTATGACATTTCGGGTATGGAATCAGGCTTTGTTCAGCTTGTGATATCGGCAGTTGTAATGGGAATTTACCTTGTTTTCACCGATTCTTTAAGCTTTGCTCCTCTTGATGCAAAAGAAACGCTCCTGCTTGTTACGGTAGCAGTTGTACATACGGGAATTTTGTACCTTTTGTATTTTACCTGTATAAGAAAGCTCACTGCCCAGACTGCCGCAGTTTTCAGCTATATTGACCCCGTACTTGCAATAGTCTTTTCTGCACTCTTTTTAAAAGAGGGAATGACCCCTTTGCAGATACTCGGCGGTGTGCTTGTAATCGGTGCTGCATTTGCAAACGAAATATATGCTGTTAAGTATTGCAAAAGTGATAATTAAAGGTGTATAATGATAATAGAATGTCAAAATGATAGTATTGGAGGGAGTAATATGGCTTCAAATTTTACAGTTTCTCTTGAAAAAATGATTAACGAGCTTTCACTTGAAAGTATCTATCTTCCGAAAGACCCGAAAGATATACTGATTTCTTCAAGTGATGTAAACCGCCCCGGGCTTTTTGTTTCGGGATTCAAGGATTATTTTGACCCCGAACGCATCCAGATTATCGGAAAGATGGAAAACGCTTACTTGAACGATTTGCCCCAGAATGTAAGGGCAGAGCGTTTAAATGAGATGTGTTCCCTTAAAATCCCTGCTGTTATTGTTACAAGGGGGATGGATGTGGTACCTGAGCTTATCGATGCCGCAACAGGGTACGAAGTTCCGATTTTAAGGACTCAGGAGTCAACCTCAGGTTTTATGGCTACAATGATAGCTTTTCTGAATGTTGAGCTTGCTCCCCGTATCACAAGACACGGCGTTTTAGTTGAAGCATATGGTGAAGGTATCCTTATTTTAGGCGACAGCGGTGTCGGTAAGAGTGAAACCGCAATCGAACTTGTAAAAAGAGGTCATCGTCTTATCGCTGACGATGCTGTTGAGATAAGACGAGTTTCAAACCGTACGCTTGTCGGAAGTTCTCCCGATAATATCAGGCATTTTCTCGAACTCCGCGGTATAGGTATTATCAATGCGAGAAGAATTTTCGGTATGGGTTCTGTAAAACTTACCGAAAAAATCGATATGATAGTAAAGCTTGAACACTGGGACCCCGAAAAGGTTTACGAAAGAATGGGTATTGAGGACGAATATACCACTATTTTAGGGCTTAAAATCCCGTCCCTCACCATCCCCGTAAAACCCGGTAGAAACTTAGCTATTATCTTAGAGGTTGCCGCAATGAACAACCGCCAGAAGAAGATGGGATACAACGCTGCCGCTGAGCTTATGGAAAGCCTCGGTATGCCCGTTGAACTTATGGAACCAAAAGAAAGTACAGACTGGAATTTTTAAAGAAGGGTAATGAATATTATGAAGTATTATGTTGGTATAGATTTAGGCGGAACCTTTATCAAAGCAGGCGTTGTAAACGAAAATTATGAGGTCGTTGCAAAAGCTTCCATTCCTTCCGAAGTTGACGGAAACGATGAAGCTTTAGCTGAGCGTATGGTGCAGTGTGCAAAACTTGCCCTTGCTGATTTGAACCTCACAACCGATGATATCGAGGCAGTGGGTGTCGGTACTCCCGGTGCTGTTGATGTTAAAAACGGTGTGGTTTTCTATTCCTGTAACCTTAAATTTGAAAACACTCCTCTTGCAAAATATATCTCCGACAGAATAGGTAAACCCGTTTACCTTGACAACGATGCAAATGTTGCGGCCTTTGGTGAAGCGCTCGCAGGTGCTGCAAAAGGAATTGATAATGTTATTATGATTACTCTCGGTACCGGTGTCGGTGGCGGTATCATCATTGACGGCAAAATTTATTCAGGATTTAACGGAATTGCAGGCGAACTCGGCCATATGGTAGTCAAAGACGGCGGCGAACTCTGTGGTTGTGGCAGACGCGGTTGTATCGAAGCTTATGCCTCTGCAACAGCACTCGTGAGAATGACAAAAGAAGCTATGGAGAAAAACCCTTCTTCAAAACTCTGGGAAGTTTCTCCCTCTTTGGACGAAGTAAACGGCAAAACCGCTTTCGATGCAATGCGCCTTGGCGATGAAGTCGGCAAAGCAGTAGTGGACGAATATATCTGGAACTTGGGATGCGGACTTTCAAACTTTATCAATATCTTCCAGCCCGAAGTTTTAATCATCGGTGGTGGTATCTGTAAAGAAGGCGAAACTCTCCTCGCACCCTTGCGTGAAATCCTTAAAAAAGAAACCTATGGTGTAGGTAACTGCCCTGCAACAACCTTAAAAATTGCTGAACTTGGTAATGATGCAGGAACCATAGGGGCTTCTATGCTCTGGAAGATGTACCAATAATCGGTAAATTTGTTTTTTTCTGTGTTATCAGGGCTTGAAATACACCCGTATTCCTGCGCCCTGCTGCCTTGAAAAAATTCAAATTTACAGATTATACGATGTTTTTTTCGGTGTTATCAGGGCTTGAAAAAATTCAAATTTACAGATTATACGATGGCTTTTTCTGTGTTGTGAGGAACGCATAAATGCGCTCCCTACGAACCTTGAAAAATCACAAATTTTTTCGATTATTAAAGCCTTCCCCAGTGGGATTGCGTAGCAATGGGCTCGGGGGTGAATGACGGTCCGGTGGACTGTCAGAGCCGAGCCGTGGCCCGAGCCGCAGCGAGGGAAGGGGGACCGCGTCAGCGGTGGATGAGGTGTTTCATTAAAATCGTTTCGCTTCACCTGACCAAACGGGCGGACAGAGGCGTCCGCCCCTACAACCAATTATAATTTTGCATTATGCATTATGCATTTTGCATTGTGCCAACGGCACACCTCACCTCTTCACTTTTCACTATTACTTATTACTTTGTGCGAAGCACATTGGGGGTCTTTGTATGAACAAATACGAAAATATAAAAACTGCCTGCAAAGACCTGTCTGTTGGTTTTTGCACCGATGTTAAAATGAGCGGTTATACCACCTTCCGCATTGGTGGGAAAGTGCCTTTAATGATAATGCCCAAAAATTCCGATGAGCTTTCAAAGGTTATCGCAATCCTTAAAGATGCGCCGTATTTTATCCTTGGCAAAGGCTCCAACCTGCTCATTGACGATGAGGGCGTTGATGCAGTCGCAGTGCTGATTTCTTCTGACTTTGCAGACTATGAAATCATTGACGACACTATCATCTGCGATGCAGGTATCTCCCTTACAAAGCTTGCAACCATTGCTTCAGATAACTCACTTTCAGGACTTGAATTTGCCTACGGAATACCGGGGACTGTCGGCGGTGGTGCATATATGAACGCAGGTGCTTACGGTGGCGAGATGAAAGATGTCGTTATTTATTGTGAGCATATGGACTGTAACGGCAACAGCCATCGCCTTTATAACGAAGAACTTGAGTTTTCCTACCGTCACAGCTATTATACGGGTAAGGATTTTTGCATCACAAAGGTGGCACTGAAGCTTTCAAAAGGCGACAAACAGGAAATTAAAGAAAAGATGGCAGACCTTTTAAAACGCCGTCACGACAAACAACCGCTTGAATATCCGAGTGCAGGCAGTACCTTTAAACGCCCCGAGGGCGCATTTGCCGCAGCTCTTATAGAAGAATGTGAGCTTAAGGGCGTATCTGTTGGTGGTGCAGAAGTCAGCACAAAGCACAGCGGTTTTGTTATCAACAAAAATAATGCAACCTGTGACGATGTTTTAAAGCTTATAAGAAAAGTAAAGGAAGTAGTCAAGGAAAAGACCGGCTACACTTTACAATGCGAAGTAATGATGATAAAATCAGACGGGAAGAGAACATTCTGCGTAGCGGCAGAGTAAAGAGAGAGGAAAAGAATGGATTTTTTAATTGTAACGGGACTTTCAGGTGCAGGCAAATCCTGCACTGTTGATGCACTTGAGGATATCGGCTTTTATTGTGTCGATAACATTCCTCCGAAACTTATATCAAAATTTGCAGAAATCTGTCTTGCAATAGACAGTAAAATAAAAAGAATGGCAATCGTTACCGATATGCGCGGTGGCGATATGTTTCATTCGCTTTTTGAGGAACTCTCACTTCTTTCCGAAAAAAATCTCAGTTACAAGCTTTTGTTTTTAGATGCCGATGAAAAAGAGCTTATGCGCAGATACAAGGAAACAAGGCGCCGCCATCCGCTTTACGGCATTGGCGGAAGCATTGAAGAGGCGATAAAAAACGAAAGAACTCTCCTGAAGCCTGCTAAAGAAAAGGCAGATTTCGTTATCGATACCACGCACCTTTCGGCAAACGAGCTTAAAAAACGGGTACACGACCTCTTTTTAGACGATGTAAGCCATGGTATGCTCATAAATATAATGTCCTTTGGTTTTAAGTACGGACTTCCCCCAGAAGCCGACCTTGTCTTTGATGTAAGATGCCTGCCAAACCCTTATTATGTGGAGGAACTCAGGGAAAAGACCGGCGTTGAAAAATGCGTTTCCGATTTTGTTATGAACTCCGAAGCTTCAAAGGAGCTTTTAAACAAGCTTTGCGATATGCTTCAGTTTCTTGTTCCTCTGTACTTAAACGAGGGCAAGAGCCAGCTTATGATATCGGTAGGCTGTACCGGAGGTAAGCACAGAAGCGTTACATTTGCAGAAGCCCTTTACAAATTCTTATCCGAAAAAGGAAACAATATCAGGGTAGTTCACCGTGATATCACAAAATAAGGAGAAAAATAATGTCATTTTGTCAGGATGTAAAGACAGAATTATGTAAAATCCCCGAAAAAAATGAATGTTGTGAAAAGGCAAGCCTTTATGCTTACCTTGTTTTCAGCAGAACTTTTCCTGATGAAAATGTGGTTTTCACAACCGAAAATAAATTTGTTGCAGAGCATTTCGCCCAGAGTTTGGCAGGTATGATGGGAACTTTTGTCACCATTCATACAGACCTTAAAAAGCTTCGTGAAAACATTCCTTTTTACACTGTTCTTATCGAGGACAACTATCAGAGAAACCTGCTTTGCAGTTATTTTTCAATAAACAAAACTGCCCTCACACCCAAGTTTATCGATAACCCCTGTTGCGCTTCCTCATTTTTCAGAGGGCTTTTTTTGTTATCGGGCACTGTTACAAACCCCGAAAAAGAATACCATCTTGAAATTCAGGCACCGAACAACACCATTGCCGAAGCGGTTTTTCTGCTTGCACAAAGTGTTGGTATAAACTTTAAAATCACAAAAAGAAAACAGTATGCTGTTCTTTATCTTAAAGAAAGTGAGCAGATTGAGGATTTCTTAACCCTTATCGGAAGCTCCCGTTTTGCGCTGAAACTTATGGATGTAAAGGTTATGAAGAATGTCCGTAACAAGGTAAACCGCCTCACCAACTGTGAAACGGCAAACCTTTCAAAGACAGTAAATGCGGCAAACGCTCAGGTTAATGACATAATGTTCATAAAAGAAAGAACGGGACTTGGATTTTTAGATGAGGACTTAAGGGAACTTGCGACACTTCGCCTTGAAAATCCTGAGCTGTCCTTAAGGGAGCTCACAGAACTTTTAACAGAACCTTTAAGCCGTTCAGGCGTAAACCATAGGCTTAAAAGAATTTCGGAAGTTGCCGAAAAACTAAGAAACTCAAAATCGTAGGGCGTGGCGACCCTGACACGCCGTTCAGTTTACCTGTAAACAAATTCACTTTACACCATTAAAAAGGAGGGCTACACTTGGAAAACAAAAAATTTGTCCATCTGCATCTACATACCGAGTACAGCCTTCTTGACGGCGCTTGCAGAATAAAGGATATTCCGAAAAAGATAAAGGAACTCGGTCAGGACACTGTTGCCATCACCGACCACGGCTCGATGTATGGCGTAGTTGAATTATACAAAGCCTGCAAAAAAGAGGGTGTCAAGGCGATTATCGGATGTGAAGTTTATGTCGCACCGAGAAGCCGTTTTGACAAGGTCCATAAAATTGATTCAAGTCCCTATCATTTAGTACTTCTCTGTAAGAATGACGAGGGCTACCAGAACCTCATAAAACTTGTATCGATGGGCTTTACAGAAGGCTTTTACAGCAAACCCCGTGTTGATACCGAAATACTGAAAAAGCATTCAGAAGGTCTTATTGCGCTTTCCGCCTGTCTTGCAGGTGAAATCCCGAGAAAGCTTTTATCAGGGGATTTCGAGGGTGCAAAGCAAATTGCTTTACAGTATAAAGAGATATTTGGTGACGGGAATTATTACCTTGAAGTGCAAAATCACGGGATTGCCGAACAGCAGGAGATTTTACCGCTTATGCGCCGTCTTTCGGACGAAACAGGTATCCCTCTGGTTGCTACAAACGACTGCCATTACCTTGAACGCGAAGATGCAAAGATGCAGAATATCTTAATCTGCATCCAGACAAACCACATTTTTGGTGACGGCTCAGCTTTGGAGTTTCCCACTGACGAGTTTTATATTAAATCCCGTGACGAGATGTGCAATGCACTTAAAGGCTTTGAAGATGCTGTTGACAATACAGTAAAAATTGCTGAAAAGTGTAACTTTGATTTTCAGTTCGGTAATACAAAACTTCCTGCATTTACTCCGCCCGACAACAGGGACAACCTCGAATATTTCAAGGATTTGAGTATGCGCGGACTTAAAAAGCGTTATGGCGATATAACTCCAGAGCTGAAAGAACGCTTTGATTATGAAATGGATGTCATAACAAAGATGGGATATGTAAACTACTATCTCATTGTTTATGATTTTATAAGATATGCAAAAAGTGTCGGTATCCCCGTAGGTCCCGGGCGTGGTTCGGGGGCAGGAAGCCTTATTGCTTACTGTATCGGTATCACCGGTATCGACCCCATAAAGTATAACCTCATTTTCGAGAGATTTTTAAACCCCGAAAGGGTAAGTATGCCCGACTTTGATATCGACTTTTGCTATGAACGCCGTGAAGAAGTTATCGACTATGTCGTGAGAAAATATGGTGCTGACCATGTGGCGCAGATTGTAACTTTCGGTACAATGGCGGCGCGTGCTGCAGTAAGAGATGTAGGGCGTGCTCTGGCGGTTTCTTACCAGAAAGTGGACAAGGTGGCAAAGCTTATCCCGAACCGCCTTAAAATCACGGTTGAAAAGGCACTTAACGAGGTACAGGAATTAAAAGACCTCTATAATAATGATACCGAAGTGCGTGAACTTATCGATATGGCGAAAAAGGTCGAGGGTATGCCAAGACACGCTTCAACCCACGCGGCAGGCGTTGTTATTACAGCTGACCCCGTTGATACCTATGTGCCTTTGCTTAAAAGTGACGAGAGCGTTGTAACTCAGTTCACAATGACTACTTTAGAAGAATTAGGACTTCTCAAAATGGACTTTCTGGGACTGAGAAACCTTACAGTTATCGATTACACTGAAAAGGAAATCAGGAAAAATGACCCCGATTTTTCGATTGACAAGGTTTCGCTTTCCGATAAAAAGGTCTTTGAGATGTTCTCCCGTGGGGAAACAAGCGGTATATTCCAGTTTGAGTCGAGCGGTATGAGGCAGATGCTTATCAATATGAAACCAAAAAGTATCGAGGACCTGACAGCCGCAACTTCTATCTACCGACCGGGCCCGAGTGCTTCTATACCCGTTTATATCGAAAACCGCAGACACCCTGAAAATATAGTCTATAAAACCCCGTTGCTTGAACCGATACTCGGGGTTACTTACGGTTGTCTTCTCTATCAGGAACAGGTAATGCAGGTTTTCCGTTCCCTTGCAGGGTATTCCTACGGCAGGGCTGATTTGGTGCGCCGTGCTATGTCCAAAAAGAAAAAGGATGTAATGGAAGCTGAAAGGGAAAACTTTGTTTTCGGTGCGATGAAAAACAATATCAGCGAAAAGACTGCAAACGAAATCTTTGACGAGATGGCGGCTTTTGCCGAATACGCTTTCAATAAATCCCATGCGGCGGCGTATTCCGTTGTGTCTTACAGAACAGCTTATTTAAAATGCCATTATCCGAAAGAGTATATGGCGGCTTTGCTTACCTCTGTTATCGACAACACGCCGAAACTTTTAGAATATATAAATGAATGCCGTGAGCTTCATATAAGGATTTTACCCCCCGATGTCAACGAAAGCGTTTCCTCGTTTACCGCTTGCAAAGATGGTATCCGTTTCGGGCTTTTAGCTGTAAAAGGTCTTGGTGAGGGCGTTATCAGAAACATTGTCGAAGAAAGAAACGAAAACGGCAGTTACAAGGATTTGTTTGACTTTTGCAAGCGCCTTTACGGCAAAAATGTTTCAAGGCGAAATATCGAAAGCCTGATAGGTTCAGGTGCGTTTGACTCATTCCCGTACAACAGAAGAGAGCTTTATGCATCGTCCGAAAAAGCAATTGAGTCGGCTGCCTTTTACGGAAAGCATAATCAGGGCGGACAGATAAATCTTTTTACCGCTTCGGATATTGAGGCGCCTTCAGTTGATATGGTGCGTTGCGATGACTATAAAATCTCCGAAAGGCTTAAGTTTGAGTATGAGTCTTTGGGATTTTACCTGACGGGTCATCCGCTGGAGGAGTACCAGCCGATTGTAAAAAAATACAATATGGACAGCATTATTTCTGTTGTAAACGATGATGAAAGGTACCCCGACCGTAAAAAGGTGCGTATCTTAGGACGCGTTGTTTCGAGCAAAACGATAAGCACCAAAAAAGGTGACCCTATGTGTTTTGCTGAGTTTGAGGATATTACAGGAAAGCTTGAAGCGGTACTGTTCCCGAAAACTTTAGAAGAGTACGCCCATCTTTTAAAACGCGATGAGGCTATAATTTTAGAAGGCAGCGTTTCTTTAAGAGAAGACGAGGAGGCAAAAATCCTTGTAGAAAAGCTTATCCCGACAGGGGATTTTAAACCCACCATAACTACCTTGTTTTTAAAATTTAATTCGGTTAATGATAAGCGTATCGCAGATGTATTGAAACTCTGCGAAAAGTATAAAGGCGATACGGATGTTAGACTCTTCTTTGCCGATGAGAAAAAATACTGCTACCCGAAAGTAAGGATAAAAACTTCTTTGACAGAGGACTTAAAGGCAGCATTAAACGAAATCTTAGGCGAAAATTCATATGTTGTTAAATAGAGGTGATTAAATGCAGTACGGCGATAAATTTAAAAAATCCCTTTTCGGGGGATTCAAGAAAAAAGATGTATTGAGATGTTTTGAAGAGCTTGACTCAGAGCATCAGGCTGAGCTTGCTTTGACCGCACAAAAGATGGAAGAAGTAAAAAACGAGCTGACACTTACAAAAATTTCCCTTGAAACTATGACAAAAGCGCTTGCCGATAAAAACGAAATCGTAAATGAGCAGAGCAGGGAAATCATTACTTTGACAGAGCAGAACAAAACCCTTTCCGAAACCATTGAAACCTTAAGCCGTGAGATTTTGGAGTACAAGGCTCTGAACACAAAGCTTTCGATGTCGCAGACTGTTTTAGAAAACAACTTGAAAGAACTAAAAAAACACAGCACCGAGGATGCTTTTGAGAAAGCAAAATACGAAATCGGTGAGATTATGATGGAAGCCAAAACCACTGCCGACAAGATAGTTTCCCGTGCTGAGGAAAAATCCGACATACTCGATGAAAAAGTTAAAGTGGAAACTGCTAAAACAGGGGTGCGTTTCGATAAAGCAAGAGAAAAAATCGAAAACGCCATTGAATCTTTCAAAAGCCTTTCTACCGATGTTGTAAGCGGTATGCAGGAACTAAACCGCAACCTGAAATCCGCAAGAGAGAACATCACAGGCGAGGAAACCACTGAGAAAAAAGAACTTTCAAAGGAGCTTAAAAAGATTTTCAAATCCGATTTTCTTTTTCGTAAATAGGCTATGAGTACTATAAGATGCAATACACAAAACCTTAAGGAAGTTATAAAAACCCTGAAGGTAAAGGACAGAGTTCTGCTTTCGGGCATTGTTTATACTGCCCGTGATGCCGCACATAAAAGAATTGTTGAAGGAATAAATAACGGCATAGAGCCACCCTTTGACTTAAAAGGTGCTACCATTTATTACGCAGGTCCGACACCATCTGACGGTAGTCGCCCCATAGGGTCGTGCGGTCCCACTACTTCGGGAAGAATGGACAAGTTTGCACCAACTTTACTCGATAGCGGACTTATCTGTATGATAGGAAAAGGTCCGAGAAATCGCGATGTTATCGATGCCATTAAAAGAAATAATGCCGTTTACCTTTGTGCAATTGGTGGCGCCGGGGCACTTGCTTCAAAATGTATCGTGAGTGCCGAAGTCATAGCGTTTGAGGACTTGGGGTGCGAGTCTGTCAAAAAACTTGAGATAGTGGATTTTCCGCTGATTGTCGGAATTGATGCAGAAGGGAGCAGTGCGTTTTATGACTAAAAAAGAAAGAGCATTGAAGGCAGTTGAAGGCTTAAAACAGCTTTATCCCGATGCAAAATGCTCACTTACTTATCAAAAACCCTATGAGCTTTTGATTGCAACACGCCTTTCTGCCCAGTGCACCGATGCAAGGGTGAATATGGTGACCCCCTCACTTTTTGCGAGGTTTCAAAGCCTTGAAGAACTGGCAAACGCCGATGTAAAGGACATTGAGGAAGAAATCAAAACCTGCGGACTTTTCAGGACCAAGGCACGCGATATAAAGCTTTTGTCCGAAATGCTCATAAAGGATTTCGGCGGTGAGCTTCCCGATAATATGGAGGACCTTTTAAAACTTCCGGGTGTCGGCAGAAAAACTGCAAACCTCATTATGGGGGATATTTTTCATAAACCTGCCGTTGTTACCGATACCCACTGTATCAGGATTTGCGGAAGGCTCGGGCTTACTCAGAACAAGGAACCTTTTAAGGTTGAGAAAGATTTGATTAAGATTTTGCCACCTGAGGAAAGTAACGATTTTTGTCACCGCCTTGTTTTGTTCGGGCGTGAATACTGCACGGCGCGTTCCCCGAAATGCGATATTTGTCCGTTAAAGGAAATATGTAAAGAAAAAGCTTGAATATTGTAAAATAATATGATATAATATAAAATTGGTATAAATGTAAAGGTTTGTTAAATATAATCAGGGAGATAAAGAAATGGCGGAAAAACTTAAAGTTACCATAGCCGGCACAGGTTATGTGGGGCTCAGCAATGCCGTTTTACTTTCGCAAAACAACAAAGTTTGTGCATTTGACATCGTAGAAGAAAAGGTGAAACTTATTAATGACAGGAAATCTCCGATTGCCGATAATGAAATTGAAGAATTCCTTAAAAATAAAAAGCTTTCCCTTACAGCAACCACCGATGCAGAACTTGCTTTTTCGGATGCTGATATCGTTGTGATAAGTACCCCCACAAATTATGATGAGGAAAATAATTGTTTCGATACTGCTTCAGTTGAGGCTACTATTGAAACAGTTTTGTCATATAATAAAGATGCTCTGATTGTAATAAAATCCACCATTCCGATAGGTTATACCAGCTCCGTGATAGAAAAATACGGATATAAAAAGATTATCTTCAGCCCTGAGTTTCTGCGTGAAGGAAAAGCGCTTTACGATAACCTTTATCCGAGCAGAATTGTTGTCGGCGCTGATGATAAGGATGCAAAAAAAGGTGCTGAGCTTTTTGCCCGTCTTCTTGCCCAAGGTGCTGAAAAAGAAGAAATTCCCACCCTTATCACAGGGCTTAAAGAAGCAGAGGCGATAAAACTTTTTGCCAATACATATTTAGCTTTGAGGGTTTCGTTTTTCAATGAGCTTGATACTTTTGCCGAAATGAAAAACCTGAATTCTAAACAAATCATCGAGGGTGTGAGCTTAGACCCCCGAATTGGTATGAATTACAACAACCCTTCTTTCGGTTACGGCGGTTACTGTCTGCCTAAGGACACAAAGCAGCTTCTTGCTGATTTTGAAGGTATCCCGGGGAAACTGGTCAAAGCAGTTGTTGAATCCAATAAGACCCGTAAAAAGCATATCGCAGACCGTGTTTTTGAATTTGCAAACGGGGTTAAAAAGAATGAAACTCCGATAATCGGTATTTACCGCCTTACCATGAAAAGCGGCAGTGATAATTTCAGGCAGTCCTCTATTCAGGATGTTATGAAACATCTCAAAGATATGGGCGCTGAGATTATAATCTACGAGCCGACAGTGAAAAATTCCGATTATAACGGATTTAGCATTGAAAATGATATTGAAAAATTTATGGACTTGTCCGATGTAATTATTGCAAACCGCTTTGATAAAGAGCTCATAAGGGTATCGGGCAAGGTGTATACACGAGATTTGTACAGCAGGGATTAATTATGAAACGTATTTTGGTTACCGGTGGCGCCGGATTTTTGGGAAGCAACCTCTGTAAAAGACTTACCGAGGATGAAAATAACTATGTTTACGCCCTTGATAATCTGTTTACAGGCAGAATGACAAATATCGAGGATTTACTTGACCTGCCCAATTTTGAGTTTATAAAGTGGGATGTCTGTGACCCTATTGATATCGAGGTTGATTTGATTTACAATGCCGCTTGCCCTGCGAGCCCCCCTGCATATCAGAAGAGCCCTACTTCCACTACCAAAACCTGTATTATAGGCGTTTTAAATATGCTTGAGCTTGCAAAGAAATATAACGCTACTCTTTTGCAGTTTTCTACCAGTGAGGTTTACGGTGATGCTCTGGTGCATCCGCAACCCGAAAGTTACTGGGGCAATGTGAATCCCGATGGAATAAGAAGTTGTTATGACGAGGGCAAACGCTGTGCCGAAACTTTTTGCTTTGACTATAACAGAGAGTTTGGCGTTAAAATCAAGGTAATCAGAATTTTTAACACCTATGGCCCCAATATGGACCCCAAAGACGGACGAGTTGTTTCAAACTTTATTTTGCAGGCGCTCGGTAACGAGGACATCACTATCTACGGTGACGGCAAACAGACAAGAAGTTTTTGCTTTGTTGATGACCTTATTGAAGGAATTGTCCGTATGATGGAAAGTGACGAAAGCTTTATGGGTCCCGTGAATTTAGGAAATCCGGGTGAGTTTACTATGCTTGAGCTTGCCGAAAAGATAATCGCAAAGACCTCTTCAAAGTCGAAACTTACTTTCTGTCCGCTTCCCGGGGATGACCCCAAACAAAGAAGACCCGATATCTCACTTGCTAAGGAAAAACTTGGCTGGGAACCTATTATCAGGCTTGACGAGGGATTGGACAGAACCATAGAATACTATAAAGGATTGTGCAGTAATGAATGAAACGATTGTAAATCACAAAAAAAGCTTGGGCTACAGAGTTTTAAAGCGCCTTATGGATATTGTAGCGAGCTTTCTCGGAATAATCTGTTTGTCCCCTGTGTTTTTAGTTGTGGCTTTTCTTGTATTTATTGAAGATGGCGGAAACCCCATCTTTGTACAGAAGCGAAATGGTCTTAATAACACGATCTTTAAAATGTATAAGTTTCGCAGTATGCATAAAAACGCTTCCAAAATGCGTAAGGAGCTCGGTAAGTTCAATGAGCTTGACGGCCCTGCATTCAAGATGAAACATGACCCGAGAATTACAAAAATCGGCGCTTTTATAAGAAAGACAAGCCTTGACGAACTGCCTCAGCTTTTCAATGTTCTGATAGGAAATATGTCACTTGTGGGCCCGAGACCGTTGCCTACCTATGAAACTGCAGAATGTAATGAATATCAGCTTCAGCGACTGCTTGCAAAACCGGGCATCACCTGTTACTGGCAGATTTCGGGACGAAACGATATAACCTTTGACGAATGGATTGAAATGGACCTTAAATACATAAACGAAGCAAGCCTTTTCACCGATATCAAAATTTTGTTTATGACTGTCAAAGCCGTTATCACCGGCAAAGGAGCGTACTGACAGTAGTTTTATTCGCTTTACAGCGAGTTCTATTGCTTTGCAGTGATATGATGCTATGCATCGTGTTATTTGTTTCACGAGTTTTGGGCGAATAGAATATCGAACATAACAAAGGCTCCCTCTGATGAGGGAGCTGTTTTTGTTTACAAAAACTGAGGGAGAGAGTGTTGGAAAGTCTTTTTGTTTTAAAGTATTGAAATTTACATAAAATGGTGCTATAATATGCTTGTCACAAAACTGAATATTTTTTCTTTGTAGGAGTGCATTTATCTTTTTGGGAAGTGCATTCTCTGTTTTCGTGTACTCTTACGGGGAAAGAAGTTTGTGTGACAACAATCGGAGTTTGCTTTTTTTGTTCGGTTACTTCGGCAGCCGCACTTTTTATTTTCAGGAGGAAAAAACAATGAAAAAAATTTTTAGCTTAGTTTTGGCGCTGATTATGGTAATGAGCCTATTTAATGGAGTTACCGTAAGTGCGGCAACCGTTACCGCTTCAGGAACTTGTGGTGATAATCTCACTTGGACACTCGACGAAGATGGTTTATTGACTATCAGTGGTACGGGAAGTATGAAAAATTATACTTTTCTGGGAGATGCACCTTGGTGGTATAGTTACAGCAGTTTTGTTAAATCGGTTAATATCAAAAATGGCGTAACAAGTATAGGAGATAGTGCTTTCTTTGATTGCACCTCATTAACCAGGGTAACAATCCCTGACAGTGTAACAAGTATTGGCAATAATGCTTTCCGCGGATGCACTTCATTAACCAGGGTAACAATCCCTGACAGTGTAACAAGTATAGGAGAGGAGGCTTTCTTTAGTTGCACCTCATTAACCAGGGTAACAATCCCTGACAGTGTAACAAGTATAGGATATGCTACTTTCTGTTATTGCACCTCATTAACCAGGGTAACAATCCCTGACAGTGTAACAAGTATAGGAGATGGTGCTTTCGGTTTGTGCTACTCATTAACCGAAATAACAATCCCTGACAGTGTAACAAGAATAGTAAGTTATGCTTTCTATAAATGCACCTCATTAACCAGGGTAACAATCCCTGACAGTGTAACAAGTATAGGGGGTGCGGCTTTCTCTAGTTGTGATTCTCTCAAAACGATAATAGTGGCAAGTGGCAATGAAATATATCACAGTAGAGATAATTGTATTATTGAAACCGATACAAATACCCTTATTGTGGGATGTAAAACAAGTGTAATTCCCGATTATGTAACAAGTATAGGAAATTATGTTTTCTATAATTACACCTCATTAACCGAAATAGCAATCCCCGACAGTGTTACAAGTATAGGAAGTTGGGCTTTCGCTTATTGCGACTCATTAACCGATGTGTATTACGGTGGCACTAAAGCGCAGTGGAATGAGATTAATATAAGTTCTTATGGAAATACCTGTCTTACAGATGCCAATATTCATTTTGCCAAAATAGCTTCCGGTAGTTGTGGGGCTAATGTTACCTGGACACTTGACAGTGATGGGGTTCTTACAATCAGCGGTGAAGGAAAAATAGCTGACTGTGAAATTCTTTCTGTACCCTGGTATGATTACATAGATGATATAAGATATCTGGTTATAGATAACGGGGTTACAGGTATTGGAGATAATGCTTTTGCTTCTTGCGAAAATCTTTCCTCGGTTTCAATTCCCGGTACTGTAACAAGTATAGGTATGCGAGCTTTCTCAGGCTGCGACGCCATTGAAACTGTTGACATTCCCGAGGGTGTAAAAGATATATATAGTATGGCTTTTTATGGCTGTAAAAACCTTTCTTCAGTTTCAATTCCCGAAAGTGTTACATATATAGCGGCATCTGCTTTTGAGGATTGCAAAGCTATTACCGACGTGTATTATGCCGGCAGTAACAGTCAGTGGAATGCTATTACTATAGGTAGTTATAACGGTAATCTTAAAACCGCCAATATCCATTTTGCAAAAGAAGATCCTCCCGGAATTGCCTGGGGAAGTTGTGGCGATAGTGTTACCTGGTTACTTGATAATGATGGACTTCTGACTATCAGTGGCGAAGGGGCAATGTACGATTATACTTCTTCGGATTTCCCATGGTGTGATTATAAAGACAGTATAACATCTGTAGTTATTGAAGATGGTGTTACTTATATAGGAGCTTATGCTTTTTACACCTGTACTGTTCTTACTGAGGTTGATATTCCCGAAACTGTAACAAGTATAGGAGATAGTGCTTTCAGGGGTTGTACGCTCCTTTCTGATGTGGAAATTCCCGAAACTGTTACAAGCATAGGTGATTACGCTTTCAGAAGTTGTAAATCTCTTCCCACAATAAAAATCCCTTACGGTGTTACAAGTATAGGCCTTTCTGTTTTCAGCTGGTGTGAAGCTCTTACTTCGATAGATATTCCCGAAACCGTTACAAGTATCGGTGAAGATGCTTTCAGAGGTTGTCTTGCCCTTACCACAATCAGAATTCCTGATGGAGTTACAAGTATTGGCAACAATGTTTTTCGTGGTTGTAGCGCTCTTGCTTCAATTGAAATCCCCGATACTTTGACAAGTGTAGGCGATTATGCTTTCAGCAGTTGTACCGCACTTACTGATGTATATTATGGCGGTACTGAAGCAGAGTGGAATAAGATTTCACTTGGTAAGAACAATGACTATCTCACAAACGCCAATATCCATTTTGCAGAAGTATCTGCTACTATCTCAGGTACTGTTAAATCTTTTGGTGATGCTTTAAATGATGTTACAGTGGAGCTTCTCAGAGATGGAATAGTGATTGACAGCAAGATTGTTACAGGCAATGGCACATATACCTTTGAAAGAGTTTCGGCAGGTGAGTATACTGTAAGAGCTTCAAAATCAAAACATGCTGCCAGAGATTATGATTTTATTGTATATAATGTGGATGTTACACAGGATATTGTAATCTTGATTTATGGTGATGTGACAGGTGATGGCGTTGTAAACAGTACCGACACATTGCAGATGAACCGTAAAATTGCAAACCTTTCTTCTGCATTTAATTTAGCGGCAAACAGCGATTACAGACTTAAGGTTGCAAATATTACAGGTATTACAGGAACAGATACTCTCATCAACAGTTCGGATATTTTGCAGATTAACCGCAAAATCGCAAACCTCTCATCAATTTTTGATAAAATAGCATAAGCGTTGCGTAGCAACGCATCGATATAAATCCCTGTCGGGATTTTCGATATATCTTAACAGATTCGATATGTCATCGACTCGATATATTGCCTTACGGCAATGAGAAACAGGGATTTGTATCATATCGAATTTTGTAGGGGTTGATGCCCACATCAACCCGAAAAAATATATCGATTTTACTTCAGTAAAAATATCGAATTGCGAAGCAATATATCGACTAAAACAAAACTCCCGAACACAATTTATGTGCTCGGGATTATTTTTTATTTCTTCTTAGCCTCGGCTTTGGCTCTTAAAGTTCTGTCGAGGATTTGTTTTCTGAGTCTTAAGTTTTCGGGGGTAACCTCGATAAGCTCGTCCTCTGTAATAAACTCAATACACTGCTCCAAGCTCATAATCTTCGGAGGAATGAGTCTTAAAGCATCGTCAGAGCCTGAAGCACGGGTGTTGGTCATCTGCTTTCTCTTGCAGACATTTACGACTAAATCATCGCCTTTGGGGGACTGACCAACTATCATACCTTCATAAACTTCGGTACCTGCGCCGATAAAGAGCTGTCCGCGTTCCTGAGCATTGTAAAGACCGTAGGTAACGGCAGTACCTGTTTCAAACGCGATAAGTGAACCGACGTTTCTCGAGGGAATTTCGCCTTTCATAGGCTCATAGCCTTCAAAAACCGAAGCCATAATGCCTTCACCCTTGGTATCGGTTAAAAACTCGTTCTTATAACCGAAAAGCCCACGGGAGGGAACCAGAAATTCAAGCTTTACACGGCTTCCCTGAGGAGTCATCTGCTGAAGTTCGCCCTTACGATAGCCCATCTTTTCCATAACAGCGCCCATTGATTCCTCGGGCACATCGATAACAACGCGCTCAATCGGTTCGCATTTAACGCCGTCAACTTCCTTGAAAAGCACTCTCGGGGTGCTTACCTGAAACTCATACCCCTCACGGCGCATAGTTTCAATTAAGATGGAAAGATGCATTTCGCCACGACCTGATACAAGGAAACTGTCAGCGGAATCGGTGTCCTCAACTTTTAATGAAACATCTTTCAAAAGCTCTCTGTAAAGGCGGTCGCGAATCTGACGGGAGGTAACAAATTTACCTTCTTTTCCTGCAAAGGGGGAGTTGTTTACAGAGAAAGTCATCTGCACTGTGGGCTGAGAAATCTTTGAAAAGGGAAGAGCTTCCATACAATCGGGAGCGCAGATAGTTTCGCCGATAGTGATGTTTTCAATACCGGAGATACAGATAATATCACCAACTGTTGCCTCATCGCAGGGGGTACGGTTAAGGCCGTTGATTTCGTACATATTCACAACCTTGCCCTTATACTTCGTATCGGGGTTGTGGTAGTTGCAGACAGCTACTTCCTGACCCTGTTTAACCTTACCGCGTGTAACGCGACCGATAGCAATTCTACCTACATATTCGTTGTAGTCAATAGCAGACACCATCATCTGGAAAGGTTCTTCTTCCTCACCTTTGGGAGGGTCGATATGCTCTAAAATCTTGTCAAACAAAGGTCTTAAGTCTTTGCCGGGAACTTCGGGAGCATAGGTTGCAGTACCCTCACGCCCGGAGCAGTAAACAACGGGGCTGTCAAGCTGTTCCTCGGTGGCATTAAGGTCCATCAGAAGTTCTAAAACCTCGTCCTCAATTTCGTAAAGTCTTGCATCGGGACGGTCAATTTTATTTACAACAACGATGATTTTGTGGCCAAGCTCCATAGCTTTCTGCAGAACAAATCTTGTCTGTGGCATACAGCCTTCAAAGGAGTCAACGAGGAGCAGTATACCGTCAACCATTTTAAGTACTCGCTCAACTTCACCACCGAAATCGGCATGGCCGGGTGTGTCGATGATGTTGATTTTTGTATCTTTATAAAAAGCCGAGGTGTTTTTTGCTAAAATGGTGATACCTCTTTCGCGTTCAAGGTCATTGTTGTCCATAACACGGTCTTCAACAACCTGATTTTCCCTGAAAGCACCACCCTGTTTCAGCATTTCGTCAACAAGGGTTGTCTTTCCGTGGTCAACATGAGCTACAATTGCTACATTTCTTAAATCGTTACGAATCAAAATTATTCCTCCTACTTGTGGTATTTACCGTTTGAACTTATCTGAAATGCTCTGTAAATCTGTTCTGCGAGCATTACTCGTGCCAATTGATGGGGAAATGTCATCTTTGACATTGAAAGCTTTATTTTTCCCTGCGATTTTACTTCGTCCGAAAGCCCGTACGAGCCGCCTATTATAAAGGAAACAGAGCTTTTACCGGAAAGTGAGATGTTTTCAATTTCCTTACTGAGCTCAGGGGACGAAAACTGTTTGCCTTCGATACACATCGGGATTACAAAACTGTCTTTCGGGATTTTTGAGAGGATGCTCTGACCCTCTTTTTCAAGACAGATAGAAATCTCCGACTCTGACGGATTATCGGGAAGTTTGTATTCAGAAAGCTCAATAATGCTGAACTTGCAAAAAGCCGAAAGGCGTTTTGAATACTCCGCAATCGCTTCCTTTAAATAGCTTTCCTTAAGCTTTCCTATACATATAATATTGACAGTCAGCATTAAATTTCAATCACCTTTCCGTCATTTCTTGTTTTAAGCACCTCTATAAAGTAATCTTTACCTGCAATCAGGTTGCTTTTGGAAAGATAGTTCTTTGAATGTTCAAGGGCTATCTCGGGACGATTGTTGTTTTCACTCAGATGTGCTAATGCAAAACGCTTTGTGTTTATTTCAATAAGTTTTCTGATAGCTTCAGCACACTGTTCGTTTGAAAGATGTCCGCGTTCTGATAAAATACGCTTTTTCAAAAACCAAGGGTAGTCACCAAGTGTCAGCATACTCTCGTCATAGTTTGACTCGAGCATTACAAAATCGGCACCCTCAAGGTTTGAAAACACCTCATCGCTTACATACCCTAAGTCGGTGCAGATGCCTATCTTCTTGCCATTGGGGGTTTTGACGGTGAACCCAAGACTTTCTTTTGTGTCGTGGGAGGTATGAAAAGCGTTGACTTCAAACCCTGAAATTGTTATGGGATTTTCTATGATATGTATTTTCTGATTATGAGAAAGTGTGAGGTTTTCCTTGGTACCTTCCGATGCAAAAATCGGAATATCATATTTTTTAGTGATTGCATCGAGCCCTTTTATATGGTCATAATGCTCATGTGAGATAAACAAAGCTTTAATTGCCACGGGATTTATCGAAGCCTGAAGAAGACTTTTTTCAAAGCACCTTATCCCGATACCTGCATCAAACAAAATCCCATCGGACTCATTACCGATATAAGTGCAGTTTCCTTTACTCGAACTGCAGAGATTATAAAAATGAATCATTTTCGTATCCTTATCACATAAAAAAAGTTGGAGAATTACTCCAACTTTTTATTATTATCGTGCAACAGGCATTTCACCTTTGGGGTCGTATACCTTTTTGATATCAGCACCTAAAGCACGAAGCTTAAGCTCAATATCCTCGTATCCGCGTTCGATATGGTGAATGTCTTCGATTTCGGTTGTGCCTGAAGCTACAAGCCCTGCGATAATCATCGCAACACCTGCACGGAGGTCGGTAGCTTTTACGGGGGCACCCATAAGCTTGCCTGTTCCTTCGATTACGGCTACCTTGCCGTCAACCGAAATATCAGCACCCATACGGCGGAGTTCGTCAACATACTTGAATCTGTTGTCCCATACACCTTCAGTTACAATGCTTGTACCTTCAGCAAGAGTAAGCAAAGTTGTAATCTGAGGCTGCATATCGGTCGGGAAACCGGGGTGGGGGAGAGTCTTGATGCTTGTTTTCTCAAGACGGCCTGTACCGATAACCCTGATGCTGTCGTCATATTCTTCGACCATAGCACCGATTTTCTGGAGCTTTACTGTGATGGACTCCAAGTGTTTCGGGATAACATTTTTAATAAGAATATCACCCTGTGTTGCAGCAGCCATTACCATAAAGGTACCTGCTTCAATCTGGTCAGGGATAATGGAATACTGAGTAGAATGTAAGCGTTTAACTCCACGGATTTTGATAACATCGGTACCTGCACCCATAATGTCGGCACCCATAGAGTTTAAAAAGTTTGCAAGGTCAACGATATGCGGCTCTTTAGCAGCATTTTCAATAACCGTAAGACCCTCAGCCTTGACAGCAGCAAGGATAACGTTGATGGTAGCACCCACTGTCACGATATCAAAATAGATATGTGAACCGCGCAGACCTTCTTCAGGAGCCTTAAGACTTACCATACCGTGATTTACAGAGCTGTCTGCACCGAGGGAAGAGAAACCTTTAAGATGCTGGTCGATAGGACGGGCACCGAGGTCACAACCGCCGGGCATAGAAACACACGCGCTACCTACCTTACCGAGCAAAGCTCCGAGGAAGTAATAAGAAGCACGCATATTTTTAGCAAGATCATACGGCACAGAAGGTTCTGTGATGTGAGTAGGATCTATATATAATGTAGATTTGTTTATAACTTTTACCAAAACGCCCAATTGTCTGAGGATTTTTAATGTACAATCGATATCGCTTATATTTGGTACGTTTTCAATTGTACACGGTTCGTCGGAAAGAATTGCGGCCGGAAGAATAGCTACAGCAGCGTTTTTAGCACCACTAACGGTAACTTCACCCTGGAGTCTGTTTCCGCCATTAATGACATACTTTTCCAAAGCGACACCCCTTTTTTATTTTTAACATTCATAGTATACCACATTATTTCAAAAAATAAAAGAGTTTTTTTAATATATTTTCAAATTTTTTTATGGCAAATGTCACAAAAAAGGTGAAAGTTTTTTGTATTATAATTTTTTTCGACATTTTCAGGCAAAAATTCCGCGTATGAAGTACATAAACGATATGTTGTAAATCCTTCGCGTACAAAATTGGGTTTTTGTGATTTGTTTTACCTAAATTTCGGCTATGTTTTTGTGCAATATATAGAAAAATAAAATATACAAAAAAAGTATACAAAACCTATTGACATACCCCAAAATATACTATATAATAGACCTCAACGAGCGAAGATACACAATATATTGTGGTTTGATACTTTTTAAGACATTGCAAAATACATCGTTTGATTGGTGTTTTCGGCTTGATATTACATAGGAAAGGAAGTTTTTTATGATTACCAAAATCAGAAAACGCGATGGGCGTGAAGTAGCATTCAATATTGAAAAGATTACAAATGCGATTTTTAAAGCAGCACAGGCAACAGGAGGCAACGATTATGATGTTGCTTTCGCACTTGCACAGGATGTAGTTGACTATGTAGAGAAAAACTGTCCCGATAAAGTGCCTTCTGTAGAATTCATTCAGGACTCTGTTGAAAAGGTGCTTGTTGAAAAAGGACACGCAAGAACTGCTAAAGTTTATATTCTTTATCGTGCTGAGCGTACAAGAATCCGTGAGATGAACACAAAACTTATGAAGATTTATGAGGACCTTACCTTTAAATCTGCAGAAGAAGTTGACTTGAAGCGTGAAAACGCAAATATTGACGGCGATACCGCAATGGGCTCGATGCTCAAATATGGTTCCGAAGGTGCAAAACAGTTCTATGAAATGTATGTGCTTGACCCCGACCACGCAAAAGCTCACACAAACGGCGATATCCATATTCACGACCTTGACTTTCTGACTCTGACAACAACATGTTGCCAGATTGACCTTAAAAAGCTTTTCCATAACGGATTTTCCACAGGTCACGGATTCCTTCGTGAACCCAACGATATTTCCAGTTACTCTGCTCTTGCCTGTATCGCAATTCAGGCAAACCAGAACGACCAGCACGGCGGACAGAGTATCCCGAACTTTGACTACTATCTCTCCGATGGCGTAAGAAAAACTTTTGCAAAGCGTTACAGAGTGAATGTAGGCAAGGCTTTGGAACTTGTTTGCGGATATGAAAACGCAGACGAAGCTGCAAAAAATATCGCTGACGAAGTCCTTAAAGAGAAGGATGTAAAACCCGTTATCGGTTTTGCAAACGGCTACCTCGAAGCAGAAAAAGCTAAACTTCTTGCGCTTGGTCTTGACGAAAAGACAGCTGATAAAGTTCAGAAATTTGCTATGAAGGAAGCAATGAAAGAAACCGACAAAGCTACATATCAGGCTATGGAAGCGCTCGTTCACAACCTTAACACAATGCACTCCCGTGCAGGCGCTCAGGTTCCTTTCTCCTCTTTAAACTATGGTACAGATATCACCCCCGAGGGCAGAATGGTTACAAAGAACATTCTTCTTGCTACTCAGGCAGGTCTCGGAAACGGCGAAACACCTATCTTCCCGATTCATATCTTCAAGGTTAAAGAGGGTGTGAACTACAACCCCGGTGACCCCAACTATGACCTTTATAAACTTGCTATTGAGGTTTCTGCAAAACGCCTTTTCCCGAACTTCTCGTTTATCGATGCTCCCTTTAACATCCGTTATTATAAAGAGGGACGCCCCGAAACAGAATGTGCATATATGGGTTGCCGTACCCGTGTTATCGCAAACCCTGCTAACCCCGACAATGAAGTTGTTACAGGCAGAGGAAACTTAAGCTTTACTTCTATCAACCTGCCCAGACTTGCTATTAAAGCAAACGGAAATGTTGATGCATTCTTTGACTCTCTTGCCAAGATGGTTGACCTTGTTATTGACCAGCTTCTTGCGCGTTACAAAATTCAGGCAGGCAAAAAAGTCCGCAACTATCCTTTCCTTATGGGTCAGGGTGTATGGGCAGGCTCTGACGACCTTAAACCCAACGATACAGTAGGCGAAGTATTAAAACAAGGTACACTCACCTTAGGTTTTATCGGTCTTGCAGAATGTCTTAAAGCACTTGTCGGCAAGCACCATGGTGAATCCAAAGAATCCCAGAACTTAGGTCTTGAAATCATCGGTTATATGAGAAAGAGAATGGACGAAGCGACTGAAGAACACGGTATGAACTTCTCCCTTATCGGTACTCCTGCTGAAGGTCTTTCCGGAAGATTTGTCCGTATGGATAAGAAAGTGTTCGGCGAAATCAAAGGCATTACAGACCGCGATTACTATACAAACTCTTTCCATGTTCCTGTTTACTATCCTTGCTCCGCGTTTAACAAAATTAAACTCGAAGCACCTTACCATAACCTCACAAACGGTGGTCACATTTCTTATGTTGAACTTGATGGTGACCCCTGTGAAAACTTAGAAGCTTTCGAACAGGTTGTCCGTTATATGAAAGAAGAGGGTATCGGTTATGGTTCTATCAACCATCCCGTTGACCGCGACCCCGTTTGCGGATACACCGGTATTATCGGCAACGAATGTCCTCAGTGCCATCGTAAGGAAAACGAAGGCGGAGGAAAATTCGAAAGAATCAGAAGAATTACAGGTTACCTTGTAGGTACACTCGATAACTTCAACGATGCTAAGCGTTCCGAAGTTGAAGACCGCGTTAAACACTCTGTAAACTCTGCTGACTCAATGGAAACACTTTAAAAAAAGAAGCCTACCTCGAAAGAGGTAGGTTTTTCTAAGGAGTAAGAAATATGACATTAAGAATAGCAGGTGTCGTTAAGGAATCTATTGTTGACGGCAAGGGACTGCGGTTTGTAATATTCTGCCAGGGTTGCCCTCATAACTGTCCCGGGTGTCACAATCCACATACCCACGATTTTGAGGGTGGTTACGATGTCGAACTCGACAAGATAATTGAAGCGATAAAGAAAAACCCCCTTTTGCAGGGCGTTACTTTCTCGGGCGGTGAACCTTTCTGTCAGCCTGAGGCTTTTGCGGAACTCGGTCGCAAAATTAAGGATATTCGCGGTATGAAACTCGATATTATGAGCTATTCCGGCTGGACATTAGAACAGCTTCAGGAAAAATCAAAGGAAAATCCTGCCATCGGTGATATGCTTTCTGTCTGTGACTATCTTGTTGACGGACCGTTTATCTTAGCCCAGCGCGACCTTACTTTAAGATACAGAGGCAGTAAAAATCAGCGCTACATAGACCTTAAAAAGACCCTCCGCAAAGGAGAAGTCATCTTAGCTTCCGAAAAAGAAGTATCCGAAAGAAACAGATATAAGTAAAAAAAGGACTCCGAGTGAGTCCTTTTTTCAATGAAATCCGCCTGTGGCGAGTGAAATCCACTTTGTGGATGGAATTACTTCGTAATGAAATATTTTGCTTTGCAAAATGTTATGGTGTCAGAAAAGTGAACGGCTTTAAATGGACAATCTGAGGGTGTGATAGTTATTCTCCACAACAGAATGTTGGATTTTTTGTTATTATAATACAAAGAATTAAATAGAATAGAAAAAGGTTTCGGAAAAGTATTGCATCGTCCCCGAGGGGACGGTGTATAATAAATCCGATATACTTATGCAGAATGATGAGGTGTAATAACTTTGTTACACCAGAAATACATCGAATTTGTTAAGCAAAATGTATAGTGTAAGCACATATTAATTAGTTAAAATATAAAATTAATTCAGTAATATTGACTTTTTTGATTTAGAGGCGTAAAATATAAATAAGCGTAAAAATATTTTGAGTTTATTCCCGGGATTAATTATGGTTTTTATCCGTATGTAGCTTAGTTTCTGTAAGAATTTCAATTCAGCCGGAGGATAAAATTAAACAAGATTATGATTAAGCGTTTGGATGAAATCAATTCATGGCTGAACGTTTAAATATAATAAATTTTGAAAGGATGAAAGTTTATGAGCAAAACTACTAAACGCATAGTAGCTGTTATTTCTGCGATCGTAATGGTTCTCAGCATGCTTCCCACTGCTGCATTTGCTGCTGATACAGGCGTAATTTACGAAAACGGAAAATTCGGATACAATGGCTACTACAACGTAATCTCAAGAAAAGATTACGTACTCGTTCCCGGTGCTGCTGTTGAGTATGAAATGGTACTCAATAACAATGCTGGTACACGCCGACAGGTTCTTCATGTAATTGAAGTAGACCCGTCCAATCCCGATGTATCCATCGTTCCCGGATACCATCAGATCGATAAGCTGGCACAGGATCCTATGAATGAGGCTTACTGGTCCCATAAAGAGCTTACCGAAATGGCTGCGTATTACGAGGACAATCTCGGATACAACATTGTCGGCGGTATGAATACCGACCTTTACTACAACTCCTATTCTCCCCGTGTGCTCGTTTATAACGGCGAGAGTATCGGTAACTTTGGCAAAAATGTAGCAACAGGCGGTGCTGTATTTAATCCTACATCCTCTATTCTCTATGTATTTAAGGATGCAGAGGGCAACATTTCATGTGATGTCAAGGCATTTAATAAAGCTGACTTTGAAGCATACCTTGCAAGCGGAACCCTTCTCCATGCAGTAGGTGTATCCTTTGCTATGGTTGTTAAGGATGGCGAACTTGTTAAGAAGACAGAACTTCGTGCTTCCAGCTCCGATGCTGCGCGTTCTATGGTTGGTGTCAAGGAAGATGGTACTTTGGTTATTTGTATGAACGATGGCCGTGGCGCAAATAACTCCGCAGGTTTGAGCGGTGAGTTCGAAGAAGGCGAAGCAATGCTCGCTCTCGGATGTAAATGGGCTGCTAACTGTGACGGTGGTGGATCTTCCACATTCATCTCAAAACGTGTTGGTGAAGATAACTTCACAATGCGTTCTGTTCCTTGTGATGGCTCACAGCGTCCTACTGCACACGGTATTTTTGTTGCTTCCAACGTTGCACCCACAGGAATTCTTGATGTCGTAAATGTTGAAGCTGACTATGATATCTTTGCTCCCGGTATTACTTATACATTTGGTGCACAGGCAATCGATACTCACGGTTACACAATGGATATGCCTGCAGATGTAACATGGGCACTTTCTGATGCAAGCTACGGTACAATTTCAAATGGTGAATTTGTTTCCGCAGGCAAAACAGGTGAAGTTGATATTCAGGTAATTTCCGGCGGTAATGTTGTTGGCACAAAGACTATTACCGTAGCAGACCCTGAAGTATTCACACTTTCTGCAACTTCTACTGTAGTTCCTTACTCAACTGCTGATAAGGTTCGCACAATCACACTTCCCATTGTTTCCATGACAGGTGAAGCAAATGTATATGTTGACCCCAATGTTGTAGCAGTTTCTCTGTCTGATGAAAATGCAGGTATTCTTGACGGATTTAAGTTTACTGCTACCTCTGATGACAGTATTTCAGGTACAGACATTACAGTTACATACGGCGATATCGTTTTGACATATACTGTTGAATTCGGTAAAGGCTCCGAAGTTATCTTCGACTTTGAAGATGCTGACAGAGCAGGCTTTATGGGCTTTGAAGAAGCTAAACAGTGGAGTATTGACAATGGCGTAAACAACACACTTGTTGGTGATGAGCCTCTCGCAGGTCAGTTCAACGAGTATTTAAGCAGTGAAACCTTCATCGCTTCTACTACAAATGGTGGTCAGGTAAGAAATGGTAACTATGCACTCGCATGGAAACTTGACAACAGTGATGCAAGCTTTGCAAACTGGTCTTACAATGTGCTCTTCAATACAGATGAAACCATCGTTTTGAGAGATGTTGAAAACGGTAAGAAGGCTACCACACTCGGTATGTGGCTCTACATTCCTGAGAACGCATTCCCGAATGGTAAGGGTCTTGCATTCCAGTCACAGCTTTATGTAAAGAATGATGACGGCTCTTATGCATGTAAACAGGATCACTTTATGTTTACATCCGCAGCTACAGGTAAGAAAACAAACTTGAACTCTGCTACCAACGCAGATATTCCTGAATCCCGTTGGGTATACGCTTCTATTGATATTTCCGGTTACAATTATCTTTGCACACCTGTTGCAACAGATGAAGGTAACTCCCGTTCACCTTCATTTATCCGTACTTATGTAAAACCCAACACTGCTGATGAAGTTACATTCTATATTGATGATATTACTCTTGACTACAGCTCTGCTGTGGATGACAGAGTACTTCCTTCTATCACAGCTCCTACATATTCTTCTTCTGACGTTGCTGTTTCACTTGAAAACGGTGCAACTGTCGAAGGCGAAAAGTTTGCATTCTCTGCAACTGTAACTGATAACGCTGCTCTTGACTACACTTCCGGTAAGATTTTTGTTGACGGCGTTGAAGTTTCTGCAACTGTTACAGGCGGTATGCTTTCTTCTGTAGGCGATGTTACTCTTGGTGCAGGTGCACATACTGTTGCATTTGAAATCAAGGACGAACTCGGCAACCCCATGAAGATTACAAGAACATTCACCGTATCAGGTGAACCGGTTGTTGAACTCAGTGGTCGTAACGATTCAGGCGCTGCTCCCAAGGCACAGTCTGTATACTATGTAGACATCAATGTTGCTGATTTGTCTGCTGTTGATGAACTCGTTGCAGTTTTGAAACTCAACAACTCAAATAAATGGGAAACAAAGGGTGCTGTTGTAGCAAGTGGCTTTGAAGCTACATATGAATACAACGAAATTTCCGAGCTTCTGACAGTTACTGTTGAACGCGCAGATACTACTATGGCAGCATCTTTGGAAAACACACTCGTAAGCATTCCTGTCCGTGTATGGACATTTGACCGTTACAACTATGTAAACAATACTTATTATGCTCCTGCAGATATGGGCAATAAACCCGTTGTAGATGTAAACTGCGAAGTGGCTTACGGTACTGTTAACGGTACACCTTTTGGTGGCGAAATCAGTGTTGCAACTGAACTTACCACAATTTCTTCTCCGTATCATACCCATGATGCAGAACTTACTGCTGTTGAAGATAAAGTAGGTTCCTGTACTGAAATCGGTTACTCCGGACGTACTTACTGTGAAACTTGTCAGTCTGTAGTTGACTGGGGTACTGTTACTGAAGCAACAGGTCATAACTATGTTGTTTCCGGCGATACTCTTGTTTGTGAAACCGAAGGCGCAACTGTTGAAGGAACAGGCCTTGTTAAAGTCAATGATAAGGTTTACTGCCTGATTAACGGCAAGCTTGTAGTAGGCTGGCAGAACGTTGATGGCGAGTATGTTTATGCTAATCCTTCCACTAAGGAAGTTCAGACAGGTACAATTACCGTTTCCGGTATTACCTATGAAACTGACGAAATGGGTATTGTTACTCCTGTATGGGTAACAAATGAAACCGGTATCAGACTTAACTATGGTCCCGGATACTATACCCGTGAATGGGTTGAGTTCCAGGGTGAAAAATATTACTTTGGTACCGACAGTTATCTCTACACAGGTTTGCGTTTTATTGTAATTAACCGTAACAATGTTGCTGAAGGTCACAGAGTATATACTTTTGCAGAAGACGGCAGATTGCTTGACGAAATGCTGAATGCAACCGGTATTTACAACTCCGAAGTTGATGGTATGTACTATGTTGAAAACGGTAAAACTGCATATGGTGGTCTGATGTTAATCGATGGTGACTTCTACTATGCACGTACTTCCGGTGAAATCGTAAGAAATGCTACTTACTGGATTACAAAGAACAATGACTTGATTCCCGTTGCAAACTATGATTTTGGTGCAGACGGTAAGATGTTAAATCCTCCCGCGGTAGCTCCTGTTATCACAGTTCAGCCCGAAGATGTAACTATCCTCGAAACTGAAACTGCTGTACTCGAAGTAGTTGCAGAAGCTAATGGTGAAATCACATATCAGTGGTACAAAGATGGCGTTGCTATCGAAGGCGCTGTTGAAGCTGCATATGAAACAGCTGAAGCCGGCGAATACTATGCAGTAGTTACAAATACATTCAACGGCAAAACTGCTCAGACAGAAACAGTTAAAGTGACAGTAGAGGTTCTCAATGTTGCTGATGCTCCCGTAATCGTTGAAGAACCCGAAGATGCTACAATCTTTGAAGGCGAAGAAGCTACACTCGAAGTAGTTGCAGAAGCTAACGGCGCACTTTCTTACCAGTGGTATAAAGATGGCGTTGCTATCGAAGGGGCCGTTGAAGCTACATACGAAACAGCTGAAGCCGGTGAATACTACGCAGTAATCACAAATGAATTGAACGGCACAACAGCTCAGACTGAAACAGTTAGAGTAACAGTAGTAGTTTTGGATGTTGCAAATACTCCTGTTATAACAAAAGATGTTGAAATTGCTGTATCCTTCCTCGAAGGTGCAAGCAAAGTGCTCGAAGTAGTTGCAGAAGCTAACGGCGAACTTTCTTACCAGTGGTATAAAGATGGTGAAGCTATTGAAGGTGCAACTGAAACTACATTGGTAGTTTCCGAATCAGGTCTTTATAAGGTAGTTGTTACAAATGAACTTAACGGCACAGAAGCTCAGGCAGAATCCTCAATCTGTGCAGTAACAGTACTTGAAAAAGCTACCAAACCCACAGTAACTGTTGAAGATGTTACAATTTATGAAGGCGAAACTGCTGTATTGACAGCAGAAGCTTCCGGTAACGGTACTCTGACATATACATGGTACGACAACAACGACATAATCGGCGAAGGCGAATCTGTTGAAGTTACAAAAGCCGGTGAATATGTAGTTGTAGTACTTAATACACTCAATGGTTCTTATGCAACTGCACAGGCTAAAGCTACTGTAACAGTACTTGAAGTTGCTGATGCTCCTGTAATCACAGCTGAACCTGAAGATGCTACAATCTTTGAAGGCGAAACAGCTGAACTCGCAGTAGAAGCAGAAGCTAACGGCGAACTTTCTTACCAGTGGTACAAAGATGGCGAAGCTATCGATGGTGCAACAGCTGCAACATATGAAACAGCTGAAGCAGGTGAATACTACGCAGTAATCACAAACGAACTCAACGGCACAACAGCTACAACTGAAACAGTTAAAGTAACAGTAGTAGTTCTTGAACACGCTGATACACCCGTAATTACAGAAGAACCCGAAGATGCTACAATCTTTGAAGATGAAGAAGCTACACTCGAAGTAGTTGCAGTAGCTAACGGCGAACTTTCTTACCAGTGGTACAAAGATGGCGAAGAAATTGTTGGTGCAACAGATGCTACATACGTAACATCCGAAGCAGGTGAATACTACGCAGTAGTAACAAACGAACTCAACGGCGAAACAACTCAGACTGAAACTGT
>JAZLER010000009.1:0-87325 GCA_045615345.1 Fumia sp. | reverse complement strand
GATATTTGCAACTTTAAATCTGTAATCAGCGTTTGCTGCCTGATTGAACAAAGAGTTAAGGTTTGCAACTTTACGGTTCATCTGCAATGTATCGGTGCTGTTTACAAGTCCGTCACCATTAATATCGCCGTAGAGCCAGATCAGTAAATCCTGAGTTACATCAGCATCAACTACTTCGATTTCATATTCTCTTGTGGCATGTTTTGACTTGGAAACTTTTATAGTATATGTTCCCGAAGCTACAGTTTCAAAAGTATATGTACCGGTCTTTCCGGAGATTGTAGTTGTTGCAACTGTTTCGCCATCGGAAATAAGTTCGACTGTTGCATCCAGATCAGAACCTGATTTTGTAAGGCTACCTGAAACAGTATATCCGGGTTTTTCAATAATTTCTACATTTTTGATATACTTGCTTATCACAGGTGTGATATTTTCAGCTTCAAATGTTTCTTCATCGAATGCACCTGTTACAGTCCAGTCAGAGATTTCAAATACTTTTTCTCCTGTATTTCCGGTTTTGGCTTTGAATGTTGCCTGAATCAATGCTGTTCCTGCTTCAATTGTTGTATTTGCATCGTATGTGGGATCGCAGTAGGAAATACCAATGTTTGCATTGTTGTTACATCCTTCAAGGCTCGGCTGCATATCTGCATAAGGAGCATTTTCGATGCTGAGGATTTCAAATGCTGTGTTATCAAAGTTAATTACAAGGCTGACACTTGATACCACCTGTGTTTCAGGCATTGCAAATGTCATTACAAATGTGTCACCTTCGTAAACTATATCGTTACTGAAAGTCAAAGCATCCACTATAAGCTTTTCAATTTCAACAGTTTTTGTAAGGCTGACAATTTCAGGTGTGATATTTTCAGCTTCAAATGTTTCTTCATCGAATGCACCTGTTACAGTCCAATCAGAGATTTCAAAAGTCTTATCTCCTAACTCAGCACCATCTTTAACTCTGAATGTTGCCTGAATCAACGCTGTGCCTTTTTCGATAGTTGTATTTGCATCGTATGTGGGGTCACAGTATGAAATACCGATATTTGCATTGTTGTTACATCCTTCAAGGCTCGGCTGCATATCTGCATAGGGAGCATTTTCGATGCTGAGGATTTCAAATGCAGTGTTATCAAAGTTGATTACAAGGCTTACAGTTGATACATCCAGTGTTTCAGGCATAGCAAATGTCATTACAAATTCTTCACCTGCAGCAACTTTATCGTCACTGAAAGTAAGAGCGTCTATAACGGGTTTTGCAACCTCAATAGTACTTGTAAGAATATCCATATCAGGTGTGATATTTTCAGCTTCAAATGTTTCTTCATCGAATACACCTGTTACAGTCCAGTCGGAAATTTCAAATACCTTTTCTCCCAACTCAACACCATCTTTAACTCTGAATGTTGCTTGAATCAATGCTGTGCCTGCTTTGATAGTTGTATTTGCATCGTATGTGGGGTCACAGTAGGAAATACCGATGTTTGCATTGTTGTTACACCCTTCAAGGCTCGGCTGCATATCTGCATAAGGAGCATTTTCGATGCTGAGAATTTCAAATGCAGTGTTATCAAAATTGATTACAAGGCTTACAGTTGATACATCCAGTGTTTCAGGCATTGCAAATGTCATTACAAATTCTTCACCTGCTGAAACTTTTTCCTTGTCAAAAGTCAGGATGTTATTTACAGGAAGCACAACAGTAGCAGTACATTCTGTTGAAACAGCATAAGCTGTAGTGCCGTCCAGGGTGTTAGTTACAACAACCTTATAAACGCCTGATTCGGTTACATTATAGAAAGCAGAAGCTGCACCTGCAATTGCTACACCATCTTTGTACCACTGATAAGTAAGTGTACCTTTCTGGGCAGTAGCTTCAATTGACAACATAACATCTTTACCCTCAGAAACATCCACGCTTGAAGCGAGGTCTTTTGTAATCACAGGGGTATCAGCAACAGGAGAAACTGTTACTGTACAGGTTGAAGATTCTATAGAAGCTGTAGAATCCTCAATGACATTTGTTACCACAACTTTATAGTTACCCGCAACAGAAGTATCGGCTGTAACTTCATATGTAGCCGCATTTGCACCGGAAATTGCCGCACCATCTTTATACCACTGGTATGAAAGTGTACCATTCTGAGCAGATGCCGCAACAGAAAGAGTAAGTTTATTTCCTTCGTATACATTCAACGAAGACTGCAAATCTTCTGCAATAACAGGAGTTGCTGCTACCGCCGGTTCACGGTATTCACCAAACACCTGAACTTCGGAAATAAAGGGCAAACCTGCAAATCCGTCTTTCATCAATGTAACTTTAACATAACGCGCCAAAGGAGCATTCTCAGATGCAGCAGATGCTACCATAACACCTTTTGCAGCTGTGTCATTTTGTTGCCAGTAATTCAGAATATACCAAGTTTTGTTATCAGCAGAATAAGAAATCATAACTTTTCCGGGCATAGCAAGACCGGAATCACCTGTAGACATCAAAATCGCATTAACTTTGGAAACAGGCTGTTTTGAACCAAGGTCAATCACCAGTTCTACATCTTTTCCTGCGTAGAAACCTGTATAACTTGGATCGTAATAATCAGCCTTGTCGCTTACGATACCATCTGTCATTTCCTTAAGACCGGTATCAGGATAATTTGTAAAGGTTGTGCCTTCATAATCTGTCCAGTTGTAGCTCTTATTCAAAGCAAGGTTTGTCTTTTCTGTGCCATAAACTACATTTACGGAAGCCACTGCCGGTGCCGGTTTCAATGCACCGGAGTTTGTAACTTTAACAGTATACACTCCTGCGCTTGCGGAAGTTGCATTGACTACTGTATAGAAATGAGAGGTAGCACCACTGATTTCTGCGCCATCTTTATACCACTGATAAGAAATCGTACCGCCATCAGAAGCTGTACCGCTTGCATCAAGTGTAAACGCATCGCCTGAGTAGATGTTCAGAGTTTCGCTGAAGTTTGTGGTAATTTCAGGAGTTTTCATTGCAACAAATGTACCAAGTGGTTCTGCTGTTACAACTTCTCCGAGCACCTGAATTTCAGAAACAGATATACCATTCCAGTCACAGGGAGTAGTTTTGGATCTTGTCAAAGTAATTCTTATCTTGTCTGCGGTTATGTATTCGTCAGAAACGAAAGCATATGATCTTCCCACGGTATAATCGGGAATATCCTGTTTGTTAGCGATTGTGGTCCATACACCATCAGCGTATTTTTCAATCTTAAGACCTGAAATACTGCGAACATTAAGGTCAGCAGGATTATTAAGTCTTATGTTTACTTCCTTGAACTTCATTCCCGGATTTGCATAAACCAATCTTACGGGAGAATCAGAGAATGTGATATTATCTTTATAAGACCCTGCGTCAGTTTTAATAACGCCATCAGTCAAAACGGACATATCCTCTGTACCACCCTCAGCGAAAGTGGCAATAGTGGAAGAGCCGTTTGCAGGAGTAAGACCTGCGATAAGGTTTTTAACAGAAGCAAGTGTTCCGTCAGGAGTCAAAGTAGTTGCAAAGTTGTATGCTTCAATTTCTTTAAGGAAAATGTATGCGTTATTGTTTTCAAATTCCATTCTGATTTTTGAAACATCAAAAGCAGTAGCGCTTGAGAACACAAAATCCTTTTTACCTACAGCGCCGTCATATACAAGTTCCCACTCGGTATATTCATCAGCTTTGAAATAAATCTTGGCAGACTTGGGAGGATAAACAGCTGCATTTGTATCTTCAAGTGAATTAAGATTGATTTCACTTATTTTGGTCTTCTCACCGAGGTCGAACTCAACTGTTACATTCTTCTGCTCAGCATTAAGGTAATCTGTACCATAGAAACTTCCATCTTTAACGCCGTCTGTCAAAGCAGTACCGGAATCTCTTGAGCTTCCCTTGTACCAGTTTGTTACATTGTGTGTATAAGTTTTACCTGCAAGAATGTTGCTGTCGCCTGCGAGGTCCGCATCACTCTTTACACAGGTAATTTCATCATATGCCAGAATTTCTTTCAGGAAAAGGTATGCGCCATATGTTGTGAATTCGAATTTAAGTCCTGCAGCATTGGTCAAAGCACCTGTACGGAAAACTCCTCTTGAGGAACTGGGATATGCACCATCATAGATAACATTCCATTCGGAAGTTATAGGCGATTTTGCAGAAATCTTAATGTTTCCGGGCAAATATATAGCCGATTTGCTATCACTCATTGCAACAATATGCAATTCCCTGAAGGAAATAGGATTGTTGCTGAAATCAAATTCAATGGTTGCATCCTCGTTCTTGACACCAAAATAGTCACTGCCGTAGTAGTTACCCTCGGTAACACCATCTGTAAGGAATGTGCACGCCGAGTCATCACATCTGTCAGCATACCAGCTTGTAGCATTATGACTGTAGGATTTACCAAGCAAAAGGTTTTCGTTAAAAGCGGTTATATAATCCCTCTGAACATAATCACCTTTTATCATCTGGTAAATATTGTCATAAAGCATTCTAATTTCAGGGGATTTGCTGTTATACATCTGGAGGATTGCTCCACCTGCTTCGTACCAGTTTCTGAAGTAACCGGGGCCGTCAAATCCCATCTTTACAGCAGCATTGAGGTAATCGAGGAATCTGTTGTAAGCTTTTGCATCAGAAACAAATCTTGCATCAAACTCCATCTCAACGCCGAAGTTATGAGCAGCACCGAGTTTTGCAACAGTTTCGATAATTGTTGTTCCGCCTGCACCAAGGTTGGTTTCTTCATCATCGAAGAAGTGGTTCGGCTGAAGTGTCAAAGCACTGAAACCTAAATCTTCATTCCAGAAATATCCTTCGGAATGGAAGAAAGGAATCCAGTAGGATTTGTAACCCAGAGAATCAATTTTATTGTTTGTATAAATAATTCTCTCTTTTGCGCTAGGGTCTTCTCTTACCCAGTAAAAACCTTTGAAATCAATGTATTGATAATTTCCATTGTTTACATAACTGATAACCTTGTTAAGATACCAGTCAATCAGGTATTTCCAGTCAGCTGTAACACTTAAATCAAGGCTTCTGCTATCGATTGTACCGAAATTTGTGGCAGTAGTACTGGGGAAAGGCACCATAACTACAAGGTTTACTTTATAATCAGGTAAATTAAGGTCAACAGATGCCTGTTTTGCAGCTTCATTAAGTACAACAATAGTAGAGCTGTCGCCCACAAAAGTCATATCGAGATAATCTGTCCAGTCTTTTGCTACAAGGTTCGCATCTTCCCTGTCATAGTATTTACCGTCAGGAGAAGAGAGTCTTAAAAACATCGCTGTATCATACAAAGTGTCAACAGAATTTCCATCTGTGTCTACATATGTGAGGTAGGGTTTTAAGCTTTCTTTAGTCCAATCCCTATTCTGATAAATAAGCACCATATCCTGGATATTGCCTGTCTGTTCATCAGCAAGCATTATAGGACCATTTTCCATTTTACGGGTATTGTAAGGAGTGATAGCACCACTCTTTTCGCCATTATAACCCATAACGGTAATTTCGTCACAAAGTGTATAACCGCTACGGCTTTCATAGTCAAATCGAACATAACGCGCTCTTACAGAAGAATTTGCATTTCCTGTCACATCGGTGGTAATATTGCCGCTGTGGTCAGCAACATGCCATCCAAAACTGTAGATACCGTCTGCAATATTCCACGGAATATCATTAAGATAAGAAATCTTCATCCAGTTTTCGCCGTCAACAGAAGCGTACACCTTCATAGTTTTGGGCATATGCGCATAAGCATTGTAAAACCTTAAAAATCTTGCCTCAACCTTAGTAATGCTCTTAACACCACCCAAATCAATTACAGTTGTGTAAAGTGGCCATTCGTCACTTGCAAGACCGCTTGCAGTGGTACGATGATAAGTACCATTCCAGGCAGCATGTTTGTTTGAACCATTACCAAAAAGGCCGTCAGTCATCTCAGTACCATTTGTATCTGGGGTTGTCGGAGATAAATAGCCTATATTCGTATAGGATTTACCTACCGAAAGGTTTACAATGGTAGTAGGCTCTGCCGCAAAAGCATTTATCGAAAAAGATAAAAGCTCTGCCATCGCAAAAACCAAAGTAAACAGAAGAACGGAAAGTTTTTTGATTGATTTCATTTTTTTACTCCTTTTCTGATTCTGATAAAAATAAAGACAAAAAGTGACAGATGAATTTACATATATTCTGCCGGATATCTTTAGTTTTATATATATTATACAAGAGTTTGCAGCAACAGTTGTAAATAATCACAAATTACAAAAGCGCAAACTACTCCTATATTAAAATTTAACATATTTTCCCGAAAAAGTCAATGATTTAAGCACTGAACGGGACCTTAAAAATACACAAAAAAAGGGACGGTTTTCCGTCCCTTTTCACAATTAAAGTTCACCTTTTAATATTCTTTGCTTTGTAGTTTCAGAATCTGCGATATAAAGGTTGTACCACTTTATAAATACTAAAATCGACCAGAGCTTTCTGTAATTATCGGCTTTTCCCGAGCGATGGTCTTCAAGGAGTTTCAAAGCTGCCTTGGTATCAATATATTCCTCAGCTTTTGAACTTAAGATTATATCTCTCGCCCACTCATAAAGCTCGTTTTTAAGCCACACCCTTACCGGTACGGGATAACCCAGTTTAGGTCTCATAAAGGTTTCGGGATTTACATAATCCTTAAAAGCATATCTTAAAAGATATTTTGTAGTGCCGTGAGCAAGCTTGTCCTCATTCTTGAGAGTCGATGCAAACTTAAACACCTCTTTATCAAGGAAAGGCACACGAACTTCAAGGGAATGAGCCATACTGAGTCTGTCGCCCTTTACAAGGATATCGCCTTTAAGCCATGTATTAAGGTCAACATGTTGCATTTTAATGAGCGGGTCAGCACCCTTAACCTCATCATAGACATCTTTTGTAATCTCTGTAAACGACTGTCCGGGGTTATAAGTCTTAAGGAAAGATTTTTTGCTCTTTTCATCAAATAAAAATGCATTTCCGACATATCTTTCTTCAAGCGAAACGCCTGCACGCATAAGGAAATTTTTACCTTTAACGCCATCAGGAATTATTTTAGAAAGTCCTCTACAAGCGCCTTTTACAAAAGAAGATGCATCCTGAAATCTGCCTGCAAGCAAAGAATCCCTGTAAGTTTTATATCCTGCAAAAAGTTCATCGGAACCTTCTCCCGAAAGCATAACCTTAACATGTTTTGCGGCCTCCCCTGCTATCATATAAATAGCAACAGTTGAAGGGTCAGCAACAGGTGAGTCAAGATGCCAGACAACTTTTTCAAAAGCTTCCTTGAACTGCTCAACATTGCCTTTCAAAACAATGTGGTCAACATTAAGATGCTTTGAAATCTCATAAGCATCGTCAATTTCGCTGTAAGAAGCAACATCAAAGCCTACTGTAAGAGCCTTGATTCCGGGGTTTAATCTGCTTGAAATAGCGGTGACAATTGCCGAGTCGATACCACTTGACAAAAATGTTCCGACTTCAACATCACTTATCATATGGTACTCAACAGATTCAGTCAGAACCTTACGCAGTCTTTCTGCTTTTGCCTCAAAACTTTCCTCAGAAGGAGTAGCAAATTTTAAATCAAAATACTTTTTATCTTCAATTTTTCCGTCTGCTGTAATCTTGAGATAATGAGATGCTTCGAGCACATTAATTTCAGGAGTTATTGTCTTGGGCTCGGGAATATACTGGAAAGTAAAGTAATGCTGAAGCAAGCTTTCGTCAACCTTAAAACCGCCCATTGTTTCATCAAAAATAAACGCTTTCATTTCGGAAGAAAACATTACGCCTTTATCTGTGACTCTGTAATAAAGGGGTTTGATACCGAAAATATCACGGGTTGCAAAAACAGTTTTTTCCACACTGTCATAAATCATAATTGCATACATACCGCGGAGCATTGTAACAAATTCATCACCATATTTGCGGTATAAAGCGACTATAACTTCAATTTCAGAGTTTGTTAAAAATTCAATTCCCTCATCGATAAGAGGGTGTCTTAAATCTCTGTAATTATAAATCTCCCCGTTAAAAACGGCAACAAATCTGCCATCAGGAGAAGTATAAGGCTGAGCGCCATTATCAAGGTCAATAATCGAAAGGCGTCTGAAAGCGACACAAAATCCGTCTTTTACTATATACTGAGAATCATCGGGGCCACGATGTCTTATAGCATTTGACATCTGTGTAAGCAAAGTTTCATTGTTATTCCCCAAATCATAATTAAACATTCCTACAAATCCGCACAAAGTGGAAAACCTCCTGAAAAAAACATCCTCCCTCGCAAGATAACAAGGAAGGATATGTTTTGATTAGTTATTGATCATATCAAAAATTGTGGTAAAATCATCGTCGTCATTTTCTTCCTTCTTGGATTCTTCAACCTTAATTTCGGAAGCAGAAGAAGGATTATCAAAGAAACTTGTGAAAATATCGATATCGCTTTCAACACCAATAGGATTCTGGTCAGTGGAAAGCAATTCCTTACCTTTGTAAGCTTCATCAAAGCCTGTTGCAATAACAGTAACCTTGATTTCATCGTTGAGTGTATCATCAAAGATAAGGCCCCAGAAGATAGCAGCATCTGGATGAACAGCTTTCTGAATCATTGTGGAAACATATTCAGCATCATCAAAGAGCAAGTCGGGAGATGCACAAACATTGATAACAACAGCTTTTGCGTTTGTGATGGAAGTTTCGAGCAAGGGGCTGGAAATAGCCATTGTTGCAGCTGTTTCTGCCTTGTCCTTACCGGAAGCATAGCCAACACCCATATGCGCAAGACCGGCACCTCTCATAACTGTGCAGAGGTCAGCAAAGTCTAAGTTTACAAATCCCTGAACATTGATAAGGTCGGAGATACTCTGAATACTCTGTTTAAGCACGCTGTCAACCATCTGGAAAGCATTTGTCATAGGAGTTTTAGAATCAATAATCTGACGGATACGGTCATTAGGGATAACAACAAGGCTGTCAACAACTTTGGAAAGTTCTTCGATACCTTTTTCTGCGTATGACATACGGCGTCTGCCTTCATAGCTGAAAGGTCTTGTAACAACACCGATTGTGAGAATTCCGAGTTCTTTTGCAACTTCAGCAACAACAGGAGCAGCACCTGTACCTGTACCGCCACCCATACCGGCAGTAATGAAAATCATCTGTGTGCCTTTGAGTGCATTGGAAATTTCCTCACGGCTTTCCTGAGCAGCTTTTGCGCCTACTTCAGGGTCACCACCTGCGCCCTGACCGGTAGAGATTTTTTCACCGATCTGAATTTTATAATCAGCTCTGGAAGCATCCAGAACCTGCTTGTCTGTATTGATTGCAATAAAATCGACATTTTTAACTCCGTCAGCAATCATACGGTTAACGGCATTTCCGCCAGCACCGCCGACACCAACTACCTTAATTTCAGTATTTCTGCGTGTTTCGCTTTCCAATGTAAACTTCACGTGCTTGTCCTCCTAAGGTGAAAAAATTTTCACTGTTATTATATAAAATTGGATATAATACGCCTATACTAATATTCTAACAGACTTGAATTAAAAATTCAAGAGAAAAAATCAATTATTGCAAGATATTTTTTAAATTTTACATTTTTTTAATTATTCGGCAGTCTCACTTTGATTTTCATCTTCTTCCTGAGGGTTTTCCTCCTCAGTTATCTCCTCCACGGGCGGTTCGGTATGTGGGTTTGTCCATTCCCAACCCTCGGAGAAAAGTCCCGCCAGTTCAAGCTCGGCATCACTGTCAACATAAAGCTTATCCGGGTCTGTGATATCAATGATACCACTTTCATCAATACCGATATTTTCACTTGCAAAAACTTCATACACCATGGCAAGTTTGGTATCAAGTTCCGACAAAGAACCGAGATTTATCTGGAAACGGTTCTGATAATAAATTTTAAGTGAAATTGTATTGGTAATATCAATGGCAGAAATATCATTTAGTCCGCTTTTTTCAATTTCGCTCAAAAGTATCTTTATCCAGTCCCTTTCCTGATTTTCAAGGGTAAGTGAAACATAAGTGCCTAAGGCAGCACCCTTAGCATCAGGTCCTACAATTATAGGAACATTCACTAAACTCTGCTCTGCGTGTTCGAGCACTCTTCCTGTTTTACTCAATACATAATAAATATTGCCGGAATAAAGCTGAGTAGTGGGCTTGCCATCTTCAACGCGTATAAGTAAGGTGGTCGGAAACGCTCTTTTCACTTCAACTTTATCCGCTTTTTCAAACTCTTCCAAAAGCTTACTTTCCATAGCTTTGGTATTAAGTCTTAAAAGATTATCTCCCGTCTTTACATCTAAAACGGAATTCACATTATCAAGAGTGTACACGGCACTTCCCTCAACTTTGATATTCTCAATGTTGAAAAATACCGTCAGTGAGAGGGTAACACCGGCAACAACCAGGAAAAATGCAAGTATAATGTAATAAAGTGTATAATTGCGTTTTCTCTTTTTACGGCGTGCGCGCTGAGTTTTTGCAATCTGCTCACGCCTTAATGTTTTCTGGTCCACAGCATTCCGGGATGGTGATTTTCTTACGCTCCCGGAAGTCTGCCTTACTGAAGAACGCGCCTTTTTTCTGCGTTTTCTGATTTTTACAGGTGCTTTTTCCACTGCTTTTTTTGTCTTTTTCTTTACCGGCACAGTCTTCAATCCTTTCTTTTAAATTCTTTTTATATTAGCCCCTAAAAGCCTTAAATTCTCTTCTATTTTTTCATATCCGCGGTCAATATGCCTGATATCGGTTATCTCGGTAATCCCATTGGCAGCAAGCCCTGCCGCAACAAGCGAGGCACCACCTCTTAAATCAGTGGCAACCACAGGTGCGCCATAAAGCGAATTCACTCCGTTTACAACAGCCACTTTACCTGCGACTTTTATGTCTGCGCCCATTCTTAAAAGTTCACCCACATGCTTATATCTGCTCTCAAATATATTTTCAATAAAAACTCCTGTACCATTTGATACCGAGGCAACCGCCATCAAAGGTGCCTGTGCATCAGTCGGAAAGCCCGGATACGGCATAGTTATTACATTCTTTACAGATTTAAGTCTTGACGGCGCTTTTATAAAAACTCTGTTATCTTCTGCCACAACCTTGCAACCCATCTCATCAAAAAGCGGAAGAATGCTTGCAATATGTTTGGTACAAAGGTTATTTACAAGCACCTCACCCGAAGTTATCGCCGCAAAACAAAGATAAGTTGTCGCTACTATTCTGTCGGGTATAACATTATGTTCACAGCCTGAAAGCTCATCAACACCCTCAACTACCACAGTACTCTTTCCTGCACCATAAACCTTGCCGCCGCAGGTGTTTATAAAGTTTGCAAGGTCTATTATTTCAGGTTCCTGAGCTGCATTGTTTATAACAGTTTCACCTTTTGCAAGTGCCGCTGCAAGTATGATATTCTCGGTTGCTCCCACACTCGGAAAAGTAAGATTTATCGAAGTTCCGTGCAATCCTTTTTCTGCAGAACAGATAAGCTTTCCGTGAATTTCTTTAATATCCATTCCGAGTTTTCTCAATGAAGAAAGATGCAAATCAATCGGTCTTGCGCCTAATTCACAACCACCCGGAAAAGAAATCATAGCTTTACCGAGTCTTGCCGCAATCGGCCCTAAAAAAACCACAGATGACCTCATTTCACGCATAAGTGAATCGGGCACATCACAGTTTTCAATGCTGTCGGTACTTACTGTAACCGCACTTCCCTTTCTTTCAGTAACACAACCTAAGCATTCAAGTATTCTGCAGGCGGCATCGACATCTGATAAATCGGGACAATTATGTAGTACCGTTTTATTTTTGCATAAAACAGTGGCGGCCAAAAGCGGAAGTGAACTGTTTTTGGCTCCGTGGACACTGATTTCACCATTTAAAGGTTTTCCGCCTGTTATTATAAGTCGTTCCAAAACGACACTCCCCCATTCCGAAATCAAAGTAACGCATACTATGATTGCAAAAATGAAAAAGTGAAGTCTTTAAAATGCGAAAAATATCAGTTTATGTCAAGTTTTGACATAATTATATTATATATTCTTTCGTTTGTATCAAGTACCGCGAGAGAAGATGCATTCTGAGAAAGTTCCTTTAATCGCTCAGGATTTTCAAAAAGCTCATTTATTTTCTCTATGAGTTTTTCTCTGTCATAATTTTTCTCTTCTATAAGAATAGAAGCATCCGCATCAGCCAAAGCCTTTGCGTTATGATACTGATGATTTTCGGTAGCATAAGGATAAGGAACCAGAACTGATGGCTTTCCTGCCACCTCAAGTTCCATAATGGTACTCGCTCCCGCTCTTGAAATAACTATATCGGCAGCTGCCACATAAAGGTGCATATTGTCGATATACTCTTTTATTTCTATCCGCGGAAATTTTTTAGTATCGATATTTTTTTCCTTGAGAAGTTCAGGGAAAGTGTCCTTACCGTGCTTACCATATCCGTGGATATGATTTATTTTATCTTTTTTACAGTGCCACTCCATTATATCGGCAGCAATTTCATTTATTTTACGCGCGCCCTGACTTCCTCCAAATGACAAAATAGTAAAATTATCGTCAAGTCCGAGTTTTTTTCTCGCCTCGGCTTTCGAGGTAGTGATAAACTCACTGCGCACGGGAATTCCTACTATCTCATACTCTTTTCCCTCAGGAAGAAACTTCTTTGCTTCGGGAAAAGCAAGCATAATTACTCTGGCATTTTTTGAGAGTGCCTTTGTGGTAACTCCGGGGAAAGCATTGGCCTCATGAATAAATGTCGGGATTTTCTTTTTCTGTGCCGCAAGCAGTACAGGACCACTTAAATATCCGCCTGTACCTATAACTGCATCGGGTTTAAAATCCTCGATAATTTTCTTGGCTCTCCCGGATGCTGTCATAAGATATCCTAAAGACCTGAAGTTGTGAATAATATCGGAAGGTGAAAAACTTCTTTTAAAGCCTGCAACCTTGATATGAGCCACATTATATCCCGCTTTGGGAACCAATGTGTTTTCCATACCATTAGGGGTAGCAGCAAATAAAAACTCAGTATCGGGATGATGAGCTTTTATCTCGTTTGCTATCGAAATAGCGGGATTGATATGACCGCCTGTGCCACCACCTGCAAGCAGTATTCTCATCAAGATTTCCTCCTTTATTTCTGACAATGCTTCGATACATTCAGTATTACACCCATCTGGATAAGTTGCATCGTAAGTGCGGTACCGCCGGCGCTGAAAAACGGCAGACTGATACCGGTGTTGGGAATAGAGTTTGTAACAACCGCAATGTTTAAAAGTGCCTGGATGCCTATCTGTGCCGTAAGTCCTATTACAAGCATACACCCGAATTTATCGGGAGCTTTTAAAGCAATAGAAATTCCGCAGTAAACAAGAAGTACAAAGAGCAAAATTATTACCATCGCACCCAAAAATCCAAGTTCTTCGCATACAATTGCAAAGATAAAGTCATTCTGTGGTTCTGAAAGGTAAAGATATTTCTGCGTGGAATTTCCGAGTCCCACTCCCGTAAGTCCGCCCGAGCCTATTGCATAAAGTGACTGAGCAGTCTGCCACTTTGTACCTCTGATATTACCCGAAAGTGGGTCAAGCCAGTCAGAAAACCTCGTACCTGCATAGTTAAATCCGGCAAGCTTCAGTACTAAAAGTCCGAGAACACCAGCACCGATTCCCGGTAAAAGGTACCAGATTACCCTTGCGCCACCTACAATAATGATTGTACCTGCAATCAAAGCCATAAGTATTGTCGCAGAAAGATGTCGCTGTGCCACACAGAGCGCCAGTACAGGGCCTATAACTATAACAAAAGGCCAGAAACCATATTGGAGATTTTTCATCTTTTTATAATTCTGCGCAACGAGGCTTGAACAAACAACCGTGAGCGCAAACTTCATAATTTCAGAAGGCTGAAAACTTACAGGCCCTATCCAGATCCAGCGGCGTGCACCTGTGCTGTTCGGGAAAGCAAGAGCAGCTATCATAAGTATAATCGCAACAAAATAGATATGCCACTTGAATTTTCTGTACAGACGATAATCTATAAAAGATACGATTATCATTCCGACTACACCCAGAACAACGAAAATAAGCTGTTTTATAACAATAGTAAGACTGCTTCCTGTTTCATTGAGTGAAGTCGCATAACTTGCAGAAAACACCATTACAAGTCCGATTGAAAGCAAAACTATAACAAGGAAAAAGAAAGACATATCCATCTTCTGTTTTCCTTTATCTTCCCCCGGTTTTGAAACTTTGAACAAAGAAAGAAACTTATTTTTTCGTTTTGCTTTTGTCGAAGCCATTGTTTATCCTCCGTTTCAGCTGAAAATAATCCACACAATTCCCAAAAAACAAAAAATCAATGTTACGAATGAGAAAACACCGACAATTTTCCACTCACTCCAGCCACTCATCTCATAGTGATGGTGAATAGGGCTCATTTTAAAGATGCGTTTTCCCGTGGTTTTGAAGCTTATCACCTGTAATACTACCGACAAAGCTTCCATAATATAGATAAATCCTGTTATAAAGAAAAGGAAAGGTCTTGCAACACCTACAGAAAGTGCAATAACAGCACCGCCTAAAAACATCGAACCTGTATCACCCATAAAAACTTTGGCAGGGTGGAAATTATAAAGCAGAAATCCGAGCAGTGCTCCGGCGAGTGCTGCCGCAAAAATACCGATTCCAATAAGATTTAAAACACCTGAAATAACTATAAATGCGAGTGCCACCACAAAGGTAACAGAAGCGGCAAGTCCGTCAATACCATCTGTAAGGTTCACGGCATTAACGCCGTAAATAATAACTAAGACAGCTAAAATATAATAAAAAATTCCAAAATCAACTGCTCCGAAAAACGGTATCATTATCATAGTGGAAGTATCGCCTGCAAGATACAATGTCAGAAGATATGCTATACATACCACAAACTGCAAAATCATCTTCTGTCTTGCTTTAAGACCGAGATTTTGTTTTTTCACAACCTTGATATAGTCATCTAAAAATCCTATAAACCCAAAGCAGAGTGCAAGCCCTATGCCACCAAAAAGTCTTGCTTTTTCAAGCAAATCCATCTTGATAGGTCCGCCCACCACAGAAAGCATCAGAATACCTGAAACTACACCGATAAGTGTGCCGAAGTAAAACATAAAGCCACCCATTGTAGGGGTTCCCTGTTTGTTTTTGTGCCAGGTAGGGCCTATCTCTTTAATTGTCTGTCCGAACTTAATTCTCTGCAAAAAAGGAATTAAAAATTTTCCTGACACAGCACTTACCATAAATCCGATAAATGCCGCCACAACACAGCTTATACTTTCCATTTTACTTCTCCTTACAATGTCTTTAATGCCTCAGATACTATTTCGCGTTCATCGAAATGATACTTTTCTGTACCTATTATCTGATAATCCTCGTGACCTTTTCCTGCAAGGACAATGGTATCATTTTCCAGAGCGTTCTGTATCGCATAGAAAATGGCATCCTTACGGTTTACTATAACTTCATATGGAATATCTATACCATCAAGTCCCGGTAAAATATCATCGATAATTTTAACAGGGTCCTCAGTTCTTGGGTTATCCGATGTAATTATAAGCATATCGGCAAACTTAGCCGCAGATCTTGCCATAAGAGGGCGTTTAAGGCTATCCCTGTCACCACCACAACCGAAAAGTGCGATAAGTCTTCCCTTACAGGTTTTTTTCAATGCTGAAAGGATATTTTCAAGTCCGTCAGGGGTATGTGCGTGATCACAGATAACCGAGAAATTGCGGTTTGTCGGGATAACTTCACTTCTTCCGCGAACACCTTTGGCGTTATTTATTCCATTTATAGCATCTTTGATATCAACCCCGAGTGAAAGCGATATCGCAATTGCAGTAAGCGAATTTTTAACCGAAAAAATACCCGGCATTTTAAACTGCACCTGATATTTTTCGCCTTTATAGTCAAAAACATATTCCACTCTGTCAGCATAATAACTGATATCATAAGCCGAAAGGTCCGCTTTTTCCGATTCCATAGAAATGGCACAAACAGGAATATTCAGTTTTTCTATCAGTTTCTTTCCGTACTCATCATCAAAGTTTATCACAGCTTTTTTTGATATATCAAAAAGTTTTGTTTTAGCCTCGAAATAATTTTCCATCGTCTTATGATAATCAAGATGGTCCTGAGTGAGATTTGTAAAAACTGCGACTTCATATCTGCTGTCGCCTATGCGTTTCTGGTCAAGGGCATGGGAGGAAACCTCCATAACGCAGTACTCACAGCCTGCATTGACCATTTTTCTGTAAAGTTCTTCGAGTTCTATCGCATCGGGAGTAGTTTTCTCAGCGTGGATAATTTCGTCACAGATTTCATTTTCAATAGAGCCGATGAGTCCGACTTTTTTACCAACCGATGTCAGTATACCCTTTACAAGCTTTGTAGTGGTGGTTTTACCGTTTGTTCCGGTAATTCCGACAAGTTTCAGTTGCTTTGACGGATTACCGAAATAGTTTGCCGCCATTTTTGAATAAGCAAAATGTGTATCATCAACAACAATCTGTTCAGCAAGACCTAAATCCCTTTCACAAATTACTGCCGATGCGCCATTCTCAATAGCCTTTTCTGCATAAAGATGTCCGTCAATGGCCGCACCGTTAATGCAGACAAACACATCACCATTCTTTACTTTTCTTGAATCGTTAATGATGTGATTTACCTCTCTGTCGGTGTAATCCGAAAGGATTTTAACACCATCAAGTAAATAAGAAAGCAACATATCTTTGCTCCTTTCAGCGACTATTCGCCGTCTTCACCTGTAATTACGCATTCAATCTGTACTATTGTTCCCATAGGTACCGATGTTCCGCTTTCGATACTCTGTGTAAGCACCTGAGCGCGTTTGTTGTTAGCAGCACCGCCACCAATTCTTATATTAAGCCCTGAATTTGTCAGAACCTGATTAGCCTGAGTCGGTGTCATACCCGTAACATTTGGAACAGTAACTTCCTTCTGTGCATCTTCCGATGTATAGAGTATAACAGTACCTTCATTTGGTATCTTTGTAGCCTGATTCGGGAACACCGAAACGACAGTTTTACCATTTCCTACGATTTTACCCTTAAGTCCCCTGATACCGAGCTTACTCTGTGCGGTGTAGGGGTCCATTCCTATCATACCGGTAGGAATTGTAACTTCCTGGTCAGCAAGTTCTTCTTCGCTGTACTGGGGAGAAATTCCGAGATGAGGCAGAATATCCTTCATTACATTTGCGGCAAGCGGACCTACTACAACATTTGCGTAATCGCGTTTGCCCTCTGTGGGTTCATCAACCATAACCAAAGCCGCAACCTGAGGGTCATCTGCAGGTGCAAATACAAAATATGAAAATACAAACTTTGTATTTGTGCTGTCGGTAAGTTTCTGCGCTGTACCTGATTTACCGCCGATGCGATATCCTTTTACATATGCATTTGTTCCGCCGTTTGCAGAAACAACTTCTTCGAGAGCCTTTCTCATAATAGCAGAACTTTCTTCGGAAATCACCTGTCTGCGCACAGTCGGTGTAATTTCCTCAACAGTATTGCCGTTATTATCGACAATTCTGCTGACAATATGCGGTTGCAAAAGCTTTCCGCCGTTTATCGAAGCTACTGCAGCTGTCATCATCTGAAGCGGAGTTACCGTATTGGACTGACCGAAAGAACAAGATGCCAAACTGATGTTTGACATGGACGCATCATAAAAGCTTCCCTTATTTTCAGCGGGAAGGTCAATACCGGTTTTTTCAGTAAGTCCGAAGCCTTCATAGTATTTAAAAAATCTGTCTGTACCAAGCCCTAAACCGATTGTAATAAATGCAGGGTTACAGGAATTCACAAGCGCACCGTTGAAATCAAGCACTCCATGACCGCTGTGCTTATGACAACGAATGGGTTTTGGAAGTCCCGGCAATGTATAAGCGCCACTGCAATTATAAGAAGAATGCACGCTTGCTGTTCCCTCTTCAAGAGCTGCAGAAGCGGTTACGGTTTTAAAAACAGAACCCGGTTCGTAAGTATCCGTAATTGTTTTATTACGCCACTGCATTTCCCAGGCATCTTTTGTCGCCTGAGTTTTTTCTTCATCGGTTTCTGCCGCATCTATTTTAGACTGTAATTTTTCACTTTGTATCTCATAAGGTGCATTGAGGTCAAAATCAGGCTTTGATGCCATACCGAGTATAGCGCCTGTATTTACATCCATAACGATAACAGCGGCACCCTGGTCGGGTGAATACTGTGATACTACATTATCAAGTGATTTTTCGATATAATGCTGAATTACCTGGTCTATTGTAGTTACAATACTGTTACCTTCTTCAGCAGGGTAAATCTTTTCATATGAGGTAGGAAGCGAGCCTCCCAAAGCATTTTTAGCGGAAATTTTTCTTCCGGGAGTACCCGAAAGAACAGAATTATATTTGGCTTCCAGTCCGTAAGCGCCCTGATTTTCCGCATTTGTAAAACCTATTACCGATGATGCAAGGGTTTCATAAGGATAATAACGCTTTGTATCAATTTCAAGATAAACTCCACGATAACCTTTTTCCTTTTTTAGTGCTGTAATAGCATCGGCGGTAGGTTTTTCTATTTTTCTTTTGATGATTTCATACTGACTTTTTACATTCTCAAGGCGTTTTCTTACATCGGCATCCTCGAGTTCTAAAAGCTCACAAAGGTCTTTTATAAGTGCTTCTTTGGTTTCGTTATCATGCTCTTTTATTTCGTACGGAGAAAGCTGAACATTCCACACAGTAGCACTCTGCGCCAGTACATTCATATTGGCATCATATATCGTACCACGGTTTGCAGGAATAGATATATCACTGAGCTGTTGTTCGGATGCTCTTACCTTCAGGTCCTGGCCTGTTATAAGAGAGCGGTAAACAAGATTTCCGACAACCCATAAAAGTATTACCGCTAAAAAGCCAATAACTATATATAAACGCGTCTTCATTTTTTTACTTGCTGCGCCCGGCATATAACTTCACTCCTGTCCCATATAACAACAAAAGGTCAAGATATCCGATCTTAACCTCCTGTATCATTTCATATTTATTTAAGAAACACAGCAGTTATGCCGATTATCTGAATATACCATCAACAAATTCGGCAACCTTTGCAGTCAGAGTTTCCTGATGCGCTGTAGTTTCGATTTTATTCTCGCCATTTAACTTAATGTATCCCACCTGGCTGTTATCGGGTTTTACCATACCGTATTCTGTAACAGCAATCTCTTCGATGGTTTTGAGAGAAACTTTGCTTTCAAGTTCGCTCTGCATACGGATACCTTCACTCTTGAGCTCATTGAGTTCAGCGTTTGCAGTACTATACTGCATATTGAGTTCATTTATGATAAGTTTGCCGTAGGGAACAGTTGAAAACATTGCAACAAACAAAACAGCAACCAATATAGTTTTAAACGGACTCAGAGTTTTTTCTTTGCCTGTGCTGACCTTTGTGATAACAGGTGCGCGGTTTTCAAAACGCTCAAGGTCATACGCCAGATTGCTTCTCTGTTGCATCATTCTCTCTCCTTACATTTTTCTATGATTCTGAGCTTTGCGCTCTGGCTTCTCTTGTTTTTTGAAAGTTCTTCTTCGGAAGGAAGAATAGGTTTTCTGCAAACAAGTTTTGCTTTTGGCTCGTTGTGACATACACAAACCGGAAATTCAGGAGGACAAGTGCAGCCTTTACAAAGTTCTGCAAATTTCTGTTTTACCATTCTGTCCTCAAGCGAATGGAAAGTGATGATCACAAGCCTTCCGCCGATATTAAGCAAATCAAATGCCGCATCAATTCCCTGACTCAAGGCATCGAGTTCGGAATTTACGGCAATCCTTATAGCCTGGAATGAACGTTTGCAAGGGTTTTTATCTCTTCTTGCAGCCGCAGGTATCGAGGATTTTATAATTTCGGCAAGTTCAAGGGTGGTTTCCACAGGGGAAACTTCCCTTTGCCGTACAATATTTCGTGCGATGTTCAAAGCGAATTTTTCCTCACCGTATTCTCGCAATATACGCGTGAGTTCGTCAACGCTGTAGGTATTGACGATATCTTTGGCACTTGTTCCGCTTTGTGACATTCGCATATCAAGAGGTGCATCATGCTGATAACTGAAGCCTCTTTCTGCCGTATCGAGCTGATACGATGATACCCCCAGATCGAGCATAACTCCATCAACCTTTGTGATGCCCTTTTCCGAGAGAGCATCGGTCATATACCTGAAGTTAGTCTTAATGACCTTAGCCTGAGGATAAACGCTAAGGCGCTCAGTTGCCGCTTTTACGGCATCGGGATCCTGATCCAAGGAAAAAAGTCTGCCGGTAGTCAGGTGTTTGGCAATTTCGGAAGAATGTCCTCCGCCACCTGCTGTTCCGTCAACATAGGTACCGTCTTCCCTGACGTTCAGTCCCTTTATACATTCATTCAGCATAACAGGGAAATGGGAAAACTCCATATACCTCGTCCTTCCTTTTTAGAATCCTAAGGCGTCAATAAGTTCGCCTATCATGTCAGCGCTCATTTCACTGCAGACTTTGTCCCATTCAGCCTTATCCCAGATTTCGCAGCGGTCGTCAGCTCCGATAATCATGACTTCTTTGGTAAGTTCTGCAAATTCCCTTAGTGGCTGAGGGATTACAATCCTTCCCTGTTTGTCCGGTTCACACTCGCAGGCACTGGAAAACAGGTAGCGCTGTAACGGTTTTGCCTTTGATATGGGAAGCTCTTTAATCCGTTCTTGCTTAAGTTTCCACTGTTCCATAGAGTAGGCGTAAAGGCACTTGTCACCCAAACCCTTGGAAATAATGAAACTCTCGCCCATATCATCGCGAAGCTTTGCAGGAAAGTTCAAACGCCCTTTTATATCTATATTGTAACTGTATTCGCCTATTAACATTCCTGCTCACTCCTTTCCTTTTTGTGGATTTTTCAGGGAATTTTACCCTTTTTACACCACAATACACCACTTATGATACAATTATACACACAAAAAACAGATTTTGCAATACCTTTTTAAAAGTTTTTTTGCCATTTTTGGCTTGTTAACAAAAAGTTTACAATTTACCTCTTAACCCCCATTTTTGCGACAAAAAAAGCACAGAGTCAATTGACTCTGTGCTATCTTATTTCTGTCCGTAATAAGCATTTTCACCGTGTTTTCTCAAATAATGCTTGTCAAGTAATTCCTGTTGCATTCTTTTGACATCAGGATTTAAAGTCATCGCTTTATAATTCATTTCACAAACTTCTTCCAGAACCACTGCATTATGCACTGCCTCGTTTGCATCCTTGCCCCAGGTAAAAGGTCCGTGGCTCTTAACAAGCACCCCGGGAATACTGAGGGGATTTATACCTTCAAATGTTTCGATAATCACAGTACCCGTTTTACTTTCATACTCACCATTTATTTCATCGGGCGTCATAGCACGGGTACAGGGTATTTCACCATAAAAATAATCGCCATGAGTAGTGCCGAGTGGGATTACTCCCATTCCCGCCTGGGCAAAGGAAGTTGCCCAGTTACTGTGGGTATGCACTATACCCCCTACTTCCTTGAAAGCTTTATAAAGTTCAAGATGAGTGGGTGTATCGCTTGACGGTTTCCATTTCCCCTCAACCGTTTCACCGGTCATAAGATCAACAACCACCATATCATCAGCCGTCATAGTGTCATATTCAACTCCTGAAGGCTTTATGACCACAAGACCTTTTTCGCGGTCAACAGCTGAAACATTCCCCCATGTAAAGGTAACAAGCGAGTACTTTGGAAGCAACAGGTTAGCTTCTAAAACTTCTTTTTTTAATCTTTCTAACATAAAACTTCCTCCAGTTTTCTTTCCGCTTCAAGTAGTCCTTTAAATCTTTTAATATATTCCGAGAAACCTTTTACCCCTTCTTTACAGGGATTAACAGTAACAGTTTCCATTGAAGCAAATATCTTTTTTGAAAGCCACTCAGGAAGTGTCATATCGTTTTTATCCATCATAAAGAGAGCGAGCAATGCCATACCCCAGGCACCGCCCTCGCCTGCTGTTTCCATAACAGAAACAGGAGTATCAAGTGCATCGGAAAGCATCTGCTGTGCAACGCCTTTTACCTTAAAAAGTCCACCATGTGCCATAAACAGTTCGCCTTTGATACCCTCTTTTTCAAGGAGAATATCCATACCGATTTTAACCGTTGACATAGCAGAATAAATCTGAGCGCGCATAAAGTTTGAAAGGTTCATTTTACCTTCGGGGGAACGGGTGTAAACAGGAGTACCTTTTTCAATCCCCGTTATATGCTCACCGGAAAGGTAGTTGCAAACAGTAACCCCATCACAATCGGCATCACCTGAAAAAGCCTTTTTAAAGAGCATCTCATAAAGTGATGACTTATCGATATCAATGCCTGCACTTTCTATCGCTTCGCCGAATACTCTTACCCACGCATCAAGCTCTGATGAGCAGTTGTTACAATGTACCATAGCAACTGGAGAACCATCAGGTGTAGTGACTATATCAATTTCGGGATACGCTTTTTCCAGGTGCCTGTCAAGTACAAGCATTGAGAAAATCGAAGTACCTGCAGAAATGTTTCCTGTTTTTTCTGTAACTGAATTGGTCGCAACCATTCCGGTACCGGCATCACCCTCAGGCGGACAAACAGGAATATCACATTCAAAGCTGCCATCAGGGCAAAGGAATAACGCACCCTCTTTTGTAAGAAAGCTGCCGCCTTCACCCGCATTCTTTACACACGGCATAATACCTTTTAAGTCAATAAAAGGTACAAGCTTTGAAAACTTGTCTAACATTTCGATGTCGTAATCATTATTTTTTACGGGGAAAATTCCCGATGCTTCACCAATACCTGCTTCATACTTGCCGGTAAGCAGGAAATGTACATATCCCGCTACCGTGGTCATATGAGCAATATCTTTAATATGTTCTTCATTGTTAAGGATAGCCTGGTAAAGATGAGCTACACTCCATCTCTGCGGAATGTTAAAGTTAAATAACTCAGTGAGTTCTGAGGCTGCTTCCAATGTAGTGGTGTTTCGCCAGGTCCTGAAAGGGGTAAGTAAATTATTGTCTTTATCAAGCACAATATATCCGTGCATCATACCTGAAACACCCATTGCCTCTACACGGGTAAGTTTCTCACCATATTTTTTAAAGAAGTTTTCGCGTAAATTCTCAAAAGAACTTCTCACACCATTTTTAACTTCTTCTATTGAATAAGTCCAGTATCCGTCTTTAAAACTATTTTCCCATTCGTGACTACCGGTTGCAACAACAGCACCATTCTCATCAATAAGGCAGGATTTTATTCTTGTCGAACCAAGTTCAATGCCAAGATATGTTTTTCCTTTAAACATTTTGTTCACTTCCTCTACAGGGATATAGTTTAATTGTACTACCGAAAAAATGAAATGTACATTACATTTCAAAGAAAAACATTACATTTTTTGCTTAATTTACTCTGTAAGTTCGAGCCATAAATCGGTTTTATCATTAAGTTTTTGTCTTAGTTCTTCGAGCAAAGCACAAGCATCCTGCATCTTCTGATAATCATTTTCAAAAAATTCAGGATTTTCAAGGTTTTGCTCGATTTCGGAAATTTCTTTTTCAATAACTTCTATCTCGTTTTCGAGTTCTTTAATCTTTATGCGCTTTTTTGTGTCTTCAGCGCGTTGTTCTTTTGTACGGTAATTACCGCCACCCTGAGTTTTCTTTTCAGGTTCTGTCTGAGGTTTTGAGGTTAGCCTTGGTTTTGACTTTTCGATATAGTAATCGTAATTACCTTTAAAAACCTCCACCCTGTCATCAAAAATCTCGATAATTCTGTCGGGTACCTCTCTTAAAAGATAACGGTCATGGGAAACCAAAAGCATGGTACCCTTGAAATCCTTAAGGGCAGTTTCTAAAATTTCCTTGCTTACAAGGTCAAGATGGTTTGTCGGTTCATCAAGGATTAAAACATTGCCTCTTTGAAGCATCAGGAGCGCAAAGGCAAGTTTTGCCCTCTCACCACCGCTTAAAACTCCGACTTTTTTATAAACATTTTCTCCTGTAAGAAGAACCTGTCCAAGCAGTTTTCTAACTTCGGTTTCGGTCATTCGCGGATATCTGTGCCAGAGTTCTTCGAGTACTGTATTGTTGGGATTAAGCTGTTTGTTCTCCTGTTCAAAATAAGCAAGCTTTATCTCTTTTCCCCAGCGATATTTACCCTGTTTTAATTCAACAAATCCCTGTATCGCCCTTAAAAGTGAGGTTTTTCCGATACCATTTTCGCCGATAACGGCAATTTTATCTCCGCGTTCAACTACAAAACTTAAGTTTTCAAAAAGTTTTTTCTGTTCTTCACCAACGCAGACAGAGGCGTTTTCTACATTCAGGACTTCTTTCACAGGGTCACGGTCAAAATCAAACCTTAAAGAAATCTGTTTGTTATATTCACGGGGGCGTTCAATTCTTTCCATTCTCTCGAGCTTTTTGACCCTTGATTTTGCGCTCTTTGAGGTGGACGCTCTCACTAAATTCCTTGCTACATAGTCTTCTAAATCTGCAATTTCTTCCTGTTGCGCTTCGTATTCTTTTTCCCAGCGTTCCATAAGGTCAGCCTTTAACACCTTGTACTTGCTGTAATTTCCCGTAAACACCCTTAAGTTACAGAATTCCACTTCCCAGATTTCGGAAACTACCTTATCAAGAAAATATCTGTCATGGGAAACTACAATGATAGCACCCTTATAACTTTCAAGATGCTCTTCAAGCCATCTGAGAGTCTTAAAATCAAGATGGTTTGTCGGTTCGTCAAGAATTAAAAGTTCAGGTTCCGTCAAAAGAAGTTTTGCTAAAGCAAGACGGGTCTTTTCGCCACCGCTCAGAGTATCGATAACAGTGTCATGGGGAGTATTTTCAAACCCCATACCATTTAAAACAGTTCTGATTTTTACATCAATAATATAGCCTTCATTAGACTCAAAATAGCTTAATTTTTTATCATACTCTGCAGAAAGCTTTTTAAATTCGTCAGTACTTTCGTTACATTCAGCCATCGAAATTCTCAAATCCTCAAGCTCACCTTTCACCTTTAAAATAGGCGCAAAAACAGAAAGCATCTCATCAAAAACGGTATTACCGCTTTTAAGACCGCTGTTTTGTTTTAAATATCCGATTTGAAGATTTGGCTTTTTTGCAATTTCCCCGGTTTCAAACTCAAGCTCACCGCTTATAAGATTCAAAAGGGTCGATTTGCCGCACCCGTTTGCACCGATAAGACCTATTCGTGAGTTTTCCTTGATGTCCGCAGAAATATTTTCCAGAACAACATTTGAACCAAAGGAAATTCCTGTATTTTGCAACGAAACTAACATCTTTTTACCTTTCTAAAAACAAAAGGGACTTACTGTCCCTTTTTAGTTTCTATTTTAAGTGAAATATCAAATGCTTTTACCGAATGGGTAAGTGCACCGAGTGAAATAATATCAACGCCTGTTTTTGCAACATCAGCAATATTGTCAAGAGTAATATTTCCTGAAGCCTCAAGCAAAGCTCTGCCATTTACGATTTCCACGGCTTTTGCCATCTGCTCAGGGGTCATATTGTCAAGCATAATTACATCGGCTTTTACCTTCAAAGCTTCATCCAAAAGTTCAAATGAGTCGACTTCAACTTCGATTTTAACCATATGCCCTACCTTTTCCCGCAATGCATTTACAGCATTTGTGAGGCTTCCGTAAGAATCGATATGGTTATCTTTAAGCATAGCCGCATCGCTCAAATTATATCTGTGATTTTTACCGCCACCAACAGTAACAGCATATTTCTGCAAAGGTCTGAGGCCCGGGAGTGTTTTTCTTGTATCAACAACAGATGCTTTTGTACCTTTTGTAAGTTTGACACAACGGTTTGTCATAGTTGCTATTCCCGACATATGCTGCAAAAGGTTAAGGGATGTTCTTTCTGCTTTAAGGATTGACTTTGTTTTCCCTTCCACAGTAGCAATAACATCACCTTTTTTGATTTCGTCCACATCTTTTTTAAACACTTCAAAAGTAAGTGACGCATCAACAAGCTCAAAAACTCTCAGAGCCACATCAATACCCGCTAAAACGCCATCATCTTTTGCAATAAACTTTGCTTTGGATGTATGGGTATCGGAAAGCAGATAGTCGGAAGTAACATCAAGATAATTTATATCTTCTGTTATCGCTTTTTTTATAATATCATCAACATAAAACTGTAAAAGTGCCATATCACACACTCCTTTAGATAACTTCTTTTAAAATAATGTACGCTACCGTTACGAGGGATTTTGCTTCTATGTAATCCACATTTACAAGGAAATCGCCATTTTCAATAAGAGATTTAAGCTCTTTTATCCGTTCAAATCCTTCAATTGCAGCAAGGGTATTCGGCAGAACAAAATGGCTTTTTTGCATAATTGACCTGATTTCAGTGCGTATGCCGTGAGGAATAGGTTCTGTACTTTCGCACATTTCAAACTCATACGGCACAACATCGTTTCCGCCACAACATTCAGCTTTGGAATTTATATCCTCTGCAATCTGCTCTGCAAAAACAATAGCCTCTAAAAGTGAGTTGCTCGCAAGACGGTTATTACCATGTACACCCGTATGAGCGCATTCACCTGCCGCATAAAGATTTTTAATGGTGCTTTCGCCGGTGATTCCCACATCAATTCCGCCCATAAGATAATGCTGACACGGATAAACGGGGATAAATTCTTTTGTCATATCAACACCCTCTGAAAGAAGGCGTTTGTATATCATCGGAAAACGCTCCTTGATAAATCCGGGGTCTTTATGAGTAATATCAAGATAAAATCTGTTATCGCGAAGCTTTGAAGATTCTTCTATAATGCAGTGAGAAACCACATCGCGCGGAGCAAGCTCAAGTCGGTCATCATAACGGGACATAAAACGCTGTTTATTACCATTTAAGAGGTATGCACCCTCACCCCTGACAGACTCGGAGATAAGGAAACATTCCCTGTCCTTATTTGCAAAAGCAGTAGGATGGAACTGTACAAGATGCAAGTTTTTAATCTTGGCACCTAAGTTGTAAGCAAGTGTAATTCCGTCACCTGTTGCAATGGCTGAGTTTGTAGTAAATTCGTAAACCCTGCCGATACCACCTGTCGCCAGAACACAGTAGTTACAGTTAAAGTAAAGATGTTCTTTTTCTCTTAAAACATCAAGGGAGAAGCCACCTTCAGTTTGTTTTAAATCGCACGCCACCGCCTGATCAAGCAAGGTAATATTCTTATAAGACATTGCTGCCGTAAGAAGTTTTTCCACAATTTCCCTGCCGGTATTGTCCTTATGATGGAAAATTCTGTGTCGGCTGTGACCACCCTCAAGAGTGAGGTCATAGCTTCCATCTTCTTTTTTGTCAAACTCAACACCTAAATTTATCAGGTTTAAAACTTCCTTGGGACCTTCATTTACAAGAACCTTAAGACTTTCGGTGTTGTTTTTGAATCCGCCTGCAATAAGGCTGTCGTTAAGGTGCATATCCACATTGTCATTTTTAGTATCAACAACAGCTGCAATACCGCCCTGTGCAAGTGCCGAGTTACTTAAAAGCAAATCGCGTTTTGACAAAACAAGCACCTTAAGTTTCGGGTCAAGATTAAGTGCTGTATAAAGTCCGGCTGCACCTGAACCTATTATAATTACATCATAGTTTTTTTGCATAGTTTCACCTTCTGTCAAATCCCTTTAGAAGTCCTTTGTAATAAATACAGCAATCGGTGGACAATTCGGTCTGTTATAAAAATCAACAGTAACGACTGTGTATTTTTTGCTGTCTATAGTTCTGAGATACTCCATCAGAGCATCCTTTTCTTCAAAGCCACTGTCGCCACCGTAATATATGCAAAGGCTCATAACACCATTCACCTTTAAAAGTGCAAGTCCTTTTTCAATGGCTAAGATACTGCTTTCAGCTTTGGTACATATATTATGGTCACCGCCGGGAAGGTATCCGAAATTAAAAACTATTCCGTCTACTGTCCCCTCTTTTGCATAATTATCCATATTATGGTGACTGTCTTTTATAACCTCTGCATTGGTAACGCCATTATCAGCTAAAAGAGTTTTTGTGCTTTCAATAGCACTGTCCTGAATATCAAAAGCTATAACCTTTCCTTCTTCACCAACACGTTTTGCGAGAAAAAGGGTATCATTTCCTCTGCCTGCGGTGGCATCGATCCAGAAGTCACCCTGTTTTATACGCTCACTTATAAAACGATGAGCTATTTTTAAGGTGTTTAATTTATTCATAATTAACTAAGCGCTCTTTCAACACTCCAGTAGAAGTTTTCATCTGAGACAGCTTCTACTATTCCGCTTCTTGACATTGTTTCCTTAACAGTTTCGGAAACACCGCAGACATATACTGCTTTATTCTTTTTCTTGAGTTCTTCTATAAGTTCAAGGAAAGCCTGAGCTCCCGAAATATCCATATATGAAGCACCTCTCATCGAGAAGATAGCAAGATTGTTTTCTTTAAGTTCTTCAGAGATACCTGAAATCATCTTTGTATTTGCAAAAAGTACAGCACCTGTGATATAGATAACTTTTGCGTTTTTATATTCATCGGAAAGAGGAGTTTTCATTCTATCGGGGTTTACATCATCGTAATTTATTTCGAGCTTTGAAAGTCTTGAAACTAAAAGTATAAGCGCAATTACAACACCGATAGCAATCGCAACAGTGAGGTCGAAGATAATTGTAGCCACCATTGTTGCAAGGAACTTAAGTATCGCACCTTTGAATTTTTTGGAGAATATGTATTTTATTGTCGACCATTCATTCATTCTGAAAGCGGTAACTAAAAGTACACCCGCGAGTGCAGAAAGAGGAATATTTGCCATCAAAGGGCCAAGCAAAAGCATCGAAACGAGCAAGAAAAGTGCATGGAAAATACCTGTAAGTCTTGTTTTGGCACCCGATTTAATCGCAACGCTTGTACGGGCAATTGCAGCAGTTGCAGGAATTCCACCGAAAAGCGGTGAAAGGATATTACCGACACCCTGAGCAATGAGTTCTCTGTCATTATCAAGAGCAACCCCTGTCATTCTTCCGGCACTCGCACCACAGAGCAAACTTTCGACCATACCCAAAGCCGCAATACTGAGTGCAGGAGTTAAAAGTCCCTTGACAGAAGCAAAATCAAGGCCATTCAAAGTAAATCTTTCAGCCAAAATAAGTGAAGAAGGGATTTCACCAACAGTCTGAACATCGAGTTTAAATATCATTAAAACAGCAGTTGCTAAAATTATTGAAATCAAAGAAGCAGGTACAACTGCGTTCCATTTTTTGGGGAAAACCACCATAAATACAATTACTGCCAAACCTATAATCACTGCAGTAATATCAGGAGAAAAACCGTTTGTGAAGTAACTTGCAAATTTCATTACTGCAGAATCGCCAACAGAAGTAACACCGAAAAAGTTATCGAGCTGACCCAAAGCAATAATTACCGCAATACCTGAGGTAAACCCTGCAATAACAGGCATCGGGATATACGCTGTCAGTCGTCCTAAATGGAAAATGCCTGCAAGAACCAACATAATTCCTGCCATAACGGTAGCGACAAAAACGCCTTCCATTCCGTATTTTGCGATAATCGACATCAAAATTGCAGCCATTGCACCGGTAGGACCTGAAATCTGATAGAAAGCTCCACCAAGCAAGCTTATCGCAAAACCTGCAATAATTGCGGTCAGAAGTCCCGATGCTGCAGTAGCTCCACTGCTGACACCAAAAGCAAGTGCCAGAGGCAAAGCAACTGCCGCTACGGTAAGACCTGCCATAAGGTCTTTTAAAAATCCGCTGAGATTGTAACCTTTAAATTCTTCTTTTAAATCCGACTTGAACTTTTTCACTTTTTATACTTCCTTTTTTAGTAAATCATATCTTTAAGTCTTAAGAGAGTAATTCTCTTACGCATATAAGGCGAATATTTTACGCAGTTTTTAAACAAAGTTTCATCTTTTCCGATATCGCTGACAGTTATCTTACATTCAGCTTTTTCCATAGCCTTCTTACATTCTTCATATGAAGGCACACTTTTTATAGCATCAACTATTTCCTTCCAGTTTTCGCGAAGTTTTTCGGGATCTACAGAGTCGATGATATCAGTGGGAGTATGTAATTTTTTCACATCATCTGCCAAAGGACCATAGAATTTATATACATCTTCCCAGCAGACATCTTCATATTTTGTGCTGATTTCTTCTTTTTCTGCCAAAGTATTGTAGTACTTAAGCATTTCAAGAGTACATACACCGACATCTTCGCCGTGGTAGTTAGGAATTATACCATCCTGAAGCTCGATACATTCCAAAAGATGTGAGATAATATGCTCTGAACCGCTTGCAGGTCGTGAATTCTGCATAAAGCTCATACCAACACCGGTTTTAAGCAAAGCTTCAAAAATCTTTCCTGCAGTGTATTCGTCATCAACTGTAACTTTATCAGCCATTTCCATAAGCTCATCAACGGCTTCACGGGTTAAATTCGCAACTCTTTCGCAGTACCTTTCACCTGTTAGAATTGAAGAAATTTTCCAGTCCACAAGCCCTATGTATTTTGCGATCATATCGCCAAATCCTGCAGACTTAAGCGCTTTGGGAGCATTTGCAAGAATTTTAGTATCACCGATAATAACTTCGGGGCTTTTGGCATCGTAGCTTGCCTTAAAACCGTTACACACAATAGGTGCACCATACGATGCAAAGCCGTCCATCGAGGGTGCTGTTGCAAAGATGCAAAGCTTTTTATCCTGTCTTGCAGCCGCAAGACGGCAAGGGTCGTTTACAGAACCCGAACCCACAGATAAAACACTGATATCTTTGCCCTTTATGAGATTTTCGAGTTCTTCAACATGTTCCATTGTCGCAACACGGATATCATCATAAATTTTATATTCGATATCAAAATCTTTTAAACTCTCTTCAATACCTTCTGAAGCTTTAAGCGTATTCTTATCGGCAACAAGCAAAAGTTTTTTTGTGAAACCATTCTGCTTTAAAATTTCACCGACTTCATTTACAAGTCCTGAACCGATACGGATATCACAGATAGCAGTTTCGTGGTACTGTCCGCAGGAGCAATCGCCTCTTAAATCATCAATTATCTTCAAGATATTGGACATTTTCCTTTTCCCCTTTCAGAACCTCATAAACAAACAATCCGTAAAATGCCACATAAAGTATTACATGCCACTGTGTTATCTCAGGCATTTTAAAAAGATATTTTCCGTAAGTTAAAAAGTTTATAATAACATTTGCCAGAGTAAATTTCAGATACTTTACATTTACAAACGCAAGGATTATAAATACTATATCGAGGAAATATGAATATCTTTCGTGCATTGCGGGTAAGAAAAGCAAAGCTGTCCACAAAAACAATGAAAATACGCAAAGAAAACTTTCAGCATCTTCAATTTTCTTATACCCTGACATTACAATAAGCAGAAGTATTCCGAGCACTGCTGCAGTCACGAAAACAGAAGCTGTATGTAACCAGTCATAATCCTTGCCTACAAGTTGCCAGAACGATGGGAAATTAAGCCACATTTTCTCGTAAATCTTCACCTGGTCGGTATAAACCTTTATCGGTTCAAGGAAATCTCTTCCAAAGAAAATACCGATACTGTTAATTGCATAAAACACGCCAAACGAAATCAAGAAATTAAAAATTGAGAAACGCTTTTTATAAAAATAGTAAGCAATCAGGAAAGGTAAAACGAATATTGCCTGGAGTTTAAAACCGAGTGCCAATCCAAAAAACACAAAAGCCCTTGTGTATTTTTCTTTGTAAAGATAGTAAATAAGCATCGCTAAGAATGCAGAGTAAATCGCATCACACTGTCCCCAGAATGAGGAGTTAAGAAATACAGTCGGCAAAAACAAAACCACTGTATAAGCTATATTGAAAACACTTGAAAAAATCTTTTTACCCTTTACATCAGAAACAAAAAGTGCAACATAAAAAGCAAGAAGATAATCAAAAATCAGTGACAGTATTTTATAAAGGTAGATGGATTTCATATTGATATATGTCATAAGAGAAATGAAGAACTGATATATTACATTGTATTCTCCTACCCTTGTACCAAGGCTTTTGATACCGCCGAGTTTCTGTACTTTATCAAACCATTTCACAAGATATCCTTTCATATCCTGAGAAAGAAATTCAAAGCCCGATATTCGTACCAGAAGCGCCAAACCGGTTATAGCCACAAAAAATACTATATTTTTATTTTTAATCAAAAAATCCTGTATTTTGTTTTCAACCTTAGTCATATAAAATCCTCCTTTACTCTAAATTAATATTATATCACATAATTTTCGCAATAGCAAGAAAAACCCGTGCAGTGCACGGGTTTTTTTATTACTCAAAATCTTTGATATCAAATGACCAGGGAGTTCTCTTTCTGAAGGGGTCCTTGAATTTCTTTGTAAGTACACCTTTTTCTTCCAGATGAACATAGCATTCCATATCGCAGGCACGGCCACAGATAGAACACTGATAAGCATGTTGTGCAGGAGGATAGAAATAAATGTTATCAAGAATTTTCTTTGCAGTTTCGGGAGTTACTTTAGCTTCCCCTGCAATGATTTCAAGACGATTATCAAAATTCTTGAATGCATCGGGACCCATGAAGGGGTTTTTAAGTCCGTTAGCACCATTGTAATAAACTGCACACTGCCAAGCATCGGTTTTACCGTTTTCATCAATTGCTTTACCGGGGCAAGCTTTTACGCATTTACCACAGTTGTCGCAAAGGTGAGGTTTAACTATTTCTGTTTCTTCGATATCTGCATCTGTGAGGATAAAACAGTATCTTACCATAGGGCCAAACTCATCGGTAAGCAAAACATCGTAAAGACCTTTTTCACCAAGACCGCATTTTACAGCAGTATCAAGGAAATCAATCTGTGTTTCAGCAGTTCTTCCTCTGTAAATTGCATCGTAAGCGACTTCAGGATTTACGCTGTCTTCTTCAGCCATAATCTGCTGATGTTTACGCTGAGGCAGAGCAATAAAACCATCTTCCTCAATCATCATAGCAACTTTAAGCTGTGCCATAGGCATAACAGTTTCTTCCATATTTTCAACAGCCATTGTAGTATACTGGTAATATGTACTGCCTTCTTCAATACCTCTGTAAATGCCTCTTAAAACTCTGAAAGCAAGGCCGATAACCGTTTTGGTTTCAGGCAGAATTTTAAATATGGGGCTGTCTTTTTCAAATCTGCTTGCAGGGGCAAAACCTACAATATCAGCACCATTTGCTTTAGCAAGCTCAATAATTCTTTCCCTCATCTTAAAACTCCCCTTTCAAGTGCTTATAGCAAGCAATATCGCATTTTCTTCCACAAAGGCAGGGAGCATATCCCCACTGAGTATTGGGAAGGAAGTTCATTTCCTTATAGATTTCTCTTGCGCTTTCAGCATCAAAGCGTTTTTCACCGTTTAAAATTGCTTCTCTTTCGGGATTACCTTTAAGGAAGTCATCAGTGATAAAGGGATTTGATTTATGTGCACCCTTATAGTAAACAGCACACTGCCATGTGTCAAGACCATCTTCGGATACTGCATTACCGGGGCAAGCATCAATACAAGCACCACATTTGTCACAAACGCTTTCAGAAAGCTCTTCGTCAAGGTCCAAAGGAGCATCTGTGATAATAAAGCAATATCTCATAAAAGGACCATATTCTTTATTGATAATTTTACCGTTAAGTCCCACTTCGCCGAGTCCGCATGCTTTTGCAGCCTTGCCGAAATCAATGATTACATCGGGAACGGGTTTACCTTCTTCAACAGCTTCTGCGTGAATAAGTTCATATGTATCGAGCACTTCGGGGTTTGTTGTTTTGTCGCCTTTGATTCTGAGGTTGGGAATAGCTTTCTGTAAGCACGCATCGTAACCTTCGTTTTCAATCATTCCGCCTATTTTGAGGAGGAAGATTTCAGCCATTTCTTCGTCAATATATTTTACACCAATTGTGGTATATGTGTAATACTGACTTCCTAAATCCATAGACTTATAAAGACCTTTGGGTACTGCAAAGCCGAAACCGATAATGCATTTTGCGTTGGGCAAAATCATTTTAGGGTCACGCTGAGGATTACTCTCCTCGTAAACTTTACCTATACGGCAGACAGTAGCACCAAGTTCTTTTGCTTTTTTCTTAATAATTTCACTTGTAAGCATTTTAACACCTTCTTTTAAACTTCAGGTTTTAAAACCAGATAATCCACAGCGGGAACTACATTTTCACCTATTGCAAATTCCTTATCGGAATAGTTTGCAATAATCTTACTTCCATCAGAATAAGTAACTTCAAATACATCGTCTGCAAGGTGACGATAATCTTCAACTGTTTCAGTCTGCAGATAAGAAGTATTGAGATACTCATCATGAGCCACTTTAATTGCTGCAACAGCTTTTTTGATTTTTTCTTCATCGTGAAGTTGCAAATCCTTATCGCCCATCCAGTGGTAACCATTGTTCATAAAGCAAGAATAAGCATAGAAACTCGGTCTACCGTTGAACTCTGCAAGCTGAAGTCTTGCAAGTGGGGTTTTGATAGGATAATTTACGGTTGTTGTACCTGTATTTGCAAGGATGATTCCGTGGAAGACAAATTCCCAGAAAGGAATACCCTCGTCCATACCGGGTTCTTCTTCTCTGTCGAATTTATTGTAAAGGCTGTAATCGACATAGTGAGCAGAATGGTCCCATCCACCTTCCGATGCATAGCCACCGAAAAGGTCTTTTGTAAGGTCAGCAATCTTTGTAAAATAATCCATTGTCTGATTTGCATTACAGGGATGGTTCGGGTCAAAACAGTTTCTCACGGGTACTATTGACATAACATCAATATAATGAGTACCTTCAAAACCAAGGTCAGCAATTTTGGGGAGAATTTCCTGAGCGTATTCCCATGCGCGTATGGGACAAAGGTGCCACATAACACCACCACTCCATGCATAGATATCTCTCTCCCATTCGCCCTGTTTGTCTTTGTTTACGATTTCGCCACCATTAAAGCGTTCGGAAATATTATAACAGTCGGTACTGTTTGTATGACAAACAATTTTATATCCTGCATTTTTAGCAAGCTCGATAAGTTCTCTTAACTTTTCTTCGCCACCAAGTAACGGTTCAACGGGGAAAGCATCGGGCCATCTTCCGTCATGTCCGCTCTTGTTCCAGCCAACAAGACAAATCTGAGCCTTTCTTATTCCCTCTCTGCGCATTGCACGCACAAGGTTCATAACATCATCAAATGTGCAAGCAACATGGATATCGGGCTCATTTTCGATTGTCTGCTCAAGCACTGTAGGGGGAGCAGGTTTCCAAGCCATACGGATACGGATTTCAACTGCATCCTTTACATATTCAAGTGCTTTTCTTGTTTTCATTCTCTTTTTAAGAGGAACGCATCCGCCTTCAGTGAGCATATATTTACGATATTTTTTGGCAAGGTCCATGTATGTAGCCTTTTTATCGCATTTTATAATCTCAATAACGATGTCTTCGTAAATATCAACTTTAGTAATATCATAGAAAAATCCTAAAGTATATTCATTTCCTTTTTTCTCAATACGCCAGTTGAAGTTATACTTCATACCTGTAAAGAAACCGAGATATGTTCTCTTGGAATTTTTTACGCCGAAAGCACCGATAAGAGTTCTTCCTCTTTCAAATTTAAAGTCATCGCGTTCTGTAAAATATGTGAGGAACGAGGAATAGTTTTTAAAATCGCATCCGCAAAGGTAGTAACCTTCATCGCCTACACAATATTTGAATTCATCACTTGTAACATAGAGCTCTTCTATGTTTTTTGGCACACTGCTTGCCGGAATAACAAGTCGCAAACGGTCTTTTCCCTCTTCAGTGTAGCCTTTAATAATTCTTCCGTAATTATCTATTGCATAAATATTCATAAACTACTCCTGATTAACCGGTTTTTTCTCGGTATTTTCTTTTGAAGTATTGTCATTTTCAACCACCATAGCAGTTGCATCACGACTCATAACGATATGATGCCACACACCTTTTGGAATGTTGTAAACCACACCTTTTTCCATTTCTACCGATTCCTCATCAGTATAAAGTGTAGCTTCACCTTTCAAAAGAATAAAAGCTTCATCTGTTTCGAGATGTCTTTCAAGCACTTTAAAATCAGAAAATCTTTCGCTCCAGTTGATAAGACCTATCGCCCAGCTTTCAAACGAAAGAACCTTTTTAAAATCCTCGCCCTCGTATTTTAATACTTCAATCATCTGTCCAGCCTCCATGCTTTCTTGGTTCTCAAAGGTGCTTTGAAACGGTCTTCCATACAGCCGCCTTTTTTCTCAAGCATAGAAACACAAGCTCTGATACAACCGCCACACTTAGCCATATTGTATCCTACCCAGCTCGGGAAATATTTCTGCAAAGCAGTATAAACTTTCATAATTTCTTTTTCGTCTGCAATATCGGTAACACCTTCCATAAGGTCAAGTGCACCATTTTCATTTGCATCCCATACTTCTTTGGGAACAAAGGGGTTATAATATCTGCCGGCATGTGTGTAGAATGCATAGCATCTCCACATATCAATATCGCCCCATTCCTGAATTTTACCTGCAAGGTTAATTGTTACTGTCTTGCCGGAATTCATAGCAGGGATACAGCCACCGGGACATTCTCTTACACAAGCTCCGCATTTTCTGCAAAGCGGTTCGCCTGAATACATTTCGTCATATTCATCAAACTCAGCATCGGTAAAGATAAATGCAACCCTCTGCAAAGGACCAAATTCGGGAGTCAAAAGCATCTTGCTCCAACCGATTTCACCGAGTCCGCATGCAACAGCTGCAATTCTGAACTGGAACTGCAAGTCGGGTGCTACATTGTCATCTCTTGTAGGTCTTGTAAACTGAACACTTCTGTGGTGAGCAGTGGAAGTTTTAGCATTTTCGTTAACTTCAATCTGTTCTTCAGGAGAAAGTGTATTTCCGGGGCTGCCGTCCATATCGGATACAACACCACGGGCACCTGTGTTTCTGTACACAAATGCTTCGTAACCTGCATCCTCAACAACTTTTCCTACCTGATAAAGTACAGCAGGTGCGAAAATTTCGTTAATTCCACCGTACGCCATAGAAGGATACTGGTAAAACTGTGTTCCTTCCTCGATTCCACGCTGCACACCTCTCGGAATTCTGAACACAAATCCGATACAGCTTTTTGCTTCAGGGAACAAAAACTGAGGATTCATTTCATCCGGAGCGCCGTCAAATCTTGACATTGGCGAGATACCACAGGCATCTGCACCGGCAGCAAGTGCTACTTCTTTGATAAGTTTACTGCTAATCATCTAAAAACCTCCCAAATTGTCTATTCTTTTTATCGTTAAGGGGTCACCATTTTCAACTACATAGGGGTAAATATTATGTGCGGGTTCCAGTATTTCTAAAATGTTTCCGCTGTAACTTTCACGGATATAACTGTTTAACACCATTGACGGGTTTTTGTGAATTCTTGTTGCAAGTTTTACTGCATCAAAAAATTCTTCGTATTTCTTGATATCTTCAGGGCGGATAAAGTTTGTATCACGGATAAGCGAGATATGATGGGACTCGTCTTTAAGATACTCTTTGCATATTCCCATAAAGTTATAAGCGTTGTCCATTTTTGCAATTTCCTGCTCGTGAGCTACCAAGTTGTCATGGAAGTTATGAGCAGAACAATGATTAAGGCATCCGCTGTTTGCAAGCATAAAAAGTTTTTTGTCGTTTGCTTTGCACCAATCCGACAATTCTTTAATTTTTGCAAAATCACGGTTATATTCTCTTTTCATATAGTAGCCATCGAAATATTCAGAAAGGTAGTCCATACCCTGAATCGTACCGATTTCCATATTAACCGATGATCTTACCTTTATATTATCAAAATTATTTTTTATAAACTTTGCAATCAAAGGTGAAGTGGTCGTCACAGAATCAAGAGAAAAATGTGTATCTATGTAATCAACAGTCATTCCTATCTTTTCAAAAAAAGCTCTTGACTGGCTGTCTTTTCCATAACAATTTCCATTAAAAAGCAGATTGAGTTTTATAGAATTTTCAGAAATCACTTTTAGAAATTCTATCTGTCTTTGCTGAAGTTCCCAGGGTGTATAATCTTCACTCTGTATCTGACTGCTTCTGCCGTTTGGGAAATCTCCCCACGAAAAATAGACCTCTTCGATATGGTCTTTATTCTTAATTATACAGTCAAGAAAATCCTCTCTGTACTGAAGTCCTACCGAAAATTTCAAAAAACTCACCTCTTTTTATTTCAATACTATCTTGATTTTATCATAATTTTACGCTATTATAAATAAAGAAAACAAACTTGTTTTTTAACAAAACAAAGATTTTGGAGGAAATTTTTATGAAAATGTGTAATATAAATCCTCATATTCGTTTTGCAGAAACAATTACCTTCTCATTAAAAGAAAGAAAAGTAAAGTGCACCGACTGCCGACTTATGTATGTAGTAAGCGGTGAAGGTGAAATAGAAATAAATAGTCAGACCTTTAAACTTTACCCCGACTCATTCTTTTATGCCTGTGGCGGCACAGTTTACAGTCTTAAGGCAAAACAACCGCTCACAATGATTTCTTTAAACTTCGACCTTACACAAAACCATAACGATATTATCACTGACTTTATGCCGATTGATATAGATTCAGAAAAGATAAAATCGATGCCTGTTTTCTTTGACAGGGTTGAAGACAGCGAGATTTTAAGCAGTTATTCCGTTGTTTCCAACGCATCATATCTTCACAGAAAACTAAAAAGCATCCTTTCCGAATTTTTGGAGCATAAAATTTTCTTCAGGGATGTATGCAATGCAAAGTTAAAAGAAATTCTCATTTTAGTTCACCGTAATGACCTCAACAAATCATCAACGATAAATGAAGTCATCGCATATATTCACGAAAATTACCAAAATGAAATCACAAACAGGGAGCTTGCTGAAATTGCAGGCTATCACGAATTTCACCTGAATAAATTATTTATGAACCACACCGGTACAACAATGCATAACTATATTTTAAATATCAGGATAAACGAAGCAAAGCGTCTTATCTTGAACTCCAAGCTTTCTTTTTCCGAGATTGCTTTGCAGGTAGGTTTTAACAACTATACATATTTCTCAAGCTACTTTAAAAAAATCACAGGGCTTACACCCTTCCAGTACAAAAAGGAATTGCGCAATAACGCCTAACCTTTTAATTTCTTCATACGGCGGAAAACAAATATTGCAACAAACGGGAATATTGCTCCGACAAGCATACCGAGTTTCATTCCAAGCTGCTCCGGTGTGAGCAAAAGATTCTCTGCCACGGCAGAGAATTTTTCATTTTCGATTACAATATCGGTTATAACTCCTACAAACTGAGAACCGACAGAAGCGCCTAAGTCCCCACCTGACGCCATTATGGCGTAGATGAAAACTCCGCTTGACGAGAATTTGTCTGAAGCCACAAGCAAACTTCCGGGCCACATCATCGAAACACAAAACCCCGTAAACGCACACGCTAAAAGCCCTGTGAAAGGGTTACTAAACAAAGCAGCAGTCAGGTAGCAACCCGATGCACCCACCGCACCGAGTATAAGAACTTTTCCTATATTCTGTCCGTATTTAGCATAAAGCGAACGGCCAAGTCCAAGCATAACAGAAAAAAGTGCCACACCAAAAATATCGCCGTAGAATTTCGGGATTAAAAGCGCTTTTTCAAGGTATCCTGAGCACCATTGTGCCATTGTACATTCTGAAGCGCCACCTAAAAATATTGCAAAAACGCAAAGCCACAACGTTTTGTTTTTAAGGAAAGTTTTAAGTCCTGACACCTTCTCCGGCGTTTTTATATCGGGTATTTCTGATTTTGCAAGAAAAATTACAGCGAGTAAAGGAATTATGAGCATTACAAAAGTGAGGTGCTGCCAGTTTTCAGCACCGAAAATAAGGATATACGCTGTTGAAACAAAAACAACGCCCACTACTCCCCATGCATACATTGAATGAAGCTTACTCATCTCCCTTTCGGGATTGTCCGACGGAATTTCAGCAATCACGGGACTCATAAGCACCTCAGCAAGTCCGCCTGATGCCGAGAAAATAACAGTGCCTGCCAAAAGTCCTACATAAACATTTTTCATCACAAACGGACTCACTGCATATATAATAAGCCCCACTATTGCTAAGGCAGGAGTGATTTTCACTGTTTTCGGGATATTGAATTTATGGGAAAAGAACGAAAATATAAGGTCAATCGAAAGCTGTGTTACAAAGTTTATAACAACAAGAAGTCCTATCTGAGAATAGGATATACCGTAAAGTGAACGGAATGTCATAAATAAAAGAGGTGGAAAGTTTGCAATTATCGCCATTGATATTCCGACAAAATAACATCCGTATTTTACTTTTTCATAAGATTTCTGCATATTTAATCACCTGACTTGATTTTACCAAAATCCGACATTAAAATCAATAAGTTTATTGACTTTAAAACATTTTTATTATACAATTGAGGAAAGGAGAATGATATTATGATCAAGACAGAAAATTTGAGAATCCGCGACCCTTATGTTGTTGCACACGAGGGCACATATTATATGTACGGCACGATAAACGAAGATAAATCTGACAAAAACTTATATGTTTTTTGCAGTGAAGATTTAAAGGAATGGGAAGAAGGTAAAGTAATTTTCACCCTTACTCCCGATTCATGGGCTGAAACTGACCTCTGGGCACCCGAAGTTCACCTTTATGAAGGAAAGTTTTATATGTTTATTTCCATCAAGGGTAAAAACGGACTCCGTGGCACACAGATTTTGGTTTCCGATACTCCTGATGGTACTTTTGAAGCTCTTAAAAACAATCCCCAGACACCTCTTGATAAGAGTTGTATTGATGGCACATTATATGTTGAGAACGGTGTGCCCTATATGATTTATTCTTCCGACTGGCCCGATAACTTTGAGAGTGATAAAGGCTGTTATGTAGGAAAAATTTCTGCTGTCGAGCTCACAAAAGACTTAAGCGAGATAGTCGGCGAACCTTTCCTGCTTTTTGAGTCGGATGAAGCACCATGCTCTAAAAAAGCACCTGCCGTTCACGAGTATTTAGGCGAAACTGTTACCCGTTACGGTTCTGATGCGCCTTTTATCCAGAAGCTTTCAAACGGCAACCTTTTCCTCACATGGTCCCCCATTCCCGATATGAACTACATCGTGGCAGCGGCTGTTTCCGAAAACGGTATCAAAGGCGAATGGAAACATCTCGAAAAGGAAGTTTTCGATAAAAACGGTGGCCACGCGATGTTCTTTAATGATTTTGAAGGCAATCGTAAAATGTGCATCCACCACCCTGAAAGATACCCAGATGAGAGAGCACTCTTCCTTGATGTTATCGAAGAAAACGGCGTAATCAGAGTAAAATAGCAAAAAGCACAGAGTTTAAAACTCTGTGCTTTTATTATTTTCCAAATTCAGGGTAAAGCCCTGATTCCGACATTGGTTCATTATTCTTGTAAAGGTGGGAAACATCCCCTATTCCCGTAGCACGGAAATGGGCAATACCATCTTCATCGGTTTCAGTCACAAGGGTTGTAACAGATGTGGGAGCTAAAAAGAAATTATTCTGTGCAACAACAGGAGAAATCCCGAGGATATGGGCTACCACCGTTATACCAAGAGCGAAATGGCAAAACAGTGCAATAGTTTTATCGGATTTACCCTTATATGCCATACCTTCACGCACAACGCCGTAACGGCTTAAAAGCTCGTCAACACCTTTAGCGGTTTCTTCAAATATTTCCTTCGCGTTGCCGGTTGAAATAATATCGGTGTCACACCATTTTTCAATGTCGTAATACTTTTTGTCGTTACACCATGCAGAGGGCGCTAAATCCCAGGAAATTCTTTCTTTTCCCGTATCGGAAGAAATTATCCTACCCCTGAATTCCTGAAGCCAGTCAAGAATTTCCATCTCCTTGTTAAAAAGCTTGAGGGTAGGTTTTGCAGTATCCTTTGCACGGCCTAAAGGTGAGCAATAAAAGTCATCAATCTGCATCTTTGAAAGCCTCTCGGCTAAAAAATCAGCTTCCCTCCAGCCTTTTTCAGTCAGGGAATCAATAGAATAATCGGGGTCGCCATGCCTTATAATAAGAATTTTCATGAATATCTTCCTTTAAAACTCAAACTCGATTTCTTCGCCCAGAGGCTTGTCAAGAAGCTCGGGATTTTTAAAAAGGTGCTTGATAAGTTTCAACGAACGGGCAAAATAAAATCCGTCAGCAATTCTTTCATCAAGAGTAACGCCCAAATTCATAACATCTCTTACCACAATTTCGCCGTTTTCCGAAACAGCAGTTTCTTTATGAATTTCACCGATTGTCATAACGATACTGTTTGTGCCGATATTGTTGAGATGGTGATAAATCGCATTACATTTGATACTGCCTAAATTTGAAAGCAAAACTGTGCAGTAGTTGGTGTCAACATCTGTGATAAATCTCGGCATCCAGCCGTGAGCATCAAGAAATCTGAGAAGCGCCATAACAATATTCATCAAAAACTTAGGGAAATATTTGATAACATTTAAGATATCGTCAGGACCTGAGCCTTTATCTTCTCTTTTTGCCTCAACAACCTTGGGAGTAAGCCAGTCGGTAATTGCGCAGACATTCTCATGGTCTTTAGGTTTATAGAACATAAGTGTTTCTTCAGCATGGTCGGTAAAGCGTTTCTTTGCAACGAAGCCCATGGAAATCTCTTTACGCATATAATATCTCTTGCCCGAAATATATCTATTCATCAAAGGACGCATCCTGATGGTCCTTGCAACAGCGGCAAGTACACAGTGGAAAACAGTAACCTTTCTTTCGCCTGTGGCATTTTTCTCAGCTACATATTTCAAAAGCTCGGTTACATCAATTTTTTCATTTATATATACTTCCGACTCAGTTCTTTTGGGCATAAGATAAGTCATATAGTAATGCATTCCGTCCATATCGCGCAGACGGTAAGCATCTCGTCTGTCACCGAATTTCTTCATAAAACCACCCTCAAAAATTCATTTTTTATTAATATATCATATTTCGTGGTTTTTTGCAAGTTGCGGTACTGAAATCATTATTTCATAAGTTTAAAAGCATGATTGAGTGGCCCTGAACCCTTCCCTAAATCAAGCCCTGCCATAAGAGCTTCTGATACATATTCTTTTGCATTTTTCACCGATTTTTCAAGATCATACCCTTTTGCGAGATTTGAAGCAATTGCACTTGAAAGTGTGCATCCTGTTCCGTGTGTATTCGGGTTGTAAACTCTTTTGCCCTTAAACCATATAAACCTGTCTTTTTGATATAAAAGGTCATTTGCATCGTTTATACTGTGACCACCTTTAAGCAAAACACTGCAATCATATTTTTCAGTAATGCATTTTGCAGCTTTAATCATATCTTCCTTACCGTAAATTTTCACATCTGACAGGACTTCAGCCTCGGGAATATTAGGAGTTACAACAGTTGCAATCGGCAAAAGCTTTGAAACCAATGCATTTATCGCATTTTTCTTTATAAGTGAAGAACCACTTGTTGCAACCATCACAGGGTCCACAACGATATTTTTGGCACCATAAAATCTTAACCTTTCTGCTATTACATCTATCAGCTCACCCGAAGAAACCATTCCTGTTTTTACACTGTCGGGAAAAATATCTTCAAACACTGCATCAATCTCTTTTTCCAGAAAATCAGGAGTTGTTTCTGAAATTCCTTTTATCCCCATTGTGTTCTGCGCAGTTAAGGCTGTAATTGCACTCATAGCGTAAACGCCATTCATTGTAATTGTTTTGATATCAGCCTGAATACCTGCACCACCGCTTGAATCACTACCCGCAATAGTCAGTACTGTTTTCATTTTGTCAACTATCATAAGAGTCACCTTTAAGTTCCTTTATTCTTTCAATAAGTTCAGCAGCAGTATCTTCAGGGGTTTCGGATTTCATAATTGCAGATACAACACAAATTCCGGCAATTGGTATTCCTTGAAGAACATCAATATTATCTTTATGTAATCCTCCAATAGCATTAGCAGGTATCGGAACAGCATTACAAATCTTGTTCAAGGTATCCACAGAGGTCAGCATAGTCTTCACCTTTGTTGTCGTGGGATAAATTGCCCCAACTCCAAGATAGTCTGCCCCCTGTTTGTAAGCATCCTTAGCCCGTTCAACTGTTTTGGCGGTTGCCCCGATAATTTTATCGTTCCCCATAAGTTTTCTCGCCATATCAACGGGCATATCGTCCTGTCCTATGTGAACCCCCTCTGCATTGACAGCAAGAGCTACATCCACTCTGTCGTCAATAATAAGCGGAACATTATATTTTTGTGTCAGGCAATGTACTTTCTTAGCAAGTTCAATATATTCCCTTGTGCTTTTTTCTTTCTCACGAAGCTGAAGGATTGTTACTCCTCCTTTTAATGCTCCCTCTATACAAAAAAGAAACTCCGATTCGGTAAAACCCGTACTGTCGGTTATAAGATATAAAGTTGTATTTAATTCTTTCACCGTTTTTCCTCCATCTTCAGATATTCTGATATTTCTTCATTTCTCAATGTTGAGAGTCTGTCCAGTAAATTTACCATAAAACTCCCATTTCCGATATCCGTTTTTGCAAGCTCACCACAGATTCCAAAATAAACAGAGGCTGATACTGCCGCATCCATCGCCTTTGCAGAGGTCATAAAAGCAGAGCACAAAGCCCCCAGCATACACCCCGTTCCTGTAACAGAAGCAAGCTGTGGTGTTCCGTTTTTAACATATAGAGTTTTCTCCCCGTCAGAAATAATATCTGCAGGTCCTGTAGCCAGAATAACCGCTTGATATTTCATAGCAAGCTCCTTTGGTATTTTCGCAATATCAGATACATCAAGCGAACTTTGGGCATCTACTCCGACAGAAGAATATTCTTCATTATACAAAGCCATAATTTCCGAATAATTTCCTTTTATTACAGACGGTACCGCTATTTTCAGCAAATTTGAAACATACTCGCGCCTTAATTTTGAACAGGCTATACCGACAACATCAATTAAAACAGGAATACCTATTTCTTTTGCCTTGCTCAACGAAAGTATCATAGATTCCATTCTTGCATCTGTAATGTTGCCAATGTTCAGCATCAACGCATCCGCAGTATCGGTAATTTCACAAACTTCCTTTGGATGTTCCGCCATAATGGGTTTTGCCCCGACAGAAAGTATTGTGTTGGCACACTGATTTATCGATATCGGGTTTGTTATGCAATGAATAAGGGGACTTTTTATTTTAACATTATCCCGTATATCGCAAATTTTATCTTTCATCACTTTTCACCCTTTTGAAAACATAGTATACAATTGCTGAAACTATACAGATTAAAAGAGCAGCATACGATAAAATGTCAAATACGGGTGAGGTGATTTTAAATATATCCGCAGAGATTTCAATCACAACAAAAAATATACCGCCAAACGCTGCAATAACGAGTGTATTTGAAAGCAGACTGTTCTTATCCTGATAACTCTTTGAAGCGAGCATATTCTGTATCTTGCAAAGCATACTGTTATCGGCAAATTTACGCAAAAACACATACGCAATACTACCGCCTATAAGCGTTCCACATATAAATGACGGAACATAAAAAAACCAGCTTAAGCCTTCCTTCCCCCAGATAAAATTCATAACAGGGTATGACACAACAGCACCAATAATACCTGTTCCGATAATCTCACCAAGTACCGCAAAAATAATTTTGCCTTTTGATATCCTGTAAAATACGCCTGACAAAAATGCTCCGAATATTGCTCCCGTCAAGGCAAGTGGTGGTATACCCATTATAGTCATACGGATAATACCTATGAGTGTGGCGCACAAAAGCGAATACCATGGTCCCAGCAAAACAGAGCATACAATATTTATAAAATGTGCCATCGGGCACATTCCCTCTACCCTGAGTATCGGGGATATTACCACACCAAGTGCGATAAGCATTGAAAGTGTAATCATTTTCAGCATTTTTTTTGAATTTGTCATTTTAAATTTCCTCATTTCTCGTTTTTTTACAAGGCGTATGCCTTGCCCGGTCGAGAATTCATTTTCTCCTCTCACCCCGAAACACGGGTTCCCATCGCAAAATACAAGATACAAGGCGCTCCCCTTCTATCCGTCCGATACTTACGGAAATATTTTCTCACCTCCACAAAAATAAAAAAGGAAGCTACCGTTTTGGTAACTTCCAATTTACACTTCGTTATTCCAGACACTTTCGTTCAGGCATCCCTACGTTGGCATTATCCAAATCAGGTTCTCGGTCGAAGGTCATACCTTCCTCTCAGCCTGTACTACAAGCTCCCGTTTTTATTTATTTTTAAGTATTATATCACATTGTAATTATTTTTGCAAGCTCTAAAAATTAAAATCACGACAATAAAAAATCACCTGCTATTGCAGGTGATTATTTTTGGCGGAGAAGGAGGGATTCGAACCCTCGATGAGCTATTAACCCATACACGAGTTCCAGTCGTGCGCCATAAACCAAGCTAGGCGACTTCTCCATATATTGTGTCTTGACGACTTTTACTATTTTACACTCTTGAAACAGATTTGTCAATACCTTTTTTAAAAAAATCCGAGCTTTCGCTCGGATTTTTTAAAAATTTATCTTTCAACTATTTCATAACCTGCTTCGGCAAGGGCTTTTTTAATCATTTCAACATGTTCGTGGTCTCTTGTTTCCATTCTCAAACGTAAGAAGCAGGAATTGATATCCATATTCTCATCCGAACGGTCATGGCGTACAGAAACAACGTTTGCACCGAGTTTTGCAATGATTGTAGAAACTTCCTGAAGCTGACCGGGTTTATCAACAAGTGCAATTGTGATATCGGAAGAACGGCCTGACTTCATAAGGCCACGGCTTATTACCCTCGAAAGGATGGTAACATCAATGTTACCGCCCGAGATAACACAGGCAACCTTCTTACCCTTGATATCAACTTTGTTGAACATAGCAGCGGCAACCGATACAGCACCTGCACCCTCTGCAATCATCTTCTGTTTTTCGATAAGAGTCAAAATTGCAGTGGAAATTTCGTCATCGGTAACAGTAACAATTTCGTCAACATATTTGTTAACTAATTCAAAAGTATTGTTACCGGGATGCTTTACAGCGATACCGTCAGCGATTGTATTAACACCACCTAAAGTAATCTGTTCGCCTTTTTTAACCGATTCGTACATCGAAGGAGCACCTGCAGCCTGAACACCATAAACCTTGATATTGGGGTTTAAGGATTTAACTGCAAAAGCGATACCTGAAATAAGTCCGCCACCACCGATGGGAACGATAACTGCATCCAAATCGGGGAGCTGCTGAATAAGTTCAAGGCCTATGGTACCCTGACCTGCAATAACATCAAGGTCGTCATAAGGGTGAATAAAAGTCATCTTCTTTTCGTCACGGATTTCGATTGCCTTGTTATAAGCATCATCATAAACGCCTTTGACGAGCAAAACATCAGCACCGTAGCTTTTGGTAGCCTCTACTTTAGAGATGGGAGCACCATCGGGAATACAGATAAGCGGTCTTATACCACATTCCTTAGCAGCCAGAGCCACACCCTGGGCATGGTTACCCGCAGAGCAGGCGATAACACCGCAAGCTTTTTCCTCATCGGTAAGCTGAGAAATTTTAAAGTAAGCTCCTCTCACCTTAAATGAACCCGTAACCTGAAGATTTTCGGTTTTAAGATAAACTTCACATTCTGGGTTTATAACGGGAGCAGCGATAACATCTGTCGGTCTAATAACCTTTTTAAGCACATACGATGCCTGATAAACTTTATCTAAAGTCAACATAATTTTTCCTCCTAAATGGTCATTGCCATTGCACCCGTACGGAGGATTTTTTCAATTCCGTAAGGTTTAAAAAGCTCGACAAAAGAGTTAAGTGTTTTTGCATTACTTGCAAGTTCTAAAATCATTGAGTTTTCGGAAACATTCAAAACATCTGCGTGGAAAACATTTGCAATCGCAACAAGGTGCGCATTGGTTTCGGAAGTTCTTGTAACTTTAATGAGCAGATACTCCCTGACAACTGCTTCCTCATCATTCAAAACATCAACTGCGATAACATCGTGAAGCTTGCAAAGCTGTTTTTCAACCTGTCTTACAATCTTGTCATCGCCTTTTACAACGATGATAAGACGGGAGGTTTCGGAGTCCTCACTCTGTGCCGCAACGATACTTAAAATGTTATAACCACGGCGGCTGAAAAGACCGGCAATTCTTAAAAGAACACCTGAATTGTTCTGTGCAGTAACCGATAAAAGATATTCTTTTTCCATTATTTTGCCTCCCATTTCATTTCTAAGATAGGCTGCTCAACCGAAGCACCTGCAGGTACCATCGGCAAAACATTGATATCACGGCTTATCTTACAGTTGATAAACACGGGTCCATTGTAGTTTAATGCTTCTTTTAAAACAGGCTCGATGTCTTCTCGCTTGTCAATTGTCAGAGCCTTAACACCATATGCTTCAGCGAGGCGTTCATAGTCTGTCTTTTTCTCTAAAGTTGTCTGAGAAAACCTGCCGTCATAGAAAAGCTTCTGCCACTGACGAACCATACCTAAAACCTCATTATTAAAGAGAAGTTCGATAATCGGAATATTGTATTTTGCGGCAGTTGAAAGCTCATTTGCGTTCATATGGAAGCTTCCGTCACCTGCAATATTTATTACGCGTTTATCGGGGTTTGCAACCTGAGCACCGAGTGATGCACCAAGTCCGAATCCCATCGTACCAAGTCCGCCCGAAGTCACAAACTGACGAGGATTTTTGTAGCTGTAAAACTGTGCAGCCCACATCTGATGCTGACCGACTTCAGTTGTGATAATAGCTTCGGAGTTTGTGAGTTTTGTAAGGCATTCGAGTACTTCCTGGGGAGTAATCGAAGTTTCGGCATCAGCTTTCTGCGAAAGCGGAAACTCCTGTTTCCAGGCATAAATGTTGCCCATCCACTCACTGTTTCTTGACTTTTTAAGGGATTTCAAAAGCTCTTTTATAATAGCCTTTGCATCACCTTTAAGTCTTATATCAACATCAACATTTTTGTTAAATTCGGCAGGGTCGATGTCTATCTGCAAAATGGGACAATGCTTTGCAAACAATGAAGTGTTGCAGGTAACCCTGTCGGAAAAGCGAGTACCTACAGCAACAAGCAAATCACAGTCAGCAATCGCAAGGGAGGCCGTTTTTGTTCCGTGCATACCGAGCATTCCGATATATCTGGGGTTTGTCTGGTCAAATCCACCCTGGCACATCAAAGAACAGGAAACGGGAGCATCCAGAGTTTCAGCCAAAGCCATAAGTTCTTCACTTGCTTCAGACAAAAGCACACCGCCTCCCGCATAAATGAGGGGTCTTTCGCTTTCCGAAAGAAGCTCAATAGCCTTGTCCATCCAGTCTTTGGGAGGCATAGGAGTTTCCTCAGAGTTTACGATTTCTTTGGGGGTGTATTCGGTTTTGGCACCGGTTATATCCTTGGGGATATCGATAAGAACAGGGCCTTTTCTTCCTGTATTTGCAATAAAGAAAGCCTCTCTCATAATATCGGCAAGGTCCTTTATGTCCTTAACTATGTAGTTATGCTTTGTGATAGGCATTGTAATACCTGTGATGTCAACTTCCTGGAAACTGTCAAGGCCCAGAAGGTCACGGTTAACATTACCTGTAATAGCAACCATCGGTACAGAGTCCATATAGGCTGTCGCAATACCTGTTACAAGGTTAGTCGCACCGGGACCTGATGTTGCAATGCAGACACCTGTTTTACCGCTTGAACGAGCATAGCCGTCAGCCGCGTGTGCAGCACCCTGCTCGTGTGCTGTAAGAATATGGTTAATTCTGTCACTGTACTGATAAAGTGCATCATAAATATTAAGTACTGCGCCACCCGGATAACCAAAAACAGTATCCACTTTCTGTTCAAGCAGACATTCCATAATAATCTGTGCGCCTGTAAGTATCATTTATATTCTCCTCTCAAAACAAAAAACTTCCACCTCGTAAGAGATGAAAGTTATACTTCCACGGTACCACTCTTGTTGTCATAAAGACCACTCAATCACATCAAACAATGTGCTTCCCGTAACGGAGGAAACCGTACCTGCTTACTCTTCTATAAATTTCAGCGGTCTGCTCGAGGGTGATTGACTTTTATCCGTACTGCTGTTTTACACCGGCCAACAGCTCTCTGAAAGCACAAAAATAAAAGCGTGTCCCTGTCTGTGCATTTAATCTATGTCATATAGAATAATACTTTTTTCAAAAATTGTCAAGTGTTTTTTCGCTTTTAAGCGGTAAAATAAAAATAAAAAGGTGATTTTATGAAAAAAATTTCAGATTCTTACACAGAACAGGTGCAGATTGTACTTCCCGAACACACAAACGGCTACGGAAGACTTTTCGGCGGAACACTTCTTTCCTGGATTGATATCGTAGCGGCAGTTGTAGCAAGACGCCACTCGGGGTGCAATGTCACCACCGTCACAATAGATAATCTCATATTCAAAGCCCCTGCACATATAAATGATACCATTTTACTCTGCGGACAGATATCTAAGGTCGGGAATACATCAATGATTGTAAAAGTAGATACCTTTGTTGAAAAATTAAACGGAAGCCGCACCCTTATAAATACGGCTTTTTTAAAAATGGTCGCCCTTGACGAAAACGAAAGGCCCGTAAAGGTCCCGAAATTACTCGCGCCGTAACGCATCGGCAGGGTTTAACCTTGAAGCTTTGAGTGCCGGATAAACCCCGAATAAAACACCCATAATAATTGCAAAAATAACGGTAACCGCTATAAATTTAAAATTGACTATAAATCCTGTACCAACAATAAGAGAAACAACAAGTCCTGAAAGTGCACCCAAAAAAGCTCCCGACAAACCACCCTTTAACGAAAGTACAAACGCTTCAATCATAAACTCTTTTACTATCCTTTTACTCGATGCACCGATTGATTTTTTAATACCGATTTCCTTTGTCCGTTCATTTACGGCGGTCAGCATAACCGTCATAATCAGAAGCCCTGCTACTATAAGGCTTATACCTGCAATTGCACCTAAAATCAAAGTAACGCCGTCCAGAATCACATTAAACTCATTTTTATATCCGCTTAAATTGTCAACCCTGAGTCCTTTTTTAAGAGTACCGAGATTACTTAATATATTTGCTTTAACTGTATCTTCGTCTTTGCCCTCTTTAACTCTTACCGCTATCTGGTCGAATTTATCATTCATAGTCAGTGTTTGTTTTGTTGTGTAGGGAAGATAGATGATGGATGGGATATAACTCCCCATCATACCCTGTACAAGATTTCCCCCTGTTTTCGCTACCCCTTTTATCTCAAAAATGCAAGGTGTACCATTCAAAAGGATTTCAATTTCATTTCCGACAATATTGCTTCTGTTAAAATTCTCCAGTGCGAATGCTTCGTCCACAACACACACACAGTTTTCCTTTTTCACATCTATTCTGTCGATAAGACTGCCGTGGATAACTTCAAGAGAAAAAACCTCGCTCGCGTTGTAGTCGACCCCCATTATAACAGTTTTTTCATTTTTGCCACGCGCTGTAACCTCAGCATAACTGAAAGTAAGCGGTGTCACATTCAAAACATCTTCTGAAGATTTCAAAGCGGATAACACTTCCTTTGAAAGTGTTTTTTCTTTTTCATTTCTATTTGTTACAGAAATTCCGTCAACCCCTATACCGTCAAGCTCACGATTTATAACTTCTTTGCCTATATCGCTTACGGCTCCCGTTATCACAACTGAAAAAGCACCGATACAAATCCCCAGAACCGTCAAAATGTTTCTAAGTCTTTTTTTTATCATTTTACCATCACTTTCTGCAAACTCTTAAGTTTAGTTTCAGTTAAAATAATCATATCGTCTTCTTTGATTCCACTTGTTATTTCAACAGAAGTTGTAAATTCTTCCCCCGTTGTTACATATCTTTTAACCGCCTTGCCTGCATCGTACACAAATACATATTCTTCACCTGTTTCCTCTCTGAAAACTGTTTCAAAGGGCAAAACCATCACTTCCCTTTCCTCCGAAACAGGAATTTTACCCTTTACGGTGTATCCCGAACGCAGACCTTTGTAGTTTTTGTCGATATTTGCAACCACATCAATTACAGTATTGTAGTTAAGACCCGAAAGTCGCTGATATGCAGTAGGAGATACATCTGTGACAGTGCAGGAAAAAACTTTATCACGAAGCGCATTGGCTGTAAATAAAACTTCTGTGCCCTCAGTTATCTTCTCCACATCGTTTTCGGAAACAAAAAACCTCGCCCTTAATTTATCGGTTGAGGAAACTACTGCCGCAGTTGTTTTGGGCAAGGTCATATTTCCGCTTGTCATCGTCATACTTGTCACAACGCCACTGGCGGTACTCACAACCTCTGTCGGGAAAAGTCCTGAACTTAAAAGGCTGTCAAGGTCAAGATTCTTCACAAGGTCTGTTATATCTTTTGGGATTATATCGCTGTAATTTGATGCAAGCGTTAAAACAGCATCTTTTGTAGCGTTTATATCAACGGTTGCAAGAATATCGCCGATATTAACTTTTTCGCCCACTTCCACCATAACCTCTTTGGGAACAATGGGAAAATCAACGGCAATATCACGCTTTTTCTGTTCTTCTAAAATACCTGTAACAGTAACAGTTTCGGTAAAATTCATCTTTTCAGGATTTATCACCTCTACCATTGTTTCTTTATGCGGCAAAATCATACTTGTCATCAGAATCCCTGTCAGGGAAAAAATAAGTATATATTTTTTCAAAAAATCTCCCCCTTTTAATACAATATTATTTTGTCTGCAAAACCTTAAAATATCAAAGAAAAAACCGACAAAGTAAAAATAACTTTGTCGGTTAGTATTATTCTATAAATCCTCCGCCTAAGGTGACGGTACCGTCATAAAATACTGCGGACTGGCCTTTTGCAGGAGCTTTCTGGGGAGTTTCAAAAACAGCACGCAGTTTATCACCTTCAAAAAACACCTGACAGGGTACATCGTTTGCCCTTGAACGGATTTTGACAGTAGCGTTCATGCCGTTTCTTATACTGTTTTCATAGGTCATAGCGATATCGGAAACGATAATTTCTTTCTCGTATGCATCCTTTTCGTCAGCAAGATAAATTCTGCCCGTTTCGGGTTCAATTTTCTTTACAAAAACAGGCCTGCCCAGTGCTATACCAAGGCGTTTTCGCTGACCTACGGTATAGTGTATAATTCCTTTATGCTTGCCACAGGGCACACCCTCGGGTGAGATAAAATCCCCTGCCTCACAGCTACCGAAATTTTCCTTGATATACCTTGGATAATCGTTATCCGGAATGAAGCAGATTTCCTGACTGTCGGGCTTTTTCGCACAACTCAGACCAATTTCTTCTGCGATTTCGCGTACCTTGGTTTTAGGAATTTCAGCAAGCGGAAAAATAAGCCTTGAAAGGATATTCTGAGGCAATCTGTAAAGCATATAGGACTGATCTCTTTCCAGGACATCGCCCTTACAAAGATAGGTAATATCGTCTTTTTTAACAAGCTTTGCATAATGTCCCGTTGCAACAAAATCAATCTGAAGCTCATCTGCTGCATTGATAAGCCCCTTGAACTTGACAAGCGGATTACATATAATACAGGGGTTTGGTGTCCTGCCACTCAAGTACTCTTTTGCAAAATTAGAAACCACTATTTCTTCAAATTCTTTTTGCATATCCTTAACAACAAGCGGAATCTGAAGCTCATTTGCCGCACGGAGGGCATCTTCAACAGTTTCATTGTGTACCGGTGACATTTTCAAAACAACAGCACTGACATCATATCCCATTTCTTTTAAAAGATGGACACAAACCGAGCTGTCAACCCCACCGCTTAAAGCAACTAATACCTTTTTCATCTTAAACTCCACAATGACACTCGTCACATTCTTCGTGAATTTCGCCTACAATAGGAGTTGGGTCTATTCCCTGACGGCGATAGTAATCTGCAATCGCAGTTTTTATAGCCTGTTCTGCAAGTACCGAACAGTGAAGCTTAACGGGAGGCAAGCCGTCAAGCGCTTCGACAACCGCTTTATTAGTAAGTTTCAGTGCCTCATCAATAGGCTGACCTTTGATTAAATCCGTTGCCATCGAGCTTGTGGCAATAGCTGCACCACAACCGAAAGTCAAAAACTTTACATCAACAATAATATTGTTTTCAACCTTGATATATATCTTCATAATGTCGCCACATTTCTGGTTACCCACTTCGCCGATACCATTTGCATCAGGAAGTTCCCCGACATTATGGGGATTTGCAAAATGCTCCATTACTTTTGGGCTGTACATCATAATTATTCTCCTTTCATCATTTCCTGCCATACAGGGGACATCGCCCTTAATCTTTCGACCACCTTTGGAACCACTTCAAGGGCATAATCTATTTCTTCTTCGGTGTTGTATTTGCCAAGGCTGAGTCTTAACGACCCGTGGGCAATTCCGTGTTCAAGACCTATCGAGAGCAGAACATGTGACGGGTCAAGTGAACCCGAAGTACATGCTGAACCCGAAGAAGCAGAAATACCATTCATATCCAAAAGCAAAAGTAAACCTTCACCCTCAATTCCCTCAAAGGAAATATTTACATTTGTGCAAAGGCGATTTTTTCTGCCACCATTTAAGCGTGTATAAGGAATCTGCAAAAGTCCGTCAATAAGCTTGTCCCTTAAAACTTTCAATTTCTCAGCCTTTTCTTCAAGACCTTCGTGTGCTTTTTCCATCGCAACGCCGAGTCCCACGATAGAGGCTAAGTTTTCTGTACCGCCTCGTTTGTTATTTTCCTGAGCGCCACCGTCCAGCAAATTGTCAAGAGCTACTCCTTTTCGTACATACAAAGCGCCGACACCTTTCGGTGCGTGGATTTTATGTCCCGACAAGGAAAGTAAATCAATATTTTCTTTTACTACATCAATTCTCACATTTCCGATAGCCTGAACGGCATCAGTGTGGAATAAAACTTTGTTTTCACGGCATATTTTTCCTATTTCCGCAATCGGCTGAATTGTTCCGATTTCGTTATTTGCATACATAATGGATACTATTGCTGTATCCTCTCTTATCGCATTTTTAACATCCAAAGGATTAACATACCCGTTATTGTCTACCGGAATATAAGTTACCTCAAACCCTTCTCTTTCCAGAGAATTACAGGTATGAAGTACTGCGTGATGTTCAAAAACCGATGTTATAATATGCTTTTTACCTTTTTTAGAAAGTCTTTTTGCAACTCCCTTGATTGCCCAGTTATCGGACTCTGTACCGCATCCTGTGAAATATATTTCATTGGGATTTGCATTAATCGCTTTTGCTACCTGCTCCCTTGCCTTGTCAACGGCAATATGAGCTTCTCTTCCCATCTCATAAATACTTGACGGGTTTCCGTAGTATTCTGTCAGATACGGTACCATTGCATCAAAAACTTCTTTTGAAATTTTAGTTGTAGCACTGTTATCAAGATATACTTTCATATATTTAATCCCTCCAGAAAGTGGGTATGTATTATCCTTAAGTTGATTGTATACCATATTAGTATAAATTGCAACACCTTTTTTAAAAATTTTTAAATTTCATACTTTCTTTTACTGCCATTTCGTCACAGCGTTCATTTTCAGGGTGACCCGCATGGCCTTTTACCCAGGTATACCTCATATCGTGCTTTTCGATTTCTATAAGGAGTTTTTCCCACAAATCAGGGTTTAAAGCTTTATCTTTTTTATTTCGCATCCAGTTGTTTTCTTTCCATTTGTAAACCCAGCCCTGAGTTATGGCATCAATGATATATTTCGAATCACTTATAAGAGTTACCTCACAAGAATATTTCAAAGCAGAAAGCCCCTCGATAACTGCAGTAAGCTCCATACGGTTGTTGGTAGTTTCAGCTTCTCCACCGCAAAGCTCTTTTATATGACCCTCGCACTCTAAAATAGCACCCCAGCCACCGGGGCCGGGATTACCGCTGCAAGCACCGTCTGTATATAAATTAACTTTTTTCATAACAAAATCCCCATCAAATAATTTATATATTTAGTATATACCATTTTAAGGAAAAATACAAGAAAAATCCCGACTATAAAGTCGGGATTTTTCCTGATACATATCTCTTTTTCTTCTTTTACCAGGTGGGATTATAATGTTCTTCGTCTGTTACAAGTTCGCTGAGTTTGAATTTACGTATTCTCATACGGCATAAATTAGTACCATCCTTGCCGCTTCCTGCATGGTAAGCAATCAAAACGCTCTTATCCCTGGTTTCATATATACTTGCATAAGAAAAACCACTTTCTTCGTCGTCTTCAAATGCAATAGGTTCTGAGAATGTTTCACCGTCATCACAACTGAGTGCATAGGCAAAACGTGTTCTGAGTCCTGTAACAAAACCTACCTCACGTCTGCCGTTATAAATAGGGATAGGATTCCATACTACAAAGATTCGTCCGTCACTTAAATATTTTGCAGAAAGTGGGGACGGAGGTGCAGTAAACGGAGAGGGCAAAGGCTGTGACCAGGTATAACCTCCGTCTTCGGAAAAGCACTCATACTGTCTTGCAGAATCGTTACGGATAAAGCACCAGAGTCTGCCGTCTTTAAGTTCCAAAAGTCCCGGTTCCTGAACGCCGACAACGAGTCCGCGTGACAACGGAGGAGTCACGCCCTCGGTAATCGGTTTGAAGGTATATCCGTCATCATCGGAAGCATAGATGAAAAGTGTCTGTGGTCCTGCATCGCAAATACATGGACGTCCATCTGCCCTGACACCTTTTACGGGGTTAACCGATACTGCCAGAGGCACTAAGATTCGTCCATCCTTAAGCCGTACAACTCTATCGTTATTGATAACAATGTATCCGTGTTCAGGGGAACACAAAACGGGATTTTTAAAAGTTTTGCCCTCATCATCAGAACGGATCATATGAATTGTGCAGTCATACTCGTCTTTTCTGAAAAAGAAAAGACCGATGTCACCATTTTGCATTCTCATAAGTGATGCCACACCAATGCTATCGGCGCCAAGTTCATTACAGGTAATGATAGTAAAAGGCTCACCAAAAGTTTCACCATCGTCTTTTGAAATCATACCGCAAATATCAGCACTGTCCTGATCTGCCCCACCTGAAGCAAAAGAGGTATAAGCGAATAAAAGGTCCCCGTTTTTAAGATAAAAGAAATCACCGGGTGAGTTACGGCGATTTTCTGAAATTGGTGCTATATCCATAATAATTTTTCCCGTCATCATCATTCCTCCCTTTATCTTTAATGACGAATTTAATATAGCAAAAATACACTCCTGAATCAATAGATATATGAGACTTTTTTAAAAATTAATGTCTGTTTTCGCAAACATCCCTTTACAAATTAAAATACAGATTTTATAATGGTTTTGAGGTGAGGAAATGTCTGCCGGAGCAATAAATTATCACAGTTACAGTATCAATGTGGAAAACGCAAAAATAAAAGTCTGGTTCGGAACCGGTAATACAGGTATGAAAAGTTCACCTTTGGACACCTTTCATACTCATATGAATATTGAAATTTTTTCCTGCGTTTCAGAAGAAGCAATTATAGACACCGAAAACGGCCCTCTGAATCTTCATTCAGGGGATATAGCAATTATTCCCCCGGGGCTTATGCATTTTCTGAGTTTTCCAAAAAACTGTACTAACTGCAAAAGTCTTGCCGTTTTGATAACCAGAAGGAATACTGAGCATAATTTCGACCTTTTCAAAAAACTGTCTAATATTATTTCATATAAAAATGCTACTCTCATATCGGGGCATCCTCTGTGCAAACTTATTGAAGAACTTCCCGGAAAAAACGAAGAAGAAATTTATCTTGATATTTTTCAGATTGCTTTGCTTTTAGCGGAAATATCCGCTAAACTCGAAAGCCACAAAACCGAAGAAAAAGACACCGCCGAGTACGATATCGGCAGATTATTGTCAATTGAAAATATAATCGAAAATGATTTTATGCATAATATCACCGTAAAAGAAGTAGCGGACAGACTTTTTATGAGTGAACGACAACTTGCAAGAATTATCAAAAAGCGATACAATACCTCTTTGCATCAGATTTTAATTGATAGACAGATAACAGCTGCCGAAAAACTTCTTATGCAAACTGAAATTCCCATAACGTCTGTTGCTCAGGAAGTAGGTTTTGGTTCTTTATCAGGATTTTACAGAGCCTTTCATAAGAAATTTAAAATAACCCCTTTGGAATACCGACAACAATTTAAAAGATAGAAAAAGCCTCGTGATATTCACGTGGCTTTCTTTCGGTAAAAAATAAAAAACGACTGTCCTTAGAGGTTGGAAGGACAATCGCATTTTCATTTAATTATTTTACTTTTGCAACAACCTGAGATTTCTTTCTTGCTGCTTTGTTTTTATGAATAATACCTTTAGCAGCAGACTGGTCGATAACCTTGCAAGCTACCTTTGCAACTTCAGCTTTATCAGCAGCGTTTGTTTCAACAGCAACATCAACAGCTTTCAAAGCAGCTTTCAATTTACCTTTTGCCATTCTGTTCTGCAAAGTTTTGGTTTCGATAACCTTTACTCTTTTCTTTGCGGATTTAATATTAGGCATACTGGCACCTCCTTCACATAAAGCAAGTCTATTTACATAAACTAACTAAAGCAATCCTGACAGTCCACCCGACACCAAAAGGCATCAAGACACGTTGGCAGACTACCACAGCTTTACTATCATACCACTAATCTCAAAAAAAAGCAAGTATTTTTTTGATAATATTTAAAGCTTGTTTGTTTTTAATGAAAAAAGGAGTATTTTATGAATAAAAATTTACATTTAGCACGCACAGACCTCGCAGTTGAGTGCATAGAAAGCAAAAGCACCGCGATGAGTGGCATATCACATCATACAGAAAACATAAACGGTATTCCCATAACAAGAGTAGATATCAAAAATGAAAGGGCGGCAAAAAACTTGGGTAAGCCTGTCGGAAAATATATAACAGTTGAAACAACGCCATTTTATCGTTTTACTCCCGATTTTAAAAATCAGGTTGAAATAGTAGGAAATGAGATAAAAAATCTGCTTCCGTCAGGAGTTATACTCGTTATCGGCCTTGGTAATTCGGCAATCACCCCCGATGCTTTGGGACCTGAAGTGATAAATTTGATTTTTTCAACAAGGCATCTTTCCGACATTGACAGTTTCAAAGGCTTAAGAAGTACCGCCGCAGTTGCCCCAGGTGTACTCGGGCAAACAGGTATTGAAACTGCTGAAATCGTATCCGGTATAGTAAACACTATAAGTCCTGATGGCGTTATCGTCATAGATGCTTTGGCATCACGGGAGCTGTCAAGGCTCGGCGCTACCGTACAGATTTCGGATACAGGTATTATACCCGGGTCAGGGGTTGCAAATCACAGAAAAGCGCTGACAAAAGAAACTTTAGGCGTTCCTGTTATATCAATAGGTGTTCCCACAGTTGTTGACATAAATACAATACTCGAAAACCCATCATCCGAAAATATGGTTGTCACTCCCCGTGAAATTGATACCATTATCGAAAACGCCGCAAAAACAGTAGCCTTCGGGATAAATCTTGCCTTGCAACCGACTTTATCACTTGATGAAATCATATCACTTGTAAATTAATAAAATTTATGGTATTCTTTTCTTAATGAAAGGGGTATCACTATGGCTAATGATATTATAAAAGGTATGGGATTTCACCATATCGCACTTAAAACCAAAAATATTGAAAAAAGTCTTGAGATGTACAAAGCTTTAGGTCTTTGCGAAGTTGCCCGCTGGGGCGAAGGTGACGGACTTGTCGTAATGCTCGATGTAGGTGATGGCGGAAGAATTGAGCTTTTCGCAAACGGCGGTGAGGATTTTTCGGTAAACGGCAAATGGCAACATTTTGCACTTTCTGTTGAAGATGTGGAGCACGCTTATAATGTTGCATTGAAAGCAGGATTTAAATCATTTATGGAACCCACTGTTGTAAGTCTTTCTCCCGAAATGAAGATAAATATCGCTTTTGTCACAGGACCTGATGAAGAACAGGTAGAATTCTTTAAAGAGGTGTAAGTTATGAACTTTACTGAAATTGCCGAAAAAAGGCAGTCCTGCAGAAGCTATATAAAGGATAAGCAAATTGAACGCGAAAAAATAGATGCTATTCTTAATTCTGCCCGTCTTGCACCCTCTGCCTGTAACGGACAGCCTTATCATATTACGGTCTGCACAGGGGAAAGCGCTAAAAAGGTAGCCAAATGCACAACCGAGATGGGAATGAACAAGTTCGCCCTCGATGCTCCCACTCTGATTGTTATTTCGGAAGAGAATTATGTTAAAACTGCAGCTTTTGGTTCTAAAGTAAAGGGCATTGACTACCGCTCAATTGATATTGGAATTTTAGCAGCCTACATCACTGCAGAAGCTGAAGTCCAGGGCTTAGGGAGTTGCATAATCGGTTGGCTTGACGACAAGAAAATCAGAGAAATATGCTCTCTCAAATCACCTGTAAGACTTGTTATCACTTTGGGTTACCCTGCTGAAGACACTGTAAGAGTCAAAAAACGCAAAGACCTCTCAAAACTTGTAAGCGAGGTGTAATTATGGCAAAAAGTGCAAATCAGAAAATTAAAATTTTATATCTTATGAAAATTCTTCTTGAACGAACCGATGAAGAACACGGACTAACTCTTGAAGAAATTTCAAATGCCCTTTTGGAATATGATATCAACGCTGAACGAAAAACCCTTTATGATGATCTGGAAGTATTGCGTCTTTTCGGGATCGATATAGAAAAACGCAAAGAAAAAACAGTAACCTATCATGTTATAAGCCGTGATTTTGAACTGCCTGAACTTAAACTTCTGGTTGATGCCGTTCAGTCCTCAAAATTCATCACCCATAAAAAGAGTACCGAGCTTATCAAAAAAATTGAAGGCTTTGCGAGTCGTTATGATGCAAGCAAACTTCAAAGGCAGGTTTTTGTTGCAAACCGCATCAAAACAATGAACGAAAGCATTTACTATACCGTTGACTATATTCACGAAGCTATAAACAAAAATGTAAAAGTTTTTTTCCAATATTTTAATCTTAACGAGAAAAAAGAAAAGGTTCTCCGTCACGATGGTAAAAAATACATAATAAGCCCATGGGCACTTACTTGGGATGACGAAAACTATTATATGATAGGCTATGATTCCGAAAGTGATAAAATCAAGCACTATCGTGTCGATAAAATGACAAAAATTTCCATCACCGAGGAAAAACGCGAGGGTACTGAGCTTTTCAAAAACTTTGATATGGCGATTTATTCAAATAAAACCTTCGGTATGTACGGAGGTAGTGAAGAAACTGTTTCACTCCGTTGCAAAAACCATCTTGCCGGTATTATCATTGACCGTTTCGGTCAGGACATCTCACTTATTCCCGATATTGAAGGACACTTCAGAATAAATGTCAAGGTACATATAAGCCCACTGTTTCTCACATGGATTATGAATTTCGGAGAAGATATCTTAGTCCTTTCCCCGGAAAATGTAAAAGAGGAACTTGTATCGCTTGCTAAAAAAACAATCTCGCAGTATGAATAAAAAATGCCGTGGATTTCTCCACGGCATTTTTATTTTATGAGCTCTTCCGGTATTTTATGGTCCTTAAAATAATATTCCCGGTCCTTCTCCCCTACTTCACGCAAAACTCTGCAGGGATTACCGACAGCAACTACATTATCCGGGATATCGCGTGTTACCACGCTTCCGGCACCTATTACAACATTGTCGCCGATTTTAACACCCGGCACAATTACAACACCTGCGCCTATCCAACAGTTTTTGCCGATATAAACCGGCATATTATACTGATAAAACTTTTCGCGAAGCTCAGGCAAAATAGGATGTCCTGCCGTTGCCACCACAACATTGGGACCAAACATTGTATTATCGCCCACATAAATATGGGTGTCATCAACAAGCGAAAGATTGAAATTTGCATAAACATTTTTGCCGAAATGCACATGGTGACCACCCCAGTTTGCATAAAACGGAGGCTCTATATAACATCCTTCACCAATTTCGGCAAACATTTCTTTTAACATCGCTGTTCGTTTTTTAAGCTCAGATGGTCTTGTATGATTGTAGTCATAGAGTTTCTCAAGGTGTTCCATCTGTTTTGCAAAAAGCTCTTTATCATTCGGAAGATAAAGCTCACCCGTATGAAGTTTTTCGTACATATTTTTCTCCTATAAATTTGGTTTACCGAAAACCGTAATTCCCTTGTTTTCAAAAATTTCTATGGCGTTGTTATAAAAATCTTCACATGTAAGGTCGCGTTCTCTTAGCATATGTTTCGGTGTTTTAAAACTAATTTCATAAAGCCAGGGACCATTATATCCAACCTCGAGCAAGGCTTTATAAAGCTCCTGCCAGTTAATTTGTCCCTCGCCCGGGAGCCAGTGCTTCTCGTCAACAAAATCGTAATCCGAAACGTGGGTTGTGATGATTTTATTCCCTATAGCCTTGATAAAATCCGTAATCGGTTCACTCAAAAGATGGTTTGTATCAAAGCAAACCATTAAATCATTATCAAGTGATATAAGCTCTTTTATCTCCGCAGAATTTCTTCCAAGACAGGTGCGCGGCAAATCTTCAACAGCGATACCTCCGCCGTATTTTTTCGCAATCTGAGAAAGGGTTGCCAGACTTTCTTTTGCACATTTCATTCGTTCAGGGCGTTCTTCATCGGTAATGGGTTCGCCACTCGGATGAATGACAAAGTTTTTTATACCAATATCGGCTCCCTTTTTAATAAGCTCTTCGTAACAACAAAGTGACTGTTTTACAAGTTCCTTTTTGGATAAATCAAGTTCCTCAAAGGGGCAGAAAGGCAGATGAAAACTCCAGAGATTTATATCATATTTTTGGGCACATTCTTTTATAAGCTTGTAGTCAAAGCTTTGATTTTTATCACCCATACTCACTTCCATAGAGTCGATTTCTGCGTTTTTGTAATCAGCAAATAACTTTTCGTCCACCACTTTACCACAGGTAGAAAGTCCCACATTGAGCATAATATCACCTCAGGTAAAGTATATCACCATAATTTTAAAAAATCAATCATTTGTTAATCTGCATAAGGCACATAATGAATACTCCGAAAATTGTCCCACCCACAAAACTTAAAAACATAAAAAAACCTCCTTTTTCCATAGTATTGGAAAAAAGAAGGTTTTGATACAAGATAAAATTAACTATCTCCGCCCTGGAAAACATTTTTAGCACCAATGGCTTCAGTTGGCTTATAGTCAACTCCGTATTTCACACGGGGCAATTCATTTAAATATTTTTTCAGCATATCGGGAGTATAACCGCCATTTTTAATAATATCGCGATAAAGATAAGCAACTTTTTTAGGGGTGCGTTTAAAATCGTTTTCACGGTCAACTTTAAAAAGTCCGAACTGAGGCACATAAGAACCCCACTCATAATTATCAATGAGCGACCAGTAAAAGAATCCTTTGATATCAACTCCCATTCCGATTGCTTCCGAAACAGCGCTTAAGTATTCCACAAGATAAACAAGCGAAAAATCATCGTCATGGGCAGGGTACCCGCATTCGGTAATGTACACAGGTTTATCCATAAGCCTTGTGGTATTGTGGATAAGGCATTCCGCGAACATACTGCTTCCCATATTACTGTTTTCTAAAACCTGAAGTTTCTCGTGACGGTAACGGTCAGAAGTGAAGCCCTTAACCCTTGCATCAACAAGTCGTCTGTTATAACTGTTTATAGCCCAGAAATCACAGGAATTTTTGATTTCAGGGTCATAAATCGCATCGTGATAAGGCACTACGAGTTCCCCCGTCCTGATGGCATGGAAAAAGTATTCGTGCATAACAACATCGTTAAAATCCTGAATCATAAGGTCAAAACGGTCGTTTTGTCTTTTTGCAAATTGCTGAACATACATAATCGATGTACTCACAGGGGCTTTTGAATACTTTTTGATTATGCTGTTTGCTCTTGCATGTGCCAAAACTGCATTGAATTTAAAAGCAAACCATGCAGTATCGGTAGCACCATTTGGCTCATTCAATACAATCCAGTAATCAACATACTGACAAATTCTCGGCACTATATATTCAACATATCTTTCAAAAAAGGGAAGATTTTCTTTTTTATGAAACCAGCCTTTCATAGCAAACCACTGCGGAACTGTCCCGTGATTTAAAGTAAGGCAGATTTTAATATTTCTTTTCTTTAAAGATTCAAAAACCTTTTTATAATGGTCAACTTCCTCTTGCAGAAATGTGCCTTCTTCGGGTTCAATTCTTGACCATTCAATACTCATTCTGTAAACTTTATGCCCGAACTCAGAAAGGATTTTTGAATCTTCTTCATACATATTATAGCTGTTACAGGCAAGTCCCGAAAGCGGATAATCAGGATTTTTCTCTTTTTCTTTTAACTCTTCAAAATAGTTATTGGAATTAATATTATTTCCCTCAATCTGGTGTCCTGCCGTAGCTGAGCCAAACTCAAAGTTTTTCGGAAACGAAAATGCAGGAATTGAAAACGGATCTGTCATAAAATGCCCCTCCTTTATTAAATTATACATTCAAAAAACTATCTTTTCAATGATTTTTTTACCTTTTCAAAAGCAAAACACGAAAATATTATTGTGTTTTCAGTTTGTTTATGTTATTCTAAAAATGAGGTGAGGGCATTGATAAATAAGGACATAATTGAAAAGCTCGCTGTCATAACAGATGAAGAAAAAGATATACTTTCAGGAAAGAGTATAAATAAAAATATTTATATGACTGATGGTAATACAGTAAAATATCAAAAACTCCTCAAAAACGGTAAGCTCATCTCGATAAGACCTCACACCCGTTTTGTGGATTTTCCTCCCCATACCCACGATTATGTAGAGGTAGTCTATATGTGCAAAGGGAGTACCACGCATATAATTAACGGAGATGTTATCACCTTAAATGAGGGTGAATTGTTGTTTCTCAGCACATCTGCCACACAGGAAATAAGGCGTGCCGATGAAGAAGACATCGCTGTAAACTTTATTATAAATCCACAGTTTTTTGACAAAATACTTGAAATGTTGGGCGAAGAAGAAACTCCCCTCAAACGATTTGTAATTGATGCGCTGACACACAAAAACACCGAAAATCATTATCTTCACTTTAAGGTTTCTGAAGTTTTACCTATACAAAATCTCATAGAAAACCTGATTTACACATTGGTTTCGGGAAACGCTCTCAAGCGAAACGCCATCACAATTACAATGGGGCTTTTGTTTTTAGAACTCACAAACCATACCGACAAACTTTACACCGACAAAAAGACGGACTCCGTTTTACTTGAAGTTTTCAGGTATATAGATGAAAATTACAAAGACGGAAGTTTGAATGAACTTGCAACTATTTTAGGCTATGATTTTTACTCCCTTTCAAAGGAAATCAAAAATCTTTCGGGAAAAACCTACACCGACCTTTTACAGGAAAAGCGTCTTTCTCAGGCGGCTTTCCTGTTAAAACATACTGATATGAATGTTTCGGATATTTCGATAATGGTGGGATATGAAAATGCAAGTTATTTTCATCGTATCTTTTCTAAGAAATTCTCTCTTTCGCCCAAGAAATACCGTGATTGCAAATAAGGACATTTTTTTAATCAAATAAGAACCTTGAACATCTCCTTTCCCTGTTGTATAATTAGCTTATACATGAGAAAAGAGGTGTTTTTTTGTACCATCTTGCAATAGATATAGGTGCTTCAAGCGGACGACATATTTTGGGTTCTCTGGTTGACGAAAAGCTCTGTCTTGAAGAAATTTACAGATTTGAAAATAATCTCAAAAAAGAAAATGATACCCTCATCTGGGACATCGAAACCCTTGTAAATGAAGTTATAAATGGCATAAAAAAGTGTAAGGAAATCGGAAAAATCCCTGATACTGTTGCTATTGATACATGGGGGGTTGACTATGTTCTGCTTGATGAAAACAAAAAAGAAATCCTTCCTGCTGTAAGCTATCGTGACAGCCGTACCGAAAAAGCATCAAAAGAACTTGGTGAAATTCTGCCACAGGAAAAACTTTATTCAATTACGGGAATTCAGAAGATGAATTTCAATACAATATATCAGCTTTATTGTGACAAAAATTGCGGAAAGCTAAAAAAGGCAAAATACTGTCTTCTGATGCCGTCTTACCTTTCTTTTAAACTTTGTGGTGCGCTAAAAAACGAATACACAAATGCAACTACTACAAATCTTGTAAATGCAACCAGCAAAAACTGGGACAAAGAAATTCTTGATACTTTGGGCATTTCAAAAGATTTGCTTTGCGATATAGCTTTGCCCGCTACACACTTAGGTGATTTCACCGAAGAAATTCAAAATGTAGTAGGTTTTAATGCAAAGGTTTTATCCGCGGCCTCTCACGACACAGCTTCTGCAGTTGCCGCTTGTCCCATAGACGAAGAAAGCGTTTATATTTCCTCGGGTACATGGAGCCTTTTGGGAACAGAAAACGAAAATCCTGTACTCACTTCAGATGCGCTCAATGCAAACTTTACAAATGAAGGTGGAGTAGAATACCGATTCCGTTTTCTGAAAAATATTATTGGTATGTGGTTTTTCCAATGCATAAGGCGTGACCTCCAAAAAAAATACAGCTACGATGAAATGATGAATATGGCAATGCAAAGCGATTTTACTGAATGCATTGACCCCACAGACAACAGTTTTCTTGCACCCGAGAATATGATTGAAGCTGTGAGAAATTATCTCAAAAAACCTGATTTACCGATTGCAGATGTACTTAAAAGTGTCTACCTGTCACTTGCAAAATCATATGACAAAACGATAAAAGAAATCGAAAGAATAAGCAATAAAAAAATTTCCGAGATACATATTGTTGGTGGTGGTAGCCGTGATGAATACTTAAATCACCTTACCGCAAAAATCACGGGCAAAAAGGTTTTTACAGGCCTTACCGAAGCTACCGCAACAGGAAATATCCTGTCACAGATTATGTATACATATAATCTCACCCTCAAAGAGGCAAGAGAAATTGTAAAGAAATCTTTTGAAATAAAGGAGGCAGACTGATGAGCAGATATCAAAGTGCAAAAGAAATATATACAAAAATCGGTATCGATACCGATAAAGCGATTGAAATTTTAAAATCTGTACCCGTGTCACTTCACTGCTGGCAAGGCGATGATGTAAGAGGTTTTGACCAGAAGGTTGACTCTCTCTCGGGTGGTATTCAGACTACGGGAAATTATCCCGGAAGAGCGCGTACCCCAAAAGAGTTAATGGACGATATTGATATGGTGTTAAAACTCTGCCCCGGTACTAAGAAACTTAATCTTCATGCTTGTTATGCTATTTTTGACGAAGAAAACCCCTGGGTTGACAGAGATAAAATCGAACCCAAGCATTTCAAAAAATGGGTGGATTTTTGCAAAGAAAGAAACTTAGGCTGTGACTTTAACCCCACTTTCTTCTCACATCCGAAATGCGACCCCTTAACCCTTTCAAGCCCCAATGAAGAAACCCGTAAATTCTGGATTGAGCACGGAAAAGCCTGTATCAGAATTTCTCAGTATCTCGCAGAAGAACTCAAAGAGCCCTGTATTATGAATATCTGGACAGGTGACGGGTTCAAGGATATCCCTGCTGACAGAATAGGTCCAAGACAAAGATTCAAAGCTTCCCTTGACGAAATTCTCTCCGAGCCTTTTGATTTTGATATGGTAAAACCCTGCGTTGAGTCGAAAGTTTTCGGTATCGGTGTTGAAGCGTATACAGTAGGAAGTGCCGAGGTTGCCCTTTCTTATGCTGCCAAAAACTCCGATAAATGCATCCCCCTTATGGATAATGGACATTATCATCCGACAGAGGTTGTATCGGATAAGATTTCATCACTTCTCACCTTTTTCCCTGAAATTGCTTTACATATCACACGCCCTATCCGTTGGGACAGTGACCATGTTGTACTGTTTGATGACGAAACCCGTGAAATTTGCAAAGAGATTGTCCGTTGCGGCGGTCTTGATGGCAAAGTTAAAATTGCGCTTGACTATTTCGATGCATCCATCAACCGTATTTCCGCGTGGTGTGTAGGGTTAAGGAATGTACAGAAAGCGTTACTTGAAGCACTTCTCTCCCCCGATGCGCTTTTAAAAGAATTACAGGATAAAAACGAGTGGACCGAACTTATGGTAAAAAAAGAGGAGCTTAAAACTCTGCCTTTCGGTGATGTATGGGAAGAATACTGCAGAGTATGTAATACTCCCGTTGACGGTGAATGGTTTGATAAAGTAAAAGAATATGAAAAAAATACACTTACAAAAAGAGGTAACTAAAATGAAAAATATTTTAAATGCACCCTTTGTGGAAGAAATGAAAAATGTTACTGCAAATATGTATCGCCTCGGCTGGGACGAGCGTAACGGCGGTAATGTCAGCTATATGCTCGAAGAAAATGAGGTCGCTGAATATTTAGACCTCAACAATGTTATCCGTACTATCCCGATAAGTTTTGATGCAAAAGAGGTTGCAGGCAAAATCTTTATTGTGACAGGCACAGGAAAATATTTTAAAAATGTAATCAAAGACCCTGAAAACAACTTGGGTATCGTGCGCATCGCCAAAGATGGTTGTACCGCTGAGCTTTTATGGGGCTACAAGGATGGCGGACGATTCACAAGCGAGTTTCCTGCTCATCTTATGAGCCATATTACAAGGCTCAGAAAAGACCCCGACCACCGTGTTGTGATGCACACTCACCCGACAAATACTCTTGCAATGACACATATTCACGAGCTTGATGACAAGAAATTCACTCACACTATCTGGGAAATGTGTACCGAATGTATTGTTGTTTTCCCTGATGGTATCGGCGTACTCCCTTGGATGGTTTGCGGAAACAATGAAATTGGTATTGCTACTGCCCAAAAGATGAACGACTACCGTCTTGTTGTATGGGGACTTCACGGAATTTATGGCGCAGGCAAAGACATTGACGAAACTTTCGGTCTTATCGAAACAGTTGAAAAAGCTGCAGAGCTTTATATGAAGATAGCGCATCTTCCTCATATCAATACAATAAAAGATGAAGAACTTGTTGCAGTTGCCGAAGCATTCGGACTTGACTACAGAAAAGATTTTCTTAATCTGTAAAAATAAAGGAACGAACAAATTGTTCGTTCCTTTATTTTTATTCAGGTAATACAATTGTATACTTCATTACATCGCCTTCAAAGACAGGGCGGTCAGCGTATTGCTGAATTTTTGTAAGATATATTTCCAAGTTTCCGTTTTCTCTGTTTTGTATAATGCTGAAATTGCTGAACTGAACCTGATCTCCTTCACCATCTTTTTTGGTATCAATAAGAGTAAGGGTATCTTTTTTAAGCACTCCCCATTCTTCGTCAACCTCTGCGATATACAAAGGATATCTCGGGTAGTTTCCGTTAATTTCAGTGGGGTCTGTAATATTACCAAGCCAGTAAAGTTTCCCGTTTTTTATACTGCGTACAAAAAGCGAGTAGGTAGCAGAAGAATATACAACTTCCTTAGAATCAAAGAACCATGGCATAGGTGTTGAAAAAGTTTTGCATTCATCCTCGGAAATACAAAAATATTTAAATCCCGGTGTATACGGACACATCTTGGGGTTCCAGTCAAAAATTGCATTGGAAACCCTGAAAACCATAAGGTATTTACCCGAGTTAAGCTTTGTGATGACAGGTTCCATAACACCTCTCGAGCTTTGCTTTTCAGTAAGATACAAAGGCCTTGAGAAAGTAAAATCATAGCGTTTTTTATTGTTATCCCATGTACCTCTGGCAAGCATAAATCCGCCACCATGTCCGGACCTTGAGGGGAACACCTCATTAACATCAACACCTGCTATTTTGCAAATCTTATCCATAGGTATACATTCGAGTGAGAACAAAACATCGCCATCGGGGAGTACATTAAACTGTACCGCCATACCATTGTTCTTATGCAAAAACTCAGGATCACGGTTATAAGTTTTTTCGTCAAACTCAGTGTTGCCGTCTTCGTATGCAATCATCTGGCGGTAAACGCCTTCATCATCCCTTACCGTGACGAAACCATGGTCACGGATAGCAATTTCGCCTTTCCAGTCAAGGTCACAGGCAATCATATATCCGCCGAGATATATTCTGTGTGTATTCACGGTAATATAATGGTTGTGTACGGGGTTATAAACATCACGACTTGCAAAATCGCCCCAATACTGATACTCATCTTCACCTAAAGGAAATCTTCCTGCCTGGTCTTCTCTTTGCCATTCTCCCCAGGTTTTGCCGTTATCGTTACTGTCGCGAAACTCAACATATTCGTGGGTATCACTTTGTACTTCGAGCGCTCTTACCTGACGAAGGTTAAGTCCTTCGGGTTCAGTATAATAGTGTTTATAAACTTCGCACGCTGCATCATTTCTTGCAGGGCTTACAATTTCAGAAATTACCTTGCATTTCATAAATTTTCTCCTATTCGGGTAATACGATGGTGTATTTCATAACGTCACCTTCAAAAACGGGACGATCAGCATACTGCTCTAATTTTGTAAGGACAATTTCAACGTCACCTGTTTCGCGGTTTTGCAAAATGCTGAAATTACTGAACTGAACGTTTTTATGTTCCTCAGGAGCTTTGGTATCAATAACTGTAAGCGTATCTTTTTTAGCAACGCCCCATACTTCGTCGATCTCAACGATATAAAGGGGATACCTCGGATAGTTTCCGTATGTGTTAACGGGGTCAGTGATATTTCCTACCCAGTACACTTTACCGTTTTTAATACTTCTGAAAATTCTTGAATAAGTAGAAGAAGAATATACTGCTTCCTTTGTATCAAAGTGCCAGGGAGTGGGTTTTGTGAATGTTTTACCGCCATCTCTTGAGATAGAGAAATATTTATATCCCGGAAGATATGGTGACATCTTCTTAGCCCAGGGCTGCACAACATTTGACCCACGCATAGTAACGAGGATATCTCCTGACTCAAGTTCAACGAATCCGGGTTCGGAAATACCTCTTGTACTTTCGTAATATGCAAGATACAAAGGATTTGAGAAAGTAAAGTCATAACGTTTATTCACATTATCCCATTTACCTCTTGCTACCAAAAAGCCGCCGCAATCATCGATTCTTTCAGGGAATATAACATTTACGTCTACCCCTGCCATGGCACAAATTTTATACATAGGTACACTCTCTATACCAACTAAAAGGTCCCCATCTTTTAACACAATCATCTGGTAGGTAACGCTATTATTCTGCTTTAAAAAGTTGTCATTATGATAGGTTTCTTCGCTGAATACGGTATCGCCTTCTTCGTAAGCTACCATCTGCTCATAAATTTTATCGCCTTCTCTAACCTCGATAAATCCGTGGTCATAAAAACCTCTACCGCCTGCATAGTCGAGGTCGGCGGCAGCCATATATCCACCTATAAAAATTCTGAGCATCTTACCGCTAATGTAATGCTTATGTATGGGATTCCAGAGATCTCTGTTGTTGGAATCATAGAAAAATTCGTACTCATCCTCACCACATACTTTTCGTCCTGTGTTTGTTTCCCTTTCCCATTCACTCCAGGTTTTGCCGTTATCCTCACTTGTACGGTATTCGGTATATTCAATGGAATCGCTTAATTTTTCAAAAGCTCTGGTTTCAAGTCTTTTAAGACCTTCGCCCTCGATATAATACTGTTTGCGCCATTCACAGGTAGCATCAGTTCTTGCCTTTTCAATGATTTCTTTTTTTACTGTAATACTCATATCTACCCCTCCTTGCCTTATATTATATTGAAATTAAAATTAAAGTCAATATATTTTTAAAAAGATGCACGATTTTGACAGTCATTTAATTAAAATACTCAAAATTCAGCTCTTTTTTTACAAATTCTTTTCTTTCGTTTTCGTCTTCAAAAAACGAATATGCAATAAGGAGTTTTGCATAAAGAGTTTCCTCTGTCATACCATAAAGAAAATTTATATTGTGTTCTGCAATCTCAGCAACAGTTTCATAGATTTCGCCATCAAGTGTTGAAGGTGATAAATACACATCAGCGCCCTTGCTTTCATTAAGCAACATAGAAATCCCAGCGGTATTCGCAGTACCCGAATGATATGTGCCGTGAAGTATCGCTTTGAAATTACTGTAATTAAAAGCTTTATAATTTATTCCAACATAAGGATTGATTTTCAAAACGCAGTCTTCGAGTTTTTTATCAGGCAGAATAAATTTATCACCTTTTGGTAATGTACTTAAATTTTTTATTCTATTAAGTTCGGTCATACCATTGCTGTAAAAATCCTCGGAATAGTTCTTGCATTGTTCAATACGGGAGGCTGAATGCAGATACATTTTCTCATCGGATATATTTTTATAAGTGACATAGACATTAGGGGTTATCCCTTTACAGATACACTCAACAGCCGCCTTGAAATTATCGTTGCCGTTAGAACGGGGTGACGAAAGCCTTGCGTTTGCTGACACAAAGAAATGAGGAATTTCAGCACCACTTAAAAGCATTGAGAAAAGCGAAGCGGTATATGCCAAAGTATCGGTACCATGGGCAAAAATCACACCGTCAAAGTTATCTTTTGCAATATACTTTTTATATGTATCAAGCAAAAGATTCCATTTTTGGACAGTCATATTCTCGCTTAAAATACCAAGATTTTCAGTCAGGGTAAACTCCACCTCATTTTTATATAAAGAATCAGAGTTTAAAAAATTATCTTTCAGTAAAAGTCCGGAGTTTTTGTCTATCGACAAAGTTCCATTTTCGTTTAAGGCTGTACATATAGTACCGCCAACTAAAACAAGCAATATCTTTTTCATAAATTCACCTAAAAGTTAACGGGAGTACATAATACTCCCGCTACAATTTAAAATTTACTTAATTTTTCATCAAGAAGTTCTTTGATTACTGCAGGGTCACCTGCACCTTTAAGTTCTTTCATACAAGCGCCGAACAAAGCCTGTTTTGCTTTGACTTTACCATTTTTAAAGTCTTCGATAGCCTGAGCGTTTTCGGAAAGAATTCTGTCGATAATATCGCCGATTGCAGATGCATCAACTTTTCTGTCAAGCCCCTGTTCCTTACAGTATTTAACGGGGTCAACATCATCTTCAACAACTGCAATGAGGATTTTCTTACCTGCATTTCTGTTAATAGCACCGCTGTCAACCATTTTGATAATAGCTGCAAGCTTTTCGGCAGAGATAGAAAGGTCGGAGAGTGCCTGACCATCTTTGCGGAGAACACCTGCACAGTCAGTGAAAATCCAGATAGCAACATCTTTAGGATTACAACCCATAGCCACAACATCATCAAGCAAAGCACTGAGCTTATGGCTCTGAATGAGAGCACCGATTTCTTTTTCGGGGATACCTGCTTCCCTGTAGGCTTCAGCTTTTTCGTCTACTGCAACAGGTTTTTGAGCTTTGATTTCTTCAAGCCATTCATCATCAATGATAATGGGCATCAAGTTCGCATCGGGGAAATAACGATAATCCGCTTCGGTTTCCTTGTTACGCATAGCAAAAGTTTTGCCCGAAACATCGTCAAAACGCCTTGTTTCCTGAACAAGTTCCTCAGTTTCAAACTCAAGAGCATCCATATGGCGCTGAGCTTCATAGTTTATTGCGCGTTCGATAGCTTCAAAGGAGCTCATATTCTTGATTTCGGTACGCACGCCGAATTCTTCACTGCCTTCGGGACGGACAGAGATGTTAACATCACAACGCATAGCGCCTTCTTCACATTCGGAAATGTTACCCGAACGGAACATATTCTTAAGTTTATTTAGGTAAGTAACTACTTCCTCAGCACTTCTGAAATCAGGCTGAGTAACAATTTCGATAAGAGGCACACTGGTACGGTTGAAGTCAACAAAGGAATGTTTACCGCCGTGAACAAGTTTACCTGCGTCTTCTTCCATATGAATCTGTTTGATACGGATATCACGATTACCTTTGGAAGTTTTCAGGGTAACAACACCATCTGTGCAAATCGGGTGATTAAGCTGTGTAATCTGGTAAGCACAGGGCAAATCGGGGTAGTAATAGTTTTTCTTATCAAAAGTTGTGTATCTGTTGATGTTACAATTGAGCATAAGACCTGCAGTAACTGCGAGTTCTACAACTCTTTTGTTCATTACGGGGAGCATTCCGGGCATACCGCTGCAAGCAGGACAAACACAATCGTTAGGCTCATTGGAAGCAGAATGACCGCCACAGGAACAGAATATTTTTGATTCGGTAGAAAGCTCTACATGAGTTTCAAGGCCAATAACCAATTCATATTTCATCTCTTAGTTCCCCCTTTCAACGCTGTCTGCAAGGCTTAAAAGTGTAGCCTCGCTGAAGTTTTTACCGATAAGCTGAACGCCTTTTGTTACAAGTGCGGGTGCACCGATAAGGTTGGGAACAGCTGTAAATACGCTTTCGTCAAATACTTTTTTGAAAGCATCTTTAATATCATAATCCTCGAAAGCTGTTTTTGAAGTTACAGGTGTGAGGACTGCATCATATTTTTCCATAACGCCTGCAAATTTTTCTGAAATTACACGGCGTACTCTCAAAGATTTATCATAACATTCTTTATAACGATTCTTGGAAAGAACATCGGAACCATAAAGGATAGTAGCCTTTGTGAGAAAGTTAAAGCCTTCGGTTCTTGAGTTGATATAAAGCTCGTCAATGTTTCTGTATTCCTCGGCACGATGTCCGTATTTAACGCCATCGTAACGGGAAACATTGTTACAAGTTTCAGCAGTCATAAGAATCTGCCAAGCCACATTTGCAACATCAAAGAAATCAAGAGAGATTTCCTCAACTTCAACACCGTTTGCTTTAAGTACATCGGCAAACGCTTTAACATTTGCCTTAACATCATCGTCTGCTTTATCAAGGAGTTCTTTTACAATGCAGACTTTTTTGCCTTTTACATCCGAAAAGCTGTAATCATAAGTTTCGTTTTTAAGGGATGTTCCGTCCTTTGCGTCATGTCCTGCGATTACATCCATAATTTCTTTGACTTCTTTTGCATTTTTTGCATAAACGCCGAGCTGTTCACCAGATGCCGCACAGGAAACAACACCATAACGGGAAACAGTACCATAGGTGGGTTTTAAGAAATCTACACCGGTCAAAGCTGCTGCACGCCTTGTAGCACCGTTCATATCAACACCGAGTGTTGCTTTGACATCGCCATCTGCTACAGCCTTTGCGCCTGCACATTTTTCGCCGTCTGCGTAGTAAGAAAACTCACCGAACATATCGAGTCCGAACTCACCAACATGGGTTTTACCCTTAACAGAATAGCCTTTTGCCTCAAGTCTTGTTACTGCTTCAGCGCTGAAGAGAGGCTTAAAGCCATCAAGAATATAAGAACCTGCAGTAGTTTTATAACCCTTTACAAGGATTGTATCGTCAACTGCAATATTACCTTTGTCGGAAATTATTTCTGCATAATATTTCATCTTCAACACCTCACTTTACTTAACGAGTCTGGGTACCTGCCAGCTGTCGTCACTGCGTTCAGGTGCACCTTCGAGCAAAGATTCTCTTGAGAAATCCTGGCGTCTTACATCTTCACGCAGTACATTTGTCATAGGCATAACATGTACCATTTCTTCAACATTTTCTGTATCAATATTTTTAAGAAGCGCCTCACTGTCTGCCATATCCTTGAAGATATTCTGCATAGTTGCTTCTTCATCGTCTGTCAGAGCAATCTGATTTAACTGCTGTGCATTGGAGAAAGTAGAGCGTTTGCCGGAAGCCTGTTTTGAGGTAGTTCCTGTTGCTCTTCCTGCAATTGCACTGCCGTTACCCAAAAGGTGAACATCTTCAAGCTGCTGATTTGTAACTTCGCTTGGAGCGCCCAAAAGCAAGTCCTGAGCGTTACCATTTAACGGGAAGGCAATAACTTCTAAGATTTTTTCTTCGTCTGTAAGAAGCATTACCATTCTGTCAACACCGGGCGCCATACCTGCATGAGGAGGAGCACCATACTGGAATGCAGTATAAAGTGCGTTAAAACGGGATTTAAGTTCAGCTTCATCATATCCTGCAATCTCAAATGCTTTTTTCATAACATCGATATCATGGTTACGAACAGCACCGGAAGCAAGCTCGATACCATTACAAACAAGGTCGTACTGGTATGCCAGAACCTCGGTGGGTTCTTTGTTTAAGAGTGCATCCATACCGCCCTGAGGCATTGAGAAGGGGTTATGAGTAAAGATTGTATCGCCTGTTTCTTCGTCAATTTCGTACATGGGGAAATCAACTACGAAACAGAATTCGAAAGCATCGTCTTTTATAAGGTCAAGCTGTTCTTTTCTTGCAAGCCATGTTCTGATGTGGCCTGCTTTTTTCTCGGTATCGCCTTTTTTATCATCACAGATAAAGAAGAGTGTTTCGCCTTCCTTTACACCTGTGATTTTGATGATTTCTGCCTTTTTGTCGTCTGTCAAAAATTTAGCGATAGGTCCTGTAAACACGCCATCTTTAAGAGTGATGTAACCAAGACCACCGAGCCCTACTTCAGCAGATGTCGCGAATTTAAGGGAATCTTCAAAGAATTTGTTTGATTTACCCTGACAGTTTGCAACAATACCTCTTACGGGTCTTCCCTTGAATGCAGGGAAGTTTACATCCGAGAAGAAATCAGTCAAATCGCAGATGATAAGAGGGTTACGAAGGTCGGGTTTATCCGAACCGTAAGTCATCATAGCATCAGCATAGGTAATGCGTCTGAAAGGTTTTTCAGTAATTTTCTTATCGGAGAAAGTTTTAAATGTATCGTAGATTACATCTTCACAAACATCTAAAACTTCTTCCTGAGTTGCAAAAGCCATCTCAAAGTCAAGCTGATAAAACTCACCGGGGGAACGGTCAGCACGGGCATCCTCATCACGGAAACAGGGTGCAATCTGGAAATATCTGTCAAATCCCGATACCATCAAAAGCTGTTTAAACTGCTGAGGTGCCTGAGGCAAAGCATAGAACTTACCGGGGTGCTTACGGCTGGGCACCAAAAAGTCACGCGCACCTTCGGGAGAAGACGCAGTAAGGATAGGGGTCTGCATATCAAGGAAGTCTTTTTCTTCCATTTTATTACGAAGATGACGGATAATCCTTGAACGCATAACCAAGTTATCGTGGTTTTTGGGGTTTCTGAGATCAAGATAACGGTATTTAAGACGGAGTTCATCCTTGCTCTGTCTTGATGCTCTTACTTCAAAGGGGAGCATATTCTGGCTCTTGCCGAGTACCTTGAGAGAATCGGCAATAAGCTCAACATTACCAGTTTCAATTTTATCATTTACTGTATCGGGGTCACGCTTATTAACCACACCGCTTACAGTGATAACAGTTTCGCGGTTTACATTTTTGAGAAGCTCCTCATTGTGGATAACCACCTGTGTCACACCTGTGTAGTCACGCAAGTCAACAAATATAACGCCACCGTGGTCACGGACAACATCGACCCAGCCTGCAAGTTCTACAGTCTTGCCGATATGTTCGTCACGGATATCGTTACAAAATAGAGTTCTGTACATATCATAACCTCCTGAAAAAATTACAAAAATAAAAGTCCCGAGGAATACTAATATTCCTCGGGACGAGTAAACATTTTACCCGCGGTGCCACCCGCATTGATGCTAAAAGCATCCACTTTTATATTAAATTGAAAACATCCGGAGTGTTCCCAAAGCTTACTACTCATCTCAGACGCGCTTTCAGTCGGTGACGCATCCTCCCTGACAGACTTTCCACAAAAGCCGAGTCTCCACAAGATATTATAACAAACCGAAAAAAATTTGTCAATATATTTTTATGATATGCAAATTTTTCAAAAATATGTAGTTCTTCAAAAGGTGGACAAATCCACACAATTTTTAAAATTTATTGAATTCGGGATATTGATATGATACAATTTGCGTAAGAAAAACGAAGAAACGGAGATTTAATTATGAAAAAGAATACGGAATCTGTGGAAATTTTGCTGACACCTGACCAGATTAAAGGAAAGTCAGCTTCAGGGCATGATGCATCATTTGTGCTTGATGATAGTTTCGACACATATTATCAGACACCCGACACAAGTTCAAATTTCGACTATATGCGTTTTCTGGATATTGACCTTAAAGGGCTTTATGAGATTACCGACATTACTCTTTTTATGATTGATAAAGGGTACAACCATTATGGAATTTACGCTTCCGAAACAGGTGAATTTTATAATAAAATCGCAAGCAAAAATGATGATAATCCACCTGATATGGAAAATGGTGACCATTTCACATTCAAAACACCTGTTGAGGCAGGATATCTCAGAATTAATTTGTCATACAATTCTACGGGAATGCAGGGAAATCTTGCCAAATTGAGAATTTTCGGAAGAAAAATCCGTGATAATGAAAACAAGCAGGAAGGAATCCATATACAGGATTTTTCAGAAAGCAAATGGAAAGAAGAATGGGAACTATTTGAAAATGATTCTACCTATGCAAAGAAGAAAACCCTTTGTGAAATGCGCAATATGGTTTCCCGTGTTTTAGGGGAAAAATACAAAGAAAGCTTTGATTTTGCATTTATTACGGCAGAGCACGACACCTATGAAATTGAAAACGGACAAGACGGTAAAATTATTATTCGAGGTACAAATGGCGTTTCAATGGCATCGGGACTTCATTATTATCTGCGTTATTTCTGCAAGGTTGATTATAATCCCTTGTTTGCTTCCAATATGCGTATGCCCGATACACTGCCAATGGTACCCGAAAAAATTGTCAAGGAAACCCTTTATAATGTCCGCTACGGATTCCATGTCTGTGCACATTCTTACACTATGGCGTTCTGGGAATGGGACAAATACGAAGCTTGTCTTGACTGGGCTGCTATGTGCGGTATCAATCTGATGCTGCATATGGTAGGTCAGGAAGAAATCCTGCGCAGAACCTTATCGCAGTTTGGTTATTCCGATGATGAAGTAAAAGAATACATCCCTGCACCCACATATTACACCTGGGGATGCAGAAATATGTCAGGATTTGGAGGCCCTCTTCCCGACAACTGGTTTGCAGACCGCGTGGAGCTTGGCAGAAAAATCCACGACCGTATGCAGACACTTGGCATAAAACCCGTACTGCGTGGATATTATGGAGCTGTTCCCACAAGCTTTGCCGACAAAAATCCTGATGCCAAGGTTATGCATCAGGGGGAATGGTGTTGCTTTACAAGACCCGATACACTGCGTGTTTATGTTGAAAACGGCGAACGCAATATGTATACTGAGGTAGCAGATGCATTTTATAACGCACAGAAAGAAATTTACGGAGATGTGACAAATTATTTCTCGGCAGACCCCTTTATGGAGGGTGGGCGTGACAATGGTATCGACCAAGCTAAAATGTTCAAGACCATACAGAATAAAATGATTGAACACAATCCTGACAGTATCTGGGTTTTGCAAAAATGGTCAGAATCCATTAATGACACACGACTTGCAGGACTTTCACATAAAGAAAATATGCTGATCATGGATATTATGAGCGAAGTCAAATGCAATACAGATTTAACAGAAAAAAATGAACTTCCCTGGGTTTGGGGATTGCTTCACGAATTTGGCGGAAAACTCGGTATGGAAGCCAATGTACCTGCCGTTTCAAAAATCCCGTCAGTCCTTAAGAACAATAAATATATGACAGGACTCGGTATGACATCGGAATCTTTGGGACGCTGCCCGATGATTTATGAAATGCTGTGGGATGCGGCATGGACAGATGAACCCATCGACCCTGTCAAGTGGGGCACAGAATATCTGAAACGCCGTTACGGAAGTGTTAACGAGAAGCTTTCCAAAGCGTGGTCACTCCTGTTACAGTCGGTCTATTCCAATGAATCCCCCGATGTTGCAGAATCTCTTATCAACGCAAGACCCACCGAATATTTTACATCGACAAGTTCCTGGGGCAGAGGAAATATCACATATGATGTAAAAACGCTCGAAAAGGTATTTAAAATTTACATTGATAACTATGAAGAGTTTAAAGACTATGATTGTTATCGGTACGATATGGTGGATATCGCCCGTCAGGTTTTATGCAATTCGTCTATAGAATTCCATAAGCTTATGATAGATGCATACCATTCAAAAAACATTCAGGATTTTGAAGTATACTCTACACATTTTTTAAATCTCATTCAGTTGCAAAACGATATTCTCAGTACAAACGACCATTTCCGTGTGGGTAGATGGATTGAATCTGCAAGAAATATGATGTCTGCGCGTGACGACTGGACCAAGGATATGTTTGAATGGAATGCAAGATGCCAGATTACCACATGGGCAGGCAAAAGAGCCGCAGATGATGGTGGACTCAGGGATTACTCATATCGCTGCTGGGCTGGTATTACAGAAGATTATTATTTAAAACGCTGGGCTATGTGGGTTGACAGTTATAAAAAAGCCCTCGCAGAAAATACAGAGCCTTCTCAGTTTGACTGGTTTATTGAAGAATGGAAATGGGCAAACCAAAAATCCGATGAAGGTTTTTCATATCCTGTAAAAGGTGATTCCCACAAGGACTTATTGGCATTATGCAAGCAAGCTTATGATTTGTATACCGTTACCAATCTCGACAGAACAGAACAAAAAGGAAAATCTTCTGATGTATGTAATCTGTTGCTCGGAAAAGAACTCTCAACCAAAAACAACATAAGTAAAGAAGATTTACTGCTCATGACAGATGGTAATACCGCCACAGGGTGGACTGGCACAACTGCTGACTGGCCGCTTACTTTTGAATATGATTTTGGCGATAAGACAGCTCACACAGAAGAAATCCGCCTTTCCTTAAAGCTTTTAGTCGCATCTGGTATTCCCGTAACATACAAAGCGGAAGCTTTCTTTGACGGAGTATGGACAACCTTAAAAGAAGACCTTTCAGGAAATCTTCCGGGACAAATTATTATCCCCTGCTCAGAAAAGATGCAAAAATTCAAACTTACTATGGACAGCATTGATGAAAAAGAAAAACCTGAACTTCTGGAAATCGAACTGATCGGAACATTAAAATAAAAGAGGTGCGTCAGCACCTCTTTTATCGTTTCAATTTTTCAAACGGTAAGGAAACTACGGCTCCCATTACCATCAATCCGCACCATATAAGGATAAGATTCCCCCAACCGATAACCGATACAGCATTCGCAAACACCGTACTTGCAACTGCAGCAGAAATGTAGCTTACAAAATCTATAAATCCCGTTGCACTCGACACCATCCCGGTGTCTTTCAGACTCGGACAGTATCTGCTGAAAAGCATTGTCGCGGCACCATTTGACGACATAATCGCTATTACTAAAAAAGCGATGTTTAAAACAGGTATTTTTATAAGATAAATAAGCAAAAAGAAAACAAACGCCGAAATAAACATTAAAAGGATAGTCAGATCCATATTTCTGTGAAGTCTTTCATAAACAAAAATAGTCACAAAAGCAGTAAGTGAAATTACAAGTGTAGCGACAGTAAAAATAAGCGAGGAGCTTTTTGCAGAAAATCCAAGATATTGAGAAATATATGTAGGCATCCAGAAAACGACAGTTGTTCTCACAATTCCCGTAATCATCGAAATAAAGGCAAACTTGATAATTCTGTTCTTAATAAGGATTTTTACGCTGCCTTTAACCCCTTTCTGCTGTTCATACTGATTATATTTTACAATACCCCTTTTTTCCATAACAAGATAAATGACAAAAACGATAATCGCCATTGCGACAAGTGAAATACTTCCTACAAAGAAAACATCCTGCCACACCCATACAGTTGCCGCAACACCCGCAAGCGGCGAACCAAAAAACGATGCGAATGTAAATCCAAGACTGCACCTTGTAGCGTGTTCGGGTTTGGTATTCTCGGCAACTACCTTTACCATAGGGCCATATATCATTGAAAGCGAAAAGCCTGTCATTGCATAAACCACGAGCGCTATATCGGGACTTGTCAGAACAAGTTTACCGAAAAGAAAATTGGTAATACCTGCCATTAAAAGTCCGATACTTATCATATATCTTGCTTTTACTTTATCACCAATAGCACCATTTATAAGTTGCCCAAAAGCATATGCAATAAAATAAAGCGATGAAACCCTGCCGATATACTCGGCAGTCTGCCCGCTTTCTATCATCTGAGGTGTTACTGTACCCAGAATATTTCTTGCAAAATACACGGCAAGGTATGAAATCGAACACAAAACCCCTAAATATATAGCATTGTAAACTTGTCTTTTGTTTGTCATTTTTTTACTTCCTTTCAAAGCACAATTAATATTGTAACACTATATCAGTAAAAGTCAATAACGTTAAGTTGTCATAGTGTTTGAAAAAAGACGCCTGACGGCGTCTTTTTATTCTGCATTATAAGCACCTCTCGCCCATAAAATCCATTTTGAACGCTCTAAAGGATTAACGCCCTGTCTTGGACTTATATGTTCGATACCATCATTGCACTCACGATAACCATGAAATGACTGTGAAAGTATAGCTTTACCGGAGGTCAATGTTGCCAGTTTCTCAGGAAAATTCATCGAAGTTGCAACAGGTACAACCGCCTCGATAGTCATCATACCCGAACGGATAACGGGATTGTCATACTCCCCACCCATTTTGATAATTTCAGAAAAAATCTTTCCCGAAAACTCCTCTGATGCAATTACGCGTATTTTAAGTAACGGCTCAAGTATAGTTGAACCAAGTTGTGAAAGTCCGTTCATAAACGCCATCGGGGTACATACAAAAAAATCAAGAGGATGAGTATGTAATGTATGATGTTCCCCACCAACAAGGGTGCATTTGAAATCAGTTACCTCCCAACCGTAAAGCCCCTGTTCAATACATCTGTTAAAAGAAGTTCTTATATGCGACTGATAACGATAATAGCACCGGTCGTTAGGGAGTCTGCCGTGATACGAAACGCCATATCCTCTCGGCATCGGTTCGATGTAAAACTCTACAACCGCCCAGCAGGGTTTTGGCATAGTATATCTCGCAAGACCGATTCCTTTACTTGACGGAGTTTCCTTATAAATAACAGTCGGGGCAGAAAATTCAGCGGAAAGGTTATATCTTTCCTTTAAAAGATTTGCGAGTACCTCAAGCTGTATTTTCCCTGTTGTGCTGATAGTTATTTCCTTTTGCCCGTTTTCCCATTTTGCGTCTATATAAGGCTCTTCATCAGACAATTCCGACAGAGCTCCTGCAAGTTCAGGGAGTTTGAGTGAATCCGCATCAGCAGGTGTTACCCTCACCCTCAGAAATGGATTTATGAGGTTTGCCTTTTCGTTATCGAGCGCAGAACCGATATAAAATCCGTTTTTAGCTGACGGAAGTCCGCATACTGCCGCGACATCACCACCACGGACAATTCCAACATCACTGTTGCGCGCTCCGCAAAACTTCTTTATCTGCGAAACTTTTTCTTTTATCTCTCTATTCTCTTCAACTTCCACCGCATCGGTTTCTATTGTGGATTTGACATCAGGGATGATAAGCTTTACTTCATCCCTGTTTGAAATTTCTCCGCCAAAAAGTCGTATATGTGAAACCTTACCTAAAGATTTATCGTGTTCTATCTTAAAGATAATTCCGCACAATTCATCGGTAGCTCTGTACACAGAATCAGGCATATATTTTATAAGAACATCGGCAAGTTCCTTGACACCAACTGCATATTTTGCGCTCCCCATAACAACGGGCGTAAGTTTGCAATCAGCAACTTCACGACAGATAATTTCATCAAGCTTATCTTTTGGTAAAACCTCATCGTTAAAAAACGCTTCTTCGGCTTCCTCTGAAATATCCGCCAGAGTTTCTGTAGCCTTAATGCAAAAAGTTTTTTCATCAAAACTTTTTACCAAACAATTTTCAGTACCTTCGTTTTCAATATCATAAAAAATCATATGACTTTGAGAAGAAATACTGTTTAATTCCTTAATAATATTCGAAGCATCAGCACCCACTCTGTCAATCTTGTTTATAAAAACAAGCCTTGGGAGATTTGCAGCATCGAGAGATCTTATGATACTCTCGGTGTACGCCCTGACACCCTCAACCGCTGAAACAACAACAACAGCATAATCGAGCGCTGATAATGCACGCTCAACTTCACCCGCAAAGTCAATATGACCGGGAGTATCAATAATATTTATGGTAACACCATTCCATTTGGCAGAAGCAGTTGCAGTACGGACAGAAATACCTCTTTGTTTTTCAACAGAAAGGCTGTCTGTCGCTGTTGTTCCGGAATCAACACTGCCGGCATTCCTTATAGCACCTGTCAAAAACAGAAGTTGTTCTGTAAGGGTAGTTTTGCCCGAGTCAACATGTGCAAGTATTCCTATGTTATGAAAAATCTCAGCCATGCTCCTGCCTCCCTTTCGTTTTTATCGGTTATAATATTATACCATCATTTAATTTAACTGGCAATATTTTATTGACAAACACATGTTATCGTGGTATGATTATTCATACTAATCATACTCAAGGAGTGAAAACAATGAATATACCGGATGGAAAATACGCATGGATGGTAAAAATCGGCGAAAAAGGACAGTTTGTTATCCCAAAAGAAGCAAGGGAGATGTTTGACCTCAATCCGGGCGATGAAATTATAGTTCTCGGTGATACAGAACGCGGAATAGCAATCCCGCTTAAAGAAAAACAACAGGATTTCGTTAAACGGCTAATGAATGATATGGAGTAAAAAATGAGTATGATATTTTTCTTCAGTATTCCTGCACACGGGCATACAAACCCTATGCTCCCCGTTGCAAAAGAACTGGTGGACAGAGGGAATGCTGTCAGATTTTATTCTTTTGATGAATTCAAAGAAAAAATCAAAAAAACAGGTGCAGAATTTATATCCTGTGATGAATTTTCCTTTAAACTGAATGCCAGCGAAGAAAAAAGGTTAAAGGAAGTTTCCACCACCGAAATGACGCTACAGGATATTCGTCTTACCATTAAATTGGACCCGTTTCTTGACAAGGAGTTTAAAACCTTCAAGCCAGATGTTGTGTTTACAGATTCTGTCTGCTTCTGGGGAAAGCTTAATGCGTTAAAACATAATGTACCTATGGTGGTATCCACAACTACCTTCGCTTTTAACCAGATGTCCTCGCAGTATCTAAAACATTCCTTTAAAGAATTATCTGATATGATATTCGGTATTTCAAAGATTTCAAAAGAACTGAAATCGCTTAGATCATACGGATATGATGTAAAAAATCCACTTATGTTAGTCCAGAACGACAACAAAACGGATTCGGTTGTGTATACATCAAAAAACTTTCAGCCCTTTGCCGAAAGTTTTTCAGGACATTATGCTTTTGTAGGTCCATCTGTTTTTTCTGAAGCGATACCCGATAAAGAAAAGTCAAGACCACTCGTCTACATTTCTATGGGTACTGTAATCAACGACAGACCTCAGTTTTACAAAAAATGTATTAACGCCTTGGGCAATCAGGATCTGGATGTCATTGTCTCCTGTGGAAAAACGCTGAACATTGAAAGTCTTGGCACTATCCCTGACAATATCAAAGTTTTCCTATATGTTAATCAGCTTGATATTCTTTCTAAAGCAGATGTGTTTATAAGTCACTGCGGAATGAACAGCATTTCCGAAAGTCTTTATATGGCAACACCCGTTGTCCTCTATCCTCAGACTGCCGAGCAAAAAGCCGTAGCAAGGAGAGTTACGGAAATCGGCGCAGGAACAATGCTTCACGATAAATCGGAAGATGACATAAAATCTGCAGTTTTTGAGATTTTAAACAATAATGCATATAAAGAATCTGCAAAAATATGCAGCGAAGACTTCCGTAAATGTACAGATCCCGAAGGTGCCGCAGAGTTCATTGAAAATGCACCCCACAAAGCCGATGGTGTTGATGTAATTAAAGAATTGAACAAATCAACTGGTCTTTTTCAGTTAATGTACTGGGGAATTGTAATTATTTTAATAATTCTTATCGGTTTGGTTTTTAGCTGGAATTATGCAAAAATCTTTGGAATATCAGCAGGCATCCTCTCATCACCGATAGGAAAAATAATGCAAAAAAGAAAATACAAATCACTGACAAAGAATTTATAAAACAAAAAGACAAGCCTTACGACTTGTCTTTTTTATGTCAAGGATTCAGCACTCGCTTCGAGTCCTTTTTGATCTTAACAAAAAAATAAAAAGACAGTCATTCGACTGTCTTTTTATTTTTGGCAGGGGCAGAAGGACTCGAACCCTCAAGAACGGTTTTGGAGACCGGAATGTTACCATTACATCATGCCCCTATGTAACATTGGTGGGCCATCGGGGACTCGAACCCAGGACCGACCGGTTATGAGCCGGTTGCTCTAACCAACTGAGCTAATGGCCCATTTGTGCTGGCATCGTTCTATCTTCCCGGGCCGTCTCCAGCCAAGTATTGTCGACGCGGGTGAGCTTAACTTCTGTGTTCGGGATGGGAACAGGTGTGACCTCACCGCCATAAACACCAGCAAAATGTTACATTTTTAAAGATACCTGTTGACTAAGGTTTGGTGACCCGTACGAGAATCGAACTCGTGTTTCCGGCGTGAGAGGCCGGCGTCTTGACCGCTTGACCAACAGGCCATCAGGTGGTGCGCCATCAGGGATTCGAACCCGGGACCCACTGATTAAGAGTCAGTTGCTCTACCAACTGAGCTAATGGCGCATTTGTCTGCGGATATGGTATCCTCAAAATTGAACAAAGAATGTAAGGAAGTTTCTGTTTGAAACCACATAATATGGTCAAGCCCTCGACCGATTAGTACTCGCTAGCTTAACGCCTCACGACGCTTACACTTTGAGCCTATCAACCTTGTAGTCTT
>JAZLER010000008.1:0-1534 GCA_045615345.1 Fumia sp. | reverse complement strand
GCAGCCCCGGAGTTGAGCCCCGGTATTTCACATCTGACTTGCCGTCCCGCCTACTCGCCCTTTACACCCAGTAAATCCGGATAACGCTTGCCACCTACGTATTACCGCGGCTGCTGGCACGTAGTTAGCCGTGGCTTATTCTCTGAGTACCGTCATTTGTTTCGTCCTCAGTAAAAGAAGTTTACAATCCGAAAACCTTCATCCTTCACGCGGCATTGCTGCGTCAGGGTTTCCCCCATTGCGCAATATTCCCCACTGCTGCCTCCCGTAGGAGTCTGGGCCGTGTCTCAGTCCCAATGTGGCCGTTCAACCTCTCAGTCCGGCTAATGATCGTCGCCTTGGTGAGCCGTTACCTCACCAACTAGCTAATCATACGCGAGCTCATCTTAAAGCAATAAATCTTTGATAACCAGATCATGCGATCCGGTTATGTTATGCGGTATTAGCGTTCCTTTCGGAGCGTTATCCCCCACTCTAAGGCAGATTACTCACGCGTTACTCACCCGTCCGCCACTAAGTCAACCTTTCAATCAACCGAAGTCTCAATCCAGGCCGCTTCGTTCGACTTGCATGTGTTAGGCATGCCGCCAGCGTTCATCCTGAGCCAGGATCAAACTCTCTAATTATATGGTATTTAAAAGCCGAAGCTTTAAAATCAAATTAGAGCTTTTAATTCAAGCTGCCTGCTCTTCGCAGGTCTTTTATTTACTAGTTCTGGGTCGTTCTGTTAAGAACGTTTCAAAACTCTCAAAATTTCAGGGTTTTGTTTGTCTTGTGTGTTGTTTAATTTACAAGGTGCTTATCGCTTCGCCGTCGTTTTCGCGACAGCTTATTTAATATATCATACTTTCACCAGTTTGTCAAGAACTTTTTTAAAGTTTTTTAATTTTCTTTTTTCAAGCTCTGTCCCAACCGCGACAGCCTGTATATCATATCATATCACATCAGCTTTGTCAATACCTTTTCAAAACTTTTTTCAAGTTTTTTCCATTTGCTTTTCCAGTATCTTACATCGCCTCATCTGCGACAGCTTGCATATATTACCATACCTTTACTCTTTTGTCAAGCACTTTTGCATAACTTTTTCGATATTTTTTGATTATTTTCACTAAATATCAACTTATACACACCTTTCCACAGCATTTCCACAACCTTATCCACAATTTGTATTGTGTTTTGTCTTCATAAGTTTGGTTTTCGGATCGTCGAGGACGCCGGTCCTTACCCTTTACCATTATATTTTCTACAATATTTTACAATTGATTTTTTATCTGAACTGTGTTACAATATCAGTTAGTTTAGACTAACCATAGGCAACATATTATATTTACTGACAAGGAAAACATATGCACGATAAAAATATAAAAGAATATTCATACAGTAACGATACAGGTGATGCGCAGGCTGTGGTGTATCACTTATTTCCCGGTATAGAAATTGCTTATACCACTGTTCACATGGATGATTTCGATTTCGGCTTGTTTGAGCAGGGCGAGCGAAAGAATTATGCCACTATACATTATTGCAAAGATGG
>JAZLER010000007.1:0-12149 GCA_045615345.1 Fumia sp. | reverse complement strand
TACAGTAAAATACTTATATTTTGGGGACGAGCGTAAGCGAAGTCCCCTCAACCTTTTAATACATATACAGTTGACGGAGCGTAGCGGAGTCAACTGTATATGTATTAGATTATTCCTAGCGGTAAAAAATCTATAACTTTCAAGATTTTATCGCCGTATCGCCGTTACACCTTATAGGCTGATACTCAGTTATCAAAGCCTATTATCCATACTAGCCTACCGTCTATCAGCCTTAGGAGTGCTTTATAGTTCCATCCCTTAGGAATGCCTGACGGATAGAGAAAACGCAAAACGGTGTCAAATTTCCTCTTTTCTAGGCATATAACCGTTTTCCAGCCGATACTCTTAGAAATACATAATTTACCGTCTATTTCCCTCAGTAGACCGTAAACACGTTTACTATCGGGGAACTGAGGGGATAGGCATTGCCGACAGCCTTGTCTAATTGCTTGTTCTCCACTCATAGCAATATATACCTCTACGGTGAATCCTATATCGGGGAAATCCTTGTTTTTATACTCTTTCACAGCTAAACCTCCCTCAGTTATTAAAGCCTATTTTTGCTTGATTTCTTACAGTTCCTAAGGTGTCGAGAGGGTTATAATCACTATAATCCTTAGACAAATCACTACTGAACATATTAACGTACTCTTTTACCACAGTTAAATCACTATGACCGAGCAGTTTTTGAAGTCTAAAGATGTCCCCACCGTTGAGAATCCAACGTTTAGCGAAAGTATGACGGTAAAGGTGGGCTGAGGTCTTGCTAACCCCTCTAGCCTTATTGTATTTAGCCAACATTTCTTGATAGGAACGGATTTCCCCTTGTCCTCCGTAGGAATTACAGAAAACATAATCGTCAAGCTCTCCCTTGCGGTAGGTAAGGTATTCTTTCAGTATTACCGCTAACGATGAAGCCATAGGGACGATTTGAGCCTTGCGGTTCTTCATTTTGTTAAGCTGAATAACGTTATTGTCAAAATCCAAGTCCCTAATTTGAAGATTTAGGACGGTGGATATACGGTTGCCAGTAGCAAGTAAATAATTGGAGAATACCCACGTTTTGTACTCGTTGAACTCACAGCGTTTAAGGTTAGGTTTCTTCAACAGATTTTTCAGTTCTTCATCGGTGTAGGTTTCCTTGATTTTCTTATCAGCCTTAGGCAGTTTGATTTTGTATTCGGGAGTAAAGCCGTTATTCATAAGGTAGTAGAAAAATGCTCTTATATCCCTTATGTAGGACTGGATAGTTATATCGTTGCACCCTCTTTGCTGGAGGTAGAGTATAAATCCGTCAATAACTTTTTGGTTAATCTCAGATGGTTTCAATTCCTTACCGTTTAGATACTTTTGAAATACTGAAAATCTTACCTCGTAGATTTCAATCGTTTTATCTGATAGGTTTCTAGCTCTGCATTTTGCTATATAATCGGAAAAGCATTCATCTAACGTTATAGTTTCATTGTCTATAGGTTTCATTTTGATTTTAGTCATAATAATAAACTTCCTTTCATAAAAAATCACTCGCAAGACTATCTAATAATGAGATTAAGTCTTACGAGTGAATATTATATTGTTATACAATAACAAAAACCTTGCAAACTGTAATAGTCTACAAGGTTTTGGTGCGGATGACGGGACTTGAACCCACATGGTATTGCTACCACTAGAACCTGAATCTAGCGCGTCTGCCGATTTCGCCACATCCGCATAACATTAGATATTATATCAAAGATATGTGGAGTTGTCAAGTTTTATCGCTGTTATTTTGTTGATTATTGATTTAAAAATTTACAGATATATTTGACATTTTCTTGAATTTATGCTACAATACTCCTACCACACAAATTTAATATGTTTGACGTACGGGAATGTATTTTTACTTTTTGGTAAAAATGCATACTCTATTTTTCGCATTCTCATATGTCAGACGAAAAATTTGTGTGGTAACAAAAGGAGTTATGCATTTTTCGGGTGCATTGGCTTCGCCTTTGCACTTTTTTTATTGCATAACTTCTTACATACCCACAGTTGTTGCCAGGCAAACAGAAAGAAAAATCCGTACCCCGAAAGGTACGGATTTTTCGTTATTCTTTAATTCAAAACCAAATCTCTTATTTTTGATACGGCTTCCTTCATCTGTTTTACCAAAGGAAGCACCTCGTCACGCTTTCTGTCGCCGAAAATATGACAGGATTCAAGGGTGAAATCCCCTTTGTATCCGATATCTTTAAGCGCCTTACACACAACATCGAAATCAATGTCCATAGTATAAGGAATAGCGTGATTATCGTGCCATTTATCGTTATCGTGAATATGTAAAGACAAAAGCTTGTCACCCAGTGCATATATCATTTTCTCAGCAGTTGTGTTAAGACCTTTCATTTCAGCGTGCCCGATATCAAGGCAAGCGATAAAGTCCTCATCATCAACAGCTTTAAGGTTAGCAACAAAGTCTTCTTCGTTGGAACAAGCAGCAAAGGCTGCCTCGTCTTTTTCAACATTCCAGTTCCACATATTCTCTGTCGCAATCTTCATACCATACTTTTTGGCTAGGGGCAAAAGTTCCTCATACATTGCCTTATTTTCTTCTGGAGACCAGTCGTTACCCGGATGGATAACGATAACCTCACAGCCTAAAAGTCCTGCAATCTCGATACTTCTGGGAAGTTGTGCCCTGATAACAGGAGCCATTACAGAAAAAGGTGCATGAGCCTGATTGCAAACGATACCGCGCTCGTCAGCATAAGCCTTGAGCATCGCACAGTATTCTTTATAATCTTCCTTCATAAAGGGAGAATCGGGATTGATTTCAGGTCTTCTGAGAATGGGATTATACTTTACAAGTTCACAGATAGTAATATCATAAGCATCAAAGCCCGCATCAGCAATAACGCCGATAGCCTCTTTATGAGAATACCCCGCCCTTACGAGCGATGCAGTTTCGGTAGAAATTCTATGCACAAAAAACACCTCACATATTATTGATTTCTTCAGAAGAAACCATCTTGATACCATTGTCGGTAAGGACTTTTATTGCAGCCTCGTTATCATCAACACGGAGAATAACGTAAGCAGAATTAACCTCTTTTGAGATAAAAGCATACATATACTCAACTGCAATATCGTTATTTGAAAGAACTTTCATAGGAGTTGCAAGTCCACCGGGCTGGTCATCAATACGAATGGTGATAACATCAGTAAGTGCCACTGTACAACCATGTTCTTTCAAAACTTTCTCAGCCTCATCAGGTTTGTTTACAATAAGACGGAAGATACCGAAATCCTTGGTATCAGAAATACAAAGCGCACGGATATCAACATCAGCCTTGTGAAGAGTTTCGGTAATCTCAGCAAGACGACCTTTTTTGTTTTCAACAAAAATTGATAACTGTTTAATAAGCATATAAAAGCCTCCCTATGCTTTTTTACCAAGTTCAAATGCTTTTTTATTTACTTCAAGGAATTTTTCGGGCACTGATGTTTCCAAAGCCTTCTGCCAGTCCTCATCGGAAAAACCTAAGACCTTTGAAGCAACGCCCATAAGCACTACATTTACAGCCTTTGCGTTACCCGCTTCGTTTGCAAGACTTAACGCATCAACGACAGTAAGATTTTCAACGAGTGTACCCATCTTCTGGGCAATATTTTCAGGATATTTCATTGCACCTGTGATAACAGGCATAGGAGAAATCTCCTGAGCATTTACAACAACACTGCCACCTTTTTTAAGGTAAGGAAGCCATCTTGCTGCTTCGAGCATTTCAAAAGAAATGATAAGGTCAGCCTCGCCCTCGTTAATAACGGGAGAATAAACCTTTTCATCGGAATATTTAACATAAGTTACAACGCTTCCGCCACGCTGTGACATACCGTGAACTTCAGAAACTTTTACATCGTAGCCTGACTGCATAACAACTTTGCCGAGTAGTTTACTCGCAAGCAAACTTCCCTGTCCGCCGACTCCGACAATCATAATATTTTTATTCATAATCTTACTCTCCAATCGCACCGAACGGGCAAAGTTTTTCACAAAGGCCACAGCCAACACAAAGAGTTTCGTCAATCTTTGCCTTGTCACCGGGAACACTGATAGCAGGACAACCGAGTTTCAGGCAAACCTTACAGCCACGGCATTTATCGTTGTCAATTTTAAGGGGTGCTTTGTGCTTAACATATTTCAAAAGCGCACAGGGGCGTCTTGAAATAAGAACAGAAGGCTCGTCTTTTGCAACTTCTTCCTTGATAGCTTTCATAGTTTCGTCAAGGTCATACGGGTCAAACACTCTCACATTGTTGATACCAATTGCAGCACAGAGTTTTTCAAGAGAAACAGCAGCAGTGGGGTCACCTTTAATTGTGAAACCTGTTGTGGGGTTCTGCTGATGTCCTGTCATACCAGTGATGGAGTTGTCAAGGATTATAACAGTGGAAGTACCTCTGTTGTAAGCAATATCAATAAGACCTGTGATACCCGAATGCATAAAGGTGGAATCACCGATTACGCAGACAGAAGATTTAGCACTCTCTTCCCCACGCGCTGTGTTAAAGCCGTGAAGACCGGAAATGGAAGCTCCCATACAGATTGTAGTATCAACTGCAGACAAAGGTGCCTGAGCGCCGAGGGTGTAGCAACCGATATCACCAAAAACATTGAGTTTGAGTTTGTTAAGAGTATAGAAAACACCACGGTGAGGACATCCTGCACACATAACAGGAGGACGCACGGGAATTGTTTCACCAAAATTAACTGTATCAGGGACAGTACCTTCGATTTTCTCTTTGACAAATTTCTGTGAAAACTCACCGATGTAACCAAAAAGCTCTTTACCGATAACCTTTACACCGATATCATTACAGTGAGATTCGATAAATCCGTCAAGTTCCTCAATTACATACACAGTATCGTATTTTTTTGCAAAATCCTTTATAAGTTTTACGGGCAAAGGATAAACTAACCCGAGCTTCAAGTAGCTTGCCTTATCACCCAGAGCTTCTCTTGCGTAAGTATATGTTGTACCTGCGCAGATAACGCCCACTTTTGCGCCGTCATTTTCTTCAACACGGTTTAAAAATGTAGTTTCAGCGTATTCTGTCAAATCAAGAGTGCGTTTTTCAACAACAGGGTGCTTGATTTTAGCATAACCCGGCATCATAACATATTTTGCGATGTCTTTTTTGTATTCCTTTATAGGCAAATCAAGAGGTTCGGAAGTTTCAACAATACTCTGGGAATGAGCAATTCTTGTGGACATTCTGAGTATTACGGGAGTATCAAACTTCTCGGAAAGCTCATAAGCTTCTTTAACATAATCAATGCATTCCTGGGAATCAGCTGGCTCTACCATAGGTATTTTTGAAGCCATAGCGTAATGACGGGAATCCTGTTCATTCTGGGAAGAATGCATACCGGGGTCGTCAGCAACACCAATAACAAGACCTGCGTTGACACCTGTATAAGATGCAGTGAAAAGTGGGTCGGCAGCAACGTTAAGACCTACATGCTTCATAGCACAGAAAGCTCTTCTGCCACCGATTGAGGCACCAATTGCCACTTCCATAGCAACCTTTTCATTGGGCGCCCATTCGGAATATATATCATCATATTTAGAAAGATATTCAGTAATTTCAGTTGAAGGTGTACCAGGGTAACTTGAAACAACCTTTCCCCCTGCCTCGTAAACACCTCTGGCAACAGCTTCGTTACCAAGCATTAACTTTTTCAAAAAATCAATTCCTTTCGTTTCTTAAATCAACAATTCGTTTAGCTTTACCCTGGAATCTCTGCAGGGATTTAGGTTCACAAAGAGTAACTTTTGAATCAATACCAAGCACTGTTTTAAGCTGTGCATGGATGTTGTTTCTTAAAGCTTCAAGCTCGCCGTAACGCTCTAAAAGTTCGCCCGAGATAAGCTCAACCCTTACTTCAAGGGTATCACGATATCCCTCGCGTCTTACAACAAGTTCATAATGACCACCGATATGTTCCTGACGCATCAGTACACTCTCAATCTGTGTCGGGAATACATTAACACCACGGATTTTAAGCATATCATCGCTTCTGCCTTTGATTTTATCCATTCTTACATGAGTTCTTCCACACTTACATTCCTCATAATTCAGGGTTGTCAAGTCCTTTGTGCGGTAACGGAGCATCGGGAAACCTTCTTTTGTGAGGGTTGTTATAATAAGCTCACCTGTTTCGCCGGGGTCAAGATGTTTAAGTGTATTGGAATCCACGATTTCGGGTAAGAAATGGTCTTCAGCGATATGCATACCGCATCTGTATTCACATTCACCCGAAACACCGGGACCCATAAGCTCACTCATACCATAGTTATCGGTAGCAAATACATTAAAACTCTTTTCAATCTGTTCACGCATTTCTGGGGTACAACCTTCCGAACCGAAAAGGCCAAGTCTTAATTTAAGTTCATCGTTTTTAATGCCAAGCTCGTGTGCCACTTCACTCATATGTAAAGCGTAAGACGGAGTACTTACCAAAGCAGTTGTACCGAAGTCCTTCATAAGCATAACCTGTTTTTCGGTATTACCCGAAGAACAAGGAACAACAGTAGCACCAATCTTTTCAAGACCGTAATGGAGTCCTAAAGCACCTGTAAAAAGTCCGTAACCGAAAGAAATCTGTACGATATCTTCATCAGTTGCCCCTGCCGCCATACAAAGACGAGCAACGAGGTCAGACCATGTATCGAGGTCCTTTTTGGTGTAACCTACAACAGTGGGCTTACCTGTAGTACCTGATGATGCATGCAAACGCACAATATTCTTCATAGGCTGTGCAAAAAGTCCGAAAGGATAATTATCCCTGATATCCTCTTTTGTTGTTACAGGGATATATTCAATATCGGAAAGCGACTTGATTTTTTCAGCGGTAACTCCGGCTTCTGAAAGTCGCTTATGATAAAATTCTACATTTCTGTCGCAGTAATCGACAAGCCATTTAAGTCTTTCAAGCTGTAAAGATTCGATTTCCTTACGCGAAAGTGTTTCAATTTCCTTTTGAAAAAACATCTTAATTTTCCTTTCAATGATTATCTTATCATTATACTATAATTCTTCACTTTTTGCAACACCAAAAAACTCGGTTTTGTCAATGTGTGGTTTTGTAAGTGCCATCATGACAAAAGCAACAAAGAAGCTTACAAGGGTTGAAATGATACCGAAAAGCGGTGCATTTCCGGAGTTAAATCCCGAAGCCACTGCAAGAGTTAACGAAGTTACAAGACCTGAAACCATACTGCAAAAAGCAGAAATTTTATTTAATCGTTTAAAATAAAGTCCCATTAAATAACTCGGCAGAAGAGTTGCACAGATTGTTCCCCACGAAAACGCCATAAGTGTTAAAATCGGGGATTTCATTGTAGCTAAGAAATAAGAAGATGCTATAAACAATACACAAAGAACTCTTGTAAGTAAAAGTGTTCTTTCGCGTTTCATATCGGGTTTTATAACAGGTACTATAAAATCCATCGCAACAGCAGAACATGAAGTCAGCGTAATTCCCGAAAGGGTTGATACGCTCGCCGCAAGTACCAAAACTAAAATAACAGCAAGTAAGATAACAGGAAGTCTTGACAAGATATTCGGAATGATAAGGTCGTAATTTGCCTTGCCGTCAAGAGTAGGTACCTCGTCAAAGAAAAGACGGGAAATAGAACCTGTAAAATATGCACCGGTTGAAATCAAAAGACAAAAAGCAGTTGAAATAACAGTAGCACTCTTAACCTTTTCTTCGGATTCAATACCGTAAAACTTCTGCACCATCTGAGGCATTCCCCATGTACCGAAAGAAGTAAGAATAATAAGGCTTAAAACACCGATAACAGTACTTTTTGTCGGTGGGAAAAGACTCTCATCAAGCATTACCTTCCCCATTCTTTCAAATCCTTCAAAAAGGCCTCCAACTTCAGGAGTGCGCACTATAAAGGAAATCATGGCGATAACGCCAAAAATCATAATAATTCCCTGGATAAAGTCGGCAATCATCGAGGAAACAAAACCACCGAGTACTACATACAACGCAGCTACAACAGCAATTAAAATCATAGCAGTGTTATATCCTATACCAAGTACATTGTCGCAAAGGTAACCAAGACCCGAATAAACAGATGCCGAATATGGTGTCATAAATATAAATATTACTAATACCGCCAGTGTTTTCATAGCCTTTGAGTCGTAGCGTTTTTCAAAAAACTGAGGCATAGTTTTTATTTTAAGTCGTCTTGTAACTTCCCTTGTGCGGTTTCCTAAAACCTTCCATGCAAGAAAAGCACCAAACGCGGCATTAGCAATACCAATTAAAATTGCCCAGAGTCCGTAATCATATCCCGAACGCCCTGCGTATCCTATAAAAAGTACCGCACTGAAATACGAAGTCCCAAATCCGAAAGCCGAAACCCAAGGGCCCGCCTTTCTTCCTCCGACTACAAATTCCGTTAAAGTATGGGTTTTTTTAGCTCCTATCAGTCCTGATATAAGCATCGTTATAAAATATAGGGCAAGTACCACCCAAGTCACTGTCTGTTGCATTATTTCACCTTTCTTTTTTCGCTTTAAAGCTTTTGTGTAATAAATCAAATTTATTTTATCACATTATAAGAAAAAAATCAACCTTTTTTTCAAAATTTGTCGTATTAATCTGTAATTTTTGTACTTCAAGTTGATTTTATAAAAAAACTATGATATAATACCCTCGCGGAATCGATATTTCACCGGTGTTTCAACCGTGCCCGACATCGGAAGCCTTGCGATTAACCGCCTGAATATTGTTGCACGGAGGAAGGTATGAAAAATGACAAAAAAAATAACAACAATAGCCATTATCGGCGCTTTGTACACTGCTCTGACATTTATAAGCGCCCCATTCTCGTTCGGAGTGATACAATTAAGGCTCAGTGAGGCTTTATGTATTCTCCCACTCTTTTCACCAATTACGGTCTTCGGGCTTACATTCGGGTGTTTAATTTCAAATCTTTTAGGTTTTGTTATGGGAATTAATCCCTTAGGGCTTATTGATGCCATAGTGGGAACTACCGCTACACTACTTGGCGCTGTCTTTACTTACTTAATCGGCAAATATATAAAGAAAAAAGCCTTAATATATATTTTAGCTCCCCTCCCTACCATCCTTTTCAATGGATTTTTAGTAGGCGGCGAGCTCTACTTCATCTTTAAAGGAAGCTATTTACTTCACTTTATATCGGTAGTTTCAGGTGAAGCGATTATCCTTTATGTCTTGGGCAGTATGCTTATATCTGTCTTATCAAAACGAAATATATTCAAATAAAACAAAAAGCCTATGGTAATGTTACCATAGGCTTTTTACTATACTTATTAAAATTACGCGTTTTTCTTTTCGCGGAGCATAATAACTGTGAGTGTAACGAGGAGCAATACGCCACCAACCAAAAGTCCGAGCCAGCCATTGCCTGTAAAACCGCTAATTGCATAAGCAATTGCGCAGAACAAAGCTACGAGCAAAGCATAAGGAATCTGAGTTGAAACATGGTCGATGTGGTTACATCTTGCGCCTGCGGAAGAAAGAATTGTTGTATCGGAGATGGGTGAAATATGGTCACCGCAAACAGCACCTGCAAGTACAGAAGATACAGCAATTACGAAAAGTTCGGAGTCAACGCCACCAAATACCTGATAAACGATGGGAACAAGGATTGCGAATGTGCCCCAGGAAGTACCTGTTGCAAATGCAAGGCCCAAAGATACGAGGAACATAATAAGCGGCAAAAGGCTGAGAATAGAAGTATTTCCGCCAACAAGTTCGGAAACGAAAGCACCTGCATTTAAGTATTCGTCACCGCAAAGACCACCGAGAGTCCATGCGAATGTCAAAATGAGGATAGCGGGCACCATTGCCTTGAAGCCTTCAGCGAGAGAATCAGCAAATTCTGTGAAAGTGATAACTTTTCTGGGGAGATAGAGTAAACCAATGAATACGATGGTAGCGATACCACCGAGTGCTAACGACATACCAGCAGAACAGTCAGCAAAAGCAGTGATAAAGTCAACACCGGAAAGGAAACCACCTGTATAAAGCATACAGAAAACGCAAGCAACGATGAGGAAAATGATAGGCAAAACAAGGTCAACAACCTTACCAACTTTTTCACCTTCAGCCATTGCAAAAGCACCACCGTCATCAGCGTGTTCTTTTTCGTATTTCTTCATCTTGCCGAAATCAAATGTGAAGAAGGCCATAAAAGCAACCATCACAAGTGTGAACAATGCGTAGTAGTTGAAAGGAATAGCTCTGATAAAGAGGCTGAAACCGTCAATTGTTGAATCAGCGGGCAAAGAAGAAGTTACTGCAGCAGCCCAGCTGGAGATGGGAGCAATGATACAAACAGGAGCAGCAGTAGCATCAATAACATAAGCAAGCTTAGCTCTTGTGATTTTGTGTCTGTCAGTAACAGGACCCATAACTGTACCTACTGTGAGGCAGTTAAAATAGTCGTCAACGAAAATAAGGCATCCAAGACCGGCAGTTGCAAACAAAGCACCTCTCTGGCTCTTGATTGATTTTGATGCCCAGTTACCATATGCTCTGGAAGCACCGGATTTTGTAACGAGTGCAACGATCATACCGAGCAAAACAAGGAAAACAAGAATCGGTACGTTGTCCCCTACTTTAGCGGACATAGCATTGATAATTGTCTGAAGACCATTGCCTACAGCAAAGTTCTCAAAAAAGAGACCGCCTGCCAAAATACCAAGCATAAGTGAAAAATAAACTTCTTTTGTGATCAAAGCGAGTGCAATCGCAATAATCGGGGGTACGAGTGCCCAAAAGGTTCCTACCATAAATTTACATCCCTTCTCCGATAAATCGGATTATTTTCTTAATTCTACCATAATGTTACAAATTTTGCAATAGTTTGTTATATTTTTTGTAACATTTTTTCATTAATTTGCGATATTTTACCACAAATCCCTAATCTACACCGTAGGGGCGAACTGTATTCGCCCGCCTTAAAATCGTTCGCCGATATTACACCTCATCCACCGCTGACGCGGTCCCCCTTCCCTCGTTGCGACTCGGGCCACGGCTCGGCTCTAACAGTCCACCGGACTGTTATTCACTACCGAGCCCGTTGCTACGCAACCCCACTGGAGAAGGCTTTTTAAAATCCGTTCGCCACGCGAACACCTCTCAAGGCTCCACTGTGTAAGGGGAGCTGCCACGGCTTGTCCGTGACTGAGGGGTTGTCCATTGAAATCGTTCGCAATGCGAACACAATCATTTTGCCAACGACAAACGGCGTGTCGAGTCGCCACGCCCTACGAATTTTATCCATCATCGGAACGCATAAATGCGTTCCCTACAAAAAAACCGTCTGCCCGAAAGCAGACGGTTTTTGCCATAATAATTATGCTGTTGTTGTGAAAGTCATATAGCTGGATTTCCATGCACCGCTTGCATTCTGGTATTTAACGAATGCAACAAAGTTACCTACTGACTTATAAGTTCTGGATGTGAAGTTAGTGTAAACAACATAACCGGAAGCGCTGTTGAGTTTCTTGTATGCACTACCCATTTCAACGAATTCGTTCCAGCCATCTGTGCCTACTTCGAATTCCTGATCACCGATGTATGCTGCACCTACTCTTACATTAGTTGCATCATTCTTAACGAGTGTGAGTGTATTGTCAGCGAATACGAGCTCAGGAGCGTTAAATTCAGGTTCTACAACTGTGAATGTATAGTAATCTGCATGTGTTACACCGTCAGCGTCTGTGTACTTAACAAATGCAACGAAGTTACCGGGCATACTGTATGTCTTTGTGGGACATGTGCTGTATACTACATAACCTGCAGTGCTGTTGAATTTTTCGTATGCTTTACCATATTCAACAAACTGTGCCCATCCGTCTGTACCTACTGTGAATGTAGCATCGCCGATGTATGCAACACCGATTCTGTAGGATTCAGCATCATTAGCTGTGAGAGCCAATGTCTTGGTTTCTTCGTTGAATTCAAGTACAGGTGCTGTGTAAGGAGTAGCTGTTACTGTAAATGTGTAGTAATCAGCGCGTGTCTTTCCTTTATCATCTGTATACTTAACGAATGCTACGAAGTTACCTTCAGATTTAAATCTTCTGGATTCAAA
>JAZLER010000006.1:0-34039 GCA_045615345.1 Fumia sp. | reverse complement strand
TGACAATCCACAAAATTATATATGATGGTATCGAGGCGTGGCTCAGTTTGGTAGAGCGCTGCGTTCGGGACGCAGAGGCCGCAGGTTCGAATCCTGTCGCCTCGACCAAAAAATCGACTTGTTTTCACAAGTCGATTTTTTTATCCATTGCGAAAGCAATGGTATATCATCAACCATAGCGTTGCTATCGTTGTATCTCATCAGTCCGTCAGGACTGTATATCACACGCATAGCGTGCATCAAAAACCGCTTTCGCAATGATGATATACAAAACTTCGTTTTGGTGATATGCAATTTCTTCGAAATTGATGATATACACGGCTTTGCCGTGATTTAATATGTAAGTGTTCGAACACATAAAATCTAAAGCATAAGGAGAATAACAAATGAAAATCCGGATAATCGGGTGCAGTGGTTCGGGTAAAACATATTTGGCAAAAAAACTTTTCAAAACACTAATATGAAGGAAATTATCAGAATTTTAGATCCTTTAAAAGAAAAAGTTGTTTATATAAAAAAGAAAGAAGAAATAGACAGGATAATAAATGCTTGATTTACAAGAGTATCAACCCATTTTAAAAAATGAATTGATACTCTGTTTTATTTATGTTATAATTGTTTTAAAATAATTCTTGTTTTTAATATGAATTTTATAAGGAGTATTTGTATTATGTTTTTACCGGAGCAACAACTTGAACAAATTCAAAAAGATAATAATATTGCGGGTATGAGTATTGCGGTGACAAATCGCGATAAAACATTATATGCTAAAGGTTTTGGTGTAGATAGCGTGGAACTTCCCGATATCCCTGCAAATCCTGACTCGTTATACAGGATAGCATCAATCACAAAGGTCATAACCGGAATTACTATTATGAGTCTGGTTGAAAAAGGCATTTTAGATCTTGATACACCCGTAAAAGAATATATTGACTGGCTTGAATTTGAAAATCCGGTTATTATAAAGCAAATGACACTAAGGCATTTGCTGTCACACACCTCAGGCTTGCCAATGGAATATACGCCTGATGGGCCGAGAGAAGAAACAGCTTTGGAAGAAACCTTAAAGGCGGAACTGAAAAAATTAAAATTCAAATCTTTGCCCTCTGACGGGGTATATCTTTATTCTAATTGGGGTATTCGTTTAGCATCTTATATCGCTCAGGTTAAAACAGGAAAAATGTTTTCAGAGCTTGTACAGGAGTATGTTTTAGAGCCTTTGGGAATGAACAAAACTACTTTTGACCTCAGAGTTGCCGCCACATACCCACTCAGCCTTCCTCATCAGGAAAACTCTGACGGAGAGCTTGAAGTTGTACATTATATAAAAGAAAATGCAGCCCGTTTCGCTGCAGGTGGTCTTTATTCAAATGCGGATGATTTATGCAAACTTGCAAGATTTATATTGAATTACGGTAAAAATGATCTCGGAGAGCAGGTTTTAAACATTGATACTGTAAATCAGATGTTTAAAAGACATGCGTCCATTGACCAGAATGATGGTTATGGACTGACTATCCGTCTGTTAAAATATAAAGACAGATTTCTGTGCGGTCACCTGGGAAGTGCTCCTCCGTATGCGCTCTCTGTGTTTGTTGATCACCAAAGCGGTTATGGTGTCGTTACACTTATGAATACAGAAAAGAAAGATTTGCGCTTCAAAATTCCTGAAATGATTCTTGATTTTTTAAACAGGAATGATTTATAAAACGAAAAAGGAAGTTTTTAATATGTATGATTTAATTATTAAAAATGGTGCTGTAATTGATGGAACAGGATCACCTGCATATCATTGTGATATTGCAATATCGGATGGTAAAATTGTCAGAATGGCAAGAAATATTACGGAGGACAGTAAAAAATATATTGATGCAAAAGGTCTGACAGTTACCCCCGGATTTATTGATTCACACAGTCATTCGGACAATGCTATGCTTGAATTTCCCGATATGATTGAAAAAATCGAACAGGGCATAACTACTTCTATAGCAGGTCAGTGTGGAAGTACTCTTGCACCTATACAAAAAGGTGTTACTGATGAAAATGCAAAAGTTGTTGCAGGGTACGGGAAGGAAAATGAAGTATATCGTACTTTTGGAACGATGGCAGGTATTGCAAAGAAAATTTCTATGGGCTCGAATATTATGTCGTTTGTGGGGCATGGAGCTTTAAGGAAGGCTGTTATTGGTTTTGATAACAGAAAACCTACTGAAAGCGAAATGGAGCAAATGAAAGAGCTTTTGAGAGAGGCTATGGAAAATGGTGCAGTTGGCCTTTCTTATGGTCTTATATACACACCCGGCTGCTATGCTGATACAGATGAACTTATAGAACTTGCAAAGGTTGTGAAAGAGTACGAAGGCGTACTCAGTGCACATTTAAGAAATGAAAATTTTGAATTAATCGATGCAATTGAAGAGTTTCTTACAGTGATAAAAGCCGTTAATGTAAAAGCTGTATTTTCTCATCACAAGGCTACATATAAGCAAAACTGGGGTAAGGTAAATCACTCTCTGAAAATGCTTGAAGATGCAGCTTGCGAGGGATATGATGTATATTGTGATATGTATCCTTATGTGGCATCCAGCACAGGACTTGTACCTACCATAATTGCCAAGGAATTAAGGGCAACGGATGCTGACGGAATAGTAAAGATGGTTTCCGATCCTGATATGCGCCAGAAGAACAAAGAGATATACTGCAAAAAATATGGTGATGACCTTAGTAATCTTATGGTCGTAGGTTGCAGTGCACATCCGGAATATGAAGGATTAAGAATTGATGAAATTGCCCGTATCAGGGGTCAGGAGCAATTTGACAGTGCTTTTGATATTATCAGGGATTGCAACGGTAATGTGAAAATTTGCAATTTCAATATATGTGAAGAAGATGTGAAAACCGTTATAAAATATGAGCGCTCGATGATTTGTACCGATTCCTCTGTTGCGAAAGGCAGTAAACAGTTCCACCCGAGACTTAAAGGGACATTCCCGAGAGCGATTGGCAGATATGTGCGCGAAGAAAAGGTTATATCCCTTCACGAAATGATACGAAAATGCACCTCAATGCCTGCCTCTGTTTACGGACTTTCTTCAAAAGGAATACTTCGCGAGGGCTTTGATGCAGATATATGCATATTTGATGCTGATAAAATCATTGATAAGTCGGATTTTGTAAATTGTAATCAGCGATGCGAAGGACTTAATTATGTAATACTTGACGGTGAAATAGTAGCAGAAAACGGAATTTATAACGGCAAGAGAAAAGGAAAATTTATTCCAAGACAAGGATAGTTGTAAAACAAAACCATTCCTGAAGGAATGGTTTTGTTGTTATCTTACTGCATATTCAGGGAATTGGCATTTTTATTATCAATACTTGATGTTTTATTTACAATTTGGTGTTTTTGTGATATAATCGTCTTGGAAATTTTATGTGGAGATGTTAAAATGAATAACAATGATTTTGTAAAAATAAAAGAAGATTTATCTCTTTTGGGAATAAAAAAAGGTGACGATGTTATAGTGCATTCGTCTTATAAATCTCTTGGTGGTGTAGAAGGTGGGATAGAGACTGTCATAAAGGCACTTATCTCTGTTGTCAGTGATACAGGAACTATACTTTTTCCGACTTTAAGTTATGAAGACGTAGATCCTAATCCTCCCGTCAATAATCCCGTTTTTGACGTACTTAACACCCCTTCCTGCATTGGTGCTATGACTAACGTGTTTATGAAGATGGAGGGGGTTGAACGAAGCCTACATCCGACACATTCGGTTGCGGCATTCGGCGCAAGACAGTCTGAATACATAAAAGACCATCTCCTCGATGACGAACCTGTCGGGGTTAATTCACCGTTTTTTAAACTCGGTCAGCTTGGTGGAAAGGTATTGTTTTTAGGCTGTACTACTGCGGCAAATACCTCTATGCACGGGGTTGAGGAGTATGCAGGTGCACCATACATCCTTAGTGATGATACAAAACGATACATTCTTATTGATAAATCAGGAAACAGAATCGAAAAGGATTATCGTTACCATACTATTGGCAGACACGGATTTGCCCAGAGGTATGACAGACTTGAAAATCTTATGGAGTTTAAGCGGGGTAAGGTGCTTTCGGCAGAATGTGCTCTTGTAGATTGCCGTGAAATGTGGAAAGTCGGCACTCAAAAGATAAAAGAAGATCCTTACTATTTTGTAGAGAAAAAATAATATCAAACGGAGAATTTTATGAGGGTTTTAAAGGATTACATATTAGTCATTGTAGGTTCGTTTTTTATGGGACTTGGAATAGCACTTACAAAATGTGCAGGATTAGGGCTTTCCACAATTTCGTCAGTGCCCAATGTTATCAGCATAAAATTTGACTTTTTTACACTGGGAACATGGAGTGCGATATGGAATATGGTTATGATTTTGGCACAGATTATCCTTCTTGGAAGAAAATTTAAGCCAATAGAATTTTTGCAAATCCCCGTTTCTGTCATTTTTGGATGGTTTACGGATTTTGGAGTATGGGCTTTTTCACATATACCTGCAAATTTCTATATCGTGAAACTGTTTATGACGGTTTTTGGAGTGGCAGTTTTAGCTTTTGGTATTTCGATTATGGTGGTAACCAATAAGGTTATGAACCCAGGAGAAGGTATTGTTAAAGTCGTAGCCGAAAAATTAAATCGTGATTTCAGTAATACCAAAATAGTAGCCGATATACTTTTTGTTACACTTGCCTTGGTGCTTTCGCTTATTTTCTTCGACTTTAAGATTGTTGGAATAAGAGAGGGAACGGTTATTGCAATGTTTGGTACAGGACTGTTTATCAAGTTTTTTGTCAGTAAGCTTAAAAGAAAAGGATAGAATTTATGAATATAAGAAGAGCAAATTCAAACGATCTAACTGCAATACTTAAGGTCTACGAAAAAGCAAGAGAATATATGCGACAGAGTGGTAACCCGAACCAGTGGGGGAGCAATAAGCCCGGACAGGAACTACTTGAATCCGATATAGCAAAAGGCGAACTCTTTGTGGGTGAAAACGATAAAGGTGAAATAAATTTTGTTTTTGCCTTTATTTTAGGAGAGGACCCCACTTATTCTTACATAGAAAACGGCAGTTGGCTTTCAGATGCGTCATACGGAACTATTCACCGCATTGCGAGTGATGGAACTGTAAAAGGTGTTGTCAAAATGGCGGTTGATTACTGCGAAAAAACCATTAAAAACTTAAGAATTGATACTCACGAAGATAATAAAACTATGCAGCATGTTCTTAGTAAACTTGGATTTTTGCGATGCGGTATTATTTATCTTGAAGATGGTAATCCAAGAATTGCGTATCAGTTGCTTAAATGAGGTATTTTAAGATGAAAAAAATAACAGCAATTTTATTTACTATAATCGGTACAATGACAACAGGATTTGCGATTGGTTCATTTCTGACTCCCAACAAGATAGTAGGTGGGGGAGCATCGGGAATATCAACAATATTATTCCATACATTCGGTATACAGCCGGGTTTAAGTTTTTTTATACTTAATATATTATTTTTGTTGATAGGTCTTACAGTTTTAGGTAAACAGTTTATACTTAAAACGCTTGTCGGTATTACACTTTTATCTTTGTTTACACAGGTTTTCAGTTTGTTCCCGATATACACTGAAAACCTTATACTTTCAACAATTTTTGGCGGGGGATTGTACGGAATCGGCATCGGAATGAGTTTTGCCGCAGGTGCTTCAACCGGAGGAACCGATATTATAGGAAGAATTATTCAGACAAAATTCAGCAGTATCCCGATTGGAAAAATGCTTTTGTTTGTTGACGGAATTATAATTGTAATTTCCCTCGTTATTTTCAAAAACATAGAGCTTACTCTTTTTGGTATTTTCACGCTGTTTGTTTCAAGCTATTCCATTGACTTTATTATAAGTAAACTGAATGTTTCGAGAATGGTATTTGTTGTAACAGATAAAGGTGAGGAGATTTCAAAAACTCTGGTTTCTACTTCGCCCCGTGGTGTTACTCTGATTGATGTTAAAGGTGTATACACCGATAGCGAAAAGCAGATGCTTTTCTGTGCCTTGAAAGAAAGTGAATGTGAAGCATTCCAGAAGAAAATCCTTTCAATAGATGAGAGTGCATTTATTGTTTTTTCGGAATCTCAGAGAATCAAAGGAAACGGATTTTATCTGTACAAGTAGATAGAAATTACTTATGAAAAGGAAATGAAATATGACAAGATTACTTTTGATAAGACATGGTGAAAGTGAAGCTAATAACAAAGGCTATTTTGCAGGTCAGTATGATGCCAAGCTTATGCTTAAAGGAATTGGACAGGCTGAAAAAACTGCCGAATATATTGTAAGAGAATATGCACCCGATGAGGTGTATTCCAGCGATTTAAAACGCGCTTATTCTACGGCATTACCAGTTTCGAAGCTTATTGGAAAAGATGTAATTACTGACAAGGGACTGCGTGAAATATTTGCAGGGAAATGGCAGGAAATGACTTTTGATAACCTTGAAAAAGATTATTCTGAAGAATACGGCATCTGGCTTCGTGATATTGGAAATGCCCATTGTACAGGCGGTGAATCGGTAAAAGAGCTCGGTGAAAGGGTTATGGCGACACTTACAGTAATCGCAAAGGAAAATCCCGGTAAAACCATTGCTGTTGCAACTCACGCAACTCCGATACGCGCTGCACAGACTATAATCCAGTATGGTGACATCAGTAATATGAAAAATGTGGCATGGGCTTCAAACGGCTCGGTTACAGTTTTTGAATATGATGGTAGTTGGAAATGTGTAAGTGTCAGTGAAGATGAGCATCTTGGCGATGACAAAACAGTTTTCCCTGCAAATGTATGATTTGCAATATTGCGGACTTTGTGATATAATCCCCTTGGAGGGATATATATGGATGAAATTATAAAAGCTCTGGAGATAATCGGTACAATAGCGTTTGCGATATCGGGAGCTTTAGTTGGAATTGGTGCAAGCCTTGATATATTCGGCGTTGTATTTGTAAGCTGTGTTACAGCTTTTGGCGGAGGAATGTTAAGAGATGTGCTTTTAGGGATAACCCCACCTGCGGTTTTTAACAACATTCCTGTTTTTCTGATTGCGATGGCTACAGCGATTATAGTATTTATTATAGCCTTTATCAACAAGAAAAATTTTGAAGCCTTAAAAATAAAAATTGAACACATAAATAATTTTTTTGATGCGTTAGGACTTGCGGCATTTTCTGTTATCGGTTCCGAAATCGCTTACTTAAACGGCTTTTCTGAAAGTGTGGTTGTTGTGGTTATAATCGGTATGATTACAGGTGTAGGTGGCGGTATTTTCCGCGATATACTCACCGATACAACCCCATTTGTTTTCAAAAAACATATCTATGCTGTAGCATCAATTATGGGTAGTTTTCTGTATTTTGTGCTGAGAACTAATCTTGAAAATATTCCGTTGGCTTCGGTGTTATCAATGCTTCTTGTATTTGTGGTACGAATGCTTGCGACTAAATATCGTTGGAGCTTACCGAGAATCAGAACGGAAAATAAGGAGTAAAATATGAAAGAAATTTTAGCAAAAAAAGGCTTCATCTGTGATATGGATGGTGTTATCTATCACGGTGAGAAGATTTTAGATGGTGTGCATGAATTTGTAAGCTGGTTACAGGAAAATGACAAAAAATTCGTTTTCCTTACAAACAGCCCTGAAAGAACACCTCACGAGCTCAGTATGAAACTTGAGAGAATGGGGCTTTCTGTATCGCCTGACCATTTCTATACAAGTGCTATGGCTACTGCGGCATTTTTACATAGTCAGAACCCGGGTTGTACTGCTTATGTAATCGGTGAAGCGGCACTTACCAAAGCGCTTTATGACCAGCATATCTATATGAACGATGTTAACCCCGATTATGTTGTTGTCGGTGAAACCCGTACATACAGCTTTGAGAAAATTGAAAAGGCAATTGAGCTTGTACTTAAAGGTGCCAAGCTTATCGGTGCTAACCCCGATATCACAGGACCCACAATAAAAGGCATTATGCCTGCTACAGGAGCTCTTATTGCACCTATTGAAATTGCTACTGACAGAAAGGCTTATTTTGTAGGTAAGCCTAACCCTCTTATGCTTCGTCACGGACTTAAAAAGCTTAACTGCCACAGTGAGGAAATTGCTTTTATCGGTGATAGAATGGATACTGATATTATCGCAGGTATTGAATCCAATGTTGATACCATCTTAGTGCTTTCGGGTGTTACTACACGCGAGGGTATTGAAAAATTCCCGTACAGACCCAAATATGTATTTGACGGGGTAGGGGATATAATTAAGCCTTAAAATCATTTAAATCGGTGGACTTTTCTCCACCGATTTTGTTGTGTTTTTTAAAGAATTATGATATAATGTATTTTCAGGAAGTTAAGAGGTGACTTGATGAAAATTATTGAAAAATACATTCAGGGTAAAAAGGGCAACCTTTCAGAATGTGAAGATGGCTTAGTTATAACCGATAAGCTTGTTGCCGTTATAGACGGGGTTACTGCGAAAGGGGAAAAGATTTTTGACTCACTTACAAGCGGTGCTTTTGCAAGAAAAATTTTATCTGAAACCTTATCCAAGGAAGGTATTGATAAATTGAATGCTGAAGAATTGTTTTCAAAACTTTCTCAGGTTCTCAAAGGCTCTGCCGAAATGTTTTATGATAATATTGAATATACCGATTATCCAAGAGCTGCCGTCATTGTGTTTAATAGCTTATATAATGAGATATGGTGTTATGGTGATTGCCAGTGCATTATAAACTCTGAACTTTTTAGTCACGAAAAAGATATAGATAAACTGACTTCAAAACTCAGGGCATTTTATCTTGAAAAGGCTTTGCTTGACGGAGATAGTGAAGATGATTTTTATACCGAAGATATTGGTCGTAAAAAAATTATGGATGTCTTGAAAAGTCAGCTTTCCTTTGAAAACAAAAATATTCCGTTCGGATATCCGATACTTAACGGGTTTGATATTAATTCTGATATGATTGTGAAATATAAGGTTGTGGCGGGGGATGAAGTAATACTTTCAAGTGACGGATATCCTTTCCTGGAGAATAGTTTGGAAAAAAGTGAAGAAAAGCTTTCGTATCTGCTCCGGAATGACCCACATTGTTTCCGTATATATAAAACAACAAAGGGTATTAACAAAGAAAATTTAAGTTTTGATGATAGATGCTATTGCAAATTTATTGTATAAAGGAGTAAAAAAATATGACAACGGGTATTTCGGAAAAGGCTTTGAAAATTGTAAAAAAGATGCAACAAAGCGAGCTGACAGAAAGCTATATTTATGCTGAAATTGCAAAGTTTGCAAAAGGTGAGAAAAATAAAAACACTTTAAAACGCCTCGCCACAGAAGAAAATGCACATTATGAAATCTGGAAAAAATATACAGGAGTTGAATTAAAACCCCAGAAGGGAAAAATATTTCTTTATAAGCTTCTGGCACGGGTTCTGGGATTTACTTTTGCAGTCAAACTTATGGAAAACGGGGAAGAGGGCGCACAGAAAGAATATGACCTTCTGGCAAATGAGATTGAAGAAAGCGTTATGATAAGAAAGCAAGAAGAAGAACACGAAAAAGCACTTCTTGAAATTCTGGACGAAGAAAGTTTACAATATGTCGGCAGTATGGTGCTTGGTATGAATGACGCACTCGTCGAGCTTACAGGTTCTCTTGCAGGCTTTACCTTTGCTATGCAGAATACACGCCTTATTGCACTTTCAGGTCTTATTATGGGAATTTCCGCTACCTTCTCGATGGCGTCCAGTGAATTTCTTGCAGCACGCAGTGAAGGCAGAAACGATGCTTTCAAATCCTGTTGTTATACAGGTATTGCTTATCTTGTAACAGTAGCGCTTCTTATAGCGCCGTATCTTATTTTTGACAATAGTCAGTATATGACAGCATTGTTTACCATGATCGGTACAGTAATTTTGATTATAGCAGGATTTACATATTATATTTCAGTTGCAAAAGGCGAAAAATTCAGACCCAGATTTTTGGAAATGTCACTCATAAGCGTAACTGTTGCCGTGGTATCATTCCTTGTTGGTATTCTGGCAAAACAGTTTCTGGGTGTAGATTTGTAATAATATAATTATCAGGAGGATATAACAATGGTATCAAAGAAAATGTATGAACTCGGAAGTAAACGCAGTGAAATCCGTGAACTTTTTGAGTATGGACTTAAAAGAAAAGCCGAAATCGGTGCTGAAAATGTGTATGATTTCAGTCTGGGTAACCCCAGTGTTCCTGCTCCCGAATGTGTAAAAGAAGCACTTGCTGACCTTGTTTTAAACACTGACCCCGTTGCTTTGCACGGATATACTTCTGCTCAGGGTGCCCCCGATGTAAGAGGAGCTTGTGCAGATTATGTGAACAAGACCTTCGGTACAGATTACACAGGTGATAACTTTTATATGACAGTTGGTGCTGCCGCATCACTTACAATTTCGCTTTCTGCAATTTCAGAAGAAAACGGGGAAGTAATTGTACTTGCTCCTTTCTTCCCTGAATACACTGTTTTTATCAGCCAGGCAGGAATGACCACAAAGATTGTAAAATGCCGTGAGGAGGACTTCCAGGTCGATTTTGATGTATTTAAAGCAGCTATCAACGAAAATACAAAAGCTGTAATTATCAATTCACCGAATAACCCTTCAGGTGTGGTTTTGTCACCCGAAACCATCGAAAAGCTTGCTTTGGTACTGGATGAATCTCAGAAAAAGTATAACAAGGATATTTATATCATCGCTGACGAGCCTTACAGAGAGCTTGTTTATGATGCAAGCACTGTTGTACCTTTCATTCCTGAATACTACAATAACACTATTGTATGCTATTCTTTCAGTAAATCCCTTTCTCTTCCCGGTGAAAGAATTGGATATGTACTGGTTCCGAATACTGTAAATGACTGGAAAACAGTATACTTTGCTGTCTGCGGTGCGGGAAGGTCTTTGGGATTTGTTTGTGCACCGAGCCTCTTCCAGAAGATAGTACCGAAATGTATCGGAAAAACCTCCGATATCTCTATTTACAAAAAGAACAGAGATATCCTCTGTAATGCGCTTTCTGAGTACGGATATAAGGTAGCTCAGCCCGATGGAGCTTTCTATCTTTTTGTAAAAGCTTTGGAAGAAGATTCCCATGCTTTCTGCGAAAAAGCTAAAAAATATGAGCTTCTTTTGGTAGCAGGCGACAGCTTCGGTTACCCCGGATATGTAAGAATTTCTTACTGTGTTTCCACTGAAATGATTGAAAAATCTTTACCATCCTTTGAAAAACTTGCAAAAGAATATAAATAATAACGAGGTATTTTTATGTCTAACATCTGGCACGATATTTCTCCCAAAAGAATAAATGCAGATGATTTTATCTGTGTTATAGAAATTACAAAAGGCAGTAAGAAAAAGTATGAGCTTGACAAGGAAACAGGTTATCTGATGCTTGATAGAATTCTCTACACTTCTACAAGATACCCTGCAAACTATGGTTTTATTCCGCGTACATACGGCGATGATAATGACCCGCTTGATGTCCTTTTACTTTGTTCTGAGCAGATTGAGCCTATGACTTTAGTAAGGGCTTATCCCATCGGTGTGATTTCTATGATTGACAACGGAAGAAACGATGAAAAAATTATTGCAATTCCGTTTAATGACCCGAACTATAATATGTACAAAGATATCAGTGAGCTTCCAAGCCATGTTTTTGACGAAATGAAGCACTTCTTCCAGGTGTACAAAAACCTTGAACACAAAGAAACTGCAGTAAATGAAGTCAGTGGAATGGAAGAATCTGTCAAGATTATAGAAGCTGCTATTGATAACTATATTGAAAAATTCTGCAAGTAAGAGAGGAAATCAAATGGAAAAGAAAAAGACTGTTTTCTCAAATCGTTGGGGATTTATTCTTTCGGCAGTTGGTTCTGCTGTAGGTATGGCGAATGTCTGGGGATTTCCTGCAAAAATGGGTGCTAACGGGGGAGCTGCTTTCCTCGTTGCGTATTTAATTTTTGTTTCTTTGTTCAGCGTGGTCGGTTTATCTGCTGAATATGCCATCGGTCGCCGTTCAAAGACAGGTACTTTAGGTTCTTACAAAAATGCCTGGGCTTCAGGAAATGAAAAAATCGGCAAAATCGGTGGACTCGTAGGATGGTTACCTCTTATTGGTTCTTTGTGCATTGCTATCGGTTATGCAATTATTATTTCCTATGTACTTAAAGCTTTCGGAAGTTCACTCACTGGGGAACTTATGAAAGTGGATACTGCAACCTGGTTTAAAGGTTTTTCCGAAACAGGATTTTCGGTAGTACCTTTTCATATCATTATTTTAATTGTAACCTTGCTTACACTTTTTTTAGGTGCAAAAAGCATTGAAAAATCAAATAAAATTATGATGCCTGTATTTTTTATAGTTTTTCTGATACTTGCTGTACGGGTTGCTTTTCTTCCGGGTGCTGCTGAAGGGTATAAGTTTATGTTTACACCTGACTGGTCAGCCCTTAAAAACCCGATGGTTTGGATATGGGCGATGGGACAGGCTTTCTTCTCACTTTCTGTTACCGGCAGTGGTATGATTGTGTATGGCGCTTATTTAAACGATAAGGAAGATGTTGTCGGAGTTGCAATCCGCACAGCCATTTTTGATACAATTGCAGCTTTGGTTGCGGCACTTGTTATTATCCCTGCGTGCTTTGCGTACGGGCTCGATGTCGGTTCAGGACCATCGCTTTTGTTTGTGACTTTACCAAGGATTTTGCAGGACATTCCTTTCGGACAGGTATTTGCAATATTCCTCTATGTTGCAATGATTTTTGCAGGTATAAGCTCACTCCAGAATATGTTTGAGGCAGTAGGGGAGTCATTCCTTCACAAGTTCCCGAAAATTAATCGTGTGACAGTACTTGTAATAATCGGCATAATCTGTCTTGGTTTTGGTGTTAATATGGAACCTATTTACAAATGGGGTCCATGGATGGATATTGTTTCTATCTATATAATTCCTATTGGTGCAACTTTAGGGGCAATTTCCTGGTTCTGGATTATGAAAAGACAGGACTTGCTTGACGAGATTAACAAGGGAACTGAGAAAAAACATGGAAATCTCTGGTACTGTGCAGGAAGATATCTCTATGTTCCCTGTGCCATTATACTTTGTTGTGTGGCACTCTTTATGAAAGTAGCATTTTAATTAAAATTAAAAAGGCAACCTGAAAATCTGGTTGCCTTTTTTGCTTTTCAGATACCAAAAATGGTAACTGTTTAACAGTTACCATTTTGTTTTTTTATCGTTCTTCTCGGAAGTAGGGAAGTCCGAGAGCAGCCGGAGGCTGGTTTTCTTTTTTATCCCTGATGCTCGTAATTACAAGAACCAGGATTGTAACAACATAAGGAAGCATTTCAAAGAGCTTTTTGGTGCTTACTGTAATATCGGGAATGTAGGTAGGAATTACATATAAAAAGCCAAAAAGAATCGAGCCTAAAATGCTGATTGAGGGACGCCACATTGAGAAGATAACAAGTGCAATGGAAAGCCATCCTCGGTCACCAAATCCGTTGTTTGACCATACACCATTAGCATAGTCCATTACATAATACAATCCGCCAAGACCCGCAATCGCACTGCCTATACAAGTCGAAAGGTATTTGTATTTAATAACATTAATGCCCGCTGCATCTGCGGTTTCGGGGCTTTCTCCGACAGCTCTGAGATGCAGACCTGTTCTTGTTTTATTAAGGATATAAGATGAAATGAGTGCAATTATAATTGCAACATATACCAAAAATCCGTAAGAGAAAAATACATCACCGAACCAGCCGAGTTTATCAGCAAAGGGGAGCTCTGTTTTAAAAATTGTACTTGTTGCAGAAAGGGCGATTGAGGGTACATCTGTGTCAACAAGCTTTATCAGTGAGCCACCGAAAAAGTTTCCTATACCAATACCAAATGTAGTGAGTGCAAGACCTGTAACATTCTGATTTGCGCGTAATGTAACAGTAAGGAAACAATAGATAAGCCCCATAAGTGATGAGCCGACCAATGAACAGATAAGCGGAATAAGGACAGCAAGAAAAGGATTAAGGCTACTGCCAAAATTTTCATAAATGAAAGAGCCTGCAACACCGCTTATAGCACCAACATACATAATTCCGGGGATACCGAGGTTTAAGTGACCTGATTTTTCGGTTAAAATTTCACCTGTTGAGCCTAAAAGCAGAGGAGTACCTTGCATAACTGCACGCTGAATAATGGTTGCTATCATACATTTGCCTCCTTTTCTTTTTTGTTGAATTTAATTTTGTAGTTAATGAAGAATTCAGAACCGATGATGAAGAAAATGATAATTCCTGTTATGATATCAGAGAAAGAGGAATTAAGTCTGTGTACTTCTGAAATTTTTGATGCACCTTTTTCAAGGAACACGATAAGAAGGGAAGTAAGTATCATAAATACAGGGTTAAACTTTGCAAGCCAGGATACCATAATTGCGGTAAATCCACGGCCTCCTGCTGTATCATCTTTTAAGGAATGGTCGGTGCCTGCAACAAGTAAAAAGCCTGCGATACCACAGATAGCACCTGAAATTATCATAGTTCTTAAAATTACTTTTTTAACATTAATTCCAATGTATCTTGCTGTGTTCTCACTTTCACCGACAACAGAGATTTCATATCCCTGTTTACTGTATTTAAGGTAGATGTACATTATGACAGTAAGAACAGCGACAATCAAAATATTGATTAAATATTTCTGACCGAAAAGAGTAGGCAACTGACCGAATTCCAAAGTTCTCGGGGTTCCAGAGCCTTTTGGTACTGACCATTCAAGTGTGAAATATGCAACTATCTGAATTGCAATATAGTTCATCATAAGGGTAAAGAGTGTTTCGTTTGAATTGAATTTCATCTTGAATAATGCAGGAATGAGCCCCCATATAGCACCTGAGATAACACTTGCAATGAACATAACGGGGATAAGCAGAGGTGCAGGGAGTTTTTCGCCAAGGAAAATCATACAGGTAGCAGTAGCAAGACCTCCGATTAAAACCTGACCTTCAGCGCCGATGTTCCAGAATCTCATTTTAAATGCAGGGGTTACAGCAAGGGAAACGCACAACAAAATCGCTGTGTTCTGGAAGAGATTCCATACAAGTCTTGGTGTACCTACTGCACCATCAATCATTGTGACATACATTTCAATGGGATTGAGGCTTGTAAGGGAAATTGTTACAACGCCACAAACCATAAGTGCGATTACAACAGCGATAATTCTTATAATCCAGGCTTTCCACCAGACGATATCATCTCTTTTTGCAATATGGAAAGACGGATTACAGAGGGCTTTTAATATAAGATTATTGAGCTTTTTCATTAGTTGTTACCCCCTTTATCTTCATAAGAAGATTTAGTCATAAGCAGACCGATTTCTTCTTTTGTTGTGTTTCTTCCGTCTACAATGCCTGCAATTTTACCTGAACCGATAACCAGAATTCGGTCACAGAGTTCAACCAAAACATCTAAGTCTTCACCAACGAAAATTACAGCAACGCCTTTTTCTTTCTGTCCATTTAAAAGATTATAGATGGTGTAAGATGAGTTAATGTCAAGACCGCGAACAGGGTAAGCCGCCATTAAAACAGTGGGGGAGGAGGCAATTTCTCGTCCTACAAGAACCTTTTGGATGTTTCCACCCGAAAGTCTTCTTACGGGTGTGTTTGCGGAAGGTGTAACAACTTCAAGACTTTCAATGATTTCATCAGCCAGTGATTTAGGTTGTTTTCTCTGCAGAAATGCAGATTTGCCTTTTTTGTAACTTCTGAGCATCATATTGTCTACGATGTCCATATTGCCGACAAGTCCCATACCGAGTCTGTCCTCGGGGACAAATGCAAGGCGTACACCTAACTGACGAATCTGCATAGGTGTTTTATCACGAAGGTTTTCTTCCTTATTGGTTTTAGGGTCAAGGTAAACCATTTTACCTTCGTCAAGATGCTGAAGTCCGGCAATTGCTTCTAAAAGTTCACGCTGTCCGCTTCCGGCAATACCTGCAATTCCAAGAATTTCTCCGGATTTCGCAGTGAAAGAAATGTTGTCTAAAAGTTTAACGCCCTCACGGCTTACACAACTGATTTTATCAACGATAAGACGGTCTTTGGGGTCTTTGGGTTCACTTCTCTCGATGTTTAATGAGATTTTTTTGCCTACCATCATTTCAGTAAGCTCAGATTCATTTGTTTCAGAAGTTTTTACAGTACCTATGTATTCGCCTTTGCGGAGAACAGTGACATTATCTGAAAGGGATAAAACTTCGTGAAGCTTATGTGTGATGATTATGATAGCTTTACCATTTTCTTTCATATTCTTAAGAACCTTGAACAGTTTAACTGTTTCCTGGGGAGTTAAAACCGCTGTTGGTTCGTCAAGAATAAGGATATCAGCGCCGCGGAAAAGAACTTTGATAATCTCAACAGTCTGTTTTTCGGATACAGACATCTCGTATATTTTCTTGTAAGGGTCAAGTTCAAATCCGTACTGTTCGGTGATTTCTTTGATTTTCTCGATATATTTAGGCAAATCAAATCCTTTTTCGTCCTCAAGACCGAGAACAATGTTTTCGGCAGCATTAAAAACATCAACAAGTTTGAAATGCTGATGAATCATACCTATTTTGTGGTCAAATGCATCCTTGGGGGAGGAGATGGTAACTTCTTCACCATTAATGAATATCTGACCGTTGTCGGGATAATAAATTCCCGAAACCATATTCATAAGGGTTGTTTTACCACTGCCGTTTTCTCCAAGAATTGAAAGAATTTCACCTTTTTTTACCTTTAAAGAAACATTTTTGTTGGCAACTACACTGCCAAATGTTTTTGTTATGTTTTTTAGCTCAAGGGCAAAATTTTGTTCCATATTTCTCTCCAATATAATTATTTCTTTTTCCTTTAATAAACATACCTTGTTGCCTAATGCTTATTAAAAGAAAAAGTTATAAACTTAATATAGGGCGGAGAGATTCTCCGCCCTATATCCTAAAAACAATTAGAACATGCTGTTAAGCAATGTGATACCATCGATCTGAAGATCGAAGTAAGGAGCAGAACGATATTCAGATTCATGGAAGTAACCATCAGCGATAACTTCTGTATCTTTTTCGTAGTTAGCATCAGTGTCAACATCAGCGAGGTAAGAAGTCAAAGCTTCACCGCCAACTGTGAATGTAGCAGTATCGAATACTTTGATTTCACCGGAAATCAATTTAGCTTTTGCAGCATCAAGAGCTTCCTGAGTGCCTGCAGCAGCTGCTGTTTCATTAACATCTGTGAGTTTTACAGAACCAGCTTCGAAACCTTCACACCAGTCAGCAACGATTTCTTTGTCATTCATAGCTGCATCGATGATGTATTTGTAGTAGGGAACCCAGTCAATTCTGGAAGAAACGATGAATGTGTTGGGGCAAGCGCTCTGTGTGCTACCATTGTAGGAAACATTGGGAACACCAGCGTTTTCACAAGCTGTGGGAGCACCCATGGAGTCAGCATGCTGGCTGATAAGTACACAGTTATTGCTGAGAAGTTTTGTTGCAGCTTCTTTTTCCAAAGCTTCATCGTACCAGCTACCTGTGAACTGAACTTCCATTGTTACAGAGGGGCAAACGGATTTTGCACCGAGATAGAAGGATGTGTAACCGGAAATAACTTCAGCGTAAGTGTAAGCACCTACATAACCCATTTTTGCTTCTTCTGCAGTGATTTTGCCACTTTCGATCATTTCGTTAAGCTTCATACCAGCTGCAATACCTGCAAGGTATCTGCCTTCGTAGATAGAAGCGAAAGCGTTATGGAAGTTAGCAACATTTTCTGTATGAGCTGTTGTACCTGTTGCGTGGCAGAACTGAACATCGGGGAATTCTTTTGCAGCCTTCAAGATGTAAGGCTCATGACCGAAGCTGTTTGCAAATACTACATCACAACCCTGGTCTGCAAGGTCAGCTGCTGCTTCGTAACATTCATTACCTTCAGGAATGTTTGTCTTGATGATTACCTGTTCGGGAGCAAGTCCCATTTCTGCTGTTGCTGCTTCAGCTGCGTCCAAGAAGTTTTTGTCGTAAGTAGAGTTTTCATCGTGCAAGCAGATGAAACCAATCTTGAAATCAGCGTCTGCGGTTGTTTTCTCACTGTTGTTGCCACAAGCTGTAAGCGATGCTACGAGCATAACAGCAACCATGAGAGCGGAAAGAATTTTTTTCATTTTAATGACCTCCTGCCTTTTGGCAAATTTATGTAATTAAAATTACAAACACTTTTATTTGCGGAATGTGAGAGAATCTTCAGTCATCTGTTCAATGATTGCCAAAGAGTCAATCCTTATTCCTTTTTGTCTTAATTCATCTCCACCGCCCTGGAAACCTTTTTCAATTGCAATTGCACAACCGCAAAGAGTGGCACCAGCTTGGTTTATGATGTCAATAAGACCATTGAGAGCATTTCCTTTTGCAAGGAAATCGTCTATTACAAGTAATTTATCGGATTTATCGAGAAAATTCTTGCTTACCACAGCATCATATACATTTTTCTTTGTGAAAGAGGTAACTTTCGAAGAATAAACATCATCTGAGATGTTTCCTGATTTGTTTTTTTTGACAAAAACAACAGGCACATTCATATAATAAGCGGCTGCAAAAGCAATAGGAATACCCGAAGTTTCAATAGTTAAAATTTTATTTACGGGCTCATCTTTATAAAGAGTTGCTATTTCTTTGCCCATTTCCATTAAAAAGGGAATATCGAGCTGATGATTAAGGAAACAATCGACTTTAAGTATATTTCCAGGTAAAACTTTACCTTCTTTCAAAATCTTATCTTCTAACGCTTTAATGACATATCCCTCCCGATGTTACTTTAATAAGTTAAAGTTAATTGAATTATAGCACGATTTACCTTAAAAGTCAACAGAATTCTTCCTTTTATGACATTAAAATTTTAACTGTAAAAGTTTTTGAAAAAAGTTGTCGGTTTGACTGTTTTGTGATATAATATCACTGATTATTGTTTAAGGAGCTTACATAATGTTAGAAAGTTTCAAAGTTACATCTTCGCAATGCATAGTATTTTTCTGCTTTATATTAATGGGCTACTTTCTGAAGAAAAAGGGGAAGTTTTCCGATACATTCAGTAAGGGATTGTCAAATCTTCTTGTAAATGTTTTTTTGATATGTTTTATTTTCGGTAAGATGGCAACTAATTTTAAACTTGACATTTTATCTGAAAAACTGAATTTATGTGTAATTTCTTCTCTTTGCCTTTTGATTTATCTTACACTTGCTCTTTTGTTTTCGAGAATTTTTACAAAAGAAAAAAACACCCGTGATGTTTATCTTTATTCTTTTACAATTCCCAACAGCGGATATTTCGGTAATCCTCTGATACTGGCAATTTTTGGTGAGCTTGTACTCTTTGACTACATAATTTTTTCAATTCCGTTTATGATTGTTACTTATACTTTCGGAATTTATATTTTAAACCCTGCAAGGAAATTTTCATTTAAAACACTTTGCAACCCTGTTATTCTATCTTTGGTTGCAGGTATGATAGTGGGTGCGTGTAACATAAAAATTCCTGCTGTGCTGCAAACAGTTCTTGATACAGGTGCAAATTGCCTTGCGCCTGTGGGTATGATACTTACAGGTGTTGTATTTGCATCTAATGACTTAAAGAGTATGCTTTCCAATATAAAAGCTTATATCGCATGCTTTATCAAGCTTGTAATAATTCCTGCCATAACTGTATTTTTAATGGTTTATCTTAAAGTGCCTGAAAATATTGCGATTTTAGTTATCGTTAATACTGCTATTCCTACAGGACTTAACAGTATTATTTTCACCGAAGCTTATGGTGGGGACAGTCGCACAGGGGCACAGCTTACTTTTATTTCAACCCTGTGTGCCTTGATATTCGTGCCTGTTATTTTAGCGATTTATCATTCTTTGGTGTAGGAGAAAAATATGAAGAATTTACCTTTAAAAGCTGTTTTACTGGCGGTTTTATGCAACATAATATTCGGGAGTGGAATTCCTGTTACAAAATTGGGTTACGCGGAATTCGGTGTGAATGGTGACATCTTTTCAACTATTCTTTTTGCAGGATGCCGTTTCCTTATCTCAGGAGTTGTACTTTTTATTATAAGTTCTTTAAGAGAAAAGAAAATCCCTTTATTCAATAAGGATAATGTGGCAGATATTTTTACAGTGGCTGTTACATATACATTTTTACAATACTTTTTCTATTATGTAGCTCTTTCTGAACTTACCGGTTCAAAAGCATCTATTCTTACTGCCACATCTGCATTCTTTGCAGTTATTTTAGCTCATTTTATTTATCCTGATGATAAACTTAATCTTGTTAAAATAGTTGGTACAGTTATAGGTTTTGCCGGTGTCTGGTTGGCATCAAGTACAGATGATTTGAGCTTCAGTATGACTTTTATGGGCGATGGACTCTTGCTTATAGCAGAAGTGTTTTTCGTTGTGGGCTCCGTTTTTAACAAGAAGGCAACAGCAAAAGAAAAACCATTTACAGTATCTTCATATAATCTCTTGATAGGTGGCTTCTTGCTTATAGTTGCAGGACTTATAGGATACAGAGGCGGAATGACAATTACTTTTAAAGGTATTCTGCTTCTTTTGTACCTTGTTTTTGTATCCTCTTTCGGATTTACCTTGTGGAGTTATCTTCTGAGTAAATACCCCGTGGGCAAGCTTGGTGTATACATTTTTGTTATACCGGTTTCGGGCGGGATTATCTCGGGTATTGTTTTAAAAGAAAATATATTGAGTATAAAGACTATTTTAGCCTTTTTACTTGTAAGTGTCGGCATAATTATTGTAAACAGTAAGAAGGTGAAAACTAATGAGTAATGCGATAGCTAAAGATTTTACAAAAGGGAATATACCAAAACAGTTACTGCTGTTCACTCTTCCTTTTATGTTGTCCAACGCCTTACAGGTGTTCTACAGTACAATTGATATGATGATAGTGGGTAAATTTGTTGGTACTGCGGGGCTTTCGGCAGTTGCACAAAGCGGTCAGATTTTAAATTTTGCCACGATGGTCTGTCTTGGTATTTCAAGTGCAGGTCAGGTACTTATATCCCAGGCACTTGGTTCTGATAAGAAAGAAAAACTTACTAATATTATAGGTACACTTTTTGATATACTTATGATTATTGCTCTGGTTTTTACAGTTATAATTGTGGGCTTTAAAAACGGGATTTTAAATCTTGTAAATATTCCCGATGAGTCTTTTGAAATGTCTGTGGACTATTTGCTTATATGCGGTCTTGGACTTGTATTTACTGCAGGTTATAATATGGTTTCAGCAGTACTCAGGGGAATGGGGGACTCTAAAAGACCACTTCTTTTTATTGTAATTGCATCTTTTACCAATCTTTTCCTTGATATTCTTTTTACAGGTGTCTGGGGCTGGGGAGTAGCAGGAGCAGCATACGCTACCATTATAGGACAGGCTGTTTCTTTTATTTTCTCTGTTTTCTATCTTTACAGACATAAAAAAGAGTTTTATTTTGATTTTAAGAAAGAAAGTTTCAGAATTGAAAAGAATTACGCAGGAATGATTATAAAACTCGGTACTCCGATGGCTATTCAGTCAGGGTTTATCAATCTTTCTATGCTTTATGTTAACTCAATTATCAACGATATAAGCGTTGTGGCTTCGGCAACTTTTGGTGTTGGTGTCAGAATTGACGATATTGTAAACAAGATATCCCAGGGAATACAGCATGCGGCTATTCCTATGATAAGCCAGAATATCGGTGCAGGTAACAATAAACGCGCAAAGAATATAGTTTATTATTCACTTTTATATTCTGTTATAATGACTGTTTTCTTTTTAGCATTATATCTCTGTTTTGGAAGAGAACTGTTTATGCTCTTTTCAGATGACCCTCTTGTCCACGAGATGTCGGGAACTTTTATCAAGGCGATACTCTGGATGTTCCCTGCGTTTGCAATTATGAGAGCAAGTGGTGCTTTTATCCAGGGAATAGGTCATGCAAAAATGTGTATGATACTTGCTATGCTTGACGGAGTAATTTTAAGAATAGGACTCAGTTATCTTTTTGGTTTTGTATTTAACTGGGGATTTTACGGGTTTGTGCTTGGTTACGCACTCGCACCATACGGATACGCAATACCGAGTGTTATATACTTTTTGTCGGGTATATGGAAAAAACGAAGAACTTTGGCAGAAGAACTCTGATTAGGGTGATGATTTATGAGAGTAACTATTGCTGTCGATTCATTTAAAGGAAGTCTTTCTACCTTTCAATCGGGGCAGGCAATAAAAGATGGTATAAAAAGGATTTATCCTGATGCCACAGTGAATATCTGCCCGATTGCAGACGGTGGAGAGGGAACTGTAGAAGCTATTATCTCTGCAACAGGCGGCGAATACAGACAAGTCGAAGTTAAAGGACCACTTGGTGACAACATAGCGGCGAGTTACGGAATAACTCCTGATAACACTGCAGTGATTGAGATGTCTGCGGCAGCCGGAATAACCCTTATTTCCAATGAGGAAAGAAATCCGCTCAGGACTACAACCTATGGTGTAGGTCAGTTGATTCTGGATGCCATCAAAAACGGTTGCAGAAAGTTTATTATTGGCATCGGCGGAAGTGCCACGAACGATGGTGGCATCGGTATGCTTCAGGCGTTGGGGTTTGAGTTTCTTGATAAAGAAAACAATCAGGTTTCCTGTAGAGGTAAAGGACTTAAAGATATCGTAAAAATCAATACGGATAAAGCTTTTCCTCTGCTTTCGGAATGTGATTTCAATATCGCTTGTGATGTCAGCAATCCTCTTTGTGGCAGTAATGGTTGCAGTGTGGTTTTTGCTCCGCAAAAAGGTGCAACAAAAGAAATGATTGAGGATATGGACAGATGGCTTTCTGAGTACGCGCGCCTTACAAAAGAAATATTTCCTGAATCTGATGCCGGAATTCCGGGTACCGGTGCTGCAGGTGGATTGGGATTTGCTTTTATATCATATCTTAATGGCAAACTGAAATCGGGAATTGAACTTGTAATCAAAGAGTCGGGACTTGAAAGTCTTATTTCAGAGTCGGATATTGTTATTACGGGCGAAGGTTGCCTTGATGGACAGTCATATATGGGAAAGGCACCTGTTGGTATTGCAAAACTTGCAAAGAAATATAACAAAACGGTTATTGCTTTTTCGGGAGCTGTTACTGATGATGCGGGAATATGTAATGAATACGGAATTGATGCATTTTTCCCGATTGTAAGAAAACCTTGTACTTTGGAAAATGCGATGGACATTAATAATGCATATAAAAATCTTTCGGATACCGCAGAGCAGGTATTCAGGTTGATTAAATGCGGAAAAGAGTAAATTATGGCTAAGAAAAACCAGAAGAATACAAAAGGTAAAATTATCACTGCTGCCTGGGATCTGTTTTATGAACAGGGATATGATAATACTACAATTGAAGAAATAATTGATGAGTCGGGTACATCAAAAGGGTCATTCTATCATTATTTTGAGGGCAAGGATGCGCTCCTTGGTTCGCTTTCTTACATTTTTGATGAAGAATATGAGCGTCTGCAGGAAACCTTTACCGATGATATGAACAGTTTTGATAAGCTTTTGTACCTGAACTGCAAATTGTTTGAAATGATAGAAGAAAGAATAGATTTGGATCTTCTTACAAGACTTTATTCAACTCAGCTTGTTACAAAAGGCGAAAAGCATCTGCTTGACAGCAAGAGGGTGTACTATAAGCTTCTTAAGAAAATAGTTTCCGATGGGCAGAAGAATGGCGAAATAACTGATAATCTTACTGTTAATGAGATAGTTAAGTTATACGCTATGTGTGAAAGGGCACTTTTATATGACTGGTGTCTTTGTAACGGAGATTATTCACTTAAAAATTATGCAAAGACAACTATGCCAATGTTCTTGTCCCAAATTAAAGTTTAATTTTCAGTATATATTTTGGTTTATAAGATATATTCCTTAAATACTAAGTTTGTAAAAACGCAGTATAGAATTTAGTCTATACTGCGTTCTGTATTGCATTCTATAAAATTATATGATATAATGTTAAGGATTTTTAAAAAAGGAGTAAATTTTTATGGACATTTTAGCATTTGTTTTGTACTTTGTAGCGATGATTGCTATAGGTATCTTTTTCTTCTTTAAGTCTAAAGAAGTATCAGAAAAGGATTATTTCCTTGGTGGACGCGCTATGGGTCCCTGGGTTACTGCAATGAGTGCTCAGGCTTCCGATATGAGTGCGTGGCTTTTGATGGGTCTTCCCGGAAGTATTCTTGCTTTTGGTTTTGGCCAGGCTTGGATTGGTATCGGTCTTGCAATCGGTACAGCACTTAACTGGATTTTAGTCGCAAAAAGGCTTCGTAAGTTTTCTAAAGCTTCCGGTGATGCGATTACACTTCCTCAGTATCTTTCAAACCGTTTTCTTTCAAAGAGCCACCTTGTAAGTGTTATTTGTGCAATCGTTTTCCTTGTTTGCTTTACAATTTATGTTGCTTCTGCGTTTGTTGCAGGTGCTGATGTATTTACAACACTTATCCCTGAACTTGCAAGAAGTAAAGCAATGATTATCTTCGCTGCTATCGTTGTTGTTTACACATTCCTCGGCGGCTTTAGTGCTGTTTGCTGGACAGACTTTTTCCAGGGACTTCTGATGCTCGGTGCATTGCTTATTGTTCCTTTGGTAATTGGCTTTACAAGAAATCTTGATGTTGCCGCTCTTGCTACTGTATATACAGGCCCTAATGGTGAAGAGTTTGCGTTTGTTTCAAACTTCTTCAGTGCAAGTTGGAAAGATATTCTCTCCGGTCTTGGATGGGGTCTTGGATATTTTGGTATGCCTCATATTATTGTAAGATTTATGGCTATCAAGAAACCTTCTATGGTTAAGAAATCTGCAACTGTTGCTATTATCTGGGTAATTCTTTCTCTCGGTGCTGCAGTTGTTATTGCTTACCTCGGAAGAATGTTTGTATACGCTAACGGCACAGACCTTTCTGCTGTTTTGCTTGCAGAGGGTAAACAGTCACTTATCTTTGTTGAACTTGCCCGTGATGTATTCCCCTCATTTATTGCAGGTATTTTGCTTGCTGCTATTATTGCGGCTTCTATGTCAACTGCTGACTCTCAGCTTTTAGTTGCTGCTTCTTCTTTCTCGAGCGACCTTTACAAACCGCTTGTAAGAAAGAATGCTTCCAACAAGGAAATGATCTGGGTAAGCCGTGCAATCGTTATTGTTATCGCAATTGTTGCTTATTTTATTGCAAGCAGTAAAGGAAAAGCTGCACAGGCTATTATGGACCTTGTTTCCAATGCATGGGGTATTTTTGGCGCTGCATTTGGTCCCGCTGTTCTGCTTTCACTTTTCTGGAAGAGATTTACATACAAAGGTGCTGTTGCAGGTATTATTGTTGGTGCTGCTGTTGATATGTTATGGTTGTGGTTGCCTGTTTCCGGTGGTGCTACACTCGGTGCAACTACAGGAATTTATGAAATTATTCCCGGATTTATTCTCGGTGCAATCGCTGCAGTAGTTGTTACTTTGATTGATAAGAAACCTTCTGCTGAGGTTGAAGCGATTTTTGAAACTGCTACCAATAACAGTATTGATGACTAATCATAACCCCACCTTAATTGGTGGGGTTTATCTTTTTGAGGTGAAAATATGCTTGAAAAGTTTTCAGCAAAAATGGACAGATTCATCGAAGAATATACCTTAGATAATAAAAATTCAGGTGTTCTGCGTGTTACTGTAAAAGATAAAATTATATATGAAAAGTTTATAGGATTTTCTGATATCGCGAACAAAGTGCCTTTCACAAAAAATTCGATGTTTTCTCTGTATTCGCTTTCAAAACCTTTTTGTGCTATCGGCACTATGAAACTTCACGACAAAGGAATTATTGATGTTGATAAGCATCCGGGTGAATATTTAACCGAAGCAAAAGTTTTTGATAAACGCCTTACAATAAGACATCTGCTTTATCATATAAGCGGTCTGCCTGATTTTGACCAGGATACCGATATAGGCAAGAAATTTGATGGGAGTACTTCTGAACAGATAAAATCTGCCCTTAAGAATCTTTCTGAGTATCCTGTGCATTTTGAACCCGGTAAAGGGCATATTTATGCAAATATAAACTATATAATTCCTGCTCTGATTATTGAAAATGTAACAGGTATGGACTATGCGGAATATATGAAAAAGGAGGTATTTGAACCTCTTGGTATGAAAACAGCGGTTGTTGACAGAAAAGGTCTTGAGATACCTTATCGTGTTACGGGCTATGAGCCTGATGGCAAAACCACCCGTGTTATTGAGTGGTACAAAGGGGCAGGGGACATTGTTGGTACTGTTGATGATGTATATGCATTAAACCTTGCTATAAAAAATAAACTGCTGCTTTCTGAAAAAAGCTGGAATGAGATTTTAACTCCATCCGCTCAATCCTATTTCGGACTTGGCTGTGCTGTTACCGTATGGCACGATAAAAAACGAATCACTCATAATGGCGGTTCCCGTGGTTTTAGAACAATCCATATTCAGCTTCCCGAGGATGATTTTGATATAATTTATCTTTCTAACTCAGGTTGGGGTGATGCAAGAGGGGATTATGCCAACGCCATTTATGATGCATATTATGGTGATGGCAGTTCTAACGGTGACGAAATAAAAATGGATGCAGGGTACATTTAAAATATTTTTCTAAAAAAACTTGAAAAATTTTCAAGTATGGTGTATAATATAAAATGGCGAAAAAAATTAAATTTCAGGAGGTAATTTTTTATGAAAAAAATTCTTGCTATCGCTCTCAGCCTTATTATGGCTTTGGCAGTGACATCTTGTGGTGGTTCCGCAGGAACAAAAATGACAATGGGTACCGGTGGTACAGCAGGTACATATTACGGCTACGGCGGAGTTTTGGGTCAGTATATCACAAACAACGCCGGCGTTAATGTTACTGTTGTTTCTACTGATGGCTCTAAAGCTAACATCCAGGGTATTGATGCAGGTAACTACCAGCTCGGTACTGTTCAGTCCGATGTTATGTCCTATGCATGGGATGGTATCCGTTCTTTCGAAACTGAAGGTAAAGTTGAATCCTTCCGTACAGTTGCAGGTCTTTATGCAGAATCTGTTCAGCTTGTAACTATGGACCCCGAAATCAAATCTGTTGCTGACCTTAAAGGCAGATCTGTTTCTATCGGTGCTCCCGGTTCCGGTACATACTTTAACGCTATTGATGTTTTGACAGCTGCAGGTCTTACAGAAGAAGACATTAAAGCTCAGTATCAGTCTTTTGCTGACAGTGCTGATGCTCTCAAAGACGGTAAAATCGATGCTGCATTCATCGTAGCAGGTGCTCCTACACCCGCTATTACAGAGCTTTGCACAACTAATGCTGCATACCTTGTTCCCATCGATGGCGCAGTTGCAGAAAAAATGATGGCTGATTGTCCTTTCTACACAGTATATAATGTTCCTGCAGGTACATATCCCGGTCAGGAAGCTGATGTTCAGACTGTAACAGTTAAAGCTACACTTATCGTAAGTGCTGATGCTTCCGAAGACGATGTATACAACCTTACAGCTGCAATCTTTGATAACATCGAAGCTATCACAGCTGAAAATGGTAAAGGTGCAGAATTAAGCCTTGAAAACGCAACAAGCGGTATGACAGTTCCTTTCCATGCAGGTGCTGCTAAATACTATGCTGAAAAGAATATTGAAGTAGCAGTTCAGTAATTTTTTAAAAGCTAAAAATCAGGCTGCGACTTAAAAAAGTCGCAGCCGCTTTAATATTCTAAGGAGGCATTATGGCGTTTTTTAAGAAGAAAAATACTGTCGAAAACACAGAACCTATGGATCTTGATTCAGTAATGAAAAAATTCGACAGGGAATCCAATGTTCGTATATGGGAAGGTATGCCCAAAGTATTTGTGACATGCATTCTTGCTACATTTTCATTATTTTGCCTTTATGTTACTTTGTTTGCAAGTTGGCTTGAAGAATATCGTCTTACATCTTTTGTTGCTTTCATCGTATTTTTAGGATATATAATTTATCCTGCCAACAAAAAGGCTCATAAAGTAAATCATATGCCGTGGTATGATATCCTGCTTATGATTGGCGGTACGGGGGCTTTCTTTTACTATACCGTAAATGCTATGACGATTATTCAGCAGGGTGCACATTTCACATGGTATCAGATTATTATTGGTATTATTGGTACTATATCTCTTGTTGAAGTCTGCAGACGAAGTGTAGGGCTTCCTATTGTAATTGTTGCAGGATGTTTTGTACTGTATGCTGTTACAGCGGGACTCACTAACCCCTCGCTCTGGAAAAAACTTGAGTATATTGTTCATTATCTTTTCTATGGAAAAGAAGGCATCTTGTCTACTCCTATCAATGTTTGCTCAAAGTTCATTGTTGTGTTTATCATATTTGGTGAATTCCTTGAAAGAACAGGTATTGCCGATTTCTTTATCAGGATTTCAAACTCAATTGTTGGTGGCTTTTCAGGCGGACCCGCAAAGGTTGCTGTGGTTGCAAGTGCACTGGAAGGTATGGTATCGGGTTCTTCTGTTGCTAATACTGTAGGTTCAGGTTCAGTTACAATTCCTCTTATGAAGAAAACAGGCTACAAACCTGAGTTTGCCGCAGCTGCTGAAGCTTCTGCTTCTACTGGTGGTCAGATTATGCCTCCTATCATGGGGGCTGCTGCTTTCCTTATGGCTGACTATGTTCAGGTTCCTTACAGCAACATTGTAGTAAGAGCAATTTTACCTGCTGTTTTGTATTTTGCAGGTGTATTTATTTCCGTCCACCTTGAAGCTAAAAAAGAAGGTTTGCGTGGCCTTACAAAAGAAGAACTGCCCAGACTTTTACCTCTTTTGAAGCAGACATATCTTTTGTTACCTCTTATTGTTCTTATTTACCTCGTTGGTACAAGTACACGTTCTATCCAGTATGCAGCTGCTATTGCAATTGTCATTGCTATTGTTGTAAGCTTGTTCAATAAAGAAAACCGCATTACTCCAAAACGCATTTTTGAAGCGTTGGCAGCAGGTGCGCAGGGGATGATAGCTGTTGCGGCTGCTTGTGGTGTTGCTGGTATTATTGCAGGTACTATTACAATGACTGGTCTTGCTAATATGATGATAAATGGTATTGTGGCACTTGCAGGAAGCAGGGTTATTATCGCTTTGTTCCTTACAATGCTTTGTTGTATCGTGTTGGGTATGGGTGTTCCCACTACTGCAAACTACTGTATTATGGCGGCTACTTGTGCTCCTATCCTTATCCGTATGGGCGTACCCGCTATTGCAGCTCACTTCTTTGTGTTCTATTTTGGTATCGTAGCAGACCTGACACCTCCTGTTGCTCTTGCGGCATATGCTGGTGCAGCTATTGCTCAGGGTAATCCGATGAAGACTGCTGTAACCTCTACAAAGCTTGCTATCGGTGCATTTATTGTGCCTTATGTATTTGCGTTAAACCCTGCAATGCTTCTTATCAACACAACACCTGTTGATGTAATTTTAATTACTATCACTTCGATTATTGGTATGTTTGCTGTTGCGGCTTCTCTTGAAGGCTATATGTTCCATCATATGCCATGGTATCAGCGTATTGTAAGCCTTGTCGGTGGTTTGCTCCTTATTTATCCCGGTTGGCAGACTGACCTTATCGGTGTAGGTTTGGTTGCAGTTACAGTTGTAATTCAGGTACTCACAAAGAAAAAAGTTAAATTAGCTTAATGCTTTATTTAAAGAACGCCTTCTGGCGTTCTTTTTTTTTGCAAATATATTGATAAATTTTATATAAAGTGGTACAATTGATTTTAGGCGAAAGGAGTGTTTAGTTTGAATATTGTAGTTGTAGGCTGCGGTAAAGTAGGAACAACCCTTGTAAAAGAACTTGTTGCAGAAAAGCACAGTATTGTGGTTATTGACACTGATATAGATAAACTTGATGAAATAGGCAATGCACTGGACGTTATGTGCGTTCAGGGACATGGTGAATCTGTTTCTGTTCTGAAGGAAGCAAAGGTTAATACCTGTGACCTTCTTATAGCAATGATGCGTTCGGACGAGCTTAATCTGCTCACTTGTCTTATTGCTAAAAAGCTCGGTGCAAAGAACACTATTGCCCGTGTGAGAAATCCGATATATGCTGATGCGGTTAACATTATAAAAGATGATTTAGGACTTAGTCTTCATATCAACCCCGAACGCGCGGCGGCAAGGGAAATTTCGCGTCTTATCCGTTTTCCGAGTGCCATTCAGGTTGAAACTTTTGCCAAGGGCAGAGTTGAAATTATGAAATATGAAATTCCCGAAACTTCGGAAATTGCAGGGTTAAGACTTTACGAATTGCGCCAGTCGTTTAACACTTCGGTATTTATCTGTGCTGTTGAACGCGGTGATAATGTTTATGTACCTACCGGTGATTTTGTTCTGCATTCAGGGGACAAGATTTCTTTTGTGGCGCCAATTAAAGAAGCTAACGATTTCTTTACAAAAGTTGGTGCTATCACTGCTAAAATCAAGAATGTTGTTATTTTAGGTGGCGGAACGCTTACTTATTACCTTACAAAGATGCTTTTAGAATCAAGGCACAAAGTGAAAATTATCGAAATTGACAAAGAGCGTTGTGAAGAGCTCAGTGAATTGTTGCCTGAAGCGATGATAATTCACGGAGATGGTACAAATAACTATCTTCTTCACGAGGAACATATCGAAAATGCCGATGCCGTTTTAAGCCTTACGGGTGTTGATGAGCAGAATATCCTGATGTCGATGTATGCGTATCAGCAGGTACCTGAAGCGAAAATTATAACCAAAATCAAGCATTTCGACTTTGATGGCGTTTTGAAGGGGATGTCTATCGGCAGTATTGTTTATCCTAAGACTATCACTGCTGACAGAATTCTGCAGTATGTCCGTATGATGCAGAATTCCTGGGAATCCAGTATGGAATCAATGCACAGAATCGTTGACGACCGAGTTGAAGCTTTGGAATTCCGTATCAGACAGAATTCGGAAGTTGTCGGTATTCCTTTTGCTGAACTTAATATCAGAAAAGGTACACTTATTGCATGTATTACCCGTAACGGAAAAACCTTTACACCCATGGGTAAAGATTCAATACAGCTTGATGACACTGTAATTGTTGTCACAACTCATAAGGGTATCAGCCGTATTGAGCAGATACTTGACGATGAAATGGAGATATAAATGAATAAGAAATTGGTTTTTAAGCTGAATGGATATATTCTGCTTTTTGATGCGGTTGCGATGCTTTTACCTATGATTGTTGCTTTGTATTATAAGGAAAGCGCAGGGTTTTACTTTATTCCTGCGATACTTATAAGCGTTGCAATCGGTATACCTTTAATACTGCTCAAACCTAAAAGTTCTTCACTTTATGCAAGAGAAGGGCTTGTTACCGTTGCTGTTGCATGGCTTGTAATCAGTATAATCGGTGCTTTGCCGTTTTTCTTTTCAGGTGAAATTCCAAAGTTTGTTGATGCAGTTTTTGAAACTGCTTCGGGATTTACTACGACAGGTGCCACTATCCTGCGGGATGTCGAAGCTTTGAGCAGATGTATGCTGTTCTGGAGAAGTTTTACTCACTGGATCGGCGGTATGGGAGTACTTATCTTTGTTATGGCACTTACCCCCTTGGCTGGTGGCAACAATATGCAGCTTATAAGGGCTGAATCGTCAGGTCCCCAGGTTGAAAAAATTCTCCCTAAGGCACATATGAATTCAAAAGTACTTTACGGAATTTATATCGGGCTTACTGTTTTGCAGATAATATTTTTACTTATCGGAAAGATGCCGTTTTTTGATGCTGTTACGACTGCTTTGGGTACTGCGGGTACGGGTGGTTTTGGTATCAAAAATTCAAGCCTTTCAGAGTACAATATGTACATTCAGGGTGTTGTTACTGTATTTATGATACTTTTTTCTGTAAACTTTACAATGTATTTTCTTTTAATTGCCGGAAAGATAAAAAATGTATTAAAAAATGAAGAACTCCGTATATTTTTAGCTTTGATTTTTGTTTCTTCCATCCTTATCACCCTCAATATTCTTGGTGCATTTGATGGCTTTTTTGAGGCATTCCATCACTCGATTTTTTCTGTTGCATCTGTTATGTCAACCTCGGGTTTTGCAACTGTTGATTTTAACTTATGGCCTGATTTTTCAAAAGGGATATTATTTATTTTAATGTTTGTCGGTGCCTGTGCAGGGTCTACTTGCGGTGGTATCAAAATCTCAAGAATAATTATTCTTTTGAAATCTTTAAAACGCGAGATTATGTCACTTATACATCCTAAAAGTGTTATGACGATAAACATAAACGGCAAAAAAATTGATGATGAAGCAGTAAAACGAGTGAACGCATATATTGTTTGCTTTGTTTTGATTTATATAGTTTCATTTTTACTTATTTCCTTTGACGGATTTGGCTTTGAAACTAATTTTACAGCAATTGCAACTACACTCAACAATGTAGGTCCGGGATTTGGTATGGTAGGACCTTCGGGTAACTTTGCGGATTTTTCTGTGCTTTCAAAAATTGTTCTCACAATGAATATGATTTGTGGAAGACTTGAACTTTTCCCGATAATTATTATATTAATGCCTTATACCTGGAAGAAAAACTGATAGGAGTGTTTTTATGAGCTATACTGCCGGCGATAAAAGATATGATTTGATGGAGTACAGAAAATGCGGTGAGAGTGGACTCAAACTTCCTGTGGTTTCTTTGGGACTCTGGCATAATTTTGGTGATAACGGAAATTTTGAGAATATGTGCAGAATGTGTTTTACCGCATTTGATAACGGGATTACACATTTTGATATTGCAAATAATTACGGGCCTGAACCCGGAAGTGCTGAAACAAATTTTGGTAAGATTTTGAATAATCATATGAAAAGCTATCGTGATGAAATGATTATCAGTACCAAGGCAGGGTATTATATGTGGCCCGGTCCTTACGGGGATTTTGGCAGCAGAAAATATCTAATTTCAAGTATTGACCAGAGCCTTAAAAGAATGAATATTGACTATGTTGATATTTTTTATCATCACAGAATGGACCCTGATACACCACTTGACGAAACTATGTGGGCTTTAAACCAGATTGTAAAAAGCGGTAAGGCTTTGTATGTGGGGCTTTCTAACTATGATGGCGAAACTATGAAAAAGGCATCGGATATCCTTAAAGAACTTAAATGTCCGTTTGTTATCAACCAGAACCGTTACTCAATTTTTGACAGAACAGTTGAGAATAACAAGCTTCTTGAAACTGCTGTCGCTGAGAAAAAGGGCGTAATTATATATAGTCCTTTAGAGCAGGGAATACTTACAGACCGTTATCTTGACGGAATTCCTTCCGACAGCCGTGCGGTATCGGGCGGCAGATTTTTAACCAAAGCTTCCATTACAGAAGAAAAGGTTTTAAAAGCACAAAAACTCAATGAAATTGCAAAAAGACGCGGACAGTCCTTAGCACAGATGGCACTTTCGTGGCTTTACAGTAAAGATGGTGTTACAAGTGTGCTGATAGGTGCATCGAAACCTGAGCAAATTCTTGATAACATCGGTATGCTTAAAAATACAAGCTTTGCTCCTTCAGAGCTTGAAGAAATTGACAAGGTAGTTTTTGATAGATAATATGTTTAGTGTAAAAAGAAAAGCGCTTTTATATATAATTACAGCAGGAGTTTTGTGGGGAACATCGGGACTGTTTTTTAATGTCCTGAAACCTATGGGGTATACCCCGATGCAGATGACCGCTATGCGTGGGTGTGTAGCGGCAGTGTTTATGTCTGCGTATGCTTTTGTTACAAATAAAAAT
>JAZLER010000005.1:0-41563 GCA_045615345.1 Fumia sp. | reverse complement strand
ATAGTCATTGTAATAATCTCCTTTTTTATTGGTCATTTACATCTGTTATTTTGCAAAGAAACGACAATTTCTCGTCGAGGTTTTCAAGGGTTTCTGCCAATATTTTTACCGCTATTCTGATATCGGACGAAAAGTCCATATACCAATCAATGGTTTCAATGATATATTTCCGCTTGAATTCCTCGTTTGCGACAATTGCGCACTGCAGGTTGTGAAGGCGGTCTGCCGCCTTTACCGCAAAAGCAATAGGGTTATTTTTTATGCTACCTATATATTCTGCCATATCATAGCCCTTTTCCTTTGTAAGTAGCTTTACCGCTTCAAGGATTTCAGGACTGCCAATTAGAAGAATTTCTTCTTCGGTTGCATCCGTATCTTCAAGCAAATCGTGAAAAAGTGCAGCTATCTGATAGTTTTCATCTAAACCCTGACTCTTTACAAATTCCATTACCGCTATGGGATGAGTTATGTAATCATTACCACCGATACGTTTTTGTCCCTTATGCTTTTCTTTTGCAAACCGGAGGGCAAGCTGAACACTGTCGTCCATCAGCATTCCTCCTTTTGTTTAAGCAGGTGTTTTGCCTGCCTTTCTGCTTTTTCCTTTGTTCCCAAAGAAATTTTTAAAAATTCTACGATTTTATCAAAATCATAGTTTTTATTCAGAAGCTCTGCACGACACAAAAAGCGGAGTGCAACGCTTGATGAAACAATGTCGAGGTCTGCTGCAGATAATGCTTTTTTTGCAAGTGTCATTGCAAGGTCATAATTTTCTTTTATCATTATCTCAATATCGCCAAGCTTTGTTATTCCGAGGAATGCGAGCTGCGGTATGTAGCTTTCAGGATCAATATTACTTATTTCCGCACCTGCAATATCAGCTATTTCTTTGATAATACTCTGCATTTTTTTGTTGTGAAGCACGTATTCATTGAGAGAAATCATATTGATTGTTATGTCATCTGCATCGTCTGTTATAATACGCTGTCTGATGTCTTCGGTATATCCCACCATATTGTCACGAGCACGAACAAATTCATCATCGGCAAGCTCTAAAAGACCGGCAAGACGTGCAAACTGTCTTCTTATTTCTCTTGGCACACCAAAGTCGCTCTTGTATCCGATATCATGATGAATCGCTGACCATGCGTGTTGCAAGATGGTTCTTATCTGAATTTCAAACTTCTTACCGCAAATTTCATCGGGCCACTTATCTCCAAAAGGTAACGAACAGATGTAGTGGAGAGACAAATAGCCAAAAGCATCTTCCTTTATAAGCGCTCTTTTGTCCGAGGAATTTTCCCAGTCAACAACAAAGCTTTCTTCAACTTTTTTACCGATTTGGTCAATTTCATCGGAAAGGAAGCAAACTACACGACAACCGAGAATGTCGGTAATATCCTCAAATACATTGTAAAGGTCGCCCTTTCTTTCAAGCTTTCCTGCAAGGCTCTTTTCTTCCTTGACGCGGTGCTCAACAGCCAAAACAGTAAGACCTAAGTCCTTCACAATATCCGAAAGCATTGAGTGCACTGTATCGCCAAGCTTTACAAAATCATCTCTTTGCTTTCTGTAATCTTCTAAAATCAGTCTGCATTTTAAATTCAAAATATCTCCTCCTTAAAATAACCCGAATATAAATTTAAATAAATCATATATTGCACCGCCCAAAGCTCCTATCAAAAGAACCATGAAAAGATAAACAAACATACTTAATCTGCTAATTTCATTATGCTCCATAGTAAAATAGAAATTGTAATGAGCCTTCAGGTCAGAATCTTTTTCTTCAACCCATTGATATGTGATTGCATCAGAACAATCGTAACCTTCCGGTGCGTAATTTCTATTGAGTTCTGCTTCAAGTCGTCTTATGCGATAACAGGTTAAGTCGTTCATTTCGTACTCATCACCAAGAGAAATCGTAACTAAAGCTTTTCTTATCCTTTGTTCGTGCAAAGCTTTAATCTCGTTAATTTCAGGCGGAAGAAGCCTTGCTTCATTTATTCTTATTGAATAACCATACTTTTCTGAAAGAATAGGGCTTTGAATTAACGAATTTATTTTGTCTATCATTCCCATAACATCTATTGAGGTCGCAAAAATCTTATCTAATGTTTTATGGGGTATTCTGAATATCAGATATGCTTCATTAGATGTTATACAATCTTTAATAAATTCAAAATCCACTGTAATAACGGTTCCGTAAGAAACTTGTTTTAGCGATACAAATTCATCAGAAAGATTTATAAGGCTTACAGTTCTGTTATCGTACCTGAGTTCGGAAGTGTATTTCGTCTTTTCTGAATCGACCTTACCATTAGTATTAAATAGTGCTCTTAAAGCTGAACCGTCCGCTAACATATACGATAAATCAGTAACTTCGTTTCTTTCCACTACAAAGGGAACGAAGAAGTATACAGCAGATGTGTCCTTTGCGCCATATACACGCACGCTTATATCTACATAGCTTTTGCCTTTGGGGTTTATCCACTCGTTAAGATAGATTGTGCTTCTGTCATCGCCATCTATCCATAACGCCCAACCATCATCGGCAAATCTTCTTTTTTTACTTCCCACGCTCTATTTCAACCCCTTGATTTCCCGTTTGTTCTCATACATGGCATCGTCAGCTCTGTTGAATACATCTATAAAGTTTGAATCCTTTTTGGAATCGTATCTTGCAAAGCCTTTTGCTATGCTTACGGGAATATTTTCTTTCTCTGTTTCAACTGAAACATTCAGACACTCTTCATCAAATTTTTTGAGGAGCACTTCTAAATCCTCAAGATCTCTGTTTTGCAGAATAACCGCAAATTCGTCTCCGCCGATTCTGAAAACAGGACTTCTTTTAAATATAGATGATATAATATGTGCAACGCTTGCAATAAGCTTGTTGCCCACATCGTGACCATATCTGTCATTTGTTTCTTTAAGATAGTTAATATCAAGAACTATAACGCCAAAAACTATTTCTTTGGTTTCAATTTCTTTATCAAAATCAGTTATCCACGCCCAATAGGAATTGGTGTTTCTAAGGCCTGTAAGTGAATCACGATATGCTAAAAGATGCTGCAACTTCTCATGTTCCTTAAGTTGAAGTGCCATATTCTCAAATGCAGTACTTAAGAGCTTTATTTCATATGTGTTACTGTTTACTATTTCAACATCATAGTCTCTGTTCGAAAGTTTTACTGATGCCTCTGTCAATTTTTTCAAAGGATATACAATTCTTCTTACAACAAGAATTGCTACGAGAGAAAACAGCACAGCAAGTAAAAGCACAACAAACAGTATCTTAAGAGCTATATCATATCGTATCTGTCTTATATCGTCATGGCTTGCAGAAATGATAAGAGTCATTCCGTTTCTAAGTTCTTTGGATACGCTTAAGTATTTTTCCGGATTTTCATGAAGTTTTATGTCTTCAGCGTGATCCACATTATACACATCTGCATCTTCAAACTCAAGATGCGCAAATCCGTTTTCATAAATTTTTATATTATGAACCTTATCGGTTAAAACGGTATAGTCAAAGTCCATGCCAACAACGCCAATAAATTCATTTTCAAAGTACATAGGCACAACATAAGATATCATCAATATGTCGTTGTTTTGATTGTAATAAGGAAGCATCCAGACAGGCTTTCCTGCTTCAAACGGTTGCCAGTACCAGCCCACATGCTCAGTGTCAGATTTATCATAAAGCGATATATCAGTAGGTTCGAAACGAATAAATCCGTCCTTTTCTTTCACTTTACTGTAAAACAACCCGAAGGTGTTGTGCGAAAGTTCAGGGGTAAATCTGAAGTAATATGCCACTGCACCGTCAGTATAATTTGCTACATCAACAAACATTTCGTCAGAACGCTCTAAAATATCAGCCTGTTTTTTCGCATCCTCAATGTCAGCTTTACTGTTTATTAAACCAAGTACATAGCTTTCCATAATATGTACTGACTTTTCCATATCACCGAAAACATCATTGATTTGAGAAGCATCTTTCTCGCAGGTGACATTTATAAAATCTTCAGTTTGACTCTGAACAAACTGATCCACCTCATATATACTTAAACCGCCTATAAATACCGTAATAGCCAGCATAGCAGATATAATTGTCATTAAAACTTTAAATTGCATTGATTGTATCTTCATTCTAAAGCATCCTCCCCAGCTATTACTTTTTAACTTACGCCAAATTCGAAACGTGCCCCTTTGCATCCATCATAATTTTCTTAACATCACTCCTGATTCAGCATTTCTGAAAGTCCCGTCATTTCAAAGACCTCGCGAACCATTTCATTTGCCTTTTCTATGCGCATAATGCCACCGCTTTGATTCATTTTCTTGTGTGCCCAAAGGAGTACTCTGATACCTGCAGACGAAATATATTCAAGCTCAGCCGTATTAAAAACAAGCTCTTTTGTGTCTTCGGAAAGTTCGTTGATGACTGTTTCTAAATTGGGTGCAGTTGTGGTATCAAGTCTTCCTGTAATTCCAAGAGTTACAAGTTCAAAATCTCTTTCTACATTGATAGTCATAAAAATTCTCCTTTTTAGAAAATTTAACATAATAAGAATAACAAATCCGTTATGACAAACCTATGACAAATTACAATTTTTTTATAAAAAATACGGCCGGATATTGTGATATGCACCCCAAAAGTTAGACACTTTTGGAGGTGCATATCAATTTCCGACCGCAAATAGATTTTTTAATTTCTTTCAAGTAGAAGAGAAAGGGTATCTTCTGCCCATGAATATTGCGACATATACTCGCCGTGAAACAGTGGTTTTCCTGTTTTCAAAAACTTGTGATAATCACAGTTAATTCTCGTAGTATCAATTCTGTAATGATAACCATCCTGACAAAATACTTTTTCTGCTCCCACATTTGCAAGCGCTTTTTTCAGATCGCCTACAAGATGCCTTAAATAGTCCATATTTTTAACATCATCCGTGTTTTCTGGCCACATAACAGCACAGATTTGCTTTCCCGTCATTCCTGAACCATTTCTGTCAACAAGTACTGCAAATAGTTCCTTTGCCTTTGAGCGTTTGAAGGTAAGTGCCTCACCGTATTTTAGAACTTCAAAGTTTCCAAAGCACTTAACATCAAGAAGGGATGCATCCAGATTCTTGCTCTTTATATGATCAATTTCCTTTTGCACAGCCTCAGGAGTAATCGGTTTCATAAGATATCCTGAGCATCTTAATTGTATGGCATTCAGTGCATATTCTTCATATCCAGTACAAAAAACAATTTTGCAATCAGGATGAAATTCGGCTATTTTTTCAGCAAGGGCAAGTCCACCCATTCCACGCATATTTATATCAAGAAATGCTACATCCGCATTGTTTTCTGAAATCCACTCAAGAGCAGCACTACAAGCAGAAAAATCGTATACTTCTTTTATATCAGGCGAAGATTTTACAATGTCCGTAAGAGCTTTAAGCATAGGTCTTTCATCATCAACTGTTATTGCTATCATGATCCTTCGCCTCCTTCGGAATTTTTATGGTAGCCTTTGTACCGCTACCGATTTTACTTTCTATGGTAAGTGTTCCATTGCACATTGCTTCAATTCGTCCACGGATATTTTTTATACCCACATGCTTGATTTCATCATAACCTGAGTTCATATCAAAACCTACGCCGTCATCTGTTACTTCTACCACATAAGACTCCTCTGTTTCATAAGCAGATATTGTAACAATGCCGCCTTCTTCAAGTCCCATAAGACCATGTTTTATGGCATTTTCTACAAGTGGCTGCACAGAAAGTGCGGGAAGTAAAAACTCAACTGAGCGAAGGTCATATTGTATTGTCATGTCAGGGAAACGCACCTGTTCAATATCAGTATAATGCTTAACATGATTCATTTCCTGTGAAAATCTTATAGGTTTAGCATTATCAAGCTCGCTGAAGTTTCCTCTTAAATATAAGCTGAAATTACGAACAAGTTTTGAAGCCGCTTTCGGTTCGGTTATACAAAGTTGTTCAATTGTTCCCAATGTATTATAGATGAAATGCGGCTGAATCTGACTTATCATAGTAGCTATACGGCTTTCTGTAAGTTTTGCATTTAAAATCATTTTTTCTGCTTCAAGCTCTCTTGCTCTTATTGCCCCATTTAAATTTTGAGGAACAACTTTTAAAAGTACAATAAGAGATGCAATAAAAATAAGAATAAATACAATTTCCGAAATAAGTCCGCCTTGCCATAAGCCAAAGCCTGTCCCAAAACTGTCCAGTACGAATGAAAGCATCGGGAGGATACCAAAAGCACAAAGCATTTTTTCGCTTTTATTACCTTTTGCAAAATGAAGTGCAAGAAGAACTATCATCACAATGCAAATCACACTTTGCACGGCTGACCATACAGGTAATGTGTCATAAAACTTAACATCGGTGACTGTTGGTGCAATCATATACGCAGAAATTGAAAACAAATCTAAAAAAGCAAGGCTTATACCAACTTTTTTAGTCCCGCCTTGAAGCCAACCGGCTACAATGGCAGTTATTGCTAACACATAAAGCATCATAGAGCCTATCATCATACGGGTATTAAATTTAATTATTTCACTGAAGAACATAACTCCAGGTGCTTTAAATAAGAAATATATACCGGCACAGAAAACACCAAAGCCCACAAGCCACAGATTCGAGCTTCCTTTGATATGAATAAGCATAGAAAATATCGCTGTACCCAAAAGCATAAATGCAAACAAAATAAGTGCAATACCCAAGATTCTATGTGCACTGCCTCTGTTTAACATATCTCTCTCAAAATCTGTCCCGCCATAGGTGCTTAAATTATTCAGGAAATCATCAACAGCTCCGGAGTTTCCGAATTTATGAGGGTTTTTTAGCCTGATTGTAATTTCATCTGCACCCTTGCATTCATACCCAATATACATTTTACCGCACAAATCCTCGCCGATAAGATCGTACTCAGCATCAAAGGGGCGGAAGTCATCTCCGCCTTCTGAAACTTCACCGCCAATATGGTTAAAGTAAAATGCGAGGACTGTGCCTTCATCCGCATTTCCGACTATTTCTCCTGTGGTCGGAACAAATAACTGAAAATGCCCTTTCAATGTTACATCACCTTTATTAGCAGGAATATGTTCGCTTTTGACATAAGGTTGCCAGTCACCGTCCGCTACTTTATACTCACCCTGAAATTCTGCAGAAAGATACATTGCATCCATTGCCTGACTTCCATATTCTCTTCCTGTATATACAAAGAAACAAAGAACAATGGCAAGTAAAGAGATACATATACCTATAAATATTTTATTTTTCAAGTTTTCTTTATTAGATTTCATAATAATCATTCTCCACAAACAGTATCTCTATCCGCTTACCATACACTCAATAATAATACAACACCTATTAAACAAATCGCACCTGCAATAGCAACATAAGAGAATATGCGTTTTGTGTTCCAATAGGAAAATGCCTCACATATACAGACAACGCCTATAGCTATGCAGGTAATCAAATCTGCTGATTCCACTTTGCCGGCTCTTTTCAACGCCTGAAATATCACATATACCAAAAATGCTATTCCGGCAATAATATCCATAACTTTTTGGAATGTAGTTTTCTCACTCCATTTTTGATTCATAATTAATCCCTCTTTCGTATGTCTAAACTGCCGTTGCAGTAATCACACTATGTATATTTTATCAGATTTTCTTCTTTTTTTCAATATATCTATGAATAATCACCGCAATTTCTGCTCTCGTTGCATTGTCCTTTGGATTTACCGTGCTTACGGTTTTTCCGTTTATAATTCCGGCGCCGACAGCGTACTGCATGGCAGGGATTACATATTCAGATATATCGAAAGCATCATCATAGGAAAGTATATTTGTTTCTTCTCCAACGCTTACATCATATCCCTTAAATTGTACATACAGGTACAAAACAGATGCAAGCTGCTGACGGCTTATCGCTGATTCAGGTTCAAAGTCGTTGTCATTTTCATATATCAGCTCGCTGTCTTTTGCCCATTTAACTGCCCATACATACCACGCAGCATCTTCCTCAAATTCATATTCCGGTTTCTCTTGCGATAGTTTCGTAAGAGGGGTAGCAGGAAGAGTTGCATCCTGATAATTTCATCAGGTAACAAAGGATACGAAATTCATATACATCAAACCTTGAGTCATTAATAAATTCGTTAGGTATAATAGTGAAGTTTACATTTAGTTTCATTAAAGTTTTCCTCCTTAAATTCAAATAAAAAAACACAGAGTAGAAATTTTTACTCTGTGTTTTGGAATTGATATTGAATTTAGGACTGCGGTTCAAGTTCACAAAAAAGATATTTGACAGTAAACAATTTGCCGTCAAAAACCTTTGCCTTTCAAACCGCTGAAAACCGCATAAAATAACGAGATGACCTTACTTACAGTAAAATCATCTCGTTATTATGGTGGAGGCGAGGAGAGTCTCCTCTCGCCTGCGGGCTCGGTCAGGGTTTGGCTCTGACAGTCCACCGGACTGTCATTCACTCCCAAACCCAGTTCGACTCTCTTTCCGAACCAAGCCAAAAGAAAAACACACCCTTTCGGGTGTGTTTTCTTTTGGTGGAGGCGAGGAGAGTCGAACTCCTGTCCGAAAATCTTTCCACCGGGTTTTCTCCGAGTGCAGTTTATCTATTAAAATTCCCCATTAAGACTGCCGATAAACAGGCGACCTTAAAAGGTATTCCCTGATACGGCACAAGGTCGGGAAAAGCCTTTGTGCTGTTGCCCACTGAATTAAGAAGCCGTCAAAAGAGCCGTGGGACTCTCTTCGAGGGCCCGCAGCGTAAATTAAGCTGCGTAAGCTAATGTTCTATTATTAGAGTTAGCGTTTATATTTAAGTGCGACTATTTAAGAGCTTTCGCCCGCTCTACTCGCTTACCCGACTTCCTGATCCCCGTCGAAACCTTTACGCCCCCATATTATCTGAGGCGTTCCTTCATCGCGCGGTCGATTTCCCTCTTGGCATCTCTCTTTGCGATGTCGTCACGTTTATCATGAAGTTGTTTACCTTTACAGAGTGCGATTTCAACCTTTACATTGCTTTTCTTAAAATACAAAGAAAGCGGAATTAAAGTAAGTCCGTCCTGCTTGATTTTACCGAAAAGTCGCATAATTTCGCGTTTATGCATCAAAAGCTTGCGCACCCTGAACGGGTCTTTATTAAAAATATTCCCTTTTTCATAGGGACTTATGTGCATACCCTTGATAAAAAGTTCACCGTCATCCACAGAGCACCAGCTGTCTTTAAGGTTAACACCACCCTGACGGATGGATTTAACCTCGGTACCGACAAGCTCAATACCTGCTTCGAAAGTTTCAAGGACAAAGTAATCGTGCCTTGCTTTTCTGTTAACAGTTATAATTTTACCTTCAGCCAAAGTAAGGCACCTCCTTTTACATTGTCATACGATTTTCGAGTGCTTTGTTAAGGGTAACATTATCAGCGTATTCAAGCTCGCCACCAACAGGAATACCGAAAGCAAGCCTTGAAACCTTAATGTTAAGCGGTTTTAAAAGTCTTGAGATATACATAGCGGTTGCCTCGCCCTCGATAGTGGGGTTAGTCGCCATAATAACCTCTTCAACTTCGGTTGTCTGGAGCCTTATAAGAAGCTCCTTGATTTTAATATGCTCAGGACCTATTCCGTCAAGCGGAGAAATAAGCCCGTGAAGCACGTGATACTTGCCTTTATATTCCTGCAGGCGTTCAAAAGCCAGAACATCTTTAGGGTCTTCCACAACACAGATAATTTTGTCGTTTCTTTCGCCCGATGCACAAATTTCGCAAACTTCCTTATCGGTAAAATTCTGACAAACCTTGCAGTTATGGATAGCTTTTTTAGCTTCCAGAATAGAATCGGCAAAGCTTTTTGCCTGCTCATCGGACATATCAAGGATGTGAAAAGCGAGGCGCTGAGCAGTTTTTCTGCCGATACCGGGCAAAGATGCAAAATGCTCGGCAAGTTTTCTTAAAGATAATGGCAATCCGCTCATAGCTTAAAAGAGACCGGGGAGATTAAGCCCACCGGAAATCTGGGACATTTTTTCCTCAGCTTCTGCTTCAACTATGCGGATAACCTCGTTAATGCCACTTACAATGAGGTCTTCGAGCATTTCAACATCATCAGGGTCAACAATTTCAGGTTTGAGCTTGATGGATTTTATCACCTTGTCACCTGTCATAACAACTTCTAAAGCTCCACCGCCAACAGTAGTAGTATACTCTTTATTTTTGAGTTCTTCCTGGGTTTTTTCCATTTCTTCCTGCATTTTCTGCGCCTGTTTGAGCATACTGCCCATTCCTTTAGAACTGTATCCCTGGGGTAATCTTGCTTTCATAAATATCTTCCTTTCTAATCAAGTGTAACTTCAATGTTACTGTCCTTGGCCTTTTTTATAATATCGTTTAATGCATTCTGAGAAGGATTTTCCTTCGGAGCATCAACCTTTGCAATACGGAGTCTGTATCGTTTACCTAAAAGGTTTTCAACCTCATCAGCAAGTTCTGCACCTATATTATCGGTCATTAAAAGCTTTTTAAGCATCGGATTGGGAGAATCAATGGTTACCACACTGTCACCGATATATCCTTTTGCATCCTTGAGCATAACATAAAGTGGCGGAACCTTCTTCTGGAGATTTTCTAAAAGTTTCTTCCATTCCTTCATCGGCTCAACCTTACCGGTTTCACCCTCAGGTGCAACGACAGGTTCTTTAACTTTGGGCTTTTCCTCTTTCCTTGGAGCAACAACCTCATTGTTTTTCAAAGCTTTCTCGAGTCTTGCAATGCGTTCTTCAAGTTCTGTATTCTCTGTTTCGGGGTTACAAAGCCTTATAACGGTCATTTCAAGCTCAACTTTTTTGCTGACACTTCTTGAAAGGTTGTCAAGACAAGCCTGCAAAACATTGAGTATTCTTAAAATTTCAGAAAGCGGAATAGCCTTGGCAACACTTATAAGTCTTTCCATTTCATCAGGCAGACACACCACAAGGTCTGACGGATTCGCAACCGATTTTACAATCATAATATTCCTGAAATGTGAAATAAGCTCGGATACAAGTCTGTCAATTCCTTTTGCATTATCATAAAGCTCGTTGACAAGTTTTATGCACTCTGCGGCATCCTTTTTCATAATCGCATCGGAGAGCGAGAAAAGATGTTCGCTTCCTGCAATACCTGCAGTGAGGGTAACAGTATCGATATCAACATTTTGCGAAAACGCAACACACTGGTCTAAGAGTGACAGTGCATCACGCATACCGCCATCGGAAAGCCTTGCTATAAGATTGGCAGCATCTGAATGAAGCTCGAATGTTTCGTTCGCTGCAATTCCCATAAGTCTGTTTGCGATATCGTGAGGTCTTATTCTCCTGAAATCGTACTGCTGACAACGGGAAAGGATAGTCTGCGGAACCTTGTGCACCTCGGTGGTCGCAAGTATAAACAAAACATGTGCAGGTGGCTCTTCCATAATCTTTAAAAGCGCATTAAAAGCACTCACACTGAGCATATGTACCTCATCTATGATATAAACACGGTACTTACACACAGCAGGCAAAAAATTTGCTTCGTTCCTTAAATCCCTGATATCGTCAACGCCGTTGTTACTTGCGGCATCCATCTCGATAACATCTAAAATTGACCCGTCCTCAATTCCTTTACAAACTTCACATTCAAGACAGGGGTTGCCATCTTTGGGATTAAGGCAGTTTACAGCCTTTGCAAGGATTTTTGAGCAGGTAGTTTTACCGGTACCACGGGGGCCCGTAAAAAGATAAGCATGAGAAGTTTTATTAAGGCGCACCTGATTTTGCAAAGTAGTGGTAATATGTTCCTGACTTACAACATCAGAAAAAACTCTCGGGCGCCATTTTCTGTAAAGCGCAAGATACATCTTTATCTTCCTTTCTTTTTTACAGAGAAAAAATGTGCGGTCGGACATACGGAAAACAGGCTTTGCTGTGGCACATAAAACAATCCGCTTAATGCTGCTCGGTTCCCCGCCTGACATGGTTCACGGCGAATTATTGCACAGGACCCGACTTTCCGTATGTCCGACAGCACATTCTAAAATACATTATACTACATAAATAATAAAAAAACAAGGCTTTTTTGCATAACCTATTTGCTTTTTTGAAAATTTATGATACAATAGTTGTAATGACACAAAGGAGGTCACGCTATGAAACGAATTACTGCCTTTCTTATGGCTTTACTTGTCGCTCTTTCCCTTACTGTTACGGCGTTTGCTGAACCGGAAACTGTGCATAATTCCTCGCCTGAGCTTGGATTTGATGTAAACAGTGAAGCTGTATATCTTATAAATTACGATTCTGAAACAGTACTTTTTGAAAAAAATGCCGATAAAAAGATGTATCCTGCATCTCTTACCAAAATTATGACAGCGATTATCGCCCTTGAAAACTGCGAAAATCTTGAAACAGTTGTCACAGCCCCGAGTTACATCTTTGACGAGCTTTTCACTATGAATGTATCAAATGCCGATATCCGTCATGGTGAGCAGATAAGAATGATTGACCTTTTGTATGCGTTGATGCTTCGTTCTGCCTGCGAGGGTGCGAGTATCATTGCCGACTATGTGGGTGGTGGCAGTATCTCAAAGTTTGTCGAGATGATGAACGCAAAGGCAGCAGAACTCGGCTGTGAAAATACGCATTTTATGAACCCTCACGGACTTCATAACGATAATCAGTACACAACCGCAAAGGATATGTACAAAATCGTAAGGTATGCACTGGACACCTACCCCATTTTCAAGGAAATCTCCTGTTCAAACAGTTACAGAATGCCCGCTACCAACAAACATTCCGAGGAGCGCGTTATCTACCACACCAATGTGATGATGGACGAACGCCGTGCAGGTAAATATTACTATGCCCCGATTAAAGGCATCAAAACAGGTACTACAGACGAAAGCGGAAGAAACCTTGTATCTATTGCTACTCAGGATGCTTACAACTATCTTCTCATCACAATGAAAGCACCGATGAAATATTCAAACGGCGATGCAATCGCAGATAACCTTTCCTTTGTCGATGCAAAACAGCTTTATAAATGGGCTTTCAGCAAATGGTCGGTTCAGCCTATTGTAAACCCCACAACCCCCGAGGGCGAGGTTAAAGTAAGGCTTGCAACCGAAAAGGATGTTGTTCAGGTTTTCCCCGAAAAGGAAGTCCAGAAGCTTTTAAGAAACGATATTGATATTTCCTCTTTGCAGAAAATCAAGAATTTAAACGAGTCCGTTGATGCCCCCGTTAGAAAAGGTGATGTTTTAGGCACAATGGAGATAAAGCTTGCCGATGAGGTTTTGGCAACCGTAAACCTTGTCGCAGGCGAGGATTTAGATAGAAACTTCTTCCTCTTTATCTTGGACTGCATCAGGAAAGTTTTCACTTCAAAGTGGTTTAAATGGGGATTTGTGCTCCTTATTCTCTTTATCGGAATTTACATTGCTTATGCCGTAATGTACAACAAGAAAAAACACCGATATCGCAGACGCCGCCGCAGAAGAAGATTTTAAAGCAAAACCGATGTGGGAAATCCACATCGGTTATTCTTTGCAATATTATCGTTATTCTGCGTCTTCGACATTCTCCCAGTTATGCCAGATGTTCTGAACATCATCGTTATCTTCGAGTCGTTCGAGCAAAAGTCCCATCTTCTTGATGGCATCTTCATCTTCTAAAGTTACATAAGTATCGGGAACCATCTGTACTTCTGCAGTTGCAAAAACATAGTTTTTACTTTCAAGATATTCCCTTACTGCACTGAAATCAGCAGGAGCAGTTGTGATTTCCACAACGCTGTCTTCCATGGTGAAGTCCTCGGCACCTGATTCCATTACATCTTCCATAATCTGGTCTTCGTCAAGGTCGCCGTCCTCGTTGTCAAGAACGATAACACCCTTTTCGTTGAAGCCAAAGGATACGCATCCGCTTGTACCCATATTGCCGCCGAATTTATCAAAGCTGTGACGAACTTCGCCTGCAGTACGGTTACGGTTATCGGTAAGACATTCAACAATAACAGCTACACCACTGGGGCCGTATCCTTCGTAAGTGATGTTTTCGTAGTTGTTCTTATCGCCTTCACCCATAGCTTTTTTGATAATACGATCGATATTGTCGTTGGGCACATTGTTGGCTTTAGCCTTTGCAATAAGGTCACGGAGCTTGCCGTTTACATTGGGGTCACCGCCACCCTGTTTTACACAAACAGCCATTTCACGGCCGATTTTAGTAAAAATCTTAGCCTTCTGGCCATCAGTTTTTTCTTTTTTACGCTTAATGTTACTCCACTTGGAATGTCCTGACATATAAATTTTCCTTTCTCTTTTAAGTATAACCTTACTTTATCGGTAAATAATAGTACCATAAAGTGAGGTGAATAATATGTCCAATAAAAACCAGAACAACAACCAGTCCCAGAACAAACAGAATAATCAGTCCCAGAACAAGAAATCAAACGAATCTCAGAACAAGAAATCCGAAGATATCAGATAGTTATCCTTATATAAGCGGACGGCTTAGCCGTCCGCTTGTTACTTTTTATTATAGCAGATTTAATCTCCTGTGTCAATTGCTTTAAAGCCCTCGCCCGAAACTTCTGCAGTATCGGAAACAATAATAAAGGCAGTCGGGTCAATTTCATAAACGAGTTTTTTAATTCTGTACCATTCGTTGTTTCTCACGGCACACATCAGTATGCGTTTTTGTTTTCCCGTATAAGCGCCCTCGCCGTCAAGGTAGGTGGCACCTCTTTGAAGCTCTTTAAAAATCTTCTCGGCAATTTCCTTATGAAAATCCGAGAAAATATGGATAAGCTTTCCTTTGTCAGAGCCGTAAATCACCATATCCATAAGCTGTGACGAAAGGTAAATAACAATTACGGCATAAAGTGCCGATTCAATAGAACCGAAAGCAAAAACAGAAACTAAAATTACGACAAAGTCAGTAAAAAGGGTAATTTTCCCTAACGGAATGTGCCTGTATTTCTTGTTCAAGAGTTTATTTACAATATCCATACCACCGGTACTGCCTGCCCTTGCAAAAACCAGTCCGAGCCCTGCACCGACAATTACACCACCAAAAAGACAAGCTAAGATTTTATCACCCGAATAGGGATTCATAAGGCTAAAAACATAATCGTAAAAAATATTAAAGCTACCTAAAGACAACAAGGTTTTCCAGATAAACTCCCTGCCCATATACCGCCATCCGATGATTAAAAGCGGAATATTTATAATGGTGTTCATAAGACCGACAGGAAGATTAAAAAGGAAGTTTAAAATAATAGAAATACCTGCTACCCCACCGGGTGCTACATTTATAGGCTCGATAAAATAGTAAAGCCCGAAACCGTAAACCGCAGTACCAAGCAAAACTAAAAGCACATCAATTAAAACTTCAAATATTTTTTTCTTACTCATAAAAGTATCTCCGTTATAATAATATGAAAAAGTTCTTTTATTCTATTATTATCCCCTTTTATGTGCAAAAATCCAAACAAAGTTTCAAGACCTGTTGCCGCACGATATTCAGACGGGTCAGCATTTTTGGGAACATTGTTGTGAGTATTTCTGCCGCGTTTGAAAATAGAAATTTCTTCCTCTGTAAGAATGGGCATTAAAATCTCCGAAGCCTTATGCTGTGCAGAGGCACACACCATCTTTACAGCATCTTTATGAAGCTTATTGACGGGTGCATCACCGTGGCTTACAAGTTCTTCACGCACTAAAAGTTCAAAAACTGCATCCCCCAGAAAAGCCATCGTCAAAGGGCTTAACTGCTTTGGATTTGTAACATTTTCAATCTTTAACATAACAATCGCCTACAAAATAAATTCAAACTGGAATCCGAAAAGGTCAACAGTATCTTCCTGCTGAATTCCCATATCTTCAAGCTTTGCAATAATACCGCTTTCTCTTAAAACTCTCTGGAAGTACTGTAAGGACTCATAGTCGTCCATATTTACACTCATCATAACCTGTTCCATAAAAGGTGCATCGACATAATAAACGCCGTCACTTCCCTTTTCAACAGTGAATTCCCTTGAATTTTCTTTCTGGAGTGCAGGGTCAGGTTTAACAAATGTTGGCTCGTAAACCTTAACGGGAGGAAGTTCTTTGAGTTTCTCCCATACAGCATTCACAACATCTTTTGTGCCCTCCGTGGTAGCAGCACTTATTGCAAAAAACTGCAAACCTTTACTGTCAATGTACTTTTTAAAATCAGCAATCTGCTCCTCGGTTGCCATATCGCATTTATTTGCAACCACAAGCTGAGGACGCTGTGACAAGTTTTCGTCAAAATTTTTGAGCTCGTAATTTATCTTTTCAAAATCTTCAACAGGGTCTCTGCCCTCAGAACCCGAAACATCGACCACATGGACAATAAGACGGCATCTGTCAACATGTCTTAAAAAGTCGTGGCCAAGTCCGATACCCTCGCTTGCACCTTCAACAAGCCCCGGAATATCAGCCATTACAAAGCTTTCGTCCATTCCAACCTGCACCACACCAAGAACGGGAGCTAAGGTTGTGAAATGGTAGTTTGCAATCTTAGGCTTAGCGGCACTTACAACCGAGATAAGAGTGGATTTTCCGACATTTGGAAAACCTACAAGTCCCACATCTGCAATAAGCTTAAGCTCTAAGTTAAGCCAATAAATTTCACCGGGAGTACCCGGTTTTGCAAAACGGGGAATCTGTCTTGTGGAAGTGGCAAAATGCTGATTTCCTGCCCCACCTTTACCGCCGAGTGCTAAAGTAACAGGCTCGTAATCCGACATATCCGCCATAATCTCGCCACTTTCGGCATCCTTTATAATTGTTCCGAGCGGAACTTTGATAATTAAATCCTTACCGCCTTTACCGCTGCAACGCTTACCCGAGCCGTTCTGACCATCTTCTGCAACATATTTTTTCTTGTACTTGAAGTCAATAAGAGTATTGAGGTGCTTGTCCACCTGAAAAACGATGTTACCGCCTTTACCGCCGTCACCGCCATCGGGTCCGCCTGCATTTACATACTTTTCTCTATGAAAGGAAACTGCACCATTACCGCCGTTTCCTGCTTTGACTAAAATTTTCGCTCTGTCGATAAACATAATATTCCTCCTTTGAGGTTTTCTTGAAAAAGTCCACTTGTAAAATGAATTTTTTCAAGAAAACCGCAGTAATATCATTTGCAAAAATTCAGTAAAAAACCCCAAGCGCACAGGCTCGGGGTTTAAGTTCAAAATTACTGAACTGTGTATACGCTGACTTTTTTGCGGTCACGGCCTACACGCTCAAATTTCACTTTTCCGTCAACCAATGCGAAAAGTGTGTCGTCACTGCCTTTACCTACATTTTCACCGGGGTGAATGTGAGTACCACGCTGACGAACCAAGATGTTGCCTGCAAGTACAAACTGACCATCTGCGCGTTTTACGCCAAGACGTTTGGACTCGGAGTCACGACCGTTCTTAGTAGAACCAACACCTTTTTTATGAGCAAAAAACTGCATGCTTAATTTCAACATACTTTACACCTCCATACAGGAAATATGAATTGTACCCGGATAGTCATCTGCCAGAAGCTTCAAATGAAGCTTTAAAGCTTTCAAGAAATTTTCCGTTTTCTCAAAACTATCCACTAATGAAAGACTCACTTTGTTATCACCAACCGAAATTTCTGCCTTTTCGCCTAAAATTTCTGTGATACCGTTTGCAGTGAGTTGCACGGCTGAACTTACCGAAGCACAGACAATATCTTTACCATACAGGTCAAAACCTGCATGTCCTGAAACCTCAAAGCCCGTAAGTTTACCGTTTTTCTGGAAAAACTTTGCCTTAATCATAAGACTTAGGCTTTAATGGATTCAATTCTTACCTGTGTGTAAGGTTGTCTGTGACCCATTTTACGCTTTTCACCTTTTTTAGGTTTGTAAGTAAATACTGTGATTTTCTTACCTTTACCGTTTTTGAGAAGTGTAGCTTCAACTTTAGCGCCGTCAACATAGGGAGCTCCTACTTTAGCGCCGTTGTCGTCTGCAACGAGTACTACTTTATCGAAAGTTACTTTAGCTTCTGCTTCGCCTTCGATTTTTTCGATGAATACTACATCGCCTTCCTGAACACGGTACTGTTTTCCACCTGTTTCAATAATAGCGTACATCACAAGGCACCTGCCTTTTCTTTAATCTCGCTGTAACTCAGGCGCAGAGTTTAACCTCTGACTTTCTGCCCAGAACACGCGGCTTAAATATTATATCACAACATTGTCAACTTGTCAAATGTTTTTTGATATTATTTTTCCAAAAAATAATAATATAACACTACAAGCAACGCCAAAGCAAACAAAATCAGCTCCAAATTAATATGACTGTCAATTTTCTTTTTATGATATTCAAGTCTGTCGTTAATTTCCTCTTCAAACTCATTGAGTTTTTCGGGATTTTTGATAAACTTACCAAAAAAGTCTTTTACCGATTTTTTCGTAGAACAAACCTCAGAAGCTAAAACAATTCACCTTTGATAAGCATTTCAATTATAACAATAATTACAACTATCAAACCTACAATAGATGCTTTATGTCCACCATCAGCTATTCTTTCTATTTCCTTTTTCTTTTCTTCATCTTTTGTAAACCTGTGTAAAAGCAACAAAGATGTATTGCGAATTATGGTACCCAAAAACTTCATATTTCTACCAGCTTTCCAGTTGTTATTTTTCGAAATTACTTTTCAAAAATGTATATATTAATCGAAAGTTATTTTTATAAATCCCCTTGAAGAAACATCAAAAGAATAATAACAGGTATTGCTATAAGAAGAACTAAATTAATTTTTTTATTTGCTTTCATACGATTTTCCAAAAGTTCCTTTTTTCCTCGTCCTTTACAAGCAAATAAAGAATCATATTAAAAAAGTATCTGAAAATCATACTCCACCTCCATCACAAAGAAATATTACAATGATAGCGATGATATAAAGTAAAAGCACAATATCTATTTCTATACTCTTTTTAAACTGGCTTTTTATAAAACTCTTTTTATCCTCCTCTTTTTTCAAATTACAGATAAAAATCGCCAGTAAATCTATTAAAACCATCCTTTTCTCCTTAAAACATTTTTAATCCTATCCGCTAAAGACCATTTGAGACCATTTGGGGACGTACATTTTTTGGTACTGCCAATTGAAACGTGCAACATAATTTAAAATTAAAAGCCTTGTACTAATCTTACAAGGCTTTATTCTTATTCAAAAAGTGGGGTGGAGAAATATCTCTCGCCTGTGTCGGGTAAAATGGTTACGACAGTTTTGCCTTTTCCGAGTTTTTTGGCAAGCTTGATTGCCGCCGCCACATTGGAGCCACTTGAAATACCGCAGACAATGCCTTCTTTTTTTGCAAGTGCTTTAGCTGTACCCAAAGCTTCCTCATCGGTTATGATGCAAACATCGCTGTAAATATTTGTATTAAGGTTATCGGGAATAAGTCCGTCACCGATACCCATCTGCAAATGTGTACCGATACTTCCACCTGACAGAATAGCGGCATCTTCCGGTTCAACAGCCCAGATTTCAATATCGGGGTACTTTTCCTTGAGCACTTCGCCGATACCCGAAATTGTACCGCCTGTACCAACACCGGAACAGAAACCGTCTACACTGCCGTTTACATCAGCAATAATCTCTAAAGCTGTATACTTTCTGTGAACCTCGGGATTATCGGGGTTTGTAAACTGCTGAGGGATAAAGACGTTTTTATCTTCGTCAGCCATTCTGAGTGCTGTGTTCATACATTCTTCGATACAAGCACCGATATCGCCGTCATCGTGAACTAAGATAACTTCAGCGCCGTACTGATTAACAAGCTTACGGCGTTCCTCACTGACAGAGTCGGGCATAATAATTTTAACTTTGTATCCTCTCACTGCACCAACCAAGGCAATACCGATACCCTGGTTTCCGCTTGTGGGCTCAACAATTATTGTATCTTTTGTAATAAGACCTTTTTTCTCAGCCTCATTAAGCATATTGAATGCAGTTCTTGTTTTAATTGAGCCACCGATGTTTAGCCCTTCGTACTTAACTAAAATATCAGCATCTTCAGGAGAAGTCATATTATTAAGCTTAATAAGAGGTGTGTGACCGATAGCTTCTAAGATATTATTATAAATCAAGGAAAATTCCTCCTTTTAGTCATATATATATTGTATATGAATTTTCCCAAAACTTCAATACTTTTAAAGAAAAAAGATGCCAGTCGCCTGACATCTTTTAAAATTATTTATTATACGGGGTGAACTCCGTTTTCAAAGTCTGCTCTTTTGCCGTCAATACCATATTTTGCATTACGGCGGTTTTCAAAGAATTTAAGAGCAACCTGACCAAACTGAGCATAGCTCAATACATCTTCTTCCTGTTCAATCCACTCAGCACATTCAGCTCTGAGTTTATCGAGTTCGGGAGCAATCTGGTCAGCAGGACGACCTGTAATAGGTTCTTCGTCACCGATGATTTTCTTTCTGAATTCATCGGAGATGGGAGCAGGAGTAGTACCGTACTCACCTTTTACCATACCTTTGAATTCTTTCGTAACCATCTTATAGCGTTCGCCCATAATTACATTGAATACAGCCTGTGTACCAACAATCTGGGATGTAGGAGTAACCAAAGGAGGATAACCTGAATCTTTACGAACCATCGGTACTTCTTTCAAAACATCTTCAAGCTGGTCTTCCTTGCCTGCCTGTTTAAGCTGAGAAAGCAAGTTGGAAAGCATTCCACCGGGAACCTGATAGATAAGAGCGTTTGCATCTGTTGCAAGCATTTTGGGGTCGAGAAGACCGGAATCGATGTACTTTTTGCGAAGCTGCATAAAGTAATCTCTTACAACAGTGAGCTGTTTTAAGTCAAGACCTGTGTCGTATTCAGTGCCTTCGAGCGCTGCAACCATAGCTTCTGTGGGAGCATGGGATGTACCGAGTGCCAAAGGAGAAATAGCAGTATCGATAACATCTGCGCCGTTTTCAATACCTTTCATAAGGCACATGGAAGCAAGACCTGAAGTGTAATGAGTATGAAGCTGAACAGGGATTTTAACTGCTTCTTTCAAAGCTTTTGTGAGTTCAGCAGTCTTGTAGGGAGTAAGCAAAGCAGCCATATCCTTGATACAGATGGAATCTGCACCCTGAGATTCAATTCTCTTTGCATAATCTACATAATAATCGGTTGTGAACACATCACCTGTTGTATAGGAAATAGCAACCTGAGCGTGTGCACCTTCTTTTTTAGCAGCTTTGATAGCTGTATCAAGGTTTCTGATGTCGTTAAGAGCATCAAAAATACGGATAATGTCAATTCCGTTAGCAACAGATTTCTGAACAAAGTATTCGAGTACATCGTCAGCATAATGACGGTAACCGAGCATATTCTGTCCTCTGAAAAGCATCTGAAGTTTTGTATTGGGCATTTCTTTACGGATAACTCTGAGTCTTTCCCAGGGGTCTTCGTTCAAAAATCTTAAGCATGAGTCGAATGTAGCACCGCCCCATACTTCTGCGGAATAGTATCCAACTTTATCCATTTCGCCCAAAATAGGACGCATTTCATCAAGAGTCATTCTTGTAGCAATAAGTGACTGATGAGCATCGCGGAGGGCGGTTTCGGTAATTTTTACTTTAGCCATTTTTAATCTCCTCCTGAAAATTAAGAGATTACAGCGAGTACATCGTTAGCGTTAACGCTGTCACCTTTTTTAGCTACAACAGAAGCAACAGTACCAGCTACGGGAGCAACGATATCGTTTTCCATCTTCATAGCTTCCAAAACAACCATAACCTGTCCTTTTTCAACAGTGTCACCAGCGTTTACTTTAACATCCATAATTGTACCGGGCATAGGAGCCTTAACATCAGTACCACCTGCTACAGGAGCGGCAGGAGCAGGAGCAGCGGGAGCAGCAGGAGCAGCTGCAGGTGCAGGAGCGGGGGCTGCAGGAGCGGGAGCAGCAGGAGCAGCAACAACAGGAGCTGCACCGCTATTTACTTCTTCAACAGCAACATCATATGCTTTACCGTTAACAGTTATATTAAATCTTCTCATAATTCACAAAACCTTTCTTAATTGGAGTGTTTCTTGGGAAGTCCGAAAGCACGCTTGTCAGCGAGCATCTCAAGAGCAGTGATTAAAGCCGCGCGTGTATCAGCAGGAGCTATAATATCCTCTATAAGAGAAGCTTTTGCAGCTTCATAAGGACTTGCCACAGTGTCAATATACTCACAAGCGAGTTCTTCACGGAGTGCTTTCACATCTTCAGCACCTTTGAGTTTATCGTGCCAGAAGAATTCAACTGCTGTGAGAGGTTCCAAAGCAGAAATAACTGCTGTCGGCCATGCAAAACGGACATCAGCCGCACCAAATGCCACACCGGCAGCACCGATTGCATTTTTAGTGTAAACAGTTACTTTGGGAGTTGTAGCATCAGCATAAGCATGAGCAAGTTTTGCAGCTTCAGCCACACCTTTTGCTTTTACTTCAGAGCATTTGCAGTAACCTTCAGTGTCAACAAAAGTTACAACAGCAAGGTTAAAGCAGTCACAGAAACGAACAAAGGAAGCGATTTTATCAGAAGCCTTTGAACCGATTCTGCCTTTTACAGAAACAACACCAACTGTATTTCCGCCAAGGGAAGCGAGTGCTGTATAAGCAGAAGAACTGTAACCCTTTTTAAGTTCTACAACTGTATCTGCATCGCAGATAAGTTCTGCAAGCTCGTTTGATTCTTTATTATCGTCAGCAAGTGCAAAGTTTACATTTGCAGTACCTTCGCATACAGGTGCTACAGAAATATTGTTAAGAGGAAGCATCGAAACAACCTGACGCGCTCTTAAAACGGCAAGATTTGCATCTTCTTCAACGATATCAACTGCACCCACTTTCAAAGCAGCTTCAGCAGTTACATCGCCGTTTGCATCGGAAAGATAAAGTTCAGCATCTTTTGCCATAACTTTAATGTCCGAGGAAGCAGCCATCATAGCACTGATACCTGTGCAGCTTCCTGCAACTACTGCCACCTGAGGAACAACACCTGAAAGGTTGTTGCTCATTGCTAAAATCTTAGCATAGGAGTTAAGAATTTCAGCACCCTCGGAGAGCTTTGCACCGTTTGAATCGTAGATTGCAACTACGGGTGCGCCGTTTTTAACAGCAAGGTCATAAATTTTTGCGATTTTTTCAGCGTGGAGTTTTGAAACTGCGCCACCCATTACGGTAATGTCCTGAGCGAAAGCGTAAACCAAGCTTCCTTCAACCATACCATAACCGGTAACAACTCCTACACCGTTTTCATTGTCAGCAAGGAAGGTATCAAGTTCAACAAAAGTATCAGCATCAAAAAGTGAAGCGATTCTTTCGCGAGCGGGAGACTCTTTCTTGCATGCAGCTTTCATTTCTTCAAGCTTTGAAAGCGCGGATTGTAAGTTCATTTTATTGCCCCCATTCTATGTAGTAGGTTAAACCTTTTTAATACAAAAAGCGGAAGATAATACAACTTGTCCATTAAAAACAAATTATATAATCCTCAAATTCACCCATTATATTCTATCACACCAAATTAAAAATAACAATACTTTTTTTACATTTTTAACACATTTTACATTTCTTACAATTATAAAGAAAATCCCTGATAGAATTTACGCAATTTTCCTCATCAAGAGGTAAAAAAAGTTTTTTAAGTTTTTCTGTATCCACATTTTCCGATATTTTTGCCTTATCGATTTTTATCTCGGATACATAGTTGAAAACTGCCCTTAAAAGTCCATCACAAAGCATTAAATCTCCGCCATCAGAGATTTCTTCAATAACGACAAAATCGTCTTCCTTACGGTATTTGCAGTAACCGATAAGCTCGTCCTTGTCAAGAGCGATATAAAAAAGCCCATCTTTTAAGTTTTCAAAATTATCAGTGTTGTTAAGCGGCCTCATAAAAAGCATTTTATCACCTTCTTGCCTTTCTCGCCATTCTGCCTGCCATCTCGTTTAACATATCAACTTCGTCTTTGGAAAGTTCTCGCCATGTACCCGGTTTTAACATACCGAGTTTTAAAGGTCCTACCGAAATTCTTTTAAGTCTTGCAACGGTAAGTCCCACCGCTTCACACATCTTTCTTATCTGCCTGTTTCTGCCTTCAGTTATTGTGATAAGCATAACGGTACGGGTTTCTTCCTCGGTGACAACTCTTACTTCGGCAGGGTTTGTCATAACGCCGTCAATTTTAACACCCTCAGCAAGGTGTATCATCTGCTCGTCTGTCACTTCTTCCCTTACTGTAACGCGATAGCATTTGGGAACCTGGAATGCCGGGTGCATCATATTGTTTGCAAATTCGCCATCGTTTGTAAAAAGCAAAAGTCCTTCGGAGTTTAAGTCAAGTCTGCCGACAGGATAAACTCTGTCAGGAGCATCCTCAACAAGTTCCGACACGCATTTTCTCCCTCTTTCATCGGACATTGCAGTAAGATAGCCCCTCGGTTTGTTGAGCATAATATAGACATTCTGTCTGCGGTTACGGGGCTTCAGTTTTTCACCGTCAACTGTAACAATATCCTTTTTGGGATTGATTTTCTGACCGATTTCTGCCCTGTGTCCGTTTACCTTTACCCTGCCCTCTTCGATAAGCTCTTCGGCTTTTCTTCTTGAGCAGAGTCCGCTCTCGGCAATAACTTTCTGAATTCTTATTCCGTCCATTTAAAATGTCCTTTCAAAAAATTTCTTATCTTATCCCATAATGTGGGAGGTTTTTCTTTCATTAAAACTGTACTTTCGGCTTGTATCGAAGCCTTTTTAACAACTTCACCATTTAAATAATAATATATTTTTCCTATGTAATCGCCCTCAAAAACAGGTGCTTCAAGATGCGAAGCCGCTACAACTTTCGTTTCTATATTTTTCAAATCATCTTCTGCAATCGTGGAAAAAGGTGTTTCTTTCACAACTCCCGAAACTTCACTTTCAACCCCGTTTTGCACTTCAAATGAAAGTGGTGGTACGGGAAGGCTGACTTTTTTCATATTTGCAAATCCATAGTCCAGAAGTTTTTTGTGGTCGTCCCAGTCATTTGGTGCTTTAAGCGTAACACAGATAAGTCTTACCCCATCGCGTTCGGCAGCCGATACAAGACAACGCCCCGCTTTTTTGGTAAAACCCGTTTTGACACCAATACAGCCATCATAGGTTTTTAAAAGTTTGTTGTGATTTGAAAGCCATCTTGTATAGGGGGGATTTCCGTAGCTTAACTTCATACTATTCTGTGAGCACAAACTGAGAAAATCGGGGTTTAAAAGTGCAACACGGGCAAGGAGAGCCATATCGCGTGCTGTCGAATAATGATTTTCATCGTCAAGTCCCGAGGGGGTTACGAAATTTGTATTCTCCATTCCGATACTTTGTGCTCTTTTATTCATCATTATCGCAAACTCGGAAATTGTGCCTGCTACCCTGACGGCAGCTGTATTCGCGGCATCATTTCCCGAAGCCAAAAGCATTCCGGCAGCCAAGGTATAAAGTGTAACTTTATCGTCTTTTTTAAGCCCCATAGAAGTCCCCTCAACCATAATGGCATCAGGGTTTACAGTAAATTCCGTATGGATATTTTCTTCTTCCAGACATAAAAGTGCCGTCATAATTTTTGTAGTACTCGCCATAGCCATACGCTCATCGGGATTTTTTTCAAAAATAACCCTGCCCGAATCCGCTTCAATGACTATCGCAGAATAAGCAGAAACTGTCATAGCTTCCGCTTTGATACTGAAATCCGATATACAAAATAATACTGCAAGTGCCAAACATAGCTTTTTCAATTAAACCACCACCGATAAAATATATTACCGGTGACGGTAAAATTATTCAGTTACTGTTTTTTCTTTTTTATTCTTATTGAAAAGTTCGGAAACCTTTTCGATAACATCGGGAACTGCATCAACAATCTTATCGGCTGTATTTGAAGATGTTGTTATCGGCAGGAATTTCACATTACCATCTTTTACAACTAAAAATCCTAAAGGCTGTAAAGTAACTCCTGCGCCTGAACCACCGCCAAAAGGTGCCACTCTCACCTCTTTTGTCGGCCAGTCAGAACCGCCTGAAGCGAACCCGAATGTCACCTTGGATACGGGGATGATTGTTGTCCCGTCAGCGGTAACAATAGGTTCACCGATAATGGTATTTACATCAACCATTTCCTTGATTTTCTGCATAGTTATTCCCATAAGTCCCTGAATAGGATGCTCCGTCATAATTAAACCTCCTGATTTTTATTCATTTTCTTTCTTTTTAAAGTATTTGCTAAAAACGCGTATCCCATACGCAATGCTGCTGATATAACAAAGATTATTCTTATTTTTACCTTAAAAAATATTCTTTGTTCAGTTTCAGTTTTTAAAAAATCGCAGTCAATTTTTATCTTCTTGACCTTGAGCTTCACTAAATTTTTAAGTGCCGCAAGGGAAGAATGTACGAGAGCATTGACTTTGCCGTAATTTATCGCAGTCTGTGCCGCATCCTCTCCCGACACCGTTATATCCACGCAAAGCGAGGTAACCCGTATCCTTTTTAAAAGGTCTTTCAAAGGCGGTAAAACAGATTTTATTATATCAATTACCATAAAAACCGTTTCTTTGACATCGCCTTTTTCTTTTGGTTTATCAGTTTTTTTCTCAGGTCGGGGAACTAAAGTAAACCTGAGCTTCCCTATTCCCACTGTAATATTCAACTCATCGGAGTAATTCACCCTGAAAGTGATACTCAGGGAAAAAAGTATTAACAAAAAGCTTATAACAATTATTAAAGCTATCATACTTTCTCCCTTCTTTTAAAACTATTCTTCCTTATTTTCTCCCTCATCTGTTCCGGTTTCGGTTTCGATAAAGAGCTGTTCTGCTTCCGAATCATCAACATCTTCGGGCAAAGCAGGCAAATCTCTGAGTCCTGTTAAGCCGAAAGTGCGCAGGAAATTGGGTGTTGTCTTGTATGTTATCGGGCGTCCGGGCACATTAAGTCTTCCCGCTTCCTCAACCAAGCCTTTCTCAACAAGATTATTGACAACCTGTCCGCTTTCTACACCACGAACCTGCTCAACAAAACTTTTTGTTACAGGCTGATTATAAGCTATAATTGCAAGCACTTCCATCGCCGCATTTGAAAGCGGTGTGTTCTTTTTAAGCGATGCCACAGCAACTATAAGACCCTCGTACTGAGGTTTACTGCAAAGCTGAACCTTGTCGTCAAGGAAGATAAGTTCAAATCCCCTGTCGGAAGACTCAAGCTCCTCCTTATATTTGCAAAGCTGTTCGCGTAATGCTGCTTTTTCTATCTCAAGGCCCTCAGCAAGCCTGGAAACCTCAACAGGTTCGCCGCATGCAAACAAAACTGCCTCTATTGCACTTATGTAATTCTTTTCCATAATATCCCCCTACTTTTTAGGTTTTCTGTCACGATGGAAGTAAACCGTCTTGTTATCATCACTTACTGAAATACGATGTGATTTCATAAGTTCGAGCATTGCAAGAAAAGTAGCTACAAGCTCACTTCTGTCAGACACTACAAAGAAATCATCATACGCCATCTGCCCTGTTTTATAAAGCTTTCTCAAAACATAGACGATTTTTGAAGTAACAGAAACCACCCGTCTGTTCACAATTCCCGAAAACGCCGAAGCAGGTGGGGGCAAGCGGCGTTTCGCCTTGCCGACAACCATTAAGTAAGCCGCAACAAGCTCGTCGGGTGCGTGATTACCTTCATATGTGGGGTCAATTTTAATCTTCATCTGATTACGGACAAATACATGTCTGAGTTTTGCCATATCAGCAAGCTTTTCTGCCATCTCTTTACAGATTTTGTATTCAAGAAGCTGACCTTCAAGTTCTTTTTTGAGTTCCTCAGCTTCCTCGTACTTGGGAAGCAAAGAAACAGTCTTTATATAAACAAGCCTTGCCGCCATTTCAAGGAATTCGGATTTAAGCTCTAAATCCGCACTCTGCATCTGCTCAATCGCATCGAGATACTGAACCAGCAGTTCAGAAATCTCGATATCATTGATATTCATCTTATGTTTGGAGATCAAAAAGAGCAAAAGGTCAAGCGGCCCTTCAAAATCGCCTATCTTAAATTCAAGCTGAACTGCCATAAATTACGCTCCGATCAAAAATTTTGCAATCATATCCACAAATCCCGTAAGGAAATTCATACCATTTAATAAAAGGCTTCTTGCAAAGTACATTGGCGTATCAAGTACTCCCGTGTACAAAGCCGCCATCAGCAAAAGACTTAAATAGCGTTCATACTGCATAATCTTAAAATAAGTCCCCTGCGACAGGAATAGGTTAAGCACCCTCGAACCGTCAAGAGGAGGAATGGGGATAAGATTAAACACAGCAAGACCTATATTAAGGCTCACGATTATCGATAAAATCTGATACATAAAGTAAACAAAAAATCCCCAGAAACTTTCGTTGCCATTTACCATACAAATGTAAAAACAAACTTTGGAAAAAATCAAAGCTACAAAGGCAAAAAGGATATTGGAAAGAGGACCTGCCAGAGCAGAAAGCGCCATTCCTCTTTTTGGGTTTTTAAAGTTATATGGGTTTATCGGCACAGGTTTTGCCCAACCGAAGCCAAAAATCACCATACACAAAGAACCCAAAGGGTCAAGATGCCTTAACGGGTTTAAAGTAAGTCTACCCTGATATCTTGCGGTAGGGTCACCCATTTTATCAGCAATATACGCGTGAGCAAACTCATGAAACGGAAGTGCCGTCAGCATAGCGATAACTTTTACAAAAATCTGAAACATCTGGTTGTATGATAAAGACATTTTGACACTCCTTTTTAAAAAACATAATTTCACGAGTAACATTATACTATTTTTTTATGCAAATTACAAGTAAAAGCTACATATTTTAAAGGTTTTTTCATAATCTTTTTGATATTTTAAAAAAACTTTCAAAAAACTCTTGATTTTTTTAAAAACTTCTGCTAAAATAGTATCGTTATGTAAATCTGAAGGAGGTGCAGAAAATGGCAAAATGTGATTTCTGCGGAAAAGGTGTTTCTTTTGGTATTAAGGTGTCCCACTCACACAGACGTTCCAACAGAACTTGGAAACCCAATGTAATGCGCGTTAAAGCGATCGTTGACGGCAAGCCCTGCCACGTACATGCCTGCACCCGTTGCTTGCGTTCTAACAAAGTAACAAGAGCTTAATGGTGTAATTATTGTAACTAAAAAGCACAAGACGAAAGTCTTGTGCTTTTTTTCATTATCGGTATACTATCGTCTGGAAAGGTTTTAAAATATTCTCTTCATATTCTTCATAATTATTAAGCAAAATCTCTTTTATATCCAGTGGTAAATTCTTTTCGCTGTCGCTGAAATTACAGATGACAGTGATTTTTTTATTATCCTTTTCTCTTTGGTAACAAAAAATTTCGTCATACTCCGTAAGACGGGGTTCAAAATCCCCGTGGATTAAAACTTCCTTTTCCCTTTTTCTTAAAGAAATCATCTCTTTGTAAAAATTAAGCACAGGATTATCTACGATGCTTTTGGAGTTTTCATTGAACTTTAACCACGAAATTCCTTCTGTAAACCCGTGATTTTTACTGTTATCCCACAAAAACGGAGTTCTTGAGTTATCACGACTTCTCGCACTTACCGTTTCAAAGGCTTCCCTTTCCGACATTCCCGAGCTGAGCGCCCGTTTGTACTGATCCTTTGTCTGCAAATCGTCAAACTCATCAATTGAATTCCAGTGGGTATTGACACTACCAAGCTCCTGCCCCTGATAGATAAAAGGTGTTCCCCTTAAGAAAAACCAGAAAACCCCGAGAGCTGTCACAGAATGGTAGTTTATGACATCGAGATACTTATTTGGTGACCTCGGCTGGTCGTGATTTTCAAGATAATTTGCACCCCAGCCGTATTTACTTAAATTAAGCTGAGTTTTAAAAACTTCGTCCCTGAATTCTTTTTTTGTAAAATTTCTTTTCTGATACCAGTTTCCGTGAGAGGCAACATCCATATCGGCATAGGAAAAATCAAAAATCATCGAAAAATATCCGTTATCACCGATATATTCCTTTAATGCTTCACCTGTCACCCCGGGAGCTTCCGCTACCGTCATACAGTTTTCAAAGCACCTTGCCTTAAGCTCATTTAAGAACTTGTCAATACCATTATAATTTTCCATATGAGGACTTGCAAGGTTGTCAGCCCCGTCAGGCACCTTATCTTTAAATGCAAGGTCCTTTTTGATATGAGTTATCGCATCAACCCTGAAACCCGCTATTCCCTTTTCGAGCCACCAGTTTATCATTTCATAAACTTCTTCGCGGAGGGCTTTACATTCCCAGTTCAAATCTGGTTGCTCTTTTGCAAAAGTGTGGTAGTAGTATAAATCGCTCCCCTTTATCTTCTCCCACACACTTCCCCCGAAAACAGAACGCCAGTTATTCGGGACATTTTTACTCTCTTTAACTATAAAATAATCGCGGTACTTCGAGTGGGGATTTTTTAAAAACTCCTTGAACCATTTATGCTCGCTTGAGCAATGGTTTACAACAAGGTCCATAATTATTTTAATTCCCTTTTCTTTTGCTTTTTCTATAAGCTCCAAAAGGTCATCATTCGTGCCAAAAACAGGGTCTGTGCTGTAATAATCCGAAACATCATATCCGTTGTCTTTCATCGGCGACTTATAAACAGGGCAAAGCCATATCACATCACAGCCCAGTTTATTAATATAATCAAGTTTTTCGGTAATTCCTTTTATATCACCGACACCATCGCCGTCCGAGTCACAAAAGCTTTTAGGGTAAATCTGATAAACTGTTGATTCTTTCCACCACTTTTCCATACAATCACCCCTTGACAGCACCATCTGCAACACCTTTTACAATATATTTCTGCAAAAATAAAAACACTATGATTATCGGTATTATCGATACAAAAACCGCAGGGAAGATAAGTTCCCATGGATTTCCGTACTGACCCGAAGTCATTTTTGCAAAATAAAGTTCGAGCGTTAATGTTCTTAAATTTCCGTTTCCGATAACTAAGAACGGCAAAAGATAGTCGTTCCAGATCCACATGGAATTTAAAATTATCACAGTAACGGTACTTGATTTCAAAAGCGGAAAGACAATTTTAAAAAACATCTGAAAGATATTTGCCCCATCAATTACTGCCGCTTCTTCCACCGAAACCGGAACACTTTTGATAAACCCGTGGTACAAAAACACCGAAAGGCTTAATCCGAAACCGCCATACATAATAATAAGTCCCGGGATATTTTTTAACCCCATATTCTCAAAAAGGCTTAAAAGCGGATACATAACCGCCTGAAAAGGAATAAGCATCGCTGCTGTAAACATTAAAAGCAGTATATCCGAGTATTTCCATTTATTTCGCACCATTACCCATGCCGCGAGCGCTGAAACTACCGTTATAAGCGCTACCGAAAGCAAGGTTATTACAAAGGTTATAAAAAGCGAAGAAAAGAAATTTATCTCTTTTGCGGCATTTAAAATATAGTTAAAATCAAGTCCCTTTGGTAAAGCGAGCGGAGAGGTCACAACCTCGCTTTGAGATTTAAAAGAATTGATTATAAGAAAACCCACAGGAAAAAGTGTATATCCCGCTACAATAAAAAGTGCAATATAAATCAAAACACCGGACAAGGTTTTCTTTGTCATTACGCTTCCACCTCTTTTTTCTTGGTAACCGATACCTGAATAAGCGAAACCACTGCAATAAGCACAAAGAAAATCACAGCCTGTGCCTGAGCCATACCGTAATCGGGAGGCGATGTGTCCCTTGTTGTTCTCAGAATCTGGGTAGCTAAAAGTCTTGTGTTGAAGTTACCATCTGTAAGGGCAATATTCTGGTCCAGAAGCTTAAAGCAGTTTGCAAGTGTTAAAAAGAAAACTATCGTAATAGCGGGCATCAGCATCGGAATGGTGATAACCTTAAACTGCTGAAAAGATGATGCGCCGTCAATCCGTGCCGCCTCATAAAGGTCATCAGGGATATTGTTAAGTCCCGTGATATAGATAATCATCATATACCCTGCCATCTGCCAGGTAACAAGTATCACAAGGGCAAAAAGTGCCTTGTAATGGTCCTGAAGCATATTGGTAAAAAATGGGATATTTATAACAGGGTTTTCCCCACCAAACAAAATAGTTGAAAACACAATCTGGAAGATAAACTGCCATATAAACCCGAGTGCCAGTCCGCCAAGCAGATTCGGGAGGAAGAAAATCGTCCTGAAAAGACCTGAAAACTTTTTAATTTTTATAACAGCAAGTGCCAAAGCCAAAGCCGTCAAATTTATTGTTATCACAGCTAAAACAGTAAACTCAACAGTATAAACAAAAGAACTTACAAACCTCTTGTTTTTAAAAGCGTTTATATAATTCTGCACCCCGACAAAACTCTCAAAAGCGTTGCTTCCGCCCGAAAAATAAGTGCCGCGCCACGCGCTGAAAGAATAAATAACCCCCATAACAAAAGGTATCAGTATCACAAATAAAAAAAGTATTATCGAGGGTAAACTCAAAGGCAAAAACCATTTTCTGTAGTATTTTTGCATAACTTAAATACCTGCCATTTCCTTATATCTCAAAATGGCATAATCTGCAATCTGTTCATAATCTTTTTCATTCCACTCTTTTTTAGTAAGGTATTTTTCCATAATTTCAAGTCCAACAGTTTCCCCTGTCCAGTTTATAGGAGCGCCCGCATAGGAGTTTGTAATGGTATCGCCATCGTGCATATACTCAATAATCGAGTTGCTGAGCGAGTTGTCAAGCCTTGTAACAGAAGGCTCAGCGTTATAAGGGATGAACGCCATATCCTCAGTTATAAATCTTTCGCCCTCGGTTGTAGTGTTAAGCCATACGAGAAAATCAATAGCCTTTTGTTGCTCTTCTGGGCTTACTTTGGCGTTGATTGCATAATAGTTCGGTACAAAAACTGCAATAGAACGATTAATCTTTTCTGCACTCAGGTTATTTACAGTGATATCACTATCGGAAAACGGCATTTTAACCGGCAGGAAGGTAAGTGTAGAAACTATATCGGCATTCGCTTTTTCGATATTTGAATAAGCCCAGTTACCCTGTTTTATAAAAAGAGCCTTATGCTCAGCAAAACGCTGTACCGATGCATCATATCCGTTTGTTGTGGAGTTAATCATCTGTGGTCCTCGTTCCAAAGCTCCCTCGTCACCTGCAACATACGAGCTTTTAAGGTCGAGCGCTCTGGCATACGCCATAAGTGGATTTTTTAAACTTTCTATTTTCTTTGCATCTGCATTTTTTGCCTCATCGGGATTTGCAAAAACTGCATCAAGTGCAATATTTATCATATGGTCGCCGTAAGTCCATTTTTCAGACCCCGCTACTGCAAAAACACCGGTAAGTTTCTCTGAAAGCTCTGTCTTATCAGGTTTTAAAGCATATTCCTTACCACCCAATGTGACCTTGTCGGCAGTACCCTTTTTGATATAATCATCCATTTTCACAACAAAGGTTTCAAACTCGGAATAAGTTGCCTTTTTAAAATCATCCAAAAATTCATCGACATTTTCTTCACCGAACAAATCAGCAAGCATTTTTGTATCAGCAATATATCCGTAACCTTCTACATTGTAAGGAATACCATAGCTTTTACCGTCTGCTGTAAGTCTTAAGCTGTCCGGAATTGCAGAATGCATCGCCTTGAAGTCAGCATCAGTAACAGTTGATAAATCAAGGGCAAAACCACCCTCACGCCATTCTTCAAGTTCCCTTATATTCATTATTGAAAAAATGGCAGGCATATTTTTTGAGTTCATCTCAGCTCTTAAGGTATCAGCACTGCTTGTACCTGAGCCCAAGGAAAACACCTTGATTTTAAGACCTGTTTTTTCACTGTACGCATCAACCGCTTTTTGCATAGCATCAGCATTTTCGCCCTTAGTGTTAAAAATATAAAAATCATAATCCTTTGAAGTTTTTTCTCCACAGGAAACAAAAAGTGTCGCCGTCATAATAATTGTCATAAAAACTGAAATAAATTTTTTCATAAAATTCCTCCTATCTTATATTTAAATTATTTGCCTTTAAACTAAAAAAATACAGCGACATATTTTTGTCGCTGTATTTTTTAATATTTAAGTCTGTAAAGGTTTGTATCGGACTGGAAATTTATGAAATTATAAAGAATCAGTATATCATCAAATTCATTATTTTCCACAAGCTCTGTAAGTCCTTTCGGAAGCGAGCGCAAATCGATTACATAAACTTCACTGTAATTGTAAGTTAAAAACGGCACAAAACAGTTTGCAAAAGAGTCCTTTATAACAAGTATTTTTCCTTTTTCGCGCTGTTCGCCTGAGCTTAAAACAGTAACACCATTGTTGCCGTGCAAAAATGCCGCATACTTATCACGCTCGTCAAATTTTGAAAAATCAAGATAATTTTCTTTTTCAACGCCGTCAACCACAGTTTTTAAAGTTACATCGAGATACTCTATTGCATCGGGAGTTATTGATGAATTTTTGCACTTGTTAAAGTATGTGCCGTAAAACTCATCAACCTCGGTAAACTTCAAATCAGAAGGAATATCAAGATTTTTCATTTTGCAAAAGTCCTGATAACTTACAAAAGCGCCATTTGTTGTCCAGTGATGGTCAGTACGGTAATAGATGTAGTCATCTTTATTTTGTTTCAGGGAAGTGACTAAATCCAGAGTATCAGTTAAACTTTCAAGTCTTTGATAAATTCTGTCAATCATAGCTTTCTGCATAACCATCGTAGTGCCGTAAGGAAGATTTTCGGGATAGATTTCATACGCACTCGGAACTATCGCAAAAGTTACATTTTTATCTTTTGAAAAATTCTCCACAAACTCAATATTTTTCTCAAGCTGTTCTTCATCAAGAGAGTTGAACTTTTCAAAAAGCATATTGTTCTTGCCGTAGATAACACCATTGTTTTCAATCTTCAAAAGCAAAGCTTCCGCTTTGGATTTCAAATCAATAAACTTGTTTCTGAACACAAACTGGTCGTTTATATAGCCCTCATAGTTTTGTGTGTAACTGTTGTCCATAAGGGAAGACCAGGTAATTTTGGGCCTTTGCTTCAAATACCTGTTTTCAAATTCCGAGAAATTTTCAGATGGTTTTATAAAATCAAATACAGTAAAAGCACCAATAAAAAGGGCAAAAAATATCAAAAGCAGAAGGTAGTGTTTTTTATCGTTTTTCATATACTCTACCTCCTAAAACCTGAAGTACAAAAACGGATTGTACGAAGCATCAACAAGGTAAGCCACCGAGAAAATCAAAACGATGCCAAGCAAAACAGTTTTTATAATGGGGTATTTCACAATATATTTTTCATAAATGTTTTTAAGGAGCGGTGTTGAAAAAATAACACACAAAATAAGAGTAACCCCATAATTTCTGAGGTAATACAAAAAGTCGATACCCTTTGTAAAGTCAAACATTCTCACAAAGTACGCCCCAAGTGTCGGCAAATCGGTAATCGCAAACAAAGTCCAACTTAATATAAGCAGAATAATCACATAAATTCTCGAAACAACTTTGCTCTTTTCAAGGAATTTAAGCAAAAATGTTTTTTCGATAACAAGTATCACAAAAAAGAATAATCCCCAGAAAATGAAGTTGAAGTTCGCACCGTGCCAGAAACCCGTACAGAACCAGACCACAAAAAGGTTAAAATAAAGTCTTGCTTTGCCGACTCTGTTTCCACCAAGCGGAATATAAAGGTATTCTCTGAACCAGGAGCTTAAAGTCATATGCCATCTGCGCCAGAATTCGGTAATACTTTTTGAGATATATGGATAATCAAAGTTTTGCGGAAAATCAAACCCAAGCATCTTTCCGAGTCCTATCGCCATAAGCGAATATCCCGAAAAATCAAAATAAATCTGGAACGAAAAAGCAATTACGCCAAGCCATGCAAGCGGAGTTGAAACAATACTCAGGTCAAGCGACTCAACCTCGGTCCACAATGCACCGATATTATTTGCAATTAAAACTTTACTGCCAAGTCCCATAATAAAAAGCCTGATACCGTCTTCTATCTGTGAAAGATTAATCTTTCTGCTTTTCAGTTCGTTTGAAATATCGGAATATTTAACGATAGGCCCTGCGATAAGCTGTGGGAAAAGCACCACGAATGCACCAAAATTGATGATATTCTTTTCAGCTTCTACCTTACCCCTGTAAACATCGATGGTATAGCTCATTGTCTGGAAAGTGTAAAAACTGATACCAAGCGGCAAAGTAAGCTCCAAAAGCGGAATAGAAGCTCCGAACAGAGCGTTTATGTTGCCGATAAAGAAGTCTGTGTATTTGAAAAACAAAAGCATTCCAAGGTTTCCACATACAGAAGCGAGCAAGAAAACTCTTTTTAAAGCCTTGCTGTCTGCAAAGCACTTAATACCCATACCGCAGCTGTAATCGAGTATTATAGAATAGAACATTATCGGTAAGTATTTAGGCTCACCCCATGCATAGAAAACAAGGCTTAAAACCATAAGTGCGAAGTTTTTAAGCTTTCTTGGCGTGATATAATAGATTAAAAACGCTATCGGCAAAAATCTGAACAGAAATAAAATACTGCTGAATACCATAGAATTCTCCGTTTCTATATATAGTATCCATATTATACCATAAAAATATATTAAAATACAAATTTTTTCAAAAAATAAAAGAAGCGTTCCCAGGCGGCGTATTCGTTCAGAGATAACTCGCCCAAATCATTACTTTATTTGCGAACTAATATGTTAAAAGCCTATGGTATGCGTCAGCATTACCATAGGCTTTTGCCTTTTATTTCATCAAAAAAGTTAATGATTTGAGTGCTTCGCAGTTTTGTAACGAAAATATTTGCTTTGCATTGAAGTCACAAAAACGCAGTAATACTTGATGTCTTACAAGGTTTTGTGACAATAAGGCAGAGCAAATATTCGTGAAAAACCGACTTATCCCTGAACGAATACGCCGAAACGCTTCTTTCAGGTAGTATTCATTTTAGTTTAGTTCACACCTCCTACACTAAATTAATACCAAAGCCGTATCTTATCTATCAAAAAACCCCAACCGTGACCGATACCTTCCGTTGATATCTTAATCACATTCTTTAATATGTAAGACACGATATTTACTTTTCTAAAACAGCCTTACTGACCGTTTCATATATTAAGTGATTAAAAAATCCATATCTGTTGCATTACTTTTAAAAATTTTTCAAAATGTCTATACATTCTGTTGGGGTGTCGGAGGTATATTCTGCACCTGCATCCACAAGTTCTTGTTTTCCCCTGAATCCCCAGGCCGCACCTATCGAATGGATTTTTGCATTTTTAGCTGTAATAATATCCACATCGGAGTCCCCCATAAGAACGGTTTCTTCCTCACTTACAGAAAACAAATCAAGGATTTTTATAACCCCGTCAGGCGCAGGTTTTTTAGCAATATCCTCCCTTTGCCCCATAACAAAGTCAAAAGTATTTTCGATGAAAACTTCACTGACTATAAATTTTGCAAAATTATCGGCTTTGTTTGAGAGCACTGCAGTTTTTATATCATTTTCCTTACAGTAGTCAATAAGTTTCAAAATTCCATCATAAGGTTTTGTTTTGTCAAGACAATGGATTTTGTATCTTTCGGAAAAAAGCCTATGTATTTCTGATAAAGTTTCCGGATTTCTGTGATTTTCGGGAGTTATCCTCTCGATAAGTTTCGGAATTCCGTTACCGACAAAAATTTTGTACGCATCTACAGGATGTATGGGATACCCCATTTCTGAAAGTGCAAAATTTCCTGAATCCGCCAGGTCCTCAATGGAATTTATCAGAGTCCCGTCCAGGTCAAAAATACAAAGCTTTATCATAATTTTCTCCTTTAAATGTAAAAGCGGGATTCAAAATGAATCCCGCAATATTTAATACACATGAAAACTACGGAATCATCTGACCTTTAATGTACTTTTTCGGAAACCCCAAATTTCCATACATCAAAACAAACGAAACCGAAAATGCGCAAAAGGAGCACTCTCGTGAGAGAGATTTCGACTTATCGCCGAAGCAAATCATCGGTCCTTTTATCCGATGACTCTCATATAGCGTTTCTAACCCCCAACTGAAAGAAGCGATATATAAGTGCCAGCTTCAAAAATCGCCAAATCATCGCCTACGCCGGTAAATTAAAACCTATTAAGTAGCCCTTATATAAAAAGTGAGATTTTTATATGAGTGCTCCTTAATTTGCGTATATGTATAATATAGCACATAAAAAACAATTTGTAAAGAAAAATTTTGAAAATTTTTGAAATTTTTTACAAAATTTTGTGGGAAAAGATATTTTTTAAGTATCTCCCCCCACTTTTTTTAAAAAAATTACATCATATAAGAGATATTTTCAAATACATCTCCCATAGTTTTCATAGCTTTTGCAGCTTTCTTTTTCACCTGTTTACCTGTTTTTTTCTCTTTTGACTGCATCATCATATAAGTTGCAGTCCCGACTGCCATTCCCGTCATAGCACCCTTCATCATATTTTTGACACCGCTTTTCACCCGCTACACCTCCCCAAAAAAATTACGGCAGATAACCGCTTTATTATTTTTACCATCAGAGCTGCAAGTATCAACGGGGAAATATGGATTTTCTTTCTACTATTTTCACATCTCACAATAGTGCAAGAATTAATTTTTTGTGTACAATAACGAAATGTAATTTTTGCTTTGATTTTCAAAGAGAAATTTATCGTTAAAAATTGCCAAATGAAAAGATTTCTGCTATAATATTATTGACATATTTTTAAAAAATCAAACTTCAAAAATCAAATTTTGACAATTTGCAAATCACATTGCAATAGTACTAAAATATTTACAGATACTGAGGTTTCTGTAAAACGGAGGTTTTATCAATGTTAAAAAGGCCACCTCGTGTCGCTGCAATACACGATTTATCAGGATTCGGAAGATGTTCGTTATCGGTTATCCTTCCCACTTTATCCGCTATGAAAGTTCAGGTATGCCCTGTTGTCACTGCGGTTTTGTCCACCCATACAGGCGGACTTGGTGAAGTGGTTTTTAAAGACCTTACTGATTATCTTTCGCCCACACTTGCCCATTATAAGCAGTTAAATCTTGAATTTGAGTGTATTTACAGTGGTTTTCTGGGTTCACTCGAACAGATAGACCATTGCCTTGAATACTTTTCGGCGTTCCCCGAAGCATTCAAGGTGGTTGACCCTGTTATGGGTGACAACGGCAAGGCTTACCGTACCTACACACCCGAAATGTGCAAGCGTATGACAGAGCTTGTCAATGTTGCCGATATGATTACCCCGAATCTTACTGAGGCGTGCATTCTCCTTAACGAGCCGTATCCGACAGCTCCCTTAAGGCAGTCCGAAATCAAAAGCATCGTGGCAAGGCTCAGCGAACTTGGTCCTAAAATGGTGGCTATCACAGGTGTTCCGATGGCGGACGGCAAAATGGTCAATGTTGGTTACGACAAGGTGCGTGGTGAATACTGGCGGATTGATTGCAACTATGTTCCCGTTTCCTATCCGGGTACCGGCGATATCTTCGCTTCTGTCTTGGTAGGTTCAATTTTAAACGGCAACAGTTTACCAATGGCCATTGAACGCGCGACAAGGTTTTTGGAAATTGCAATCCGCACGACATACAGCTACGGAAGTGACACACGGCACGGCGTTATGCTTGAATCCTGTCTTTCCTGGCTTACAAACGAGCAGACATTCGACCGTTACCGCAGACTTTAGGCATAACCGACAAATCCGAACCAGCCTGAAATTATTCAAAATTCGGCTTTTTCTGCGTTGTCGGGCTTGAAAGACGCGAGTATTCCTTCGCCCTGCCGCCTTGAAAAAACACAAATTTTGAAAACTTTCAGGTTCGGCGAATTTTTTACACACTGTTTTTCAGGTGTTTTTAAGGCAAAACCACAGTGAATACTTTGTGTATTCACGCGGATTTTGACAAAGAAACAACGGAAAACAGTAAGTAAAAAACGGGTTCGGATTTGTCGGTTATGCCTAGCAGAAACACTCAGCCGAACAAAGAAAGGTCTGAGTAAAAATGCAAAACAAAAAATTCACAGTATTTGATATGACAGTAATAGGGCTTATGGCAGCGCTTTGCTATGTCGGAACCCTTTTCAGAATTGAAATTCCAACCCCGCTTGGCAAAACAATGATTCATTTGGGTAATGTTTTCTGTCTTTTGTCGGGTCTTTTATTCGGTGGAATGAAAGGTGCTCTTTCATCAGGTATCGGTTCTGCGATATTTGATTTGTTGAACGGCTGGGCAACCAGCGCTCCATCAACTTTTATAAATAAGTTTGTTATGGGCTTTCTGGCAGGATTTATCCCCCGTCTCAAAGGCAAAAACGGTGACAGTCTTACTTTTAATATCATAGGTGCCGCCTGCGGTATCTACGCATACAATATTTTGTACCTTACATATTCTTTCCTTAAGAATATTGTTTTAGGAAGTGCCGTAGAAACTGCGTGGACCGATGTAATCTTCAAAGCCCCCATATCCTTTGCAAACGGAACACTTGCTTTGATAGTATCCGTTATCCTCGCATCGGTTTTAAAACCACTTCTCACAAAAGCCGGAATTTACAGAAAATTAGGTAAATAAAATTTCCCATTAACTTGACAAACCTCATAAAAAAGCGCTCACTTATTTTAAAGTGAGCGGTTTTTTGTCGATATGCAAACTTCGTTTGCCCGATATTTTCACTTCGTAAAATCGATATATTTTCTCGGGTTGATGTGGGCATCACCCCCTACAAAATTCGATATGATATAAGCATCAGCAACATATCGAGTCGATGACATAACTCGCCTTTGGCGAGAAATGTCACCGACATATCGAATCTGTTAAGATATATCGAAAATCCCGACAGGGATTTATATCGATGCGTTGCTACGCAACGCTTACGCTATTTTGTCGAAAACTGATGTCATATTTGCTACTTTACGGTTAATCTGTAATGTATCAGTCGCATTGAGAATAACATCATTCATTACAAGATTGGTAACATTTCCAACTTTAAACCTGTAATCGGCATCTGTTGTCAGGTTGAATACTGAAGAAAGGTTTGCAACCTTGCGGTTAATCTGCAATGAGTCACCTGCATTTACAATACCATCACAGGTTACATCGCCATAAAGCCAGATAGCTACATCCTGTGTTACATCGGCATCAGCCATTGTGATCTCATACTCGCGTGGTGCATGCTTTGTCTTCGAAACTCTTACAGTATATGTTCCATTTTCCACATCTTCAAATGTATAAGTACCGGAATTTCCCGTAACAGTCTTGGTATCAACAACTTCGCCACTGCTCAGAAGTTCAATTGTAACATCTTTTGCTGCATCGCCGAAAGCTTTAACAGAACCTGAA
>JAZLER010000004.1:0-2213 GCA_045615345.1 Fumia sp. | reverse complement strand
CAATGCCAGACCGCAGATTAAGGTTAACACATCAAATAAATCCATTTGTCGTCTCCTGTCTTCTTATGTTTTTGTATTACTATAAATTTACATCCATATTACTTCCATTTTACATTACACGCCTAGTATACAACATAAATTTATAATTAGCAAAGTATTTTCTTTAATTTTTTCATTTTTTACATGAATTTTACATATAAACTGAGCATACAACACCCGGATGCTTGTCATAATTCTCATCTGCATATCTTCTTGCAAAAAAAGGGGCTGTAAAAAAACAGCCATAAAGAAATGCTACGGTGGTACCGCAAGGTATCATCGTAGCATTTCTGATTTTATCTATACTTTTTATGTAAAAATAGGGTTTCTAATTAAGCCTATCCTAAAATAGGCGGGTTAAAACATACCATATGTAATTCTATGCTGCAACAACTTCCATTCGTTTCTGTTTGTTATGGTATTTATAAAGGTTATAACCACACGAAATAAGGGTCAGTTCCAAAAGAACGCTTTCTTTTCCTCTTCTAAAGAGTCTTTTGTAGTTTCTGTCCCATTTAATGATACCAAAAGTTCCTTCCGACTGAATGCTGCGGTTCATACACAAAAGCGCTCCGTGGATACATTCCAGGTTCGATATAACTTCTTTATGAAACGAGGTCAATTCCTGATTTATACGTATTGTCCGATTGCCTTGGGGTGTTTTACAGCATTCTGTTTTATATGGGCAGCCTTCACAACTTTCGCATTCATATAATTCTTCGGTTCTTCCGTATTTATTACCTTTCACATGCTTGTTGCATTTGAATACAAACTTTTTATTGTTCGGGCAAATCAGATTTCCCTTACTGTCACGCCGGAAGTTTACTGCGCGGTAAGGATTGGTATGGAACTTTTCGCTTTTCGTTTCCTTTTCAAACATGGTAAATTTCATATATTTTTCCATGCCATGTTCCTCACAGTACAGGTAATTATTATAAGAACCATACCCTGCATCAGCTACCGGATACTTTGGGTATCGTCCGTATGTTTTCTTAAACTTTTCCATCAGGGGAACAAAGCAGTCCTGGTCAGAAGCAAACGGCTTTGCATCGATTACTGCGATATATTCATCGCAAATGGCTGCCTGTACGTTATAAGCAGGAAGCAGCTGGTCATTGCCCATGTAATCTCTTTTTACACGCATAAAAGTAGCATCGTGGTCTGTTTTTGCATAACTGTTTCTACTTTCGCCACAGATTTCTATGTGTTTTGCATAGTTTTTCAGACGTTCCAGATATCCTTCCATCTCCTGATACTGCCGTTGGTGAAGTGTTTTACGATGTCCACGTCCGGTAGTAAACTTAGTAATATCAAGATTGGTTGCCGTGCGATACTGCAAAAGAAGTTCCTCCACATAATCCACTGCATAAATCTCTCTTTTTTCAAGCTTTATTCCCTGATAACCCAATACTTCTTCATTTATTTTATCAATGAGTGCAGAAAGCTTTTCAAAGACGTTATCCCTGTTTTTGATACAGGACTTTTTCCATACCCATGTATAGCGGTTGGCATTTGCCTCTATTTTTGTTCCGTCAATGTATGTATGTTCCAAATCTACTTGTTCTTTCTCGAAAATGTATCGGTTTACATCATCAAATATTTTCTCGATGGATACCGTAAGTTCATTACGAATAAAGTTTCCGAAGGTGGCAAACGAAGGAGCTTTCATACCGTCAAGGAGATAGAGAAAGCGGATATCATTACGGCAGAGTTTTTCAATGTCCCTCAGGGAACTGATTCCGTGCTCCATGAATGCAAAAAGTATTACTTTAAGCAGCTTTTGTGCATCACATCTTGGACGACCTGTTTTGTAGTCCTTATCATCTACAAAGTATGGTGTTAGGTCAATGTGATCCACGACTTCACAAAAAGTATATACCGGGTCAGCAACATCAATTAATTTTTCAATTTCCAGTGGTAATTTCAGCTGACGGATGGTATAATTATCACTGGTGTTTTTAGTTAGTCGCATAACATAATTATACCAAAAAATCGCTGAAGTCTCACGACCTCAGCGATTTTTTTCTTAAGGACTTTTTTTACAGCCCCTTTCTTTTATACTTCCTCTTTTTTTGCAAAAGGCTTTTTCGGTGGCTTAGGTCCCATAAACTGGTACAGATAAGTCTTTAACATACCATTATAAATTTTACGGTTCTTTTCTGCCTTTCTTCCGA
>JAZLER010000003.1:0-122801 GCA_045615345.1 Fumia sp. | reverse complement strand
TGCATAAGGAACATTTTCAATGTTGATGATTTCGAATGCTGCGTTATCAAAGTTGATCTGAGCGCCAAGGCTGGATACAACCAATGTTTCAGGCAATGTGAGTTTCATTGTGAACTCTTCGCCTGCAGCAACTTTTGTATCGGTAAAGCTCCATGCACCTTCAACAGGTACAGGTTCATCGGAAGGTTCAGAAATTTCTTCAGAAGATTCTTCAGGAGCTACGGAGGATTCTTCAGGAACTTCAGAAGACTCTTCAGGTTCTACGGAAGATTCTTCAGGAGCTACAGAGGATTCTTCGGGTTCTTCACCAAATGTAACAACACATTCTGTGGATTCAATAGAAGCTGTTTCTCCATTAAGTGTATTTGTAACAACTACTTTATAAGTACCTGCTTCAGTTACTTCGTAAGCAGATGCGTTTGCACCTTCGATAGCTACACCATCTTTATACCACTGGTAAGACATTTCACCTGCTTCAATTTCAGCTACTACGCTGAGAACTGTAGCTTCTGTAACAGTCAATTCAGCTTCGAGGTCTGTTGTGATAACGGGTGCTTTTACTTCTACCACGGGAGTATCAACAACTTCGATAGTGCTTACATAACCTGCTATTACAGGAGTAACATCTTCAGGCATAAATGTTTCTTCATTAAACAAGCCTGTTACATTCCAGTCAGCAACTGTGAAGGGTTTGTTGCCCAGAGTAGCGCCTTCTTTAACCCTGAATGTTGCCTGGATCAACGCAACACCTTTTTCGATTGTTGTATTTGCATCGTATGTGGGGTCACAGTAGGAAATACCGATGTTTGCATTGTTGTTGCATCCTTCAAGGCTCGGCTGCATATCTGCATAAGGAGCGTTTTCGATGCTGAGGATTTCAAATGCTGTGTTATCAAAGTTAATTACAAGGCTGAGGCTTGAAGCTACCTCTGTTTCAGGCATTGTAAATGTCATTACAAATTCTTCACCTTCAGCAACTTTAGCTTTGTTGAATTTAATTTCGCCTTCTACTGCTTCCTGAGAGGGTTCTTCGGAAGGTTCGGAAACAGGTTCAGACTCGGGTTCGGAAACAGGTTCGGACTCGGGCTCGGAAACAGGTTCGGACTCGGGTTCGTAAACAGGTTCGGACTCGGGTTCAGAAACAGGTTCGGACTCGGGCTCGGAAACAGGTTCAGACTCGGGTTCAGAAGACTCGGGAGCAGGAGTATATCCGCTTCCTCCTCCGCCATATGTAGGTCTTGAAGGAGTTGTTCCTGTATCATTACCGCTTACAGGAGCAGAAGGTGCTACAGCAGTACCTTCGCTGTTAAACGCTTTGTCTACTTCAGGCAAGCGATTACCGATAGCTGCACCGGTTTCTTCGTCAAAAGTATATGTGGAATTGCCAATCTTGACACGACCTGTCAACATATGTCCGTTGGTATCTTCAAAGTAATAAACTTTACCATCAATCTGTGTAAGGCCTGTCTGCATTACACCATCTTTATCAGCAAAGTATGTTTTACCATTTGTTTCAATCCAGTTGTACTGCAACTGACCACTTGCATTGGTGTAATACCATTTATTAGCAATCAAACGCCATCCACGGGCCATAACACCACTTGTGCTCAAGTGATACCATTCTCCATCTTCTTTAACCCAGCCTTTTACCATAGAGCCGTTATCAGCAAGGCGATACCATTCGCCACCGATGAACTGCCAGCCGGTTTCCATTGTGCCGGATTCATTCATATAGTACCAATTGCCATTTACAAAATGCCAACCGGTCTGCATTTTGCCGGAATTATCAAAGTAATACCATTCGTTACTGATTTTATTCCAGCCTTTGACTTTGTTGCCGTTTTCTGTGTAGCTCCAGCTCTTGTCTGCATTCTTCTGCCATGCAGCGCCTGCTGTGATGGGAGCGACACTCATTGCCATAACTACTGCAAGTGTCATTGCAAGAAGTTTCTGCCAAAGTCTTTTCTTCATAGTTTTCTACCTCCACTTTTTATTCATATTTTCCAAAACCTTTGGTTTCTATTGCCTCTTTAAATACTTGTAAGATGGACAAACAACGCTGTTTAACAAACCTCGATTTGCAAAACAACGTTTAAATGAAAAATATGTTATACCTATTTTAACCTAAAACACCCCTTAAAAGCAAGCCTTTTTCGGGGTGTTTTTTTTAGGTTTTTTATCTTTGTTTGTTCTTACAAAAATTCATTTTGTTTTTTGTGATTATTGACGAATTTTCTTTTACTCCTCCACTATCGGCTTGCGATACTGTGAACGCTTGAATTGCATCGGTGTCATTCCGGTGACTCCTTTAAACATTTTAATAAAATACCTCGTATCGGTGTAACCGACCTCCTGGCAAATCTCGTATATCTTCATATTTGTGCCGGCAAGGAGATTTTTTGCTTTCTCGACTCTCTTTTCCATTACAAAGTCAATAAAAGAACTTCCCACCTCTTTTTTAAAAAGTCTGCTGAAGTACGCGGGGGCAAGTCCGACAAAATCCGATATCCCCTGTAAATTTATATCGCTGCGATAATTCTGTTCAATATAATATATAGCCTTATTAACAGGCGTAAGACTCTTCTGCAATTTCATATCATGCAGGACTTTTATGGTATCAACAGCAAAATTCTCTATTTTTTTGCTGAGTTCAACAAGTTTTCCTGCTACTGTAATCTTTTCGAAAGTCTTCTGGATATCCGTAACATCGTCACATAGGTTTATTCTGAGCTGAACAATATCCATAGCCATATTCCTGTAAAATCCCGAAATCACATCTGCGTTGTAAACCCGATTTGTTTTTATTACATTCAAAAGTGTCCTGAAAAACCTGTGAATTTCTTCTGTTTTCTCGTTGCGAAGCATATTCTCCATTTCACTTTTATCGTAAAGTTCAGGCACAGAGGTATTTTGAATTACAGAAACCATATCATCATAGAATGTAACATTCATATCATCATACAAAAAATGCAGACTCTGTGTTGCAGTACACTGTTTAAATCCTTTTGCAATATCCGCACTTGACGTGAAGATACTGCTGATATTCACAGACACCGTAACCCCTCTGTCCCTTTTGCAAAGTTCGCAGAAACGCTCAAAAAAGTTTTTAAGGCTTGAACGCACATGAGTTTCACTGGCGCCCAGATGGAAACGCTGTATACCCGCAACAATATCTACCCCTATGAAACTTCCTATATAGTTGCGTTCTTCATTGAAAATCGTTTCCAATTTGCTTTTCACCATTTCAGGATTGTTTGTTTCAACCAGAAACACTACATACTGGCCACCGGAAAGACTCTGTTTTAACTCTTCGCAGTATTTTTTTATGTCCTCGGGAACTTTTTTGTTGGTATAGCAAAGTGTCGCAAGGACCCTTTCTTTTTTCCAGAGGTCGTGTTCTTTGAGCTTGCGCTCATCATCGGTTTCTTTTGTGATTTTTTCCCGGACATCAGAAACTAAGCGTGCAATAGCTTTGTTGCCGGTTATCGGGAAGGGGAGCACCCTCTCAACCCCTAAATTAGCAGCCTCACGCATATATTCATAATTACGGTGTTCTGTTATAATCGCAAACCTTATTTTATGCCCTTTTTTTCTCGCTTTTCTGATAGTGCCCAAAACCGTGCCTGTCTGGAGCTTTATATCTGTGAGAATGAGATCCGGAAGATATTTTTCTATTTTCTGCATTGCATCAGTTTCAGTAAGCGCTGTGCCGACCACCTTCACACCTTCTTTTTTCCAGTCGGTACTGTCTTTGACTTCGTGGCAGAAATTATTTTCAGGACCCATTATTAAAAGTTTCATTTTTACCGCACTTCCCTTTTTGGTGTTTCTCTTTTTACTTTATAGTTTTTATTATACCATAAAATATCAGATTTTCAATAGGTTTATGAATTTTTTTAAAAATTTTTATTGCAAAGTTTTGGTTTTTTTGACGATTTAAGTAAACAAAAGACCACAATGTTAAAATAAAACTATTTTCTTTTTTCAAAAGAATGGTAAAATAGTAAGGTAAGTAAATGCCCTATTAAAATGTTAAATAAAAATTCGGTGGCGTCTGCACCGGGCGTTTTGAAATTATGCAGACAAGACCTGTAAAAAAGGAGAGGACCCTATGAAACAAGCAGCCCCTGCTAAACTCAGCACTCAGCAGCGCAAGTACAACATCGCTGGTTTCCTTTTTGCGTTGCCGTGGCTCATTGGATTTCTGTCATTCACAGTTTATCCGCTCGTATCATCCATCATTTATAGTTTTACTGAATTCAACGGATTCCAGATCAAAGAATTTGTGGGCATTCAGAACTACGTACACTTCTTTACCGATGAAAAGAGCTTAAAATCTCTTTACAATACATTGTATATGTGCGTATTAGCTTTGCCTCTTGAAATTGCTTTTTCACTTTGTATGGCGTTGCTCTTAAGCCTCGATGTTAAAGGTCAGGCTGTGTTCAGAACATGTTTCTACATTCCTTCTGTTGTATCAGTTGTTGCAGCTTCAATGGTATGGACATGGGTACTTAACCCTTCTTATGGTATCGTAAACAAAGTTTTGATGCAATTTGGCGTCCCCACCGATATGCTTCCCGGTTGGCTCTTTGATGCCGCTTGGACGAAACCTTCGCTCATTCTTATGGGTATGTGGGCTAGTGGTGGTTCAATGCTTATTTTCCTTGCTGGTATCAAGGGTGTTCCGCAATCCCTTTATGAAGCAGCTGACCTTGATGGTGCTAACGCATGGAAAAAATTCTGGCACATCACATTGCCTTCTATTTCTCCCACAATGTTCTACAAACTCGTAACTGGTATCATTGCTATGTTCCAGTACTTTACACAGGCTTACATATTCTCTGCAAACTCCTCAAATGTTTCTGCACAGGAAGGTGGACCCGGTGGTTCAATGCTTTTCTATGCATTACATCTTTATAACCAGGCGTTCAAGTATATGAACATGGGCTTTGCTTGTGCTATGGCTTGGATCTTGTTCGTTATCATTATGATTGTTACCGCTGTTATCTTTGCAACCTCCGGTTGGGTACAGTATGGTGACGGTGAATAAAGAAAGGAGGAATATATAATGAAAATTTCAGCGCGTAAACTCAGATATAACACATTATCTTATATCGTTCTTATCTTTTTCTCTTTAATCTTTATTGCTCCTTTGCTCTGGCAGATTTCCACAGCTTTGAAGTTCAGAGAAGATGTATTCGACACAACCGCAGGTATCATCAGAAGCTTTATTCCCACAAGAGTTCGTTTCCAGAACTTCCCTGATGCTCTTCAGAGAATTCCTTTCTGGGATTACCTCAAGAACACATTGATCATCTCCGTTATTCCCGTATGTGGTCAGGTTCTTTCCTCTTCTTTCGCTGCTTATTCATTTACAAAGATTCCGTGGAAAGGCGGAAAGGTTCTTTTCATGATTGCTTTGTCCACAATGATGTTGCCCTCTCAGGTAACAATGATTCCTTTGTACACAACATGGGTTAAACTCGGCGGTATCAACACATTCTGGCCCCTTATCTTGCCTTCATTCTTTGGTGGTGCTTATAACATCTTCCTTATGAAGCAGTTCTACGGTACAATCCCTGCATCTTACCTTGATGCAGCTCGTATCGACGGTGCAGGCGAATTTACAATCCTTACAAGAATTATGATGCCTCTCTCCAAACCCATTATTACAACAATCTCCTTGTTCACACTTATCGGTGGTTGGAACAACTTCGATGGTCCCTTGCTCTACTTATCTTCTGACAAGTACACATTGGCTATCGGTTTGCAGGTATTCTCTCAGGTAAACGCATCTGAGTACGAACTCCTTATGGCTGCTGCTACTGTATTCATTCTTCCCCTTATCGTTATCTTCTTCGTGGGACAGAAACAGTTCATCAGCGGTATCGTAATGACAGGTTTCAAATAATAGGTGAACTCTTTCCGAGTATAATAAAAGCGTTGGTGAAAACCAACGCTTTTCCTTTTACAAACAAATGCGTATGGAAATCCCGTACGCATTTTATTATTACTTTATATTTATCACCACAAGCCCTGCAAGGCATATGAGGACACCTGCAACCTTATTCCATGTCAGAGCCTCTCTGTACAACAAGAAGCCTACAGCTATCAATATAAGCGACAACAGAGTACTCTGGACAATTGAGGCAACGCTGACCTGCCAGCCTGCTCTGTAAACATACATCCACCCTGCCTCTAACGCCACAAGCACAAAACCAAAGGCTACAGAGGTCCAGTTAAGTTCTTCAAATGCCTTAAGTATGTTTCCTTGCCTTGATGTAGCAAAGCACATTACAGCAGCCAGCAGAGCGCTCACAAGATATGTAATCACAAGGCTTGCAAAAGGATTAATGTTTACCGGCGAAGACTTCGCGCAAATATGATATAGTGTGTTCGATGTAACAACCAAAAGTATTGGCCAAAAAATTTCAAACATTTTAATTCTCCCGAAAGCTATTGAATTCGTATATTACGATGTTTATCCGTGAAGATATTGTATCACATAAAGTAAATATTGTAAAGAAAAAAATCCGAGTCAGAATTCTGACTCGGATTTAATATTAATCGTAGATTATGCTACCCAAACACCATTTTCGTTTACTTTGTAACCGTCAATTGTTGTGTTTGTTGCCATAGCGCCGGAAGCTGTGAGGTAGTACCAGAGACCGTTGGATTTAACCCAACCTGTCTTCATAGCGTTACCCTGGTCAAAGAAGTACCATTTGCCGTCAACTTTAGCCCAGCCAACTACCATACCGCCGTTAGCGTTGGACCAGTACCATTTGCCGTCAACTTTGAACCATTCGCTTACTTTCAATGTGCCGTCAGCATTGAACATATACCATGTGTTGCCAATCTTGTACCAGCCATCAGCGTAGTCTTCATAGTACCATTTGCCGTCTGTCTGTACCCAGCCTGTGGGGTTGTTGAAGCTGTCGATTGCTGCCTGTAAAGTATCGATAGCAGCCTGCACTTCGGAGATTGTAGATTTATCAGGGTTTGTATATGCATCATCGATGTTTTCGTATACTTTAGCAGCATCTTCAGCAGCATTTCTCAAAGCAGCTACCTGAGCACCTGACTGAGTTGTAACTCTTGTTACGAGCTTGTCAGCTTCACTGATAAGGTCTTTGAGTTCCTTCTTCATATTTGTGGGAACTGCTTTAGCGTTCTTGAGCATATCGTCAAGAGCATTTTTAAGAACGTTTGTTACTCTTGCAAGCTCACCATCAGAAGGATTTATTTTCCTCAAGGTGTTTTCAGCATCAGCAACTGCGCTCTGAAGTGTTTCCCACTTTTTACTTGCTGTAACAAAATCGCTTTCTTTCAAAGCTTTAGCTTTATCAACATAGTTCTGAAGCATTACAAGACGCCATTCAGCAACAGAGCCCTTTGTAGGAGTCAAGCGGTCAACAGCTTTGTTGAATCTTTCCAAAGCTTCATCTACCTGGCTCTGTTTTGCAGCTGTAGAGTTTTCCTTGATAGCTTTCCAGAGTGTCCAAACCCAAGTATATGCGGAATATTCATCATATACCTTGATTGTGTTTGTGTTTGTTGTGTAATAGTTAATAGCAAATTCAGTCCACTCATCGGAGTAAACATTTTTTGTTCCATCAGGTCTTACAACAAAGTCTTCTGCATTATAGAGGCAGTTTTCAGAAGGTTTACCGGAGTATTCTTCCTGGAGATAATCAATTTTGGAAGTACCTGTGTCGTCAGCGTATACAGACATCAAAGCTCTCTGCAAGTCCATATATTTAACAGGGATACCTTTTACATTTTTAGCACTTGTTAAAGCATTAACTGCCTTTGTCCAGTCGTTACTTGTTACAGCAGTATCAGCGAGTTCTTCAGCTTCAGCGAGGAAATCCTGGAATTTTGCCCAGTTGTCTGCTGTATAGTCAGTCTGTTTGTAATTAATAACTTCATCGTACAATTCAATATACTGTTCTTCGACAGAAGTAGGATCTGCATATTCAATTTCTTCCAATACTCTGTTCCATTCATTGGCAAGGTAAAGAATTTCAGAAGTACTCATACTGTTAAGTGTAGATGTGCTTCTGCACTTGTTGTATACATCAACAATGAGAGAATGCATATTCATTTCAGCGTAGGAAACATGGTTAAACAAAGCAGGGTTAGGAACCTGACCATTAGCATTGTCGTTTGATTTCATATAAGCATGAACCTGCTGACCGCATTTTTTAGCAGCATTGTAAACATCTTCACGCGCTTCAGAAACATCACCTATTCCTGTTGCGGGCTCGAGGCGATATGCATCTTCCCAAGCTTTGTAGAATTCAGCAATTGTTGTTTCGGGCTTGGAAGAATACAAATCTTTGACAACTTCATCAAAATCTTCCAATGCTTTTGCATAGGATTTATCCTTGGAAGCATCAAGATTGTACTGATAATCGTACATATAGATTTTACCGTATTTCAAATCGTTGTTACCGGTAATCTCTTTCAAGGCTTCAAAAATTACGGGTGATGTTTCGGGTTCGCCAAATTCAAGATGCTCAACAAATTCCTGCAGATCCTGAACTGTAGCGATTTCTGTTACGATGGGATCAGCATATGCTGCATGCTGAGGCTGAGTAACAATGATTTTCTGCTCTGTAAGTCTTAACTTTACAGGAGAATAAGCCTGAAGATATGCTTCGGATTCTGCGTATGATTCAATAGTAAACAAAGCAGAAGCGGAAGCAGCAAACATAGAGATTGCTGTTGTTGCAGCTAAAAGCAACGCGATGATTTTTTTCATGTGTTTTCATCCTTTCAAATTTTATGCCAAACGCCCTCAGATATCCGATATTTAAGGCAGATATCTTAAGTTTTGTACTATATACCCCTCTCTGTCGGTAAATATTTTGAAGCCGTTGAGGTAAGCTTCAAAACAGCATACTTCCAGATACTAAGTATTTAGTTCATTATAACAAAAATATTTAACTTTGTAAATAGTTTTTTAAAAAATATTTCAGGATTTTTCAGGAAATTTCAATCAAAATATTGAATTGTTACCAAGAGTTGAATATTAAATAATTACGGTGTTCGCGTTGCGAACGGATTTAAATTGACAATCCCTCACCGCCTGTGGCGTAGCTCCCTTTACAAGGGAGCCTTTGGTAGGGGATGGCGCCTGTCGACATCCCGACTCGGGAGTGAATGACAGCAAAGGCTGAGGAAGGACACCTCATCCGAGTTTTGCGGAACGCAAAACCCACCTTCCTCTCAAAGGGGAAGGCTATGGTTGGTACGATAATTAAGAAGCCTACCTTTAAAGGGAGCTATTTGACGGAGGGAGAGAAAGATGTTTGCTTGCGCAAACGCGATATACTCTGACAGGTGCGATATGTTGCCAAAAGGCAATGAAGCGGGCGAACACAGTTCGCCCCTACGGTGCAGATTGAAGATTTGCGGTGAATTGTAGGGAACGCATTTATGCATTCCGATGATGGAAAAAATCGTAGGACGTGTCGGGGCGCCATGCCGTGTGTCATTGTATGGTGAATAAATCCCCCTTGATTGCCTTGCAATCTTTCCCACTTTAGGCAAGGGGGACATACGCCCCCACGGAGCAATTTAAAGATTTGTGAGAAAATTGTAGGGACAGATGCCCTCATCTGTCCTTTTTGTGGCAGTTAAAGATATTGTCTGGCGAACACAGTTCGCCCCTACGATACATATTGAAGTTTTGCGATGAAATTGTAGAGGAAGGCGTGTCGAGTCGCCACGCCCTACGATATGTCAACATGGCATTGGTGGCGTTTCACAAGGCAAGACTGGTGAAGTATGACACATTAATCCCTCCGGCAGTCTGCAACCGCCACTTCCCTTTAGGCAAAAGAAACAAAGTGATGAAGAATATTGGTGGACTCCATTTAAAAATTTTATGCAACAAAAAAAGGACTTCACGAGGAAGTCCTTTTTTATTAACTTAAGATTAATTATTTAACCCAAGCACCGTTAGCGTCTACTGTGTAACCGCCTACAGTTGTGTTAGCAGCCATAGCACCGTTGTTGTAGAAGTAGTAGCAAGAACCACCAATCCAGTTCCAACCTGTTACCATAGCGCCGGAAGAAGCGAGGTAGTACCAGTTGTTGTCAACTTTTACCCAACCTGTCTTCATAGCGTTACCCTGATCGAAGAAGTACCATTTACCGTCAACTTTAGCCCAACCTACTGCCAAGCCGCCGTTTTCGTTAGCCCAGTACCATTTGCCTTCAACCTGGAACCATTCAGACTGTTTCAAAGAACCGTCAGCGTTGAACATATACCATGTTTCGCCGATCTGAGCCCAACCGTCTGCATAGATTTCAGCGCCGATACCGTAGTACCATTTGCCGTCTTCTTTGTACCAACCCTGAGGATTGTTGAAGTTGTCGATAGCAGCCTGCAAGTCAGCGATAGCAGCATCTACTTCAGAAATTGTAGATTTCTGCCAAGCATTTGCAGCATCGATCAAGTCGTATACTTCAGCAGCATCTTCTGTAGCTTCTCTCAAAGCAGCTACCTGAGCACCTGTCTGAGTAGAAATGTTGGAGATGAGTCTGTCAGCTGTTCTGATGAGTTCTTTAAGAGTTTTCTTGTTAGCAGCGGAAGGATTCTTAGCGGAAGCTCTCATAGCGTAGTATGTGCCATTAGTATCGCCTTCTTCTGTGCCCATCAAAGCTTCGATTGCTCTGTTAACTTCAGCTTCGGAAGGTTTGGATTTTTCCAATACTTCTTTAGCGTCAGCAATATCATCCTGGAGTTTTTCCCATTTACGTGTAGCTGTGTTGAAGTCGGATTCGTTCAAAGCTTCAGCAGCATCTACTGCAGCCTGCAATTTAACCATGAGCCATTCAGCAACATCGTCAGCGTTAGATACCAAAGCATCTACTGCAGCGAGCAATTCATCCAAAGCTTCATCGAGTTCGGACTGTTTTACAGATGTGGAGTTAGCACGAGCAGATTTCCAGAGTTTGTAAGCTTCTGTAAATGCAGCGTATTCGCCGTCAACCAAACCTGTAGGATTACCGTTAGAAAGTTCACCAGCAAAGTCAGCCCATTCCTGAGAAACATTGCCTCTTACCTTATAATCGTTAATTCTGTAAATGTAGTTAGCATTGTCACCAGCATAGAAACCGTTACTATCGGGTTTGATATCGGAAGCTTTGCCTTCGCCTACGAACAAATCAGCCAATGCATCCTGCAAGTCTGTGTAGTCTACGGGTTTGCCTCTTACGTCTTTAGCGTTCTGGAGAGCATCGATAGCATCCTGCCAGCCGTATACGGAAACAGCTTCAGCAGCGAGTTCTTCTGCTTCTTCCAAGTATTCCTGAACTTCTCTCCAGCCAGCAGCTGTAAAGTCGGATTCTACATAGCTTGTTACTTTGTCGAGAAGGTTGTAGTATTTGTCCATAACTGTTGTCATGTCAGCATAAGAAACTTCAGAAATGATTCTTTCGTACTCATAGTTCAAGTAAATGATTTCAGAAGTAGCCATACCTGTGCCCTGTGTGGAAGCAGCATTAAGGTCATAGAACAAAGCTTTCAAATTGTAATCATATACATCGCCATCTGTCCAAACGATTGAATCGATTTCATTAGTATCTACTTCATTATTACCGTTAGCATCTGTCCAAGTGTATTCACCATCGTAGATACCGGGTTTGAGGTTGCCGTTACCGTTTACCAAGTTTTTGATAGCTTTTTTGTTGCTTCTGAGTCTTGTCAAAGCATCGTAACGAACTGCTGTGTCATCAGTGCTGTAACCAGGAGTAGAAGTGTAAGCTTCATTCCAAGCTTTTTTGAATTCACTAAAGTATTTTTCAAGAGCTTTTGCTTTCTGTTCATTACGTACGCTCAAGATTTCGGATACCAAGTCAGCAAAGTCAGCCATGTCTTCCTTAAGTTCTCTTTCTGTTTTGCCAGAAGGATCTTTAAGGTAGTCATACATATAGATCTTGCCGTATTTGTCATTTGCAACACCAGGGTTCATAGCAACGTATGTGCTGAGATCTTCGGGAGCACCATAGGGATCGCTGAGATCAAGGTGATTAACGAAATCTACGAAATCTTCGCCTGTTGCGATTGTTTTTGTGTAAACGTCGGAAGTGGGATTATCAAGAGTACCTTTGTAGTACTTCTGAGATACTGTGATTTCATCATCACCAAATGTGATCTGTACGGGTTCGTACGCACCTGTGTATGCAACTTCGTCATCAAAATTGATTGCAGACACAGAACCAGCAAACATAGAGATTGCTGTAGCTGTTGCCAAAAGCAATGCCATAAGTTTTTTCATGTGTTTCATCCTCCAAAATATTTTTTTGTCAAACGCCCGAGGTATTAAGTTTAATTTGTTAAACATAAATCCACGGTTTCTATGACGACTTTTCTCCAAAAAGTTATCCGCTTTCAAAATTGTTGGGGTAATTTTGTCGGTGAATAAATTCCCGGATACTAAGTACTGTACCGATTATAGCAAATGAATTCTAAGTTGTAAAGGGGTTTTTCACAAAAAAAGCGAAATAAACGCAAAAATTGTTCAAACCAACAACTTTTATGGTGGCATTTCACAAAATTTAAAATTCGATGCAACAGATAGCGTTTTTTTGAACACTATATATTTTTACCCTTATTTTTTATTCTGTCAAAATGCTCCGAATGCCCACGGTACGGCACTTTGTCGGCAGTTGTAGTATAGCACAATGATTTTCATTTGTAAAGCCTTTTTTCAAAATTTTTTTATTTTTTTTGAAAAAATTTTTGAAAATAAAAAATATTTTTTTGATTTTTTTATTTTATTTTGAACAAAGTTGTGCAATTTTTATATATAATGAAGAAAATAAATTTCAAATAATAGCTCTGTGCCGTTTATCATCCGCTCCTACGGAGTAAATTAAAGATTTGTGAGAAAATTGTAGGGACAGATGCCCTCATCTGTCCTTTTTGTGGCAAGTAAAGATGTTGTCTGGCGAACGCAGTTCGCCCCTACAGTGTAGATTAAAGTTTTGTGGTGAATTTGAAAAAGAAAAAACCGCAAGTTTATCAAAAACCTGCGGTGCAAGGGATTTCCCTCAAGTATAACCTATTTCTGGGCGTTTGAATAGGATTAATGGAGCGGATTACGAGGCTCGAACTCGCTACCTCCACCTTGGCAAGGTGGCGCTCTACCAGATGAGCTAAATCCGCATATCAAATGGCGACCCGCATGGGGCTCGAACCCACGACCTCTAGCGTGACAGGCTAGCGCTCTAACCAACTGAGCTAGCGGGCCATTTGTCGGTAAAGAGAATTATACATTATATTTTGTCAGTTGTCAAGCAATTTATTCTAATTTTTTTAAATTTTTATTTTTGCCTTTACACTTTCCTTTTTTTATGGTAACATATTATATAGTAATTAAATAGGAGGATTTAAATATGGCTAATGATTTCTTTTCATATAAAGGTCGTCCGCTTGTAAGAAACGGAAAGACTATTTACTATGGTGATATGAACGAACCTTATGTTGTTATGATGCAGGTTCATTCCGATGAGGATTTCAAGGACCTTAAAATCTCAGGAAAAATTTCTTTGCAGATGATGAGTACCGACCTTACTCTCCCCCCGGATAAGCTTATTCTTAAAAAAGCTGAAAAGCAGGGGCTTTATGAAGCACTTGACATTGCAACCATCTGGCTCGACCGTGTAAATAAGTAAAATAAACCCGCAAGGAAAAATCCTTGCGGGTTTTTATTCATTGTTTAAGGATTAAAAACTAAATTTTATGCCACGATACAAGTCCCATGCGCCACCCGCTGTCATAAGAATCCCACAAACTAGGAAGAGCGCCTCGATCGATCCCAAAGGATTAAAAAAAATGAAAACACCTGCAACAAGAGTCAAAACCGGTCTGATAAACACCAAGGTCATATAACGAAACCCCATTCTTCCTTTGCTGTAGGAATTAGCAGAAACAAATTGGGTTATCCCCAAAACGATAAGCGCAATACCCATTATATACATACTCAAATTGATAAAAGTGTTGCCAAACACAACCGTGCATATTCCCATAATTATTTTCAAAAGCGAAAACTTGGTAATATGTTTTATACCGAACGCAAGCCCGGACACAATAAATCCAATTCCTATAACTGTGATAACCATATTCAGAATATTACCACGAAGAAACGCAAGCATAAGCCCTGTAATAATCGAGAATAGGCCTGAACTGATCTGATAAAATCCAATTTTTTTCATATGCACACCTCTTTTATTGCAATTATATAACTTAAAGCATTTTAAGTCAAGGGAGTTGACAAAATTTTTTCAACAGTCTATACTTATGTTAATTTGAAATTGGAGTGATATATTATGTTCGGCAACTTATTTGATAAAGCATACGAATCAGGTGGCGATGCTACCCTCGCTATCAACCCACAGATTTTGATGATTATTCTTATGGTAATTTCCCTTATATACATATTTTATTCCATTGCGTCAATGACAATGGAGATAAATTCCAGATTCTATTATGAAAAATATATTTTCCCTATCATGAATTTCTATCTCATGGGCTGTTGTATTGGTCAGTCGGGTTACGGTTGCATTTTCGGTGTTGTTGACGGAACTAACGACGGATCTGATAAAATCAAATACACTCTTTCAAATATAAAGGATTGGCATTTTGCCAAATATACATTGATAGCAGGTGGGGTCTGTATCTTATTTATATTTATTATTCAGATTCTCATGGCTAAAAACCCGGGCCATTTTATAAGAGATGTACTTTTTATGATTTGTATTTCCGTTTTCGGATTCTGTGTTGCAAGATTTGCAATGACTGTAGACGGATTTTTGCTTAAGCTTTTGTTTCTGCCGACATCTGCACTTGCTTTTATCTGCCAATTTATGTGGCCGTTTGGCTTGCTGCTCTGGCTTTTGCCGACAAGCGTCATTGCGGCAATGAACAAAGCCAATGAAGAAAAAGAAAAGAATACGGTTTTCTTTGGCGACAGTTCAAGTCAAGACGAATCCGAAGATACGGATGTTTGTATTACGCCAAAGTTTCCCACTTCTCTTACTGACGGCCAAGGAGAAACCTGGATGCTCCTGAATACCAATATTGATCACGCAGAGTATAAATGCCGCAAAAACGGTGCACAGATAACACTTTGGTATACCGACTATCTGCATTTACCAAATGGTTGGAGAATAAATTAAATATAAAACAGGCTGTAAAAACACTTTTACAGCCTGTTTTTATGTGTCTCAATAACACTTCACTCAGTTACAGGTATCACACTTTCTTAAACTCGCTGCATCTTATTCATAATACCAGTATTTTCTGTCAAGGCTTCTGTATTGCAACGCTTCGGAAATATGTGAAAGCTCTATGTTCTCACTCCGGTCCAGATCGGCAATAGTTCTTGCTACCTTTAATATACGGTCATAACCCCTTGCGCTCATTCCCATTTTTTCAAAAGCATTCTTCAAAGCTGCCATTCCCTGTTCGCTCACCTTACAATATTCACGCAGGAGATGTGGTGTAAGATTTGCATTGCAGCGAATATCGGTACCTTTATATCTTTCGGTCTGAATCTTGCGCGCCATATTGACTCTTTCCCTGATAGCGGCAGACGATTCAGTTTTTTGTCCGTTGGACAGATGCTTGAACTCAACGGGTGCAACTTCGATATGCAAATCAAGTCTGTCAAGCAACGGGCCACTTACCTTATTAAGATAATTCACCACTTTATTTATGGTACAGGAACACTCTCTGGTAGGGTGGCCGAAATATCCGCAAGGACAAGGATTCATCGCCGCTATAACCATCATATCACAGGGATACGAAAGGGTTCCGCTTGCACGGGAAATCGTAACAATCCCCTCTTCAATAGGCTGACGCAGAATTTCCATAGCAGAACGGTTGAACTCAGGAAGTTCGTCCAAGAACAGTACGCCGTTATGTGCCAGTGAAATTTCGCCAGGTTTCGGGATAGTTCCGCCACCTGAAAGTCCTGCGGGAGAAACGGTGTGGTGAGGAGCCCTGAAAGGTCGTTTTGTAACAATCGCCTCATCGGACAAAACTCCCGCTATTGAATGGATTTTTGTAGTTTCAATAGCTTCTTCAAAGGTTATATCGGGCAAAATTGAAGGAATTCTTTTTGCAAGCATACTTTTACCTGCGCCCGGAGGTCCGATAAGCAAAGCGTTATGTCCGCCTGCCGCAGCAATTTCAAGTGCCCTTTTTGCAAAAGGTTGCCCCATTACATCTTCCATATCGGCATCCGAAACAGAATATGTCGGTTCAAACTTAACAGGAGCTACCGCCGACAACGGACGAATGCCTTCAAGGAAATCCACAACATCCTGAACACGGCTCACGGGATAAACCTCAATTCCCCTGACAACACTTCCCTCAAGGGCATTTTCGGCAGGGACAAAAGCTCTTTTTATGCCTTTTTCTTTCGCTTCCATCACCATCGGGAGTATGCCCTGAACTTTTCTGACCGTACCATCAAGGGCAACTTCGCCCACAAAAAGGCTGTCGGAAAAGTCGGCTTTGGTCTGTCCACTTACAGCCAAAAGTGCCAGAAAAATCGGCAGATCGTATAAAGGTCCTGCCTTTTTAAGGTCAGCAGGAGCCAAATTTACCGTAATCTTTTTGACAGGTACTTCGTAGCCGCAATTTTTCATTGCAGATTTTACTCTGTCTTTACTTTCCTTAACAGCTAAATCAGGAAGACCTACAATATCAAAAGTCGGCATTCCGCGCATCATATCAATTTCAACATCAACAAGGTACGCATTCATTCCGAAAAGACCGGCACTTGTCAGTTTTGTATACATAATATCACCTACACAAAAAGGGCAGAGTTACCTCTGCCCTCTTTTTTACTTAGCAAAATCAATAGCTCTGCTTTCCCTCAAGAGGTTAATCTTAATCTGTCCGGGGTATTCGAGCTCATTTTCTACCTTGTTAGCAATATCGCGTGCGATAAGTACCATATCATCATCTTTGATAACTTCGGGTCTGACAATAATTCTGATTTCACGACCTGCCTGGATAGCAAAGCACTTTTCAACTCCATTAAAGGAGCTTGCAATTTCTTCAAGTTTTTCCAGACGCTTGATATAGCTTTCAAGATTTTCTCTTCTTGCACCGGGGCGAGCAGCAGAAACCGCATCAGCAGCCTGTACCAAAGCTGCGATAACAGTCTTAGTTTCAACATCGCCATGGTGAGCTTCAACAGCATGGATAACCTGCTGATTTTCTTTGTACTTACGGCATACATCTACACCGATCTGAACATGAGAACCTTCGATTTCATGGTTGAGCGCCTTACCGATATCGTGGAGCAAACCTGCGCGTTTTGCCATTGTAACATCAACGCCGAGTTCAGCAGCCATAATACCAGCCAAGTGTGCAACCTCAATAGAATGATCAAGTACATTCTGTCCGTATGAAGTTCTGTATCTCAAACGACCAAGAAGTTTAACAAGTTCGTGGTGCAAGCCATGAACATTGGTTTCCATCATAGCGCGTTCGCCTTCAGCTTTAATCTTCTGTTCAACTTCGCGTTTTGCTTTTTCGTAAGTTTCTTCAATTCTTGCAGGATGAATTCTTCCATCGGAAATAAGTTTTTCCAGAGAAAGTCTTGCAATCTCTCTTCTTACGGGGTCAAAGCAGGAAAGTGTGATTGCTTCGGGTGTATCATCAATAATAAGATCAACACCTGTGAGAGTTTCAAGAGTTCTGATGTTACGGCCTTCTCTACCGATTACACGGCCTTTCATCTCATCGTTAGGCAAGTTTACAACAGAAACTGTTGCTTCACTTACATGGTCTGCGGAACATTTTGAAATTGCGAGAGAGAGCAAATCCCTTGCTTTTTCTTCTGCTTCGTCTTTCAACTGTTGCTCGTAATTTGAAATTTTCAACGCTTTTTCGTGCGCCAATTCGCTTTCTAACGCTTCAAGAAGCTGATCTTTAGCCTGGGAAGCGGTAAGACCTGAAATGCGTTCCAACTGATCTATCTGATTTTTTTTGATTTTTTCTGCTTCAATAAGTTGTTCGTCTACAACCTGTTGTTTTTGCTGAATTGCTTCTTCTTTTTTCTCTAAGTTTTCAATTTTACGATCGAGAGATTCTTCCTTCTGCTGAATTCTTCTCTCCTGACGAGTTACCTCGGTGCGCCTTTCTTTAATGTCTTTATCAGCCTCGGCGCGTATCTTATGGATTTCTTCCTTGGCTTCAATTAAAATTTCCTTCTCTTTAGCTTTAGCATTTTTATGTGCATCGTTTATGATTTTAAGTGCCTGTTCTTCGGCATCGCCGATTTCTTTTTCAGCAACTTTTTTTCTGTATGCAATTCCTATTTTAAAGAAAATAAGACCAACTATTATTGCAGTAATCACAAAAGTTACACAGCAGCAGAGAACTATACTGCCGATATTGTTCATTCTTTGATACATCCTCCTTTTGTCAAGATTTTTTATTTTCAAAATTTCAAAAAAATATCAGTGGGTGTACAGCAACAATACACCAAAAGGAAATTATACAAACTTCCACATATATATTTTATATCCTGCAAAGCGTTATGTCAAGAATTTTATTGTATTAAAGCAAAAAAAATTACAATTTTTCTGCAATTTCTATAAATTCTTCCCTGTCAAACAGTGTATTCAGTATGGGGAGGAGGGCTTTTGTGCTGATAAGCTCGGGGAAGTTCAGCTCTTTTAACAGTTTTTTTCTTCTGCCTGATGCATTATCCGTTCCCGAAAGCCCCAGCAAATATAAATCTGTTTTGGTTATTTCCTCTCTTTTTTCAGCTGTTTTTTCTGTAAAAACCCCGGCTTTTTCAAAACATTCACGCAAAGTTTTTACATCTACCCCTTCAACACCGAGTTTTCCCTCTTTGGAAGGAAATGTTTTTCTTTTTTCCTTACCGTAAATATCAGGTATATACACATGGATTATTTCGCCTTCCGAAATGGCACCTCTTATGTAATTCCTTATTTTAAACCCTGCCGAATCGGAATCAGTAAGGATAATTATACCTGTTTTCTTTGCAAGGACTCTTATCATCTCAAGTTTGTCCTCGTCTTTAAAAACCGTAAATCCGTTAGTTTCGATAATAGTACCGTCTATTAAAGAGGAAAGCTTTATCTTATCGTATTTTCCTTCAACCACTATGGGCTTTGAGCATTTTATAAGTTCCATTTATTTCTTATTAATCTCCTGTAAAATAGAAGAAAGCACCTTTTCAACAGTTATTCTTCCGTCATTTTTGGTAGTTTTCAGCGCAATATCCGCCTCAGCCAAAATATTAAGGCAATTCCTTAAGGTCGTTACCGAATACTTCGGTACATCACGCATTGCGTTTCTTATCCTGAATTCTTTACCCTTGTAGGGGAAAATTTTACATAACTCTTCTGCCGTTTCAGAAGCGAGCATTGCAACTTTTGCCCTGTAAAGGTCTACGAAAGTCATATTTAAAACACCTAAAATTGCAATAGGTTCCTGCCTTGCAATAAAAAGCTCATCAAGAATTCTGAATGCTTTGTTGAAATCATTTCTCATAAGACATTTAGCAAGATCAAAAACCGAAGACTCAAGACTTATGCCCGTAACATCCTCTACATCTTTTTTTGTTATGGTACTTTCTGGACGGTAGCTTGTGAGCTTGTCTATTTCTGTGGTGAGCTGTTCAAGGGCGCCTCCGCATCTTTCTATAATGTAATATGCAACATTATTATCTATCGTACAACCCGCCTTTTCGACACGCTGTTTAATTATTTTAACAAGCTCCCCCGAAGTTTTCGGAGAAAAATCAACGGTTATTCCGTTTCTGGCAACAGCTTCCGAAAGTTTTTTCACTCTCGCATTCTTTTTTGCATCAAGGTCAAAAGCCGAAACAAAAATTATAAAAACAGTGGAAGGATTAGGGTCCTCCGCTATCTCAAGCAGGGAATCAAAGTCCTCTTTTGCCATTTTTTCAATATTCGGATTTCTTAAAACCACACATTTTTTCTGAGCCATCAGCGGCATCGCCTCTGCTTCAACGCGAATCGAAACCATATCCGGTTCCGCCCCGTCAAACTGATGAAAATTAAAAGCTTCTGTTCCTTTGGGAACGGCTTTTTCGATAAGTTTTTTAAAATATCCCTCTGCTAAAAAGGTTTCCTTACCGAAAAGGAAATATATGGGGGCTATCGTCCCCTCCCTTATACTTTTTGCAAATTCGGTATCATTTAAAAAAGGCATATTAATTCTCCTTTAAGAGCATTTTCCCATCAGGGGTTATCCTTAGTTTAATTTTCTCGCTATGTTTAAGTGCGAGAAAATTGTCTTTTTCAAAATTCTTTATATCATTTATATCCATTATATCATATTTCAGTTCTAATGTATCTACTTTTTTGCCTTTTCTCAAAATTACTTTTTCGTTACCATTCATAACACCAAAAGAACCATAACTGTCAACAAAAAATTCTTTTCCGTTAGCCGTTATCGTGACATTATCATTTATTGTCAGCAAACCATCGCCGAGCACTACTCTTTCAAGTGGAGAAATCTCTGTCATAATTGCATTTTCTATCTCACCTACATAGTTGCTGTCGGGAGAATATATCACTTCTTCCGGATTTTCCATTAAAGTGAGATCATAAGTTCCGCCGCCATCCTCTTTTCTGTCACTTGTGACCAAGAGTAACTCGAAATCATTGGCACCGACAGAACGGATATAATTTGCAGCTTTCCTACCGACAGCAGAGTTTATAACTATTACCTTGTTATTCTTATGCATTACAACACCGCTCCCACCGGCTTCCAGTACAGTAACAGTTAAAACATCTTTGTTTTCAAAATACTGAACTGTTGAACCGATCACAAACAAAGCCAAGCTCATTGCGAGAATGTGCATTGAATATTTCCTGAGTTTCTTCATTAAAGCTGCAACAACTATTATCAGAAAAACACCGACAATCACCCCTTTTATATATGCAAAATTAAGAGGTAATACAGAAAACGGAAGTTCCCTGATAATCTTAGCAACAAAATCCATAAGCCTTAATATGCATTCCGTCAGTAATCCCACTATCCGCAGATTTGTCACAGAAGAAATCATACCCAGAATCATTGCATACGGCACAAGGGGAATTACTATAAGATTTGCTATGGGAGAAAGCAAGGAGGTATACCCCGAACTCATCAGCATAATCGGTATAAGGAATATGGAAACAGTAAAAGAAGCAAAGAAAAGATTGATTATCCTGATAATAATTTTGCTTCGTACAGAAAATTTACTGATTATCTTCCTGACCCATATAGTTGCTGTTGTACAAAGTGAAAATACCGCAAATACCGACATAAGAAAACCATTGTTGTACACAATATAAGGTTCTGCAATGCAGAAAATGAACACTATTCCTCCAAGAATATTCACTGGGCTGTAATTTCTCACTATATGCCTGCTGAGTATCAGCGCTACTGCCATTATAAACGCTCTTACAGATGACGGACCTGCACCTGTCAGCACAACAAAAAACAAAGTAACAAAAATCCCCAGGATATCCGATAAAAGCTTTCTGCGGAATATAAGTCCGAAAAATGAGGCAAAAATCCCACAGATCAGGGATATATGTAATCCCGATACACAAAGTATATGGGAAATCCCTGCAATATTGAACCTGTCATAAATCTTTGAATTCATCTCTTCGGTGTCACCGAGGAGCATCGCAATAAGCACAGTATCGTAAGGAGAAGAAATCGTATTTTTCACAGAATTTTCCAGTTTTTCTCTGCATTCTGAAATAAATTTTCTTTCGGGAGGCGCTTCCTTCAACAATTCATAATCGCCGGCAATATACCCGGGTATCACCGCTCCTTTACCCATCTCAGAACGAGTTGGGATTTCTCTGTATGCCTTTATATTACAACTGAATTTTTCGCCTTCGTTAAGCTCATAACCGTCAGACAAATAGATCATAATGTTTATTCTCTGAGGATAGTCAGGGATATCAATGCTTTCGGTCTTTACAAGAAAACTATTCGATTTATATTCCTTTTCAACTGTTGCCGTTATTTTCACAGCTGTTTCGGGAAACCGTGATACAACCTTTGCAGTGTAAACACGGTATCCTGCATTTATAACTGTTGCTGTTAATATAAGGAACATCGAAATTACAATAACCGTGCGATTTATATCAAAGCCTTTTATGATGAAAAATATAACCGCGCCGAGAAAAATCAGGCCCAACGGCAATATAGCTATGAGCAAAATATCAAAAGGCATCAATGATGCACACAAAAGCGCAATACAAAAACTGAAGCCTGTTACGGCAAGCGGCTCAAAAACTTTCATCTTATTTCCTTTCTGAAAAAGCCGAAAGGTAAATCCTTTCGGCTTTTCTTATTTATTTCCGTTTAACCAGATTTGTTCGTTTTCGTGGCGTTGCGGACGGTCCATCAAATCAGCAAGTGCTGTTTTGATATCCTTATCTTCATATAAAACTTTGTAAAGCTCTTCTACTATCGGCATAGAAACATCATTTTCTTTTGCAAGTTTGTAAGCTGATTCGGTAGCAATACAGCCTTCAACAGTCATTCCTACCCTTTCAATAGCTTCTTTTGGGGAAAGCCCCTGACCTATTAAAATACCTGCACGGCGGTTTCTTGAATGCATACTTGTACAAGTAACGATAAGGTCACCTATTCCGGCAAGGCCTGCAAAGGTGCTGTTATGTGCACCCATTGTTTTCCCGAGTCTTGCTATTTCTGCAATTCCTCTCGTCATAAGCGCTGCTTTGGTGTTGTCACCAAGTCCCAGCCCATCACAGATACCGGCGCAAACCGCAATAATATTTTTAAACGCGCCGCCGAGTTCTACACCCGTAATATCATCACTTACATAAATACGCAAGGTCTTATTGCTCAAAGTATCCTGAATATATTCCGCACTTTCACGGTCATCAGATGCCGCAACGACAGTAGTAGGAACGCCCCTTGCTATCTCTTCGGCATGAGAGGGTCCCGAAATGATTACCACAGGATTTTCGGGAACTTCTTCTTTGATTACTTCAGAAAGTCTTTTGTGAGTTTTATCTTCAAGTCCTTTCGCAACCGATGCTACAACCGTTTTTTCTCCGACAATGGTTCTTGCCCTTGTCGCTGTTTCACGGATTGCAAAAGAAGGAACCGCTAAAATTATAATATCGGCACCCTTTCCTTCTTCAAGGTCAGAAGTTATATTGATTTTACTGTCAACTGCAACACCCGGGAGAAGTCTTTTATGTTCCCCGTGATTGCGTATTTCCGAGATTTCTTCGGGAAATTTTCCCCAGAGAGTTACATTATGTCCGAATCTGTGGCAAATAACTGCCAGAGAAACGCCAAATCCTCCGGTTCCCATAATAGTTATCTTAGCCATAGTTTTCTCCTATTTCTTTTCAAAAAGCTTACTTTCTGTACCGTTTTTAATTCTCTCGATATTGGAACGGTGCATAAAGATTACCATTGTACCCATCAAAATCGCAAGAATTGTATCAATTAAAACATTACCTGAATTGGCAGAAAGTCCGAAAATCAAAGTAGAAATCGGAAACGCTGTAGCCGCACTTATAGATGCAAGTGAAACCATACGGCTGAAAGCAACTACAATTAGAAATACTGTAAGAATTGTAACAAGTATCCAGGGATTCAACATAAAAATTATACCTGCTGATACCAGAATTCCCTTACCTCCCTTAAAATGGTGAAAAATCGGGAAACAGTGGCCAAGCAAAGCAGGCAAAGCCACAAGGTAATCGGCATACTCAGGAAGATACGCTCCCAAAGATACAATAATGTATCTGCCAAGCCATACTGCAAGGACTCCCTTAAAGAAGTCACCTACTGTTGTCAGGATAGCAGGTACTTTACCGAAAGTGCGAAGTACATTTGTCATACCTGCATTTCCGCTGCCGTAATCCCTGATATCCTTTTTTGCAAAAGCTTTAGAAATAATTATTGCAAAATTTATGCTTCCTATCAAGTAAGCCGATACTACTGCCAGAATAAAAGGTAAAACTATTCTCCAAATCTCCATATTCATACCTTCCTTTTGATTAAGTATCGTTTCTGTCGCGTTCTCTTACTATAAACCTTACGGGAGTTCCCTTCAGATCAAAGGTTTCCCTTATCTGATTTTCCAGATATCTCTGATACGAGAAATGGAAAAGCTCACGGCGGTTTACAAACGCAACAAATGTCGGTGGTTTCGAGGACGCCTGGGTTATATAATAAATTTTAAGCCTTCTTCCTTTATCGGACGGGGGCTGAACTCGTGCTGTCGCATAAGCAAGCAAATCGTTAAGTGCACCGGTCGTAACACGGATAGCGTTCTTTTCGGCAACTTCTTTTATCATTTCATAAAGTTTATTTACCCTCTGACCTGTTTTTGCAGAAATGAACAAAAACGGCACATAGGACATAAAACTGAAATCGACAGTTAATTTGTCGGTAAACTCTTTCATGGTTTTATCGGTTTTATCTTCAACGGCATCCCATTTGTTTACCGCTACAATACAAGCCTTGCCCTGTTCGTGTGCATATCCTGCAACCTTGCTGTCCTGTTCGGTAAAGCCTTCGGTTGCATCAATAACGATAACGCAGACGTCAGCCCTGTCAACTGCCATATAAGCTCTGAGCACGCTGTATCTTTCAATATTTTCTAAAACCTTTGACTTCCTTCTTATACCTGCTGTATCGATAAAAACAAATTTACCTTCTTCATTTTCTATAACGGTATCGACAGCATCACGGGTTGTTCCTGCAATATCCGAAACAATAACTCTTTCCTCGCCCGCTATTCTGTTGATGAGGGAAGATTTTCCAACATTAGGCTTGCCTATTACCGCAACTTTAATCACATCATCGCCGTACTCGTTTTCATCTTCATCGGGAAGATGCTTTAACACCTCATCGAGCAAGTCGCCTGTTCCGTGACCATGAGTTGAGGAAACCGCAATCGGGTCACCAAGACCCAAATTATAAAACTCATAAAACTCAGGAGGAGTTTCGCCAATGCCGTCAACCTTGTTTACACACAAAACAATAGGTTTTCCGCTTTTCAAAAGCATCGAAGCCACTTCCTGGTCGGTAGCGGTAACTCCGGTATGGATATCGGTAACAAGCACTATTACACTCGCACTCTGTATTGCAGTTTCTGCCTGACGACGCATCTGCGAAAGAATTACATCCTCAGAGTAAGGTTCAATACCGCCTGTGTCAACTACCATAAATCTACGGTCAAGCCATTCACATTCGGCATAAATCCTGTCCCTCGTAACACCGGGAGTATCTTCAACTATCGAAAGGCGCTGTCCTATAAGCTTGTTAAACAATGTGGATTTACCAACATTAGGTCTGCCCACAATAGCAACTATCGGTTTTGCCATTTTATTTTTCCTTTCTATGCATTAAGAATGGTACAAAGCAGTTCATATCCGTCAGCGCAAACAGGAACTATCTTTACACCTAAAGTTTTCTCTGCTTCTTTAAGCGATACATCGTCCAAAAACAAATCGCCCTGATGTCTTAACATTTCGGTGGGAATTAAAAGAGTATCCCCCGTTATTTTCCCTTTAACCTGATTTATAAGGTCGTATCCGGTCACAAGTCCCGAAACGGTAATATTTTCTCCGAAAAATTCATTTTTTACAGCAATTACCTTACAATTTAAATTATGCCATTTTTTCCCCGCTTCGTCAATAAGTTTTGTAATAAAAGGTGCAGCTGCTTCGCCTGTTGCAATTGTAAGATTTCTTATCTTTTCATCAGAATCAAAATCTTCAAGCGCTTCGATGAACTGCTGACGCTGAAGTGCTATCACGCCGACACCGTTTTCAAGCTGATTGAATTCGCCATAAAACTCGGCATCGGGGATTTCCCTTTCGGCTTTTATATAAAACTCATCCGCGGCGTAAAATACCCTGTCACCTGTTTCTTCAAACTGTTTTTCTGCGTACTCGTCAATAATATCAATGGTAGCTGCAGCCTGTTCTTTGGTGTAAGGGTTTATCTCAAAAAGGCCTTCCCTGAACTTTGTAAGCCCCACGGGCACACAGGAAACCGTCAAAAGTGCATCGCCGAGTGTTTTTAAATCTTCCAGACTTCTTTTGAGCTCCTCCCCGTCATTTATGCCGGGACATAAAACAAGCTGGGTATTAAGCGAAATCCCCGCTTCGGCAAAGCGCCATAAGGTTTTGAGGGCATCGCCTGCAAAGCGGTTATTCATCATTTTACATCGGAGTTCAGGGTTTGTGGTATGCACCGACACATTTATCGGTGAAATTTTCATATCAATAGTTCTTTTTATATCATGCTCCGAAAGATTTGTGAGAGTGATATAGTTTCCGTAAAGAAAACTCATTCTCGCATCATCGTCTTTAAAATACAAAGTTTCCCTCATACCTTTGGGCATCTGGTCAATGAAGCAGAAAATACAGTTGTTTCTGCATGAGCGTTGCTTGTCCATAAGATAGGTATCAAACAAAAGCCCCGGATCATCGTACTCATCTTTTTTCTTTACAATAACAGTGCGCGCTTTTCCCTCCTTGGACAAAACAGCTACAGAAAGTTTTTTCTCCATCATATAAAATCTGTAATCAAGAACATCAACTATTTCGTTTTTGTTTATCGAAACAAGGGTTTCACCTGCTTTGATACCTGCTTTATCCGCGGGACTTTTCCTTTCGACACCCGAAATTACAACACTCATTTTTCCACCTCTTTTCTGACTGATTGTTTAGGCGTAACCGACAAATCCGAACCTGCCTTAAATTGCTGGAAATTCGGCTTTTTCAGCGGTGTCGGTTACGCCTAAAGAAAGAAAACCCGATAAGTCGAAAGCTTATCGGGCTGCCCTTTAAACTATTAAAACCGGTCAAAGCTTACGCTTCTTTTTTAACGACCTCTACACCTTTGTAATAGCCACAGTTTCCGCAAACTTTATGCGGTGCTTTGAGTTCGCCGCACTGTGTGCATTTGGAAAGAGCGGGTGTTTCGAGCTTCCATACATTAGAACGTCTTTTATCTCTTCTTGCGGGAGAGACTTTTCTCTTTGGTACTGCCATATTGGCACCTCCTTAAAATATTCCTATTTGAGCAGTTCCCCCAAAACAGCAAGCCTTGGGTCAACTGATTTTTTCTCGCATTCACAGCTATCGAAATTTAAGTTTTTGCCGCACTGTGAGCAAAGACCTTTACACTCCTCCTTGCAGAGCACCTTGTTGGGAAGCTCTAAAAACAAGTCGGCACGGACAGTTTCCTCCATATCAAGCATACTGTCCTCACAAACAACATAATCGTCATTATCGGTATTGAGTTCCTTCACAAGTATGTGTTCGGAAGAAAACTCATAATTCCTTTCAAACTCGTCCATACAACGGTCACAATGAAGTCTGAGCGCAAATTTCACACTGAAAAAAAGCCGTACCACTTGAGCCTTATTTTCAATTTGCCCCACAACCCTCACAGGAGTTATAAAAGGATACTCCCCATTATATTCCTCTTCGGAAAAATCAAGGGATAAGTCAATGTTCTTTACCTCTCCGACAATATCGAAAAGTTGTCTTAAGTCTATTCTCATTTCGACACCTCATAATGCCACAACGATAATTATATTACAAAACAAATCCGTTTGTCAACAGTTTTGTCCCGATTTTCCAAACTTTTTGCATTTATTTAGAAAACAAAAAGCCTTTTCACACATATCATAGCAAATATTCACAAAAATGTAAAGCTCGAATTTTCACATATTTTTTCAAAAAAGTGAAACTTTTCGTGGTTGAAAATTTTTATTTTGTTAAATCTTTTAACTTATTTTTCCGTGAAAAACCCGTTAAAACAGGCGAATATTCCACTTTTTCCACAGAGTTTTTAACATTTTTCTTGAAAATCAGAGCCTTTTTTACGACATAAAATATTGGATTTTTTCATTTTTATTGTTTTTTGGACGAAAAACACAACTTATCAACAAAAAATGGGCCTCTGATTGTTTACTTTAACGTATTAAATAATTAAACCTATTTTTTCGTGTTTTTCTCTTGACTTAACACCATAAATAGAGATATAATGTAAAGTAATCAACTTTTATTTTTACTCAGGGAGGTGTTTTGGGCGTGATCAGTGTCAGCGAAGCTATTATCAGATGTTTAGAACAAGAAGGTGTCAAAACCGTCTTCGGCTACCCCGGAGCTACTATTTGTCCTTTTTTTGATGCGTTGACAAAATCGGATATAAGACATATCCTGGTCCGCACCGAACAGAATGCAGGACATGCGGCAAACGGCTATGCCCGTATGACGGGTAAACCCGGCGTCTGTGTTGTTACTTCAGGCCCTGGTGCGACAAATCTTATCACCGGTATTTCCACCGCCTATATGGACTCCATCCCGATGGTTGTTATTACCGGTCAGGTTTCATCAGAACTTTTAGGACGAGATGTTTTCCAGGAAGTTGACATTACAGGTTCTGTTGAACCTTTTATCAAACACAGTTACCTTATAAAGGACCCCTCACAGATTGGCCGTATATTTAAGGAAGCATTTTTTATTGCTGGTTCAGGCCGTCCTGGTCCGGTGCTCATTGATATCCCTGTTGATATTCAGAAAGCGCTTATTAATTTCTCTTATCCGAAAGAGATACATATCCGTTCTTATAAACCAAGTACGAAAGGCCATATAGGACAGATCCGCCGTGCAAAAGATGCGGTTATGAAAGCTAAACGCCCTCTCATCTGTGTCGGCGGCGGTGCTTTCGGAGCAAGAGCCAAAAAAGAACTTTTGAGCTTCGCTGAAAGGACAGGAGTGCCTCTTGTTCATACTATGATGGGTATCAGCGCAATTCCCGCTGATTATCCGCTTGACTACGGAATGATCGGTATGCATGGCGTAAAATGCGCAAACTACGCTATTTCCCGTTCCGATGTACTTATTCTGGTTGGAACCCGTATCGGTGACCGTTCGGTTCCTAACCCCGATAGTATTTCCAAAAGAAAAACTGTTATCCATATTGATATAGACCCTGCTGAAATCGGCAAAAATGTTGAAGCAACCATCCCCGTTGTAGGCGATGTTAAGCTTATTTTAAAACAGCTTTGTGAAGAATTCGATTCGGTAGACTGTGGAAAATGGATAGACGAGCTTAACAGCGTACGATCTTCAACAGAATATGATTTTTCTGACCGTGAAGCTTCGGTAAATCCCAAACTTTTTGTTAAAAAGCTTTCGGAAAAAGCTCCTAAGAAGAGCGTTCTGGTTGCCGATGTCGGACAGAACCAGATCTGGTCTGCCAATGGTTTTGCTTTCCCCGAGGGAAGATTTTTAACTTCAGGCGGTATGGGTACAATGGGTTATTCGGTACCTGCCGCGATGGGTGCAAAACTTGCAAAACCAAACCGCGAAGTTATCGCCATCTGCGGTGACGGCTCATTCCAGATGTCGTTTATGGAGCTTGCAACACTCTGCCAGCACGATGTTCCTGTAAAGATTGTTGTTATGTGCAACAATCGTCTTGGAATGGTACGGGAGCTTCAGTATAAACATTATGATAACAACCTTTCGGCTGTTTTCCTTGACGGAAGTCCCGATTTTGTAAAACTTGCAGAGGCCTATGGTATCAAAACCATGCGTATCAGCAAAAACGATGATATCGATACCGGTATCAAAGAACTTTTGTCCTCAAAAGGTCCGTTTTTGCTTGAAGTAACCGTAGCTCCCCTGGAACCGACACTTTAGGGAGGGTATAAAATGAAACATACTATTTCAGTTTTAGTTGAAAACCACCCCGGTGTTCTTTCGAGAGTTTCAGGTCTTTTCGCAAGACGCGGTTTTAACATCGAAAGCCTTGCGGTAGGAACCACCGCACAACCCGACGTTTCCTGCATCACAATCGTTGTTGACGACAAGGAAAACGTTGTAGAGCAGATTAACAAACAGCTCAATAAACTTATTGACGTTATAAAACTTAAAGACCACACCCCCGATGAGATTATAAGCCGTGAGCTTATGCTCATCAAGGTAAATTCCACAAACCAGACAAGAGGCGAGATTGCAGAGCTTGCAAATTTAGCCGGTGCAAAGATTGCAGACATCACAAGAAACTCCATCACCCTGGAAGTCTGCGATACCACCGATAGGCTTGAAAATCTCTTGGAACTATGCCGTCCTTACGGCTTAAAAGAAGTGATTCGCACGGGAACCATTGCTCTTGAAAAAGGCAATGAGCAACTGACGATAGATTAAATTGGTTTTAATTTAAGGAGGAAATAAAAATGGCAAAGATTTTTTACGCACAGGATTGTAACCTTGACTTGCTCAAAGGTAAAACAGTAGCAATCATCGGTTATGGTAGCCAGGGTCATGCTCATGCTCTTAACTTGCATGAAAGCGGAGTTAATGTAATCATCGGTCTTTACGAAGGCTCCAAATCCTGGAAAAAAGCTGAAGCTCAGGGTATGACTGTTTACACTGCTGCTGAAGCTGCAAAGAAAGCTGACATCATCATGATTCTCATCAACGATGAAAAACAGGCTAAACTCTACAAGGAAGACATCGAACCCAACCTCGAAGCAGGCAATATGCTTATGTTTGCTCATGGTTTCAACATTCACTATGGCCTTATCACAGCTCCCAAAGATGTTGACGTTACAATGATCGCTCCCAAAGGCCCCGGTCATACTGTAAGAAGCGAATATCAGGAAGGCAAAGGTGTTCCCTGTCTTATCGCTGTTCATCAGGATGCTACAGGTAAAGCTCAGGACTTAGCTCTCGCTTACGCTGCAGGTATCGGTGGTGCAAGAGCAGGTGTACTTGAAACTACATTCCGTACAGAAACAGAAACTGACCTCTTCGGTGAACAGGCTGGTCTCTGCGGGAGTGTTGTTGCTTTGATGCAGGCAGGTTTTGAAACCTTGACCGAAGCAGGCTACGACCCCAGAAACACTTATTTTGAATGTATCCACGAAATGAAACTTATCGTTGACCTTATTTACCAGTCCGGTTTTGCAGGTATGCGTTACTCCATTTCCAATACTGCTGAATACGGCGACTATATCACAGGTCCCAAAATTATCAAAGAAGAAACAAAGAAAGCTATGAAGAAAGTTCTCGCAGACATCCAGGACGGCAGCTTTGCAAAAGACTTCCTTCTCGATATGTCCGAAACAACAGGTCAGGCTCACTTCAAGATGCTCAGAAAACTTGGTACTGAACATCCTGCTGAAAAAGTCGGCGAAGAAATCAGAAAGCTTTACAGCTGGAACGACGAAAACGACAAACTCATCAACAACTAATTTAAAACTAAACCCCGTCGGAAATTTCCCGACGGGGTTTTTATTGCCTCCCTTGTGCAAAGGGAGGGGGACCGCTTTAGCGGTGGAGGGATTGTTTCCTTTTAATAACAACCCCTCAGTCTTTTTATAAAAAGACAGCTCCCCTTACACCGGGGAGCCTTTTTAATTGAACAACGAATCAATTGTAACTTCTAAAATTTTTGCGATTGCGTATATCTCCTTATCTGTTACCATACGTATTTGCCCTTCAAGTTTTGAATAACTTGTCGGATTAATATCAAACCCCATTAACTGCATTCGCGATATAAGATCCTTTTGCTTTATTCCCTTTTCCTTGCGCAACTTTTCTATGTTTTTACCAACCATATTACAATTGCCATAATCTTGCTTTCTTATCCGCATATTCCTTCGCCCTTTTAGTAAAATAATTTAACTATTTAAGAAAAAGTTTTCTCAATAATTTAATTATATATTCAAAAGGCGTTGACAAAATTCCGTTATAGAATTATAATAAAAATAATTCTGTTACAGAATTAAAAACGAAAGGAGAAAAAATTATGAACAGAATTTTCTTGAAGAAATTTACCGCTTTTGTTACAGCACTTGTAATGGCAGTAACTTTCCTCCCCACAAGCGTGTTTGCTTCCTGGACAAAGGATGCAAATGCAAATTGGACCTATTCCCAGAACGGCTACAAAGCCACAGGCTGGAAGAACATTGATAATACTTGGTATTACTTTGATTCCAACGGCATTATGCAGACAGGTTGGGAATTTGTAAACGGCCAGTGGTACTACTTGAACACAAGCGGTGCTATGAAAACAGGCTGGCTCAAAGACAATAATATATGGTATTATTTGGACGCAAACGGAGCTATGGCTCGCAACTGGAGAAAAGTTTCCAACGTATGGTATCACTTTAACGCAAGCGGTGCTATGAGCACAGGATTCATCAACAGCGGTGATAAAGTATACTTTGCAAGCAACAGCGGCGCTATGCAGACAGGCGTTATCCAGATTGATGGCAAAACATATTACTTTGACGATGTAAACGGTGATATGAAGACTGGCGTTGTAAAACTGGGTAACAAGAACTATACAGTTAACAGCGATGGTTCTTTCGCAACCAACAGCTTGCCTGAAGCTTCAAAAGCTTTCGACAAAGACGGTAACCCAGTTGAAATCGTAACTCCCGCACAGCCTACCACAAGACCTTCATACGGTGGCGGAGCTTCCGAGGAATCTTCCACCCCCGACGGTTTTGCTGTTCATTTTGACTTAAACTACACAGGAGCAACAAATACTCCCGCAACACAATATATCGCAGATGGTGAAACTGCAACTGTTCCGGAAAGGCCCGAAAGAGAAGGTTTCGTTTTCATTGGCTGGTATACAGACAGAACTTACTCTGAATTGTTTGACTTCACTGCAGTAGTTACTAAATCGTATAACCTTGTAGCTCGTTGGGTAGATATTACTGATACAACCGATACCGACAGTGATGGCCTAACAGACCCATTGGAAGAATACTATGGTACTGATAAAAACAAAGCTGATACTGACGGTGACGGTTTAAACGATTACTTTGAAATTAAGTACTCTGTTACGAATCCCTGCCTCGCAGACACAGATGGAAACGGAACAACCGATGCTGATGAAGACTTCGATGAAGATACTTTAACAAACATCGAAGAACAGACTCATAACTCCAATCCCCACAGCACTGATAGCGATTTGGATGGGTTAACAGATTATGATGAAATTAATACATATAACACAAAACCCGACATTGAAGATACCGATGAAGATGGTTTGCCTGATGGTGACGAAATCGCATTGGGATTAGATCCTTTGGTTCAGAAAACCGATGGTACTACTTTGGACTCCGAAAGAACATTTACGCAGTTTTTGGATGAAGCTAACATTTCCGCAACACTTTTATCTGATGAAAATACCGCAAAACCTTCATTAGATATGACAACAAGTGGTAATATTGATTCTACAACAAATATTTCGGATGCAGATAACGATACATTATCTGCAAACAAAGCCATTGTGGGTGAAGCTATTTCTATTAATTCTTCTCTCATTTCAGCTGCAGATGAATCTATTCTTCGTTTTGACGTAAGTGATGCTATTTCAACATTCTCATTAAGTTCCGGAGAAGAAAATAGCAAATATTTGATTTGCCGATACGAAGAAGATGAAACAGATGTAGCGTTCAAACCTATGGACACCACATATAGTGATGGTATTCTCAGCACTCCTATAAACAAAGATGGTACATATTTTGTTTTAGACACAGAAGCATTTTTAACTAACTTGGGTATAGATGTATTATCTGTATTTGACTCACCTGAACCCTTAATGCTTATGGAGCTTGAAGATGAATCCGAAGGATATATCATTCCTCACGCTTCTATAGAAGAGCGAAAAGAAAATGGTAATATTAACACAGAATCCACGCCTTTAATGCTTAGTTCACTTGACGAACTCGAAGAAGAGTTATCATTAATGTCGGCTGAAACAATTGGAGCAAAAGCGCAGGCAGATATCGTTTTCCTCATTGATGCAACCGGTTCAATGTCCGATGCTATTTATAATGTTGCAAGAAATGTAAACACTTTTGCAGATGATCTTGTAAATAAATATAAGATTAATGCTAACTTCTCAGTAATAGAATATCAAGATATTACTTGCGATGGATTAGACAGTACTATACAGCACAAAAATGGAAGCAGTAGTTGGTGGAATGCCAAAAATGTAGACTCTTTCAAAAAGAAAATCAATAGCATAACTGCGAAAGATGGTGGCGACTGGGCAGAAACTCCAATTGATGCACTTGCAATGGCAAATGAATTAGTTGCTACATCCTCAACTCAAAAATTCTTTGTATTAATAACAGATGCTCCATATAAAGAAAACAATCAGTACGAAATAGAAAACATGGATGAAATGATTGATATCCTTAAAGAAAATGAAATTAACGTTTCTGTCATTACAGACAACTGGGATTCACGTCCTGACAGAGAAGATGAAATTGTTTCTGGATACAAAAAGTTGTATGAGCAAACATCCGGTGTATATGGCTATATCTATAATTCTGAATTCCATACTACATTGGACAAAATAGCTGATATGATCGACAAGGATGTTAATGATGGTTCTTGGATTATTCTCAACAACTTTGAAACTATCAAATTGAAAGAAGCTCCTACATCTGACAGTACTGCTGATACAGATGATGATGGTTTAAAGGACATTGACGAATTATCTTACTCTAAGAAAACTAATATGCAGGAATTCATCACCGCATACTTAGAAGCAGTTGGTCTTACATACGAAGAATACATTGAGAAAAATGGAACTATTTTCATTGATGTGTGGTATTATGATTCTCGTCCTGATGAAGAAGACACAGACAAAGATGGATTCATTGATTCAAAAGATACTAGACCTTTAGTTTGGGATGTAAGTTATAGAGATCTTGTTATACTTTCTAATGTTGTATACACAAACTTAAAATCCGGTACAATTTTATCAAATAGTAAAGAACTTAAGTTAAAAACAGATGATGGTGTTGTTTCAAACTCTAACGAAATGAAGGGTTGGAAAGTAGCTGAAGCTGTATACAACCCCTTAACAGGATTCGAGGCTGCTGCCTATGTTAAAGACGATAATATTGTCATAGCTATGAGAGGTAGCGAAAGTGAAGACTTGGCGGACATATTACAAGATTGGGTTGTTGCAGATATAGCCGGCTTTATATCTGGATTGAATTGGCAATTACCAGCAATGGAAACATTTGTAAAGAATGTCGTAAAAAAATATGGCGACTCTTATGATAAATTCTATGTTACCGGCCATTCCTTAGGTGGATATCTTGCCCTTATGGCAGGTTCTCAATTAGTTTGGAAAGGTGTTAAAGAGAAAATAGAAAGAGTTGTAACTTTTAATGGTTTAGGGTTAAGTCCAAGTCCAATATCAAGCATTTTGGATGTAGATGACTATCACAACCTTCTGATCATAAGATCTAAAGTTAAAAATTATAAGATCTTAGGAGATGTTGTATCTATGATTGGAACAACACCTGGAGATGATATTACTAGACCAATGTCCGAATCATTAGGAGATTACGGTATCGGGAAAGCACATAGCCTATCCTCTTTCGCAGAAAGATTTTCTAATGACTTGAGAAAACCGAGTTATAGTTGTGTTCGAAAAGGATTAAACGACGAAAAATAGGTAGCATAACCAATGTTTCTTAAGAGAACTCTATCATTTATAATTGATTTTTTAACGGTTCTTCCCTTTTGTATGATATTAACTGTGTTTTTTCTTATAAAATCAGGAATGTGTGAAGATATTGGTTTAGCAATTTTTACGACAGTATTTTTGTACATTAACCCTTTTTTAATAACCAATATGCCTTTGGAAGCGATTCCAACTATGATATTTTGCTATGCTTTCTCGGCAATTACAATGTATTGTATATACTGTTTAGTTGCAGAGCTTTGTTTCAAAACCACAATCGGACAAAAAACACAAGGAATTATATATTTAGATAACCAAAAAAATCACTTATCTAACAGGCAAATAATTGAGAGAAATATTTTGAAATATGTTTGTTTGGTTTTGGTTTTAATTGCTTTTGTTTCTATTCCTTTTTCGAAAAAGCACAAACCACTTTATGACATTCTACTAAAAATAGACATTACAAAAAATGAATAACCTTAAATAACATTAGGAGCAACTTTCAAATTTGAAAGTTGCTCCTTTTCCTTTATTATATCTAAATAGCTATTATTCACGAATGGAATATTTCAGTATATTTGGTTACAATATAAAACACTAATATTAACTGTATACTTGTTTGTTTATTACCCCATAATTCCTTACAAGTGGTTTTTCGCCACGAAAGGAATAGGCTTTGTCTTTTATTTTTTCTTTGGTGAGGTCATCGATTTCAAGGAAAGCTTTATTGTCCGTATAAAACTCCTTTATCGGAGTTTTTTTGTATGTCTGCATAGGGCAAGCCTCCTGGCAGATATCACAACCCCAAAGAGATTTCCCTTTTTCAACAAGTGAAACTTCCTCGTCTGTCAGTTCGCCTTTTTTTTGGGTTATATCCGAAAGACAATGGGTTTTATCAACGCCGTTTTCCGAGATACATCCCGAAGGGCAAGCTTTTTTACACTTACCGCAACTTAAACATCTTGTCACGGGATATTCCCTGAAGTCAAGCTCCATATCGGTAACAATTGTCCCGATAAAGACAAAGGAGCCATATTCGCGATTTATAAGAAGACTGTTTTCACCCAATACTCCAAGCCCTGCCCTTACTGACGCATCAACTTCCCTTACAGGGGAATTGTCCACAAATGGCACAAAGGCAAAGGGGTATTTCTCCGAAAGTTCTTCACAGATTTTTCGGAGCATTTCCCCCACCACATTATGATAATCGGGAACTATGGCATAACGGGAGATATTTCTCTTCGAGAACTCACCGATATAGTAAGGAAAAAGGGCTACTATTACCGTTTTTGCGTTTTCGGGAAGGCGTGTCTTTGCACGGCAGTCAAGGAGAGGATGCACGCTTTCAAAGCTCACTGCCCCTACCTCTGTCAATCCCGTTTTTTCAAAAGCAGCACGGATTCTTTCCATAAAAATTCCTCTATTTCTTCTTCATATTATTAAAGATGTAATCGGCTTTCAGGAAAGCGGCCTGAGTTTTGGCATCGCAGATTTCGCCCGTAAAAATTGCCTTTTTGAGCTCATTATAAGGCATATGAACTACTTCCAAAAACTCGTCTTCGTCAAGTTTTTGTTCCACATATTTAAGCCCTGTCGCCATATACATATGAATTACTTCGTCACAATAAGCAGGGGTCGGATACAAATCACCGATATATACAAGTCTTTCGGGAATAACTCCTGCTTCTTCGCGAAGCTCACGCAAAGCGCACTGATGGGGTTCTTCCCCGGGGTCAAGCTTGCCTGCAGGAATTTCGGTAAGAACCTTATTAAACGGATATCTGAACTGTTTTACAACGATTACTTTAAAATCATCGGTAAAAGCCACAACACAAGCCGCCCCCTGATGGCGAATAACCTCTCTTGTAGCCTCTTTCCCATTTGGAAGTTCAACTGTATCTTTATAAAGTTTTACAACCACGCCTTCAAAAATTACTTCCGAACTAAGCTGTTTTTCTGTCATTTTACATCCTTCTTTCTGAAAACAAACCATTTTCCTGCAACATAATTTAGAATTACTACAATTACATTGGAAAGTATCTTGATAATCTTGTCATTAAAATTAAGTGTATCGACAAAAAGCCACATTATAGCCACATCTAAAACACCGGAAAAGGCTCTTGCCCCGAAAAAGGCAATGATTTCCCTTATAATTTCTTTGCCCTTTGCATCGGAGCAAAAAACAAAAATCCTGTTTGTGACATATGCAAAAATCACCGACAAAACCCAGGCAATAACGGTAGGCGCTACTGTTTTCTCAAAAAACGGCGCTGCCAAAAGGTAGGAAATATAATTTACCGCCGTTGTCAGAACACCAAAAACAAGATATAAAATCATCTCTTTATTCTTTCTAATTAAGTCTTTGATTTTCATAAAAACACTTTCCTTTTTCGCAACATAAGATGATATATATACTTTTGAAAAGAGGTTATCTTATGCCGACAGAATATGATTTAGTGGAAGTCCCTTATTATCGCGATGCTGCTATTGCCTATGCCGATTACTGGGCATATCGCAGAAATCCCAATTACTATTCCTTTGACAGTATCGGTGGTGACTGTACAAACTTTGTTTCTCAGGCACTCTATGCCGCAAACGGTGTTATGAACTTCACTCCCACATACGGCTGGTACTATATTGACATAAACGACCGCGCCCCTGCCTGGACAGGTGTAATTTATCTTTACAATTTTTTAACCACCAACAAAGGTCCCGGCCCTTTCGGGCGTGAAGTCCCTCTCACCGAGGCAGAACCCGGTGATATAGTTCAGATGGATTTAAATGACGAGGAATTCGGACACTCTGCACTTATAACTTCGATACGGGGTGAACCAACACCTGATAATGTCAGGGTTTCTGCCCATGATATGAACGCAAACTGCCGACCTTTGTCAACTTACAATTATTACAGACTGAGAGTTATCCATATCGATGGAGTGAGGTTTTTCCATCGTAACCAAAACAATATTATAATGCGTTAAAGGGGGTCTGAGACCCCCTTTTTTTACTGATTTTCTTCCGATACAGTTTCTTCCAGAACTTCTTCAGGTTTTTCAAGTTCGCCCTTCATAAGTTTTGCAAATGTATCAGCATCGATCTTTTCATGTTCAATGAGATACGCAGAAACCTCGTGAAGCTTATCCATATGCTCTTTGAGAATTTCTTCAGCTTTCTGGTATCCTGCATCAATAATTTCTCTTACCTCGCTGTCAATTTCAGCAGCAACATTCTCGGAATAATTTCTTGTGTTGTTCAAGTCGCGTCCTAAGAATACTTCGTTTTCGTCCTGACCATAAACGATTGGACCCAATTTTTCGCTGAAACCATAGCGGGTTACCATACTTCTTGCAATCTTTGTTGCGCGTTCAATATCATTGGATGCACCTGTTGAAATATCGTCAAGTACAAGCTTTTCTGCAACTCGGCCTGCAAGCAGAACAACGATTTCTTCACGCATTTCGCCACGCTGACGGTAGCTCTTGTCATGTTCGGGAAGAGAAAGAGTATATCCGCCTGCCATTCCTCTGGGAATAATCGAAACCTCGTGAACAGGGTCCTGAGTTTCGCTGAAATAAGTTGTAATTGCATGACCTGCCTCGTGGTATGCGGTAAGGCGTTTTTCCTTCTCGGAAACCACTTTGGATTTTTTCTCAGGACCTGCAACAACCTTGATGGTAGCTTCTTCGATATCTTTTTCGGTAATTGCTTTTCTGCCTTTTCTTGCCGCTAAAAGAGCCGCTTCATTCATAAGGTTTTCAAGGTCAGCACCTGTAAAACCTGCAGTAGTTTTAGCTATAACAGAAAGGTCAACATCAAAGCCTAAGGGTTTGTTTCTCGAATGAACCTTAAGGATTTCTTCCCTGCCCTTAACATCAGGATAATTTACTAAAATCTGTCGGTCAAATCTTCCCGGACGGAGCAAAGCGGGGTCTAAAATATCACGGCGGTTTGTTGCCGCAATGACAATAATACCTTCATTCGCACCGAAACCGTCCATCTCAACAAGGAGCTGGTTCAGGGTCTGTTCTCTTTCATCGTGACCACCGCCAAGACCTGCGCCTCTGTGACGGCCTACGGCATCGATTTCATCTATAAAGATAATTGAGGGGGCATTTTTCTTTGCCTGCTCAAACAAATCTCTTACCCTTGAAGCACCGACACCTACAAACATTTCAACAAAGTCAGAACCTGAAATGGAGAAGAAAGGTACACCTGCTTCGCCTGCTACTGCGCGTGCGAGCAAAGTTTTACCTGTACCGGGAGGTCCCATAAGCAAAACGCCCTTAGGGATACGCGCCCCGAGTTCATTGAATTTTTTAGGATATTTCAAAAACTCAACGATTTCAGAAAGTTCTTCTTTTTCTTCATCGGCACCCGCAACTTCTGCAAAAGTTGTCTTTTTGCCCATATTGGCAGAGTTTTTCATATTCGCCTTGCCAAACTGCGATGCTTTTCCTGCACCTGCCTGTTTGAACATAAAAAACCACAAAATACCCATACCAATAAACAAGAACAAATAAGGAACCATACTCAAAAGCCAGCTGTTATCGGTAGGACGCTGCCAATCGTACTCCATTTTGTTGTCAGGATTCTGCTCATTATACTCATCAATATAAGGCAAAATTTCCTGTACAAAGAATGAAGGGCTCGGCACAAGATAAGTTACATTCTCTTCTTTGCCGTTTTCTGTAATCTGCATTTTGAGTTCGCCACTGCCTAAATCAAGATCGTATTCCTTTACCTTGTGGTCTTTGAAAAAGTAGACGATTTCAGAATATGTGTACTGCTTGGGCTGAGGCAACATCATTTTCATAACATAAGACGAACCGATAAGCAAAACTGCAATAATAGCAATCGTCAAAAAGATGGAGCCACCTCTTTTTTTATTCAATTATATCACTCCTATTAGTATATTTTTTGAAAATTATCCTTTTAGTTTTCGTAAACTTCAGGCTTTAAAACCCCTATATAAGGCAAGTTGCGGTACTTTTCGTCAAAATCGAGCCCGTACCCTACAACAAATTTATCAGGTATTGAGAAACAACAATAATCGGGTGTTAAAGGCACCTGACGGCGCTCGGGTTTATCAAGTAAAGTTGCAATTCTTATCGAAGATGTACCGCGGTCTGCAAGCATTTTTGTGATATAATGCAAAGTTTTCCCGCTGTCTAAAATATCTTCAACAATCAAAAGGTCAACACCGTGCAAGTCGATATCAAGGTCTTTGATAATTTTTACAACGCCACTTGTACTTGTTCCTGAACCATAGCTTGAAACGCACATAAAATCAATAGGACAGGGGAGATTAATGGCACGCATAAGGTCAGCCATAAAAACAACAGAACCTTTCAGCACACTTACGAGCATAAGGTTTTTTCCCTCATAGTCCTTTGTTATCTGCTCGCCCAGTTCCTTTACCTTTTTTGCGATATCTTCTTCAGAAACCAGTATTTTTTCGATGTCTTTTCTCATATTTATTACTCCTCAATTGTCATTTCTTAATACAATTAATACCCTTTTTGTTTTTTCGGTCACAGCGCACTTATCGCTGATACCAATATTTTCTACTGCAATTATTTCATCTTCATCACATAAAACGAGTGCCTTTTGCCTTTCTGAAACCGGTACTTTCTTTTCGTTAAACGCCTTTTTAAGAGTTTTTGTACCGTTTCTTTTAAAAAGCTTAATCTTATCGCCATCTTTTCTTTGTCTTACGACAATCTTATGAGTTATTGTATCATAATCAAGCGCAAAAATTAATAAGTTTTTATAAACTTTTTTAAAATCTTTATCTTCTGTGACAATTACTTTAAAATCGCCTATATTTTCAATTGAAAAATTGCCATTTTCCTTTGAAACTTGCTTTTCAAAATAAGGGACATTAGTTTCTTCTTCAAAAAACACCCTGCCGTTTTTAACATTGAAATAGAAGTTATCATACATCTGCTCACGGCTGTTTTGCTTTTTTAAAAGTACAGACAATCTGTCAACATTGTTGTTGTCAAGCAAAACTTCATATTCATTTAAAAGTTTCACAGCTATTCTACGATAGAAAATATCATCTTCCCCTTTTAAATGTTCAAGAGAAAAATTATCTTTTTTCATCTTCTCAAAAATATCCGTTGCTTTTTTATCAAGATATTTTTCCTCGGCACAAAGAGTTTTTTGCATTCTCAGAAAAGCTTTATCCGCAGAAGGATTTATCTCATAAAATTTTGGAACAATTTCTGCACGGATTTTATTCCTTAAATAATCGGTTGAAAAATTAGTGCTGTCCGTTACATAGCTTAAGTTTTCGCGCTCGCAATAATCTTCGACATCTTCTCTGGTACATTCAATCAAAGGTCTTACAATGTTCTCCCTTTCATAAGGAATACCGCAAAGCCCCTTTAAGGCTGTACCTCTTATCATATGAAAAATTACCGTTTCAATACTGTCGGACAAGGTATGCGCTGTTGCAATAACAGCATCTTTTGCAACTTCATTAAAAAACAGATATCTTTCTTCGCGTCCACAGGTTTCCTCAGAAATTCCTTTTTTAATCGCAAGGGATTTTATATCAACCCTTTTCAGATACAAAAAAATTCCGTATTTTTTGCAAAAATCTTTTACGAAAGCTTCATCTCTTTCGCTTTCTTCGCCTCTTAAGCAATGGTTCAAGTGGGCAGCTTCAAGCGTTATTCCAAGCTCATCCTTAAGGACAACCAGTCTATGCAGAAGCGAAACCGAATCGGCACCACCAGAAAAGCCTACAACTACCCTTTTTTCCTTTAAGTTACGGGTCAAGAATTTCTCTTCTAAAAAATTACTGCTCATCACGGTACATTTCCACATTGCTGAATCGTGTATATTCACCCTGCCAGCCAAGTTGCACATCGGCCGTTTCACCATGACGGTTTTTAGCAATTATACAAGTTGCAAGGTTTTTGTTGGTTTCCTCTTCGCCGTCTTTATAATAATCTTCCCTGAAAAGGAAAAGTACAATATCAGCATCCTGTTCGATAGAACCTGATTCTCTAAGGTCGGAAAGCATAGGTCTGTGTCCCTGGCGCTGTTCGGCAGCACGGGAAAGCTGTGAAAGACAGATAACAGGAACATTAAGTTCTTTTGCCATAACCTTAAGGCTTCTTGTAATCTGGGAAATTTCCTGAACGCGGTTTTCAATTCTTGAACCGGAAGACATAAGCTGTAAGTAGTCAATAATTACAAGACCTAAGTTTTTAAGTCTTCTGAGCTTTGCCTTCATCTGTGCAACTGTTATACCGGCACTGTCATCAAGATAAATCGATGTACCGCTTAATTTCTGGGAAGAAACAGCAAGTCTTGACCATTCCTCTGTATCTAAATGCCCTGTGCGGAGTTTATCGCTCATAATCATTGCATCGGAAGAAAGCATTCTCGAAACGAGCTGAGGATTTGACATTTCAAGTGAGAAGACCGCAACATCCTTATCAGTTTTAAGTCCTACATTTGATGCAATATTTAAAGCAAATGAAGTTTTACCCATACCGGGACGAGCCGCAATCAGAATAAGGTCAGACTTATTAAGTCCCGAAATTTTAGCATCAAGCCCTGTAAACCCTGTGGGAAGACCTGTATATTTTGTGTCGTGTTTAGAATGCATTTTATAGATATCATCATAAACCCCGATAATAACTTCACTGATAGGTTTTAAATCTGAAGTCTGCCTGCCTTGACGGATATCATAGATTTTCTGCTCGGCAGAATCTAAAAGCTGAGTAGCAGTACCATCGCTTTCCCTTACAGAAGACGCAATATCAGTAGCAGCAGAAAGCAGGTTTCTCAGATAGTATTTTTCAATAACTATATCACAGTAATAATCAAGGTTCGCTGTTGTGGGAACAAGCTCCATCAAATGCAAAAGGTATGTTTTTGCATTCTGGTCACTGTCAAAAATATCAGCGCGTTTTGCCTCATCTAAAAATGTAACAAGGTCAATAGGCTTTGACTCATTGAACATTTTCAGCATCAGACCGAAAATTTCCTGATGCTGTGAAGTATAAAAAACTGCAGGAGATTTGATTTTGTTCATTATTTCAGTCAGAAGCTCGGGGTCAATTAAAATACTGCCGAGCACCGACTGTTCTGCTTCTAAGTTGTAAGGAAGATTTCCTGCAAATTCATTGAAATTAACTTCCATTTTAAACTCCTTACTGCTCAGAAACCTGAACTTTCATCGAAGCTACTACTCCGTTATGTAACTTCACTGTAAAATCAAATGTGCCAAATGCTTTGATATCACTTGACAATGTTATTTTCTTTTTATCGATTTCAAGACCGAATTCTTTTTTCAAAGCTTCAGCAACTTCTTTTGCGGTTACTGCACCAAAAAGTCTTCCTCCTGCACCTGCTTTTGCTGTTACATGAACTGTTTTGCCATCAAGTTTTTCCTTTTCTGCCTTAGCATCATCGAGTGCCACCTGTGCGTGATGCGCTTTTGCAGCATCCTGCATATTTTTATTGTTGATAGCACCTGCAGTTGCTTCCATAGCAAGACCTTTTGCAAGCAAAAAGTTTCTTGCATAACCATCAGCAACATTTACAAGGTCGCCTTTTTTTCCGCTTCCTTTAACATCCTGTAACAAAATTACTTTCATTTTAATTCTCCTTTATTTTTCTTCGAAATATCTGTCAATGCTTTCTAAAAGCATCTGTCTTACCTTTTCACTTTCAACGCCTTTAATCTGTGCGCCTGCCATTGTATGATGACCTCCGCCACCAAGTTTTTCCATAATTATCTGTACATTTATAGCACCCATAGAACGAGCTGATATATTCACAACACCATCTGTTTCATAAAGTACAAACGATGCATCAACATTATCAATTCCCAGAAGCTCATCTGCCGCCTGAGGTGCAACTATTCTCATATCATCGGAAGAATACTCGCTTTCTGCCACAGCACAACCCTTATAAATCTGCGCTGCCGCAACAATACGGCTCTTGCGCTGATAGGAATCCATTGTGCTTGCAAAAAGTTTTCTTACAATTACAGTATCTGCACCAATTCGTTTAAGATATGCCGCAGCTTCAAAGGTTCTTACACCCGTTTTAAGTGCAAAACTTCTTGTATCGAGCATTATTCCCGACAAGAGCGCCTGTGCCACAACAGAATTTAATCTGCAGTCATCACCCATATATTGAACAAGTTCCGCAACCATTTCAGATGCTGAAGAAGCATATGGCTCGTGGTAAAAAATAACTGCATTTTCTATATGATTTACCATCTTTCTATGATGGTCAATAACAGCAACTGTTTTACATTTGCGATAAATTTCTTCGGATTCAAGCAAGTTTTCAGTATGTGTATCGCAGATAATAAGTAATGTATTTGGAGTTATTCTGAAAAGAGCTTCCTCGGGGTCGATAAAGAGGTCCTCGTTTCCCTGCTGTGCCACCATATCAATAAGAATGTTAGCAAGGTTTTTATTTCTGTCGATAACAATATCGGCATTTTTCCCGATACTTCTTATCGCATACGCCATACCGACAGCTGCACCAACACAGTCAAGGTCACCGAATTTATGCCCCATTACAAGCACTCTGTCAGAGTTTGCAATAAGTTCGGACAAAGCATTTGCAACCATACGGGTTTTAACCTTGGTGCGTTTTTCAACGCCCTTTGAAACACCGCCGTAAAACTCATAAAGCGTTTTGTTTTTAACTACCGCCTGATCACCACCACGGCCAAGCGCCATATCAAGTGCCTGACGCGCTGAGTTTTCACTCTGGGCAAGGGTTGGTTCCCCTCTGCCGATACCAATTGATAAAGTAACGGGGAGATTTCCCACCGTCTGTATTGTACGGACCTTATCAAGTATCTCAAATCGGGTTTTTATAGCATTTTCAAGGTGCTGTTCCTCTATAACCACCAAAAACTTATCACCGTCATAGCGTTTTATAAAACTGCTTGTTTCCTTACCGATAAATTCTTCCAAGCTTGTATCGATTTCTCCTAAAATTCTTGACTTTTCGCTTTCTTTTGCCTGTTGCATAATTTCGCCGTAGTTATCAAGCATTATAAGCATTACAGAAGGTCTTGTTTTATGATAACTGATAGAATCCTTCTGAATACCTGTAACATCAAGGAAGTAAAGGGTATAAAGTTTTACGCCGTTCTCTTCCTTTTCATCACCGATAACTTTATAAAATGAATTGTTATGGCAGATAATTTTCCCATCTTTGCCACAGAACTGAGTAAGCTCTTCATTTGTGATTACATCAATTTCCACTCCGTAAAGCTCGCCGGAAGTAAAAATCTTTTCACTGAAAGAAGGGCTGTACCATACAATTTCTCTGTTTTCCGTCACAACTATAACAGGTATCGGAAAATTGTGGAGATTGCCGCGCTGATTTGTGTCAATTTTCTTTACAACGCCCGCAATGAGCTTATAAATTTTCTGATAAATGGTATTAAACTTAATAAAGATTATTATATCTGCAATAAGTACGGCAGCGAGTGCCACAGAAAACAAAATGCGGTTGATTTTCCACATAGGTATAACAAGTAAAAGAGGAATTATTGTCAGGAAAATCAAGCTTCCCTTTATTCCAATGTCTTTTTTGTCTTTCATATACACTCCTGCTTTCAAAAAATCAGATTTCCATAATAATAGGTAAAATCATAGGATTTCTCTTTGTCTTTTTATAGATATAAGAGGAAAGATGCTCTTTTACAACTACTTTAAGAGCACTCCATTCTCTCAGATTACGCTGATGGCATTTTTCCATAGCATCTCTTACAACCTGTCTTGACTCCTCTATAAGTTCCTCGGATTCACGCACATACACAAAACCTCGCGAAACAATATCGGGTCCTGCAACAACAACGCCTGATTCTCTCTCTATGGTAACAACCACAACGATAAGACCATCCTCAGAAAGATGTTTTCTGTCGCGCAAAACAATAGAACCTACATCTCCGACACCGTATCCGTCAACATAAATGTGACCCGCTTCAACAGTACCATTTACCTTCATACTGTTGTCATTAACTTCAATTACCTGCCCCAAATCGCTTATCATTACATTTTCCGGAGCCATTCCTACTTCAATCGCCAGATCCTTATGCTGTTTTAAGTGCTTATACTCACCATGTACGGGGATAAAGTATTTTGGTTTTACAATAGAAAGCATGAGCTTAAGTTCAGCCTGACAGGCATGTCCTGAAACATGCACATCATACATAGATTTGTAAACAACTTCCGCACCAAGTTTCATAAGATCATTTATAACTCTGGTAACATGTTTTTCATTTCCGGGAATAGGGTTTGCAGAAATAATAATAAAGTCTTCTGCTGTTACTTTCACTTTTTTATGTTCACCGATTGCCATTCTCGAAAGTGCTGACATTGGTTCACCCTGGCTTCCGGTTGTAACAAGCACAAGTTTGTTATCAGGATAACGGCCCATGCTGTCAATATCAATAAGAATATCTTTTGGAGCCTTGAGGTAACCAAGCTCAATAGCCTTCTGTACCGCATTTTCCATGCTTCTGCCCGAAACTGCTACTTTTCTTCCTGTCATTTCAGCATTATCAATAATCTGCTGAATTCTGTGAATGTTGGAAGCAAAAGTTGCTATGATAATTCTTTTGTTCTCAGCACGATGGAAAAGGTTTTCAAACGCAACGCCTACATTTTTTTCACTTTCGGTAAATCCGGGGCGTTCAGCGTTTGTTGAGTCAGAAAGAAGACAGAGCACGCCTTTTTTTCCGAGTTCTGCAAATCTTGCAAGATCTATAACCCCACCTTCAATCGGTGTATAATCGACCTTGAAGTCGCCTGTCTGTACAACAATACCTGCGGGAGTAAAAAGAGCTATCGCCATCGCATCAGGAATAGAATGGTTTACATGGATAAATTCAGCAGTCATACAACCAAGTTTCACTGTTGCGCCGGGTTTAACGGGATTTAAGTTTGCTGTACTCAAAATTCCATGTTCTTTAAGTTTTCCTTCAAGCAAACCAAGTGCAAGTCTTCCTCCATAAATCGGGACATTTATTTTTTTAAGAAAATACGGTAACGATCCAATATGGTCTTCATGGCCATGAGTAATTAATACTCCGCGTATTTTTTCTGCATTTTTCTCCAGATAGGTGAAATCTGGAATTACGCTGTCAACACCAAGCATATCGGCATCGGGAAACGCCATACCACAGTCAACAATTACAATATCATTACCATACTCGTAAGCTGTCATATTCTTTCCGATTTCGTGTAAACCACCAAGAGGCATAATCTTCAGCGGATTTTTTGGTTTGGGTTTTCTTGACGGAGATTTCTTCTGATTTTTTTTAGGCTGAGATTTTACTTTATTCAAATCAGCTTTACTGTTTTTCCTTGGAGGGATAGGTTTCTTATTTGTCTTTTCTGAATTCTTACTTGCTTCTTTTTTTGTTTTCTGATTATAATTTGTCAAGCTGTTACCATCCTTTCTCGTAAAACGGAAAAAGGGTAAATCATGCAAAACACCCAAACCCAAAAGCCAAAAAGCTTTCAGGTTTCCGTTTAATTATGTAGTTTAGAAGCGTAAAAAACGATAAAATCAACACTTTATTCCGAACCATATTGATTTTTGTCAACTCGCCTTTCACATCTTCTTTAATCCGAACTCATAGACCTTTTTATTTTACTGTTTTTTTGCGATTTTGTCAAGTTTAGTATAGGAAAATAAAAGAGTCGTAATCACGACTCTTTTACATATTTTACAAAGTATTCCCCGCGCTCCTCGAAATCTCTGAAAAAGCCATAACTTGCAGCCGCAGGCGATAATAGACATATCTCACCTTTTTCAGTGATTTTTTTGGAGATTTCAACCGCTTCTTTAAGGTTTTTTGCAAAGACAATATTCTTGTTGATTTTTCTTTCTTCAAAAAGTTTAAAAAGTCTGTTTGAAGTATCGGGCATCAAAACTATATTTTTTACATCGGCATCAACAAGAAAATCCGCTAAAAGAGTGTAATCAACTCCTCTGTCCATACCACCAAGAAGCAGCGTACCTATTTTTTTCAGACTCTTGATAGCCTGAATTGCAGTTTCTCCGATGGTGGAAATGGAATCATTATAAAAAGTGATACCATTATAAGTGCCGATATTCTGAAGTCTGTGTGGCAAAGTTTCATAGTTTTTTAGAGATTTGATAAAATTCTCCTCTGAAACGCCCATCTCAGAACAAACCACAAAAGCAATTGCAATGTTGTATAGATTATGTTTACCCGAAAGTTTAATTTCATCCACCGGAATTTTTAATTCATTGCCTTTAAAAAACACTGAATTATCTTTCACAAAAACATCAGAAACTCCATCAAACGAAGCCTTTATCACATTACTTTTAACACCATCCGGGATATTAAGCTCGTTACAGACAAGAATATCATCTTCACTTTGATATTTTGCAATATTTTCCTTTGCCTTTTTGTAATTTTCAAATGTTCCGTAATGGTCCAGATGCTCCTCAAAAAGATTTAAAAACACAGCTATGTGAGGTGAAACATTAATATACTCAAGCTGGTGACAAGAAAGCTCGTAAACTATTACTGTTTTTTCATCAATTTTATCCACCTGATCAAAAGCAGGAATACCGATATTCCCCATCAGAAGAGTGTTTTCATCGACACTTTTCATAATATGATAAATCAGGGTAGTAGTTGTACTTTTTCCCTTTGTACCCGTAATTCCCACTACCTGACTACCGAAAGCCGACATAAAAAGTTCAGTCTGTGAGGTAACTTTTTTAAGCAACTCATCGGACTTATCCTCTAAAACTATCCCGGGACTTTTGATTACAACATCATAGTCTTTAAGATTTTTTTGATAATCATCGCCCGATATTATATTGACATTTTTAAGCTCTGTTGCATCAACTTTATTTTTGTCAGCAATTGTTAATGGCATATCAGATTTTTTTCTTATAAGTCGGTAAGTAGCCTTGCCTTCTCGTCCAAAACCTAAAATAAGAATATTTTTGCCTTCAAGCTTTTCATAAATTTTATCAAGCATCTCTTTTTTCTCCGTTAAAAGCATTTTTTATAATCTTTTCAAAATGTAAGGGAAGTAAATTCTCTTCGTTATAATAGTCTTTGTATGCATTTTTGCGGTCCTTATAAGTCTTATAAAGATCGGTTTTAGCATATTCTCTAAGCAGATACGGTAAGGCATCTTTGTTCTTCGCTACAGCTATACAAAGGGCCGTATTTATCTCGTCACGGCTACCTACACATTCGAAAGGTTTTTCTTCGCTGATACCAATAAGCTGATACATTGTATCGAGCATTTTTTCTTCCTCAAAAAGGTTTTTTCCGAAGATTTTTTCAATTTCTCCGAGTGTAAGGAATGGTGAAAGAATAAACGCCACAAACAAGCATTTTGAACAGTCGGCACACCATTTATCCTCTTTGCTTCCGACATTACAGCTTTTAAAAACTGCAAGAAAATCCTTGTTTTTTGCAAAATATTCAGCAATCTGGAATTCGCTCCAGGGTCTTAAAAAGCTGAAATAATAAACACCACTGTTTATATATTTTTTCTCATAATCAACAAAATCTTTTTCAAACTGAAAACTCTTTGAATACTGATGATTTACATCGGTTCCTGAAACAGTACTTTCGTTAGCACTCGATTCATTTGATAAAACCACATATTTTTTTCCGTTTAAAAAAGCTGTAAGTACCGAAGAGAACGCAACAAGTGCCGAAAAAGGAGTGTGACCATTCAAAAATCCCTTTTTATTCAGCTCTATCATATTTTTATCAAGCGTTCTGCTTGTTGCAAGAATATCGCTTTCCCCGTATCCGGCCACTTCAACAGTTTTTATCATCGCACCCCTTGGATTTATCATATAAAAGCTGTTGTTTTCGCCTTTTAAAAGCTCGATGGAAGTGATAGAGTCCTTGCCTCCTCCGACAGAAATAAGATTCCCTTCAAGTGAAGGAGCTTTATCAGGTGGCAAAAATTCTTCCCCCTCGGAAACAATTTTCATAAAAGAGTTAAAATCTGTACTGATTCCATTGCGGTAGAAAAACTCACCAAGTCCATAAAAATACTGCTTTTTCCACCAGTCGGCCTGATTTTCCGAAAGTTTTCCACACTTGACCGTTACAAGTGGTGAACAGGTTATTTTCCAGTAGCTTACAAGTTCCACCATACCGATTGAGAATATAAGATTTCTGACCGTATTATCTTCTGCTGACAGACTTTTCCCATTTGGAAAAGTCCATTCGGGACAGAATTCAGACAGTCCTTTTATCTCAAAATGATATTTAACTTTTATCTTATTTTCTTCCTGAAGCGCAGAAAATCCGTGATAGACAAACTCAGGATATTCCCTTCTGAAAATCTCAAAATTATTCATTTTATTTCTCCCGATATAAAGATATGTAAAAGCTTATTCTTATTATACAACTTTTATTTTATAATAGCAAGAAAACCCCGACTTTTTTGTCGGGGTTTCGTATTGTTTTTATAAAACGCGTTCTTCAAGGATCTTTTCGCTGTCATTAAAAATCACAGTGATTTTTCCTTTTTCGAAGATAAATCCTGCACCTGCATAATACTCAGCATAAATTTTTTCATCGAAAATAACCTTTGAACTTGTCACTACAGGACAAGGATGTCCCAAAGCATCGGTTTCATCACCGGGATAATAAACAGCCTGCCTGTGAGTATGTCCGCAAAGCATTGCCTCTGCTTCAAATTTTTCCTTTAAAAGCTTGCTCCAGTAACTGTAGATACCTTCTTCGATGTTAAAGGGTTCTTCCCTTTTGCCTGTAAAGGGAACATGGCAGAAAACAAGCTTGTGATTTATATTTTCTGCGTTATATTCGTCCTTTTTGCTTTCAAGGATTTCTTCAAGGTATTTTGTTTCCCTTTCCCTGAAGCTATGGCAACAAACAGTATGTCCGTATTCGGGGTGTGAATCGTCCTTGTCCTCACCGCAATCAAGTACAACACCAAAAATATCGCCGACTTTGACTGTAAAAAAGCAGTTTCCGTTTTCAGAAGGAGTGCAATCGGCAATTTTTTCAGCAAAAACTCCACGGGTATCGTGGTTTCCTCTTATGCAGATTACGGGAATATTTCCCTTTGTTATGCCTTCTGCAAGAAGATATATGGTATCAAGACTTTCTATTTTACCACAGTCTTTAGGGTTATCGCCATTTAATATCAAAAGGTCGATTTTCCCATATTCCGCAACAAATTTCTCTGCTGCAGCGATTGGTGTATCTGTCGTGTCATGAGCATCTGCAATCTGGTATGCAACTGTTTTTTCTCCCTTTACGGGATAAAAATCGAATTCAATCTGTACTTCGTCTTCAGACTCTGTAAAATATGCTTTTCGTTCGATAATTTTGCGATAACAAACGGTATATTTTCCCGACTTATCCAGAATTTCTGCAGGTACTCTCATTCTGTGAACCTCAGTTTTTGAACGGATTACACCATTTGATTCATCGTAAAAGTTTTCCTCTCCTACTTTTACCCACATTAAGCACTCTGCCTTGACAGGCACCATAATCTGGTATTCATCAGCTATTGCAAACACAGCAGGCGCTGTTTTTAAAACATCGTTCATTTATAACACCTTTTCCTCGAGAATTTTTTCGCCGTCATTGAAAATCACAGTAATTTTTCCGTCTTCAAAGACAAAACCTGCACCACCATAGTATTCGGCATAGATGTTTTCGTCAAAAATAACCTTAGAACCTGTAACAACAGGACAAGGATGGCCGAAAACATCGTCTTCTTCACCCGGATAAAAAACATCAAATTTATGAGTATGTCCGCAAAGCATTGCTTCGGGTGTAAATTTTTCTTTTAAAATTTCTCCCCAATGTGCGTAAATATCTTCTTCGATATCAAAAGGCTCTTCCCTTTTTCTCGTGAAAGGAACATGGCAGAAAATAATCTTGTGTTTTATATCCTCAGCGTTGTATTCATCTTTTTTACTTTCGAGAATTTCTTCTAAATATTTTGTTTCACGAACCCTGAAATCGTGACAACAGATAGTGTGTCCGTACCCGGGGCGACTGTCTTCCTTGTCCTCACCGCAGTCAAGAATGATACCAAAAATATCGCCTGTTTTGAATGTAAAGTAGCATCGTCCGTTTTCAGATGGTGTACATTCTGCAATCTTTTCTGCATATGCACCACGCATATCGTGGTTACCTCTTGTGAAAATCACAGGAATAGTTCCTTTTGTAACAGCCTCGGCAAGGATATATATTGTATCTAAACTTTCGATTTTACCGCTGTCTTTCGGAGTATCTCCATTTAAAATAAACAAATCAATTTTTCCGTAAGTTTCTTCAAATTTTCTAAAAGCGGCAATCGGTGTATCGGTTGTATCGTGTGCATCAGCAATCTGATAAGCGACTGTTTTTCCTGCTTTTACAGGGAAAAAGTCGAAATCCATCTTAACTTCGTCCTCAGACTCAGTAAAATATGCCTTTCGTTCGATAATTTTGCGATAGCAAATAGTATATTTTCCTGCTTTATCCAAAACTTTCGCGGGAACTCTCATTCTATGTACATCGGTCTTTGAACGGAGCACTCCGTTTGACTCATCGTAGAATTTTTCCTCTCCGACTTCTACCCACATTAAGCACTCTGCTTTAACAGGTACCATAATCTGATATTCGTTCCCCACAACAAAAACTGCAGGAGTGGTTTTCATTACATTATTCATAGTTTCATCCCCCTCAGGTAATATTTTACTTACTATGTTTTTTATTGTCAATGCTTAAATTTGTCATTTTGTTAGTTTTTCTATCAGGTCGGTAAGCAGATTATCCTTTTTGATTTCGTAGACATATCTTATCAGTTTTCCGTCAGGATTTAATGAGTATCTATCGTCATATGCAGGCAAAGGCGCAGTGATAATTCTTGATGACATAAATCTGTCACCATCGTTTAAAAGCCAGGCAACAGCTGTAACATCCCAGATAGTCTTAGCCCAGTAGGGTGTGTCCTTTTCTTTTTCCATTTTTTCTATTGTGATTTTGGTAAGATAGTTTGTAAGCTCATTTTTGCCAAAAAACCATGCCTCAAGCTCAGGTTTTGATAAAGTAAACGCACTTACAACACCTTCACATGGAAGTTGCACTATCGGAATTTCGCTTTTATAAACAACCCTTGCTGCAGCAACATCCTGAAGCATATTATATTCAAAATTATCACGGTGATGATGAGCGTTCCCCCCGAGCCATACCAGAACGCAGTTTTCGGCAACATTCGGGTTCAACAAAATCGCAGAAGCTATATTTGTAATCGCCCCGATCCCTACTATATAAAGTGGGTTTTCGGGAGAATAGTTCTCTGCTCTCTTTGCAAGGTCTTTCGCCGCATCCGATATTACCGGTGTTTCTTCGTCTTTAAGATAACTTTTTGAACCTCTGAAAACATCAGCTCTTTCCTTAGTCAGCTCTAAAATATGTAAAATCTCAAGGTAACTTTTTTCAACTCCCTCTTCAACCGAAGCTATGTACTGGCTTGCAAAAGGTGCTGCATAAATCGCTTTTGTATTAAGTTTTTCCTTGTGGCTCAAAAGATACGCTATTGCAAATTGGTCGTCAACCTCAGCAAATGCATCTGTATCAAGCACTACATCAACTTTTCCTTTCGGAACCATTAAATTCCTTACTCTTACATCTTCGGTCATATCTCTTCTCCTTTTTGATTGTTACTAATATTCTACCAATATTAAAAACCCTTGTCAATTCATTATTTTGCCACTTTGCGACAAAATAACAAAAGCACTTGCAATTGCAAGTGCTTTTTTCTTGTAAGACAAAATGATAAGGATACAATTTTATTTAATGAAATCGTTCGTTCTCTCACGATGAAATCAAAGGCTTACGGCTTTAATGAAATTAGATCTATCTTTCCATCCGCCGCAGGCGATATCATCTGCGTAGCAGATTTCATCCACGATAGTGGATTTATTCCGTCGTAAGACGGATTTAGTTGAAAAAAGACTTGTCTTCTGACAAGTCTTTTTTCTTGGTGACCCGTACGAGAATCGAACTCGTGATACCGCCGTGAAAGGGCGGTGTCTTAACCGCTTGACCAACGGGCCATTCTGGTAGCGGCAGTTGGACTTGAACCCACGACCTTTCGGGTATGAACCGAATGCTCTAGCCAGCTGAGCTATACCGCCATCTACATTTGTCTTTCCTCATAGGAACGGATTATATTTTACCACAGCATTTTCGATTTGTCAACTGTTTTTTTAAAAAAGTTTTAAAAAAATTTTGAGATTTCGATAAAATCCTCTAAACTGAGCTCTTCTGCCCTTGCAGTTTCCTTTAAATTTGCCGATTTTATAGCGTTTAAGACCTCTTCCTTGGAAATTTTAAAATGAGAAGAAAGTGTGTTGAGAAGGGTTTTTCTACGCTGAGAAAAAGCACCTTTCACAACAGAAAAAAGTTTTTCTTCCTCTTTTTCAGATAAATTATTGTTCTCTTTTACATCAAGTCTTATAACAGCAGAGTCAACATTGGGTGCAGGCATAAAACTCCCGCGGCTCACAGGGAAAAGAGTTTTAGGCTCGCTGTAATAGCGAACTGCAACCGTAACTGCGCCACAATCTCTGGACGGAAGTTTTGCACAAAGACGAACAGCCGCTTCTTTTTGAACCATAACAGTGATAGCTTTAATCGGAAGCTTTTCTTCTAAAAGTTTCATTATAACGGGAGATGTAATATAGTATGGAAGATTTGCGCAGACATATACATCCATACCCTCAAACTCTTCCTCTATAAGCTTTTTAAGGTCAACTTTCAATATATCTTCGTTTATAACTTTGATGTTTTTATGTTCTGACAAAGTATATTCCAAAACCGGCAAAAGTCTTGTATCAAGCTCGACTGCTACCACTTTTTTTGCTCTTTTTGCAAGCTCATGGGTAAGCACGCCAAAACCGGTGCCTATTTCTATTACACCAGTTTCAGGGGTTGCCCCACCCATTTCAGCAATTTTCGGACAAATACCGGGATTTACAAGGAAATTCTGTCCCAGTGACTTTGAAAACGAAAATCCGAACTTTTCACATATTCCCTTAATGGTAGAAATGTTGCTTAAATTCTCCACTTTTTTCTTCCTTTACAATATTTTTGCAAAAAACTCCTCGGTAGTTTCGGAAGCTTTTCTTTCATACCTTTTTAAATTAAAAAGAGTGTTTCTATCTTTTGTGATATAATTTTTGCCTTCTGTTTCCAGAAGAGTTACTTTAAATTCCAAATCATTTATGACTTTTTCTGTTTCCTTCGAATAAAAATTATGAGGATACGCAAAAACAAGCGAAATGTTATAAATATTTTCTGCCAGAAGTTGTTGTAACCTCAAAACATCTTCTTTAACTTGTGTTTTTGTTGGATTTTTATTTTCCTCATAAAAAGAATAACTGTTGTTTCCTATCTCTGCAAAAGGTGAATAATGAAGATATTTTATCTCTTCCCAGCTAAGCCTTGTGCTTTTATCATCTTTAGGAACATCTTTTGAAAAAATATCAGTATACTCCCCAACAATATTAACTACTGCCCTTGTGTTATACTTTTCAAGGAGCGGGAAAGCTTCCGCCAGAAAACTTCTGTATCCGCCGTCAAAAGTTATTAAAACAGGGTTTTGCGGAAGCTCCGAAAGCCCCATTGTGAACTTTACAAGATCTCTTGCTACAACAGAATTATAACCTTTTTCTATAAGAAAAGCAAGGTCTTTTTCAAATTGTTCCTTTGTAACGGTATATCCGTTTTCTTCATTTGATATGTTTTTATAAGTTATAACCGGCAGAAATACCGAATTTTCAGGTTTTGCCTGAGTCATAACTGATTTCCCTTCAAAAATAAAGCAGACACTTAAAGTAAAAACCGTCCCTATAACACAGGTTAAAATTTTCCTTTTGGTTTCTTTACTCATATAAATCACCCCTTTAAAGTATATTAAAGAGGTTTTAATTTTAAAACAAAAGCTGACGGAAATTCCGCCAGCCTTTGATTTTATTCTTCGGTCACTGTTTCAACTGTTTCTTCGCCTTCGGGGAGTTCTTCAACTTCCTCTTCAATATGTTCAGTTCTTGCAAAAGTAACTACACTGTCGTTTTCACCGAGGCGCATTACTCTTACACCTGAAGCATATCTTGACATAGTATTGACATCTTTAACAGCAATTCTGATGATAATACCTTCATTTGAAATGAGGATAAGGTCATCCTCATCACTCACAACCTTAACTCCGCAAACATAACCTTTTGCATCGTTAACCTTATAGTTAATCTTACCTTTACCGTGACGGCTCTGGAGAGGATAATCCTCAGCAGGAGTTCTTCTTCCCTGACCCTTATCGGTAACAGTCATAACAGTCATTCCGTCAGCAAGCTGTGCCATTCCCACTACCTTGTCGTCCTCTTTAAGGCGGATAGCTTTAACGCCGGATGCTGTACGGGACATAGCCCTTACATCGTTTTCGCTGAATCTGATTGCCATACCATTTCTTGTAGCAACCAAAAGTTCAGCATTGCCGTCTGTAAGCTCTACCCAAGAAAGCTCATCTTCTTCCTTAAGACCGATTGCAATAAGACCGCTCTTACGGATATTCTTATATGCATCGAGAGGTGTTCTTTTGATAATACCCTCTTTTGTAACCATAACAACATAATGGTCGGGGTCAAAGTCCTTGATTTTAAGAAGAGATGTCACCTTTTCATCGGGAGCAAGCGCTAAGAGGTTTACGATATTCATACCTCTTGAAGTACGACTTCCCTCAGGAATTTCATAACATTTAAGCTTGAACATTCTTCCCTTATTTGTAAGGAAGAGGATGTTGTCGTGGCTTGATGCGATAAAGAGTTCTTCAACAAAGTCCTCATCGCGGTGTTTCATACCGGAAACACCGCGTCCGCCGCGTTTCTGAATCTTATAAACATCGCTTGCCTGGCGCTTGACATATCCGAAATGAGTAAGGGTAATTACACATTCTTCCTCGGGGATAAGGTCTTCAATATCAACATCACCACTTACAGCCTGGATATCTGTTCGGCGTTCATCACCAAATTTATCACGGATTTCAATGAGTTCTTTTTCAAGGATTTCCATGATATATTTGTAGTCACTGAGAATAGTTTCAAATTCTTTGATTTTTGCATTCAAAGCTTCTAATTCTTCTTCAATCTTTGAGCGTTCAAGACCTGTTAACTGTCCTAAACGCATAGCAACAATAGCAGAAGCCTGAGCATCCGACAATTCAAAACGGTCAATAAGAGCCTGTTTACCTTCGGGGATAGATTTTGAATTTCTTAAAATAGCGATAACTTCATCAATAAAGTCGAGTGCTACCTTCAAACCTTCCAAAATATGTGCTCTTTCCTGAGCTTTTTTAAGGTCAAACTGAGTTCTTCTTGTGATAACCTGACCCTGGAAATCAATATAATGGTTAAGCATTTCCTTAAGGGTAAGAACCTTAGGCTGATTATCAACAAGTGCAAGCATTATAACGCCGACAGTTTCCTGCAACGAGCTGTATTTATAAAGCTGATTGAGCACAACCTGAGGAATAGCATCGCGTTTGAGTTCTAAAACAAGGCGCATACCTTCTCTGTCGGACTCATCACGGATGTAGGAAATACCGTCAATTCGTTTGTTTTTAACTAAATCTGCAATTCCTTCAACAATACGGGTTTTGTTGATCATATAAGGAATTTCGGTAATAACAATACTGCTCTTACCTTTGTTATCCTCTTCAATTTCAGCTCTCGCACGAAGGGTAAGTTTGCCTCGACCTGTAGAATATGCAGCTCTGATACCACTTCTTCCCATAATGATACCACCTGTCGGGAAGTCGGGACCTTTGATATGCTCCATAAGTTCTTCAAATGTAAGGTCGGGATTTTTAATAAGTGCTAAAATTGCATCGACAACCTCATTTAAGTTATGGGGTGGAATGTTTGTAGCCATACCAACAGCAATACCTGTTGAACCATTTACCAGAAGGTTCGGGAAACGGGAAGTAATAACTGTAGGCTCAGGAATACGGTCATCGAAGTTCGGCTGCCAGTCGACAGTTTCTTTTTCGATATCGGTAAGCATATGTACCGCCATCTTTGCCATTCTTGCTTCAGTATAACGATAAGCAGCAGGCGGGTCACCGTCAATGTTACCGAAGTTACCCTGACCATCTACAAGCGGATATCTCATAGAGAAATCCTGTGCAAGACGAACCATGGCATCATAAACTGCAGCATCACCGTGGGGATGGTACTTTGCAAGTACCGAACCTACGGTATCAACTGATTTACGATAACCTTTATCGGGGGTAAGACCGTTTTCATACATAGTGTAGAGAATGCGTCTGTGAACAGGTTTAAGACCATCACGGACATCGGGGAGAGCGCGTCCTACTATTACTGACATCGAATAGTCAAGGTAGGACTTTCTCATTTCTTTATCGAGATCGACAGTTAATATCTTGGTACCATCGAAATTTTTTGCCTCGTGTTCCACTTATTTTTCCTCCTGAGTGATAACTTCATATTTTTCTTTAAGACCGTCTTTTAAGAGTTTTCTTACTTTTTCGAGTTTTTCTTCCTCGATACAACGCTTTGGAACTGCAAATACCTGCTTATCACTTACAAATATAACAAATACTGTATCAAGTTCTATACATTTTGTTGTAGGTTTATTGTAGGAAATCAAATATTTCCCGCCTTTTTCATTTAGCAGAATACCTTCTTCACAAATTTCAATTGTAAATGTGTCAAAACTGTATTCGACAGATTTTACCATATTTTTTATATGCCTTGCAGGAGAATACCAGATAAAACAGCTTATAGCAACACACAATGGTGCCATTATTTTTGGCATAGTATTTGCCGGATCATCTATCATCTGTTTTAAATACAATACAAAAAGAATTAACAAAACAACGGTATAAACAATATTTTTCTTATATATCGTTCTTTTCTGGAAGATTTTAAGAGCTTTTTTTACATCTTCGCCTTTTAAATTATATTTGATTTCGATACCGGAAAGCTCATCGCTTTCGTAAATTTTCTCGCCTTCAAGAGAAGGTTTTGAAACATCGTACTGCTCTGCATCAAGGCCCTGAGAGGTCACTAAATTTTCTTTTTCAACCTCTAAGATTTCGTTATTTTCTGACATAACTTTTCTCCTTATACATCGAGATTTTTAACGAATTTTGCATTCTTTTCAATAAACTCACGGCGGGGTTCAACCTTATCACCCATAAGCATTGAGAATGTTTCATCAGCCTTTATGGCATCATCAAGTTCAACTTTTACAAGAGTTCTGTTTTCAGGATTCATAGTAGTTTCCCAAAGCTGATCAGGGTTCATCTCACCAAGACCTTTATAGCGCTGAACTTCTACTTTTGCGCCGCTTTCACCGGAAAGTTCTCTGATATAAGCATCTCTTTCCTCATCGTTGAATGCATATCTTACTTTTTTACCTCTGAAAATTTTAAAAAGCGGCGGCTGTGCAAAATAAATATGCCCATGCTCAATCAAAGGTTTCATATAACGGAAGAAGAATGTCAAAAGCAAAGTTCGGATATGAGAACCATCGACATCGGCATCGGCCATAATAATAACTTTTCCGTAACGGATTTTTGTTATATCAAGGTCCTCACCTATTCCGCAACCGATAGCTGCAACAACAGGCATAAGTTTTTCGTTGCCGTAAACTTTATCAAGTCTTGCTTTTTCAACATTAAGCATCTTACCCCAGAGTGATAAAATTGCCTGGAAAGAACGATCACGACCACTCTTTGCAGAACCACCCGCAGAGTCACCTTCGACTATATAAAGCTCGGTCATTGTGTTGTCACGGGAAGTACAGTCAGCAAGTTTACCCGGCAAACCTATTGAATCCATCGAGTCTTTTCTTCTTGTAAGTTCTTTTGCTTTTCTTGCAGCCTCTCTTGCACGCTGTGCCAGAAGCGTTTTATCAAAAATTGCTTTAGCAACTGCAGGATTTTCTTCAAAGTAAGTATTAAGACCTTCAAATACAAGACTATCAACCAAAGGCCTTGCTTCGGTATTTCCGAGTTTACCTTTTGTCTGTCCTTCAAATTCACAGTTTGTAAGTTTAACGCTTACAATTGCTGTGATACCCTCTCTTACATCATCACCTGTAAGATTGGAATCATTGTCTTTTAAGATTTTATGGCGTCTTCCGTAATCATTGAAAACACGGGTTAAAGCATTTTTAAAACCTGTTTCATGGGTACCACCATCAACAGTATGGATATTGTTTGCAAAAGATTTGATATTTTCGTAATATCCATCGTTATACTGAAAAGCTACTTCAGCAATTGCTCCATTTTCCTCTTTATAGAAATAAATAGGTTCTGAATGGATAGCTTCTTTTGTTTTATTGAGATGTTCAACGAAGCTTCTGATACCGCCTTCATAGAAAAATTCTTCAGTTACTATATTATCAGAATCTCTTAAGTCGCTGAGGATAATTTTAATTCCTGCGTTAAGAAATGCCTGTTCACGAAGTCTTGTCTGTAAAATTTCATATTCGAATATGGTTGTTTCAAAAATTTCAGCATCAGGCTTGAATAAAACTTCTGTACCTGTTTTCTTGGTATCGCCGATAATTTTAATCGGTTCGTTATATTTACCTCTTTCAAAATGCTGGAAATAAATATTTTCCCCATTATAAACAGTAAGGTCCAGACTTTCACTCAAAGCATTAACAACAGATGCACCTACACCATGCAGACCACCGGATACCTTATATCCGCCACCGCCGAATTTACCACCGGCATGGAGAATTGTATATACAACAGTAGCAGCCGAAATACCTTCCTTCGGATGTATACCAACAGGAATACCACGACCATTATCTACAACTCGTATAACATTTCCTTCTAAGATATCTACAGTAATTTCAGTACAATATCCTGCCAGAGCCTCGTCAATTGCATTATCAACTATTTCATAAACCAAGTGATGTAATCCACTGGGTCCTGTAGAACCGATATACATACCGGGTCTTTTTCTTACTGCTTCAAGTCCTTCAAGTACCTGAATCTGACTTTCATCGTAGTTTTCTGTAAGAGGTTTATTACTCACAACCATATCCTCCATTTTCTTATCCTTTTATTCCATTTCTTCCCAGCGTTTTTTGAGTGTTCTTGGCGCTAAAAGAGACAGATAAATTTTTTCCTTTTTTGTTTTTTCTGAAGTTACAACAAACGATTTTGGAATATCCTGAGTCACTGTTATAACTTTTCTTCCTTTTTGATTTGCCCTTAAATATTCTTTTGTATATTTTGACACCGATGTATTTTCGAGATCGAAAATTCCGATGACATCTTTATGATGTATTACTACATCATTTCCAACATGTAAATACATTTTACTTTTCCTCTTTCGCAGTAAAGGTTCCGTTTTCAACAAGAAAAACTTTTCCTTCTTTGAGTTTCAATGTGTTTGAAATATCACAGCAGGTAATAAAAACCTGAAAGTTTTTAACTTTGTTTAAGATATAATTTTGTCTTTTACTATCAAGTTCACTCATCACATCATCAAGTAATATAACAGGATTTTCCCCTGTTATATTTTTTAAAATTGATGCTTCTGACAGTTTCAAAGTTATTGCAGAACTTCTTTGTTGCCCCTGTGAACCATATTGCTTTGCAGAAATATTATTGATTTCTATATCAAAATCATCTCTGTGAATGCCTTTGGTAGTAATTTTTAGTCTTATGTCTTCTTCCCTTGATTCTTCGAGGTTTTTTTGATATTCGTTAATTAACTCATCGGAATAAACTTCTAATTTTATACTATCAGGATAAATTGTAGACAAATATTTTACCTCTATTTTTTCTTTTCCTTCTGAAAATCCGGAATAAATTTTTTTACTTACAAAATTCAGTTTATTTATATAATCATATCTGAGTATAGAAATAGCAGTACCAAGTTTTGCAAGTTGAATATCCCATACATCAAGCATCTCAGGAGGATAATTTTTATTTCTTATTTCCTTCAAAAGGACATTTCTCTGCTCAATAATATCCTCATACTGTTTTAAATACTTTCCGTATATCGGTTTTATCTGAGTTATCGCATTATCCAAAAATGTTCTTCTTTCGGAAGGGCTTCCCTTTACAATTTCAAGGTCATCGGGATTAAATACAACACAATAAAATTCACCACAAAGGTCTGAAGCAGATTTTAAAGGAACATTATTTAAAACTATTTTTCTTTTTTCTCCGGAAGTATATTTTATATTCTGGGTTCTTTCTTTATCTGAAAAGGTCAAATCAATTCTGAATAAATCTTTTTCAAAATTTATCATCTGATTTTCTTTTGCACCTTTAAAGCTTTTATTTCCACTCAGAATATATAAAGCTTCCAGTAAATTGGTTTTTCCCTGAGCATTCTGTCCGTAAATTATATTTATATTGTGATGAGGAGAAATAAGTGCATAATTTATATTACGAAAATCATTAATCTCAATTTTTTCGATTTTCATAAACTGCACTTCCTCCTTTTATTTTACAAAAATTTTGTAATCATCTATAACTATTTCATCACCGGGAAATAATTTTTTTCCTCTTTGCAAGCAAACTTCACCATTTACAAAAACAGCACCTTCTGCAACAATTTCCTTTGCATGGCCTCCTGTTTCTGCAATACCACAAAATTTTAAAAACTGATCAAGTTTAATAAATTCGGTTCTTATTTTAATTTCTTCAATTTTCATCTTTAAGACGCATCGGCATAACTAAGAAAATAAAGTTATCGCCTTCCAGAGGAGTAATTTTTATAGGGGAAAATGCACTGTTTATTTCTATTTTAACCTGATCGAGTTCGCTTGCCTTTAAAGCATCTGTCATATATTTGTTATTAAAACCTATTTTCACTTTTTCTCCTGTCATATCAAGAGTTAAAGAATCACTTACTTTACCCATAGATGTTTCACAGGAAATTGTAACAAAATTATCTTCAAATACAGCTTTTATAGGATTTTTAACTTTATCATTAATGATAATAGATGCACGGTTTATGCTTTCTAAAAATTCTCTTGTATTTACAATGATATTTGTTTTTGCTTCTTTTGGAATAGCAGCGTTATAATCAATAAATTCACCATCAAGAAGTCTTGAAATAACATGATATCCATTAAATTCAAAAACAATATGTTTATTTCCTACATTTATCAAAATAGGAGTTTCTTCAGAATCTGTAAGATATTTGCCTGTAAGTTTCAAAAGTTCAGCAAGAGTTTTTCCGGGAACTATAAAGCGTACATTCTCATTAAAATCCACTTTTTCTTTTCTTACAGCCAGACGACATCCGTCAACTGAAACAAGATTTAAAAAACCATCTTTAACTTCAAATAAAGTACCTGTTAATACAGGAGTAGAAGTATCAACAGAAACAGCAAACAGTGTTTGGAAAATCATACTTCTTAATGTGTTTCCTTCAACAGAAAAAGAATGGTCTTTTGAAATAACAGGAATTTCAGGATATTCTTCTGCATTCATACCTAAAATTGTAAACTGTGCTCCACCACCTTTAATAATTGTAAGCATTTTTTCATCAGTGGTTAAAGTGAGATCTACATTAGGCATTTTATTGATAATGTCAGAAAAAAGTCTTGCATTTAATATTACTTCACCGTCCTGGAAAGACTGAACTTCGATTTCTTTAGTAATACCTAGTTCAAGATTATAACCAATTACAGAAAGTTTATTATCTTTGCATTTAAGCAATACACATTCCAGAGCCATCATTGTAGATTTTCCGGACACTGCAGGTGAAACATTATTTACAGCTTCACAAAGTGTTAATTTATCGCATATAAATTTCATAATATGCCTCCTAAAAAAGTTTTTATATATAAATAAAATATAAAAAATAAATAGTAGTAATAGTAGAGTGTGCTGAAAAGTGGAAAAATTCAAAAAAGCTTATTTTTCCTTATTTTTTAACCTTTTATTATTCCCATCTTATTCTGTATAATACTTTGAAAAAAGTGGAAAAATATTTTTTAAAAAATAAAAAGTTAATAAATGTGGAAAGGAAAAGAAAAAAATGTGGAAAATTATTTATCTCTTATATTTTTGATAAGGTCTTCTATAATTCCCTTATCATGGGGATTTTTCTGTATCTGTTCTTCAATTTTATTAAGAGTATATACAATGGTTGTATGATCTCTTCCGCCAAACTCCTGACCAATCTGTTTCATAGAGGTCTGAGTTATTTCACGAACAATATAGATAGCAACCTGTCTTGCCCAGGAAATAGGACCACTTCTTTTATTTGATCTTATATCTTCAGGAGAAACGTTATATGTTCTTCCTACTTCCTCAATAATTTTTTCAATTGTTATTGGCAAAGGCTGATTATCATTTAAAATTTCATTAATAACATTCTGTGCAACACTTAAATTAGGTTCAGAACCTGTCAAAAGTCTGTAAACTTTCATTTTCTTTACAGCACCTTCGAGCTGACGAATGTTATTTTTAAGCTTTGTAGCAATGAAACTTACTATATCATCATGAATATCAAGCTGTAAAAGTTCAGCTTTTCTTTTTATAATAGCAATTCTTGTTTCAAGATCAGGGGTTGAAATATCAGCAAGCAATCCCCATTCGAATCTGTTTTTAAGCCTGTCTTCCAGAATATTTATATCTTTTGGTGGACGATCAGATGTAATAACAATCTGTTTTCCTTCTTTGTAGAGCTCATTGAAAGTATGGAAAAATTCTTCCTGAGAACGGTCTTTACCTGATAAGAACTGAATATCATCAATCAAAAAGAAATCTGCATGACGATATTTTAAATGGAAATCCTTGATTGTTTTATTACCGAGTGCATAAACTAAATCATTTGTGAATGTTTCGCTGCTGATATAAACTATATTAAGATTTGGGTTTTGTCTTTTTACTTCATTCTTTATAGCCATCAGAAGATGGGTTTTACCAAGACCGCTTGGTCCGTAAATAAAAAGAGGATTATAAGGCTTAACATTAGAATTAGGATTTATAGCAACGGATTTACACGCTGTATAAGCAAATTCATTTTTACTTCCCACAATGAAATTATCAAATGTGTATTCATAATCTCCGGACAAAAATTCCTCTTTTTTCTCTTTTTTAGCAGGATTTTTGTCTGAAACAGGAACAGCCTGTGATTTTTCTTCCACAATAGGAGTATTTTTAATATCACTGTCTGTAAGAATTTCAATTTCAAGTTTAAAACCCATTACTGCTTCAAAAGCTTCTTCAATTCGTTTGTAGTATTGTTCCATCAGAATATCCCTGTGAAAATGATGAGGAACAAAAAGCACAGCTTTATTATTCTCGAGTCGTATGGGTTCTATATTTTTAATCCAGCAGTTATAAGCAGTTTCAGTCAATTCATTGTTTTTTACTTTGTCAAGAAAATATTCTTTTACAAGCTGTAAAACTTCAGCAAAAGATTGCATATTTTTTCTCCTTTCCCTTTATCTTTTTTTATTTATAAGCAAAAAATATGATTGAAAAATATACTGCGTTAATTATAACACAAAATTAAATAAATTTCAAGTTTTCAACATAGAAATGTTGAAAATTTTTCTTCATTAATAATATAAATAAAATAAAAAATAAAAATTTTAAAAAAACAGTTGACAATATGGGCTTTTATCCGTTATACTACTATATTGAGGGTTTTCGCTTTTCTTTTGGTATTTTGTAAATATTATTAATTTTAATTTTTATGAAAAAACGAAGACATACTTTTTTAGAAAAAAGGAGGATAAAAAATGAAAAGAACATATCAGCCCAAAAAGCTTCAGAGAAAAAAAGTACACGGGTTCCGTAAAAGAATGAGCACTGCAAACGGCCGCAAAGTTTTGGCAAGAAGACGTGCGAAAGGCAGAGCAAGACTCAGCCACTAATTTCTATTTTATCAGGTAAAAAGGAACTGCCCGTGAAAAGCGCGCAGTTCCAATTGTTTTTCTTTTGATGGTAGGATTTTAATGAACATCGATAAAAATTTTTCTACACTCAAACTCAATAAAGAGTTTAAAAGAGCGTATTACCAAGGAAAAAGTAAAGTAACCCCGTTTTTTATCTGTTATAAAGTGAAGAATCGTTCTGCGGGTATCAGGTACGGTATAACAACTTCTAAAAAAGTTGGAAACGCTGTCCAGAGAAACCGCGCAAGAAGAGTTTTGAGAGTAGCATTTATTTCTGCTTTTTCGAAACTCTCGGATAACTGCGACTATGTGCTTGTCGCAAGAGAAAGAATTTTAACTGCGAAATCGTATCAGGTAGCAGCGGCACTTAAAGGCTGCCTAAAAGAAATGGAAAAATGAAAAAGATATTACTTTGGCTTATTTCTTTTTACCAGAAAAATATTTCAGAATTAAAAAAACCTTGTTGCAGATACTATCCTACTTGCTCTGAGTATTCCAAAAGAGCAATTGAAAAGTTTGGTGCAACAAAAGGTTTATATCTTACAGTAAAAAGAATTTTAAGGTGTAATCCTCTTTTTAAAGGCGGAATTGACCCTGTTCCCGAAGAGTTTTCTTTTTTTAAAAGCCGAAAGTAATCCCTATCATTCAGACTTCTAAGAAGGGAAAAAATATTATGGGTATTATATCTATTCCTCTTGGTTGGATAATGGCGGCATTGTATTCTCTTATTGAGAATTACGGTATCGTTTTGATTTTATTTACCGTACTGGTAAAGGTTTTGATGTTTCCACTTTCTGTAAAACAGCAGAAAGCAACAGCAAAAATGGCAGTTTTCCAGCCTAAAATTCAGGAAATTCAGAAAAAATATGAAAATAATAAGGAAAAACAGCAGGAAGAGCTGATGAAGCTTTATCAGACTCACGGCTATAACCCCATGAGCGGATGTCTTCCTATGGTTTTGCCCCTTATCATTTTATTTGGTCTTATTGATGTTATTTACAGACCTTTGAAACATATTCTCCATATCGGTAAAGATACAATTACTGCTATGGCAGAAATTCTTACCACTGCCGGAGTTTCAGTTACAAAAGGCAGAGAAGACCTTGCAATTATCACAAACATTGTAAACTATAAAGATGCCTTGATTGAAGGCGGCATTGACAGCGGTATCGTTGAACAGATTGTAAACTTCGATTTCAGTCTTTTCGGTATGGATTTGAGTGTGGTTCCTACATTCGGACTCAACTGGCTTGTTATAGTTCCCCTTTTATCAGGTCTTACTGCATTCCTCTCTTCATGGATTTCTATGAAGATGAACCCTGCTACTGCTAATCAGGCAGGGGGCGGAAGCCTTAAAATGATGATGTATACAATGCCTTTGCTTTCTGTATGGATTTGCTTCAGTTTCCCCATAGGTATGGGCTTTTACTGGATCCTTTCCAATATTCTTGCAGGTGTTCAGACTGTAATTCTTTACAAAATATACAGTCCCGAGCGTTATAAAAAAGAATTCGAAGAGAAGATGGCTCTGGAAGCTGAAAAGAAAAAAGAAGAACGCGCTCAGCGTAAACAAATGAAAGAAAACAAGGAAAATAAAGAAACTTTATCTCCCGAAGAAGAAAAAATAGCTTTGACAGAAAAAGAAATCAACCGTAGGCGTTTGGCAGAGGCAAGAAAACGCGATGCTGAAAAATATGGTGAAGAATATGTTGAAGTTACAGATAAAGATTTGATGTAGGAGGAAAAAAATGGCAAGAGAAGCAATTGCAACTGCAAATACTTTAGAAGAAGCTACCGAAATTGCTTGTAAAGAGCTCGGAGTGGAAGCTATTGATTGTGTTATAGAAGTTTTACAGACTCCCAAAAAAGGACTTTTTGGCGGCGTGAAACAAAAAGCTAAAGTTAAAGTGACTGTTGAGGGTGAAGAAGAAGTAAAACCCGTAAAAGAAGAGAAAAAAGAAGTTGTAAAAGAAGAAAAAATCAAAACAGCTCCTGTTACAGAAGTTACAGAAGAACTTAAAGAAAAAATGGATGTTGCAAAAAAATATCTTGAAGATGTTTTTGCAGCTATGAATATTGAAGGAATGGGAATTTCTTTCAGCATTGAGGAAGGCCGCGTAATCAGAGTAAATCTTGAAGGCGATGCAATTGGCACCATTATCGGTAAGAGAGGCGAAACTCTTGATTCTTTGCAGTATCTTGTATGTCTTGTAGCTAACCGTCTGGGTGGCGATTATGTTCGTTTCACAATTAACGCTGGTAATTATCGTGAAAAACGCGAAGAAACTCTTAAAAATCTGGCAGAAAGAATGTCAAAAAGAGTTCTTAAAACAGGAAGACCTGCTGCTCTGGAACCCATGAATCCTTATGAAAGAAGAATAATTCATGCTGTTGTAACCGATATTGAAGGAGTTTTCTCCAAATCAACAGGTGAAGAACCTAATCGTAAAGTAGTTATTAAACCTTCCGGGAAAAACTACCGTGCAAAAAATGATAACCGTTACAACAAAAAAGATAATTACAAAAAAGAAGAGGGCTCTTCTGTGGAGAAAAAGCCTGCGGAATCAGTTACATTGGATGACAATGTAAAACTTTACTCTAAAATAGAATTGTAATTTAAAAAACCCCTGATTCCATCGGTTCAGGGGTTTATTTTTAGGTGAGAAAGTATGAAGAAAACAATAGCAGCAATATCTACCCCCCGTGCAACCGGAGGAATAAGCGTTATCCGTATATCTGGCGAAGAAGCTATTTCGATTGCCGATAAAGTTTTTTCATCTGTTTCCATGAAAAAACTCTGCGATATACCCGGATATACGGCTCTTTTTGGCGATATAAAATATGAAAGCGAAACGATAGACCAGGGTGTTGCGCTTGTTTTTCGTGCGCCAAAAAGTTATACAGGTGAAGATGTTGTTGAAATTTCCTGCCATGGCGGTATTCTGGTGACCGAGAAGGTTTTGCGTGCGGTTTTTGATATGGGTGCATACCCGGCAGAGCCCGGCGAATTTACAAAAAGAGCATTTTTAAACGGCAAGATGTCCCTGACTCAGGCAGAAGCTGTAACAGACCTTATCAATGCTGAAAGCGAAAAAGGATTGAAAGCTGCGCAAAACGCTTTAAAAGGAGCGCTTTATAAGAAAATAAAGGTGGTTTTAGACGACCTTTTATCGGTTATAGCAAATATCGCGGCGTTTATTGATTATCCCGATGAGGATATTGATGATATCGGCATTATGAAGATTAAGGAGATCTGTCAGAAAAACCTTTCAGAACTTGACTCTTTACTTAATACCTTTGATCGTGGTAAAATCATAAGAGAAGGTATTGAAACGGTAATTGTCGGCAAACCCAATGTCGGTAAATCAACTCTGATGAATTTGCTTGCTGGATGTCAGAAAAGTATAGTAACCGATATTCCGGGCACTACCCGTGATGTGGTGGAGGAAGCCGTAAATATCGGGGATGTTATTTTGCGGCTTGCCGATACTGCAGGTGTAAGACAAACTGATGATATCGTTGAAAAAGCGGGCGTTGAAAGAACTCTCGAGCGCCTTGATAATGCAGAACTTGTACTTGCTGTTTTTGATTTTTCTTCACCGCTTGATGATACCGATTTATTGATTATTGAAAAAGCGAAAAATACCCCTTCTGTTGCAATAATAAATAAGACAGATTTGGAAGAAAATATAGACAAAAAGTATATTTATAATAATTTTAAACATATTGTAGAAATTTCTGCAGTAAACAATGAGGGCATAGATGCCTTAAATACTGCGGTTTCTGAGCTTTTGCGACTGAATGAGATAAATCCGTCAGCTGCGATGCTTGCAAACGAAAGACAGTATTATTGTGTATCCGAAGCAAGAAAAAGGTTGAGCGAATCGATCGATGCTGTTGAGATGGGATTTACAATGGATGCTGTTGGAATTAATATTGAAACTGCAATTTCGGTTCTTTTGGAGCTTACAGGTGAAAAGGTAACCGATGCGGTTGTAAATGAAGTATTTTCACAATTTTGTGTTGGCAAATAGTAAAGGAGTTTTAAAAATGGCATATTCTTTGGGAGAATATGATGTTGCGGTAGTAGGCGCAGGTCACGCAGGTATTGAAGCGGCAGTTGCATCAGCAAGGCTTGGTGCAAAGACTGTTTTGTTTACTTTGTCACTCGATGCGCTTGCAAACTTACCATGTAACCCTTCAATTGGTGGAACAGCGAAAGGACATCTTGTAAGAGAGATAGATGCCCTTGGTGGTGTTATGGGAATTGCTGCGGATAACACATTTTTACAAAGCAGAATGTTAAACCGTGGAAAAGGCCCTGCAGTGCATAGTTTGCGCGTACAGACCGACAGAAGAAAGTATCATAGTTATATGAAAAATCTTTTGGAACATGAACCAAATCTTGATTTAAAACAGGCAGAAATTACTGCTATTGAAGTCGAGGACGGAAAAATCAAAAAGGTGATTACAAGACTTGGTGCTGAATATGATGTAAAAGCTTGTATTATTGCAAGCGGTACTTATTTGAATGGCATGATTCATGTGGGCGAAGTTTCTTATGAAAGTGGACCTGATGGAATTGCTGCAGCGAGAGGTCTCACCGCAAGCCTTGAGGAAAACGGTATAAAACTCCGCCGTTTTAAGACAGGTACTCCTCCCCGTGTTTACAGAAACAGTATCAATTACGATGTTTTAGAAAAACAGTCAGGTGACGAGAAAATAGTTCCTTTCAGCTTCGTTTATGAGGGTGAGCTTAAAAATGTTGTGGACTGCTATATTGCATATACAAATGAGGACACTCACGGAATAATTTTAGAAAACTTGGACCGCTCCCCTATTTACAGCGGAAGAATAGATGCAATAGGTCCAAGATACTGTCCGAGTATTGAGGATAAGGTTGTCCGTTTTTCCGATAAACCACGACACCAGCTTTTTGTAGAACCTATGGGACTTGATACCGAAGAAATGTACCTTCAGGGTATTTCTTCTTCCCTGCCTGAAGATGTGCAGATGAAGTTTTTAAGGTCTATTAAGGGCTTTGAAAACTTAAAAGTTATGAGAAATGCTTATGCAATTGAATATGACTGCTGTGACCCTCAGGATTTAAAGCCTACTTTGGAATTCAAAGCAATCAAAGGACTTTATGGAGCAGGACAGTTTAATGGCACTTCAGGTTACGAAGAAGCAGCGGCACAAGGTCTTATTGCAGGAATTAACGCTACAAGGGCGATTTTCGGAAAAGAAGAAATCGTACTCCCCCGTTCTTCTTCTTATATAGGAACACTTATAGATGACCTTGTTACAAAAGGCTGCTCCGACCCTTACAGAATGATGACATCACGCAGTGAATTCCGCCTTTTACTTCGTCAGGACAATGCTGACGAAAGACTTACTCCTGTTGGCTATGAGGTAGGGCTTATTTCCGAGGAAAGATATAAGAAATTTCTTAAAAAAATGGAAGAAGTACGCCTTGAAAAGGAACGCGTAGAGAAAGTAAATATAGCGCCATCTGAGGCACTTAACGAGTTACTTGTTTCACGTGGAACAGCTCCGATGACAACGGGAACAAAGCTTGCAGACCTTATCAGAAGGCCTCAGCTTGGGTATTCCGAACTCGCACCTTTTGATAAAGAACGCCCTGAATTATCCGATGATGTTACCGAACAGGTGGAAATACAGATTAAGTACGAAGGTTATATTAAAAAGCAGAATTTAGAAGTTGAGGAAATTAAAAGGCTTGAGAAGAAACTTCTTCCTGAGGATATGGATTATAGTACGATTGAAGGCTTAAGACTTGAAGCAAGGGAAAAAATGCAGAAAGTACAGCCGAGGAATATAGGACAGGCTTCCCGTATTTCGGGGGTAAACCCTGCAGATGTTTCAACTTTGCTGATATGGCTTGAACAAAACGGAGGCGAATAAATTGATTTCAAAAGAACTTTTAAAGGAAAATCTTGAAAAATTTGAACTTCCCTATACTGAAGATATTGCTGACCGTCTTGACAAGTATGCCGAGCTTTTGGTTGAATGGAATGAGAAAATTAATCTTACAGCTATTACAGAGCCTGACGATATTGTTATCAAGCATTTTGTTGACAGTTTGATTTTGATTAAAGCGGCAGAAGTTCCCGAAAAAGCGAAACTTATCGATGTCGGAACGGGTGCGGGCTTCCCTTCTCTGCCCGTCTGCGTTATGAGGGGCGATATAAACCTTACTTTGCTTGACAGTCTTAATAAAAGAATAGTCTTTTTAGAAGAAGTAAGCAAAAGCATCGGTGTTAAGGCGCATTGTGTCCACGCAAGAGCTGAAGAAGCAGGTGTTAAAAAAGATTATCGCGAAAAATACGATGTGACAACAGCAAGAGCAGTTGCACATTTAAGGGAACTTTCTGAATATTGTCTGCCTTTTGTGAAGGTTGGCGGTGTTTTTGTGGCACTTAAAGGTTTCGAGATAGAGGAAGAACTCGAGGAAGCAAAATATGCAATATCAGAGCTTGGCGGAAAAATTGAAGAAGTTAAGAAGTATGAACTTCCCGGTGACAACAAACGCTCGATAGTTATTATAAGAAAATATCGACCTACTCCCCCAAAATACCCGAGAATAACCGCTAAAATCAAGAAATCCCCTTTAACTAAAGCAAAATAAGGTCGAAACACACCTTTTATTGCGATGAAAACTTCTGGAAATCAAACCTCCCTTATGGTAACATAAACCTAAGGGAGGTTTTTAAATGTCAGGATTTAACAAAAAAACAAAGGTCGTTTTATTGCCAATAGAAAAAATTGTTCCAAACCCTGCTCAACCCCGTCAGGAATTCGATAGAAAGGAAATCTTAAGTCTGGCGCAGAGCATAAAGGAAAACGGAGTTTTACAGCCAATTACCGTAAGAAAAAACAACAAAGTCTATGAACTTATTTCGGGAGAACGCCGTCTGCGTGCTTCTAAAGAGGCAAATTTCACCGAAATTCCTGCAATAATACTCGATGCAACCGCGAAACAATCGGCAGTTTATGCAATCTTAGAGAATATTCAGCGAAAAGATCTTACTCTTTTTGAGGAAGCACTGGCTCTGAGGAGCCTTATAAATGAATGGGGCGTTACGCAAGAGGAAGCGGCAATGAAACTTGGCAAAGCACAGTCCACTATTGCAAACAAGCTAAGACTTTTAACTTTAAGCAATATTGAACAGGAATTGATTATCAAGTATCAGCTTACCGAAAGACATGCAAGGGCTGTTTTGAAGATTAAAGATGAAACTTTAAGACTGGATGTTTTAAAACATATTGCAAAACGAGGTATGAATGTCAGTGAGGCAGAAGCTTATATTGAGCGAGCCACAAAGTTGCGCCCCAATGAAGGAAGAAGACTTTTCATAGTAAAGGATGTAAGAGTATTCATTAACACTATCAACAAAGCCATTGATGTTATGAAAAGTGCAGGAATAAACGCCGAAGCACATAAAAAGGAAAACGAGGATTATATAGAATATTTAGTAAGAATCCCCACAAAACCTCAGAACACAAAAATTTAACAATATTAACACAAAAGCCTGAAGAATTACATTTTTCAGGCTTGTATAATGTAAGTGAGGTGATTATGTGAAAAAGATATTTGTTTTTGCATTACTGGTAACATTTTTGTTATCGGGTTGTGGTAAGGAGGTTGGTGTAATCGGTGGCGCTGACGGTCCCACCGATATAGTTATTGTGCCTGAAGACGACTGGGGCATTTCGATGTATGCTGAAAATGTGACACCAACGGGTGTTAAAGTTGTTTGTGAGCAGTCGGGTGGGTTTTATAAAGGTGAATTGCAGACAGGTACCCCGTGGACACTTGAATATGAAGAAGATGGTGAATGGAAACCCTGTCCTACTAAAGACGGCACTGAACTTATCTGGACAATGATAGCGCAAAAGATAAAAATAAACTCCACGACAGAATGGGTTATGGATTTTTCAATGCATTACGAACCTCTCACAGCCGGAAAATATCGTATAGGGAAAGTAATCACTGATTTTAAAGGTGATGGAGATTATGCAAACAGAACCTATTATGCAAATTTTACAATAGAAGCGGAATAAAACCGCTTCTATTTTTTGTTCCACGTGAAACAAAACTCTTTTATTTTCCCGAAAAGTGTGATATAATAGTATCACACTATAAAAAATTAACGCTAAAAGCGATAAAAGGAGCATTATGGGAAAAATTGTTGCAATAGCAAACCAAAAAGGCGGAGTGGGAAAAACTACTACGGCAGTTAACCTTACAGCCTGTCTTGGTGCTGAAAAGAAAAAAGTTCTTTTAATCGATTTGGACCCCCAGGGAAATGCAACCAGTGGATTTGGAATTAATAAAAAGCAGACTGAGAAGACCTCATATGATTTACTTATCGGCCAGGCTGCGGCAAAAGATGTTACGGTAAAAACAGCTTTTAAAGGCGTTGATGTTATTCCTTCGAGCATTGAGCTTGCAGGCGCAGAAGTTGAGCTTATCGAGATGGCAGAGAGAATTTACCGCCTCAAAATAGCCTTGGCACCGATAAGGGACGACTATGACTATATTCTCATAGACTGTCCCCCGTCACTCGGACTCATCACACTCAATGCACTTTCTGCCGTTGACAGTGTGCTTATTCCGATACAGTGCGAATATTTTGCACTTGAGGGTCTTTCACAGCTTATGGCTACGGTAAGACAGGTAAAACGCACTTACAATTCCGATATCGAGATTGAAGGCGTTTTGCTTACAATGTTTGACGGAAGGCTTAATCTTACAAATCAGGTTGTGGCAGAGGTTAAGAAGTATTTCCCCGATAAGGTTTACAAATCAACGGTACCCCGCAATGTGCGTCTTTCCGAAGCGCCAAGCTACGGGCAGCCCGTTATTTATTACGATAAAGGCTCAAAGGGCTCAAAGGCATATTTTGATGTGGCAAAAGAGTTTCTGAAAGCCAACAGAAAGAGAGGGTGATAGTAAGTGGCAAAAAAATCAGGACTCGGAAAAGGTCTTGATGCACTCTTTTTTGATAATTCAAGTGATGAAAGAAAAGATGGCGTTATGACTGTAAGACTCAGTGAAATCGAGCCTAATAAATCTCAGCCGAGAAAAACTTTTGATGAAAATGCTTTGGCAGAACTTGCCGATTCAATAAGAGAGCACGGAATCATTCAGCCTCTTTTGGTGAGAAAGCTTGACAAAGGCGGATATCAGCTTGTAGCAGCTGAACGCCGTTGGCGTGCTTCCCGTATGATAGGGCTGAGTGAAGTCCCTGTAGTTATAAAAGAGCTTTCTGATACCGAGGTTATGGAATTAGCCCTTATTGAAAACTTGCAGCGTGAGGATTTAAATCCTATTGAAGAAGCAGCAGGATACAAAGAACTTATGGCAACATATGGACTTACTCAGGAACAAGTTGCAAAAAGAGTCGGAAAATCCCGTTCTGCAATTGCAAACTCGTTAAGACTTTTAAACCTTCCTAAAGGCGTACAGAATTATGTATTAAACGGACAACTCAGTATGGGACATGCAAAGGCGATTTTGTCTTATGGTTCCGAAGAGGAAATGGTTTCAAAGGCAAAAGAAGCGGTGGCAAAGGGACTTTCGGTACGCGCCCTTGAAAAGGATGCGACAAAGAAAGAAAAGGTAATCCCCCCTACCCCCGCAAAACCTAAGAAAAAAGACCATTATTTCGAAGAAATGGAAATAGCATTGAACGAAGAAATGGCAAGAAAAGTTGAAATTCAGGCAACCGGCGAAGCAGGTGTTCTGAAAATCGAATTTTACAGTAAAGAAGATTTAGCGGCAATAGCTGAAAAATTAACAAAATAAAGGGAGTAATAAAAATGTTAGATATCAAATTTTTAAGAGCAAATCCTGATGTAGTAAAAGAAAACATCAAAAAGAAATTCCAGGATGCAAAATTGCCACTCGTTGATGAGGTAATTGAGCTTGATGCAAAGAGCCGTGCAACTCAGCAGGAAGCATCTGATTTGCGTGCTGAAAGAAACAAGATTTCCAAAATGATTGGTGGTCTTATGGCTCAGGGCAAAAAAGACGAAGCAGAAGAAATGAAGAAAAAAGTTTCCGAACAGGCTGACCGTCTTGCAGAACTTGAAGCTATGGAACAAGACCTCAAAGAAAAAATTACAAAAATTATGATGACTATCCCAAATATCATCGACCCTTCTGTTCCGATTGGTAAAGATGACAGCGAAAATGTTGAAATTACCCGTTACGGTGACCCCGTTGTTCCCGATTTTGAGGTTCCCTACCACACAGAAATTATGGAAAAACTTAATGGTATCGACCTTGACAGTGCAAGAAAAGTTGCAGGAAACGGTTTTTATTACCTTATGGGAGATATTGCAAGACTTCACTCTGCAGTAATTTCCTATGCGCGCGATTTTATGATTGACAGAGGATTCACCTACTGCATTCCTCCCTTTATGATCAGAAGTAATGTTGTAACCGGCGTTATGAGCTTTGCTGAAATGGATGCTATGATGTATAAGATTGAAGGCGAAGACCTTTATCTTATCGGTACAAGTGAACATTCTATGATTGGTAAATTCATCGACACAATTTTAGACGAAAAGACCCTTCCCCAGACTCTTACAAGTTACTCTCCCTGTTTCAGAAAGGAAAAAGGTGCTCACGGTCTGGAAGAAAGAGGCGTTTACAGAATTCATCAGTTTGAAAAACAGGAAATGATTGTTGTTTGTAAACCTGAGGACAGCCCCATGTGGTTTGATAAACTCTGGCAGAATACAGTTGATTTGTTCAGAAGCCTTGATATTCCCGTTCGTACTCTTGAATGCTGCTCGGGTGACCTTGCTGACCTTAAAGTTAAATCTATCGATGTAGAAGCATGGTCTCCCAGACAGAAGAAATATTTCGAAGTCGGAAGCTGTTCAAACTTGGGCGATGCTCAGGCAAGACGCCTTGAAATCAGGGTTCGCGGTGAAGAAGGCAAATACTTTGCTCATACACTTAACAACACTGTTGTTGCTCCCCCCAGAATGCTCATTGCTTTCCTTGAAAACAATATGAACGCTGACGGAAGCATCAATATTCCTGTTGCATTAAGACCTTATATGGGTGGCAAAGAGGTTATTAAATAATGGATAAAGTTTACCGTAAAAAGGAAAAACTTTACTTTTATGACTGTGACTGCAACAAAAAAGCAAAGCTTTCAACAATAAACAAAATTTTTGCTGAAATTGCAGGCGAAGGCTTTGGACAAAGCGGAATGACACATCAGTGGCTTTTAGAACACGGATACGCCTTTTTGCTGTCAAAAATGAGTATTGCGTTTGAAAAAATACCGAAAGCAGATGATGTCATATATGTACAGACCTGGGAAAGAGGAACAAGAGGAGCAAGTTTTTTAAGAGATTACGAAATCTTTGACGAAAATGAAAATCTTCTCTGCTCAGCTCATTCCGAATGGGTTCTTGTAAGCCCCGAAACTCACAGAATTATAAAACCTACCGAGTTTGAGGGCGAACAGCATATTTTAGCTGAAAAAATTGCCGATGCTCCCGACTGCAAACGCTTAAAGCAAAAAGACGGTACGCTTATGGATGAGAGGGTAATCAAATATTCTCAGATTGACGGCAACGGCCATGTTTATAATGCTTTTTATGCAGATTTTGTAGTTGATGCACTCCCTACTGAACTAAGGGAAAAAGAAGTGCGTTATTATCAGATAAACTTCATCAACGAGGCAAAGCTTGATGATAAGATGTCCGTGTATGTAAAACAAGATGAAACCCTTACTGTCAAAGGAAGTGTTGGGGATAAAGACAGTTTTGTCTGCGAGCTTGTTTACAGATAGTTTTTCATAGAAGAAAAGGTGTACTTCACTCAAGTACACCTTTTACTTTTTTAGTAAGAAATACACAAAAAAATCAAAAATGCCTGCAATAATATTTTCTTGAAAGCTGTGAGAAAAAATAGTATAATAGAAAAAAGCAATTTTTGTCGGAAAAGACAAAAAGCAAAAAGATACTGAAAGGAAGTGCCGTATGCTTAATACAAATCCGGAGAAAAAATTTACAAAAGAAGGTCTTACCTTTGATGATGTGTTGCTCATACCTGCAAAAAGTGATGTTTTGCCCAGTGATGTAACACTTAAAACTCGTCTTGCAAAAGATATTTACCTTAATACCCCTGTTCTTACAGCCGCTATGGATACAGTAACTGAATCCAAGATGGCTATTGCTATTGCAAGAGAAGGCGGTATTGGTGTTATCCACAAAAATATGTCAATTGAAAAGCAGACAGAAGAAGTTGACAAGGTAAAGCGTTCCGAGAATGGCGTTATTGTAAATCCTTTTTACCTGGGTGCTCAGAACTATGTTTATGAAGCAAATGAGCTTATGGCAAAATATAAAATCAGCGGTGTGCCGATTGTTGAAGACGGAAAACTCGTTGGTATCCTTACAAACCGTGACCTTCGTTTCTTGACAGATTACAATGTCAAAATCGAAGAAGTTATGACAAAAGAAGACCTTATCACAGCTCCCGTTGGCACAACTTTGGAAGAAGCTCAGGAAATTTTGAGAAAACACAAAATTGAAAAACTTCCCCTCGTTGATAAAGACGGCAATTTAAAAGGTCTTATCACAATTAAAGATATTGAAAAAGCAGTTCAGTACCCCAACTCTGCAAGGGACAGCAAAGGCAGACTTCTCTGTGGCGCGGCAATCGGCGTTACCAATGATGTACTCGAAAGAGCCGCTTCCCTTGTTGAAGCTCAGGTTGATGTTTTAGTACTCGACTCTGCTCATGGACACAGCCGTGGAATTATTGAATGCGTTAAAAAAGTTAAGAAAGCATTTCCTGATATTGCACTTATTGCAGGTAATATTGCTACTGCCGAAGCTGCTGAAGAACTTATCGCCGCAGGTGCTGACTGTGTAAAAGTTGGTATCGGCCCCGGTTCTATCTGTACAACACGCGTTGTTGCAGGTATCGGTGTTCCTCAGATTTCCGCTATCTATGATGTGGCGTGTGCTGCTGCAAAACACAATATTCCTGTTATCGCTGATGGCGGAATCAAATATTCAGGTGACATTGTAAAGGCTCTTGCTGCAGGCGCAAGTACCGTAATGCTCGGTAGCCTTTTGGCAGGATGTGAAGAATCTCCCAGTGATACAGAAATCTATCAGGGCAGACAGTTCAAGGTGTATAGAGGTATGGGAAGCCTCGGCGCTATGGCAAAAGGAAGTAAGGACCGTTATTTCCAGCAGGATAACAAGAAACTTGTTCCCGAGGGTGTTGAAGGACGCGTTCCTTATAAAGGAGCAGTAGCTGATACCATCTACCAGATGATGGGTGGCCTCAGAGCAGGTATGGGTTATGTTGGTTGCCAGACCATTGAAGAAATGCACGAAAAAGCACAGTTTGTAAGAATTACAGGCGCAGGTCTTAAGGAAAGCCATCCTCACGATATCTATATCACAAAAGAAGCTCCTAACTACAGTGCAGAAATATAACAAAAAAGCATCTTCCATATGGAAGATGCTTTTTTTATGGTTTTTTGTATTCGTTTTCTCGTATTCCGGGATATTTTTTATCGAGATATTCTTCGCGGTAAGGATTTACACCGTCCGAAACCTTTTCAGGATGCAGGGGAAGTTTCCATTTTTCCTTTTTATAATAAGGATTATGGAAGTTTTGCTCCATTTTCTTAGCTCTCTCCATTACATCGCCACAGGCACGGATGCAACCTCTTGCTCCGCAAATTGCAAAATATCCGGTATGCTCAATAATGTAATTGTAGTAATCCATAACAGCATGGTTTCCGGGCTTTCTGCCCCATTTTGCGCCTGCAAGAGAATAGCAGAAGATATACGCTTCTTCTTCGGTCATTTGAGAATTTCTTACATCAAATGCCATATTCGGGAACTCTTTTTTAAGGAACGGTGAGCATTCGTTGTTCATACCATGGTGGGAAAGTGTACATCTTCCCATCTGCACATCACCGAACCAGATTTGCTTTTCACCGAAATCAACAGTTAATCTCGCATTTTCATCCTTCGGGTCGGGAATTGCACCACCGGGACAGTTACGAGCGCAAGCACCACAATGCATACAAAGTGTTCCTGTGTCTAAAATAGGGTCGGGTTCAAGCACAGCATCTGTGAAAATAAGCCCTAAACGAACACGGGGACCGTATTTTTTTGTAAGGAAAACTTTGGACCAGCCGATTTCACCAAGTCCGCATCCTGCCGCTATAACACGGATACTGCAAACTATATCGGGTGGTAGTTTTCCTTCGGCAACAGGTTCCTTTGTTGTTCCGTTTCCTTCGGGTACGGCGGGATAATGAGCAACAGCCTCATAACCACAATCCTCGATAAAACAGGAAAGCTCATAAGTTTTGATAGGTCTGAAAAAAGAATTAAGCTTATTGTATGTATAAAAAGTATAGTTGTGCCAGTGTGTACCCTCTTCGATACCTCGGTTTGCACCTCTTGGAATCGGCATAGCAATTGCTATAACGGATTTAGCCCCCGGGAAGTAAGAAATCGGGCTCATAAGCTTAGGTGAATTCTTAAAACGCTCAATATTTCCGATTGCAATACAGTCTATACCAAGCTCTTTCGCCTTATCTTTTATCATCTGAGATGTAAGCTTCATTTTTAGTGACCTCTCTTTCCGCTTTTAGAAAAAGAACCACCTAAAACATTCGCCTGTTCATCGGAACGGTCAATGCCAACATTTTTTCCTCCGATGCTCCAGGGTTCACTTGTACGGAATTTGTTTTCAAAAACATTTTCGAGCGCATTTCTTTCTTCCAGACCGCACATACAGGTACGGTTGCATAAAGCGGCAATGCGGTCGGGATTTGAATTTGCTGAAAAACGGTTTGCTACAGCACCATTTTCACAGTTTTTACATTTGTTATAATCAATTTTACCGACAACGAATTTCTTTCCGCAGATTTCAATTTCTTCGGTTTCGTCCTTGCTGATAGCGCCCAAAGGACAAGCATCGGCACATTTTTTGCAGTCGTTACAGATGTTTTCTTCCAAAAGCGGAGTGCTTTCAAGTTCAGCATCGGTCAAAATCATATGAAAACGCTGTCTTGAACCAAACTTTTTGGAAAAAGCAATTCCGTTGTATGAAATCGTGCAAAGTCCACATGCAACAGCAGCATAATCAAAATCAGGGTAGACATTTGGGGCAGGCTTGCCGTCACCCACCGATACTCCTGAAGGTCCGATATCTGAAGGGTTGGGGAAAACGGGAACAGCTTCCCAACCATTTTCTTCAATAAAGTTTGTTAAGTTGTAAGCAGCGAGTGCCAGAAACTCATCTTCGAGCCAGTTTTTTCCGAACAACTGATAGTCACCAAAATTCGTACCTTCTTCTATTCCTCGGAGTGATCCGCGACAAATTCTTTTACCTAACATAATTACGGTTTTTGCCTCAGGGAAAATAGAAAAAGGGTTATTTTCAGGTGCTACATCAGCAAATCTCTCTTTTGATGCAAATCCTAAAAGGTCTATACCCTCTCTTTTCGCAGTTTCTTTAATAGCCTTAAGTAAATTTTCCATAATAAAGCCTCCTTTTGTTTTAAGTATAAAGCATTTTCTTTTTTATGTCATTAACAAAACAAAAGTGATTTTAATATTTCGAAACTTGTTTTTTATGGAATTATATGCTATTATTTATCTGTAAAGGCGGTGAATATATGAATTCAAGCGAAAAAATAACAGTTACATCGTTTGGCTTGTTCAGAGGAAATTTTGAAAAAACAAAAATGCAATTTGTCAAAGCAAGGACACATCACTCTCTCAGTTTAAGGCTTTCAGGGGATGTAAGATTTGAAATTGACGGTAAAAAATATCAGTCCACCTCCAATATGATAACCTTTATTCCTGCAGGTGTTTCCTATAAAACGCAGATAGTGGCAAAGGCAGAAATGATATATATCCATTTCAACACCATAGAAAATTTTGAAGAACCATTTTTCAAAGAAGCAACCGGTGAGGTCAGAGCTATCTTCAACGAGCTCTATGAAAGCTATCTTACGGACAGAAACAGACGCTCTAAAAATCTTTCACTTTTTTATTCTCTGCTTGATTTGATAACGACCACACAGGAATCCGTTCCCAAAAACATAAGAAAAGCCAAAAATTATATTGATAAAAATTTTTCTGAGAATATAAATATTTCTTCCATCGCAAAAAGCATCGATATAAGCGAAGTGCACTTCAGGAATGAGTTTAAAAAATATTTCGGAATATCCCCACTTTCATATATCAAAAAAATGCAAACAGATAAGGCAAAACAGATGCTGTCTACCGGATATTACACTATTGCCAATGTTGCAACCGAGTGCGGATTTGAGAGTATCAGCTATTTTTCCTATGAGTTTAAACGCCTTGTGGGAATGACACCATCGGAATATATGAAAAAATCGGAAAGATAACAAAACCCCGTAACCAAGCGGTTTCGGGGTTTACTTATAATTATATTTTAATCAAATTATACAATATGTATTATCAGGAACCACCAAATCAAAAGCCGCAGGGACTATTTCAAAGGTGGTTTTGAAAACAGTTGAAATTTCCCCATCTGTGCAAAGGCGCATCTCATTATCAAGGGGAGTTACAACAATTTTTTTATATTTTTCAGTGGTAATAACCTTTTCAATATTTTTAAGTTTTGTATAATTTCCTTTCATATAAAAAGGAAGCAATGTAATAAAACGCAAACGCGAAACATTGTTTACAATATTAATATTGATAAGACCATCATTTAAGTCGGCGAGCGGATTACTCATAATTCCCCCACCGCAATAAGACCCGTTTGCTAGAGAAGTTAAAAGCAGCTTTCCGTTATGCTTTTCCTCCCCGTCAGCGACAATTTTCAAATTCGCCCCTTTTTTCCTTACAAGGATAACAAAAATAGAAAGAAAATATGCAAGCGACCCTTTCAAAAATGTTTTTTGGGTAAGCTTTTCTTTCATATCGGCAACATTACAGTCAAAACCAATATTAAACATATTAACTCCGTATCGGGAAACATTACCACAAGTGTATTTTATTGCATCGCATTTTTTGGTATGACCTAAAATCTGAGCCTTGATATCTTTAAAATCAACATCTTCAAAGTTTCTGCAGAAATCGTTTCCGGTACCAATCGGCATAACTCCGACCCTGGCATCTTTGAAATTTATTGCACCATTTAAAACCTCACTGAAAGTTCCGTCACCGCCACAGGCAATAAAACGGGCAACACCTTTTTCTTCGCAGTATGTTTTTACAAAGTTTTCGGCATCACCCTTGCATTTTGTGACATATATCTCGGAGTTTGTGCGCAAGTTTGAAGAAACTTCATTGATTTTTTCAATAAGGTTTTTAATATTCTTCTTTTTACCCGCGTTAGGGTTTATAACAAAAACAGTTTTCATTCAGGCACACCCCATTTCGATACCATAATTTTAACATAAAAAAAGGAAGGTGTAAACCTTCCTTTTTTATTAGTTGTTTTCAAGCCATTCTTCTGCTTTTGCGGCAGCGAGTCTTTTAATATCCTCTTTTTTGTAAGGAGAGTTTTCTCCGCCGTTTACATAGAGGAAGAATTTTCCGCTTTCTGTTTTATAAAGGCTTTCTTCATAGCCTTCGGGGACACCGAATTCACCAAATGTTTTCTTCTTAAGAAGCTCGGAAGTTTCGGTATCATATTCAACTTTGCAAATAATTTTTTTCATACTGATACTCCTTTCTTAATTTATTATATTATAACATATATTTAATTTTCTGTCAAAGCCTGGCGCATTTTCATTTTACGCCAATTTAAAAAAGCATAAATATCATTGACTAAAAATACAACAAAGCAGATAATTACAGAAATATAACTTGTATCTTCCAGCACCGCTAAAATCCAGAGTATAATAAGTACCAGATCGTTAAGGGCATAAGCAAGCGCATAAAATTCACTTCTTTTATATGAAAGAAAAGCAGCAGCAAAGCTTGTGGTTATAGAGATGGTGCTGATTAAAAGGTTAGTTGTATTTAAATAACGAAGAATGAAGTAAAAAGCAATTGTAACGATTATTGAAAAAATTATAGTTTGCAAGACATCTTTTTTGCCGATTTTTCCGACAGCTACTTCTGCTTTGTTTTCTTTATGAGGATTTTTAAGCCAGGAAACAAGAGAAAAAACTGCCATAGGGAGTGTCATAAATAAATATGTAATCAGTTCCCCATAATATGCAAAGGAAAAAGAAATAATCGAATAAAAGATACTGAATATGATTCCGAAAACATGTCCTAACGGATTTCCCTTTGCACAAAAAGCAACAGATATAACGCCCACAAGGGACGAAGAAAAGGAAAGATAGTTTTCCCTGTCAAAAAGTAAAAAAGAAAAAATTATCAGGAGAAAAGAACAAGAAAAAAGAAATTTTTCAAATCTTGTAAAATAATTTAAAAGCATTTTCATTGAAACAGACCTCCAAAAAAGCATTCACAAAAGTACGAATGCTTAATGTTCCAACGGAAATTATAATATCTTTTAAATTATATGTCAAGAGGCATAATCTTCTAACTTTTGCTGTAGTTCTTTTTCATCTTTTACAAGTATTCCCGACTGAAGTTCTGTCTTGTCATAGGGAGGCAAAAGGTAGGTGGGGACATCTATTACCTGAAAGGGATTTTTTTCATCAGATTTATAAACTCCGATTTTTCCGTCATACTCTTTAATGATATAAGAGTATTCGGTGGCTTTTGCAACGGTGTTTTTTGAATTTTTCAAAAAACCGAAAAATAAAAGAAAAGAAACCGATATTAAAATCGATATAAGAATAATAAAAATTAAAGATTTTCTTTTCATAATAATCCCCTTTCTGCAAAATATTTTTAACAGTAATTCCAAAAATATACAAAACAATTTACTTTTTAAAGGTTTTATGGTACAATAACCTTGTAACGATAATCTAATGAAGGAGGTTTTTCTTTTGGGTACTATAAAAAAACATTTAAAAATACCTAAAAAGCCTAATCAGATATTGGCTCTTTCGATGAAACTTCTGATTACCTTGATACTTATCTGCGTTATTACAGGATGTATAGTTGTTACCGCTATGGTTATATATGTTATGAACTTTATGGAGGTTGACAATGGTATAAACCTTGACAGTATCAACCAAAGTATGACGACTATTCTGTATGCCGAGGATACTGACGGCAAGATGGTTGAGGTTTACAGACTTTCAGGTGAAGAACGCCGTATAGAAGTTGATATTTCCGATATTCCTCAGCATGTTCAGGATGCCTTTGTGGCTACCGAGGATAAGCGATTTTTAGACCATGAGGGTGTTGACTGGTTCAGAACAGTCAGCGTTACCGTCAAAGCCTTGCTTAAGGGTGCTAACCAGGGTGGTTCAACTATCACTCAACAGCTTGTAAAAAATGCTACCAAGGACGATGAGTTTACCCCTATAAGAAAGCTCAGGGAAATTTTCAGAGCGCTTGAGCTTGAGCGAAATTATACAAAAGCGGAGATTTTAGAATCATATCTTAATATTATCTTTTTGGGCGGAAGAAACTATGGTGTCGAGGCTGCATCGCAGGCATATTTCGGTTGCCATGTCTGGGAGCTTACTGTTCCTCAGGCGGCATCTCTTGCAGGTATGACCCGTTCCCCCAATAACTGGCGACCTGATACAAACCCCGAAAAGAACGAGAACAGACGCAATTATTCCCTTAAATGTATGTATGACCAAGGGTATATTACCAAAGAAGAATACAAACAGTATATTGAAGAACCTGTGACAGTTTCCAAGGATAACGATATTCCTGAGCAGGAATCTGCAGTAAAAGAAGGCATTTCTTCTTATTTTGTAGATGCTGTAATCGAAGATATTCTTGTAGACTTTTCCGAGAAATACGGATGGTCGAGAGAGTATGCTTATGACAGACTTAAAAACGGCGGTTACAGAATTTACACAACCGAAAATATTAAGTTACAGACAATAGTAGAAAACAATTTTGCTGACTGGAAAACATTTTCATATGCTCAGCTGAGTGCAGAAAAAAATCCTCAGGCAGCATTCGTGTTGATGGATTATAACGGAAAAGTTTTAGCGCTTGTCGGAGGTAAAGGAGAAAAAATTGAAAGCCGTGCCTTTAACCGTGCTACTATGGCGAAACGCCCACCCGGTTCTTCGATGAAACCTCTTGCAGTATATGCACCTGCAATAGAATATGACCTTGTTAACTGGTCCACTATTTTAGTTGATGGTCCTGCTACTGTGATTGATGGCAAGGAATGGCCGAGCAACTACGAAAATGAGTATTACGGCGATACAACAATAGTTGAAGCTATAAGAAAATCCAGAAATACTATCCCTGTAAAACTTATCGACCAGCTTACTCCCGAAAGAAGTGTTAGCTTCTTGCAGAAAAAATTCGGAATAACAACACTTGTTACTTCGGGCAGACAGAACGACTTTGGTCTGTCACTTGCTATAGGTTCTATGACGGACGGACTTTTGCTCCGTGAACTTACTGCCGCATATGCGCCTTTCGGAAATGGCGGTAACTACTTTGAACCTATTACCTATACAAGAATTGAAGATGCAAACGGCAATATCGTTATCGATAATTCTTCCAAGAAAACAAGAGCGTTGAGTGAAGATACTGCTTCTGTAATGAACAGACTTCTCTATGAAGTGGTAAATGGTGAAGGCGGTACAGGTAAGGAAGCTAAATTTGGTTCAATGCCGATAGTTGGTAAAACAGGTACAACTCAGGATTATTATGACCTGACTTTTGTAGGTTTGACCCCTTATTATATCGGTGGTGTCTGGACGGGTTACGATACTCCCAAGAGCCTTCCCTATCGTTCTATTTATGACCCTGATACTATCTGGAAAAATGTAATGGTAGATATTCACAAGGATTTGCCTGCAAAAGATTTTACTCTGAGTGAGAATATTGTAGCACTTGAGTATTGTAAGGAATCGGGGCTTTTGAAAGGTGCTAACTGCACAAGCACTGCAACAGGATATTATAAAAATAATGCAAAACCTGAAGTTTGCAGCGGATATCATGGCTCGGCACCTGTTGCCCCTCCCACTGAAAATCATGAAGAAAACCCTTCAGGTGGTATGACTCCGGAGGACGCACCGGTAGTTGAATAAAAATAAAAGACGGATTTTTCCGTCTTTTACTTTTTGAAAGGATGTACTGTATGATAGAAAAAAATCAAAGTTATGTTACTTTGATTGAGGACCTGACTTTAGATGGTAACGGTGTTTGTCGAATAGATAACTTTGCGGTTTTTGTGCCGATGACTGCTGTTGGTGATGAAGTTAAAGTCAAGATAGTAAAAGTTTTGAAAAATTACGGGTTTGGTATTGTTGAGGAGATTATAACCCCCTCAAAAGAGAGAATTGATGTGGATTGCCCTGTTTTCAAGCAGTGTGGTGGTTGTTCATTCCGCCATATAGGTTATGAAGCAGAGCTTAAGCTTAAAGAAAAAGCCGTAAAAGATGCGTTTACCCGTCTTGGCGGTTTTGATATGGACATTGACGGAATTTTACCATCTGAAAAAACAGAAAATTACAGAAATAAGGCACAGTATCCGCTGGGTATTGAAAACAACGAGGTTGTTTCGGGCTTTTATGCAAAACGCAGTCACAGGATAGTCAAAAGTGATAACTGTAAAATTCAGGACGAGAGATTTTCAAAGATTTCAAACTGGATTTTAGATTTTATAAAGGACAGAAATATTTCCGTTTACGATGAAAAAACAGGTAAAGGTTTGCTTCGCCATATCTATCTGCGTGTGGCTGAAAAAACAGGCGAAATTATGGTATGCCTTGTTTCTTCAAAGAAAAAAGTTCCTTTTTTAAAGGAGTTTTCCGAGGAAATAAAAAATATTTTTCCCGATATAAAAAGCGTTGTGTTGAATGTGAATCCCGAAAACACAAATGTCATTTTAGGCAGAGATTACGAGATTTTGTCGGGAAGTGATACAATAAGAGATATCTTTCTCGGTAACGAATTTTTAATTGCTCCTGCATCGTTTTATCAGGTCAATAAACTTCAGGCGGAACGCCTTTATGAAAAAGCCTTTGAATATGCTGAATTTAAAGGTGATGAAACCTTGCTTGACTTGTATTGCGGTATAGGTTCAATCGGTCTTTCCGCTTATAGCAAGGTTAAAAAACTTGTTGGTGTTGAGGTTGTACCTCAGGCTATTGAAAATGCAAAGAAAAATGCAGAACTCAATAATGCAAAAAATGCAGAATTTATCTGCGCAGACGCCAAAAAAGCGGCAAAAGAGCTTTTGCAAAAAGGGTTAAAGCCCGATGTGATTATCATAGACCCACCAAGACAGGGTTGTGACAAGGAAGTTATCGAAAGCATTACTCAGATGTCGCCCGAAAAAGTGGTTATGATTTCATGTAACCCCTCAACTGCCGCCAGAGATGCAAAACTCCTCTGCGAGAGAGGATATAAACTCTTAAAATATATGGCGATAGATTTATTTCCGAAAACTTCCCATGTAGAGACAGTATGTCTGTTGTGCAAATAATTGTATGATACTGAAGATCAGGAGGCGAAGGGCATGAATGAACCTGCAGTTAGAAAGAATGATAACTGTCTTAGCCTGTTTAAGTTGATTGCAGCTTTACAGGTTATGTATGGACATATAATAGTACATTTTGGAATAAGCAGCAACAGTGTCTTTGATAAGTTGTTTGCAGTTTTTCAGGGGGTACCTGTTTTCTTTACACTAAGTGGTTTCCTTATATGGTTTTCTATCGAGCGTTCGGCGAGCCGGGGTGGATACACAGGATATCTTAAAAAAAGATTTTGGAGAATTTATCCTGAGATGTGGATTGCCGTTGTTGTTGAAATTATTGTAATGTGTATACTTTACCGTGGCTGGAATGTCAGGGATACAGCAATATTTACTTTCGCGCAGTCAACAATTTTTCAGTTTTGGACGCCCGGGTCATTAAGAGGTTATGGCTGTGGAACTCCTAACGGTTCATTGTGGACTATGTGTGTTACAATTCAGTTTTACATAATAGCATGGCTTATTTATAAGTTTTTAAGAAACAGAAAATGGTATGTGTGGGCTATAACCATAATTGCCAGTGTTGTAATGAGCGAGTTGTTTGAGTTTTTATCAGGCTTGTTTGGGGTAGAAGTTTTTCTGAAGCTATACAACCAGACGGTAATACGATACCTGTGGATGTTTCTTCTGGGAATGATGATGGCATGCTTTTTTGACAAGATTATCCCTTTTTGCAAAAAATGGTGGCCGGTTTTCATCTGCGCAGGAATAATTATCACATTTACAGGTTTTGATTTTTCAGCTGGATATGGTGTGTTGAAAACCTTGTTTGTTCTCGTCGCCATTATAGGTTTCGCATACTGCTTCCCGCAATTTAAACTTAAAAAGGACATATCGTATGGAATATTCATATATCATATGACAGTTGTAAATGCAATGATTACCTTCGGGCTGACAGGCAGAATTATCTGGTTGATGGTGGCTATGGTTATTTCCTGCATTCTCGGATATATTTCGACAATTATAGCCGGAAAGCATTTTGCAAAATCCTGACGAGGTGATTCGATGCAAAAACAAAAGAAAAGCTCTTCTGCGATATTTATGTATTCGGTGATTGCGCTGACAGTTATCCTTTCGGCTTTGTGCTTTGCGTTGTATTACGGTGGCAAAACCGAAAACAGCACCGTTTTATGGGTTGGAATAGTGTCGTTTATGATAATGTACCATTTCTGGCTTCGTATTATTATGGGAAACGTTTCAAAGCTTTTTAAAATTAACCCCGAAAGTAAATGGTTTGAAGAAAAGCCTTTTGAAAAATCACTCTATAAACTTTTAAGGGTTAAAAAATGGAAAGGCAAAGCACTTACATATAACCCCGAATCCTTTTCGCTTGAAAAACATTCACTCGAAGAGATTTCAGCCGTTATGACAAAATCAGAAACCGACCACTGGATAAACGAAATCATCTCATTAACAAGTATTTTGTTTTCCCTTATCTGGGGTGAGTTCTGGATATTCCTCATAACGGCAATGTTTGCTATGATTTTTGATGCGCAGTTTATCGTGATTCAAAGATATAACAGACCAAGAGTAAAAAGAATATTGCAAAAACAAAAAAGCTGAAGGATTTTTCCTTCAGCTTTTACTGTATTCAAATTCTTCCCAGGCAATTTCCATTTTGTAATTTGGGAAGCAGTACAAATAATAATTGCACTCATCACAGCAACATTCATATTCTGGGTGTTCACCATTTCCAAGGCACAGGTTTCCCCGATCAGATGGTGTTAATGGTGTGCTGAAAAAGTGCTTCCCTCGGTTTCGTTACCATACTACACCGATAAATCTACCCACCAAGAGAGAAGAGAGAACACCTTTTACCAAGATATTTTCTCTCTGATGAGTAAAAACATTTATCCAATATTAAAATGTAGTGTGGTATGATGTTATTTTACCACATAAAAACCGAAATGTAAAGAAACAAAAAAAGATATGCAGAAATTTTCTGCATATCTTTTATCTTTTTGCAAATTTTCTTAGATAACTCTTACTTTGATGATGTCGTCATCAGCTTCAAGTTTTGCAACGAAAGAAGCATCAGCTTTTGCGGACAAATCAAGAATTGTGTAAGCGTAATCTTTCTTAGAGCCGTTAACTATATTTTCGATGTTGAGACCTGCATCGGAGAAAGCAGTGGAAATCTTGGAGATAGCACCACTTACATTTTTGTGAAGGATACAGAATCTCATTTCGCCACTCTTGGGAAGAGATACATTAGGATAGTTTACGGAGTTTACGATGTTACCGTTTTCAAGGTAGTTGATAACTTCGTTTGCAGCCATTTCTGCACAGTTGTCTTCAGATTCGGGTGTGGAAGCACCGAGGTGAGGCAAAGCAACAACGCCTGCGTGGTCAATCTGAGCATCTGTGGGGAAGTCTGTAACATAAACTGTTACTTTCTTTTCATCAAGTGCTGTGAGGATATCTTCTTCGTTAACAAGTTCGCCACGAGCAAAGTTAAGAATTCTTACACCATTTTTCATTGTACTGATGGAAGAAGCGTTAATCATACCCTTTGTTTCGGGGTTGCAGGGAACATGAAGAGAAATATAATCACAGTTTTCGTAAATATCACGAAGAGATGTAGCGTGGATAACACTGTCGTGCATACCCCAAGCAGCATCAACACTGAGGTAAGGGTCGTAGCCGTAAACTGTCATACCCAAATCAGCAGCAGCGTTAGCAACGAGGATACCGATAGCACCAAGACCAACTACACCGAGTTTTTTGCCCTTGATTTCGGGACCAACAAAGTTGCTTTTGCCTTTTTCAACGAGCTTGCCGACTTCAGCGCCCTGACCTTTGAGTGTCTTAACCCAGTCCATAGCAGGACCAACTTTTCTTGAAGACATCAAAAGACCAAGAATAACGAGTTCTTTAACAGCGTTAGCGTTTGCACCGGGAGTGTTGAAAACAACGATACCTTTTTCAGCACAAGCATCTAAAGGAATATTGTTTACGCCTGCACCTGCTCTTGCGATAGCGAGCAAAGATTCGGGCATTTCCATTTCGTGCATGGAAGCAGAACGAACCAAAATAGCATCGGGGTTAGTAATATCATCGCCCCAAGTATAGTTGTTTCTGTCGAATTTATCCATACCGATAGGAGAAATTTTGTTAAGTGTCTGAATATTAAACATAGTAAAAAGCCTTCTTTCAATCAGTTGCGCCTAAGCGTTTTTAGCTTCAAAGTCTTTCATAAATTCTACAAGGTCTTTTACGCCTTCTTCGGGCATTGCGTTGTAGATAGATGCTCTCATACCGCCAACGCTTCTGTGACCTTTGAGGTTGATAAAGCCTGCAGCTGCAGCTTCTTTAACAAATTTTGCATCGAGTTCTTCGTTGCCTGTAACGAAAGGAACGTTCATAAGAGAACGGAATTCTTTTTCAACAGTACCCTTGAAGAGTTTGGAAGAATCAAGGAAATCGTAAAGGATTTTAGCTTTTCTTTCGTTGATTTCTTTCATTTTTTCAAGACCGCCGATGTCGTTTTTAATCCATTCCAATACGAGTTTACAGATGTAAATTGCGTATGTGGGAGGAGTGTTGTACATAGAACCGTTTTCAGAATGTGTGCTGTAAGCGAGCATTGTGGGTGTACCTTCTCTTGTTTCACCGATAAGGTCTTTACGGATGATAACAACAGTAAGACCTGCAGGACCCATATTTTTCTGTGCGCCTGCATAGAGAGCACCGAATTTTGTTACATCAATGGGTTCGGAAAGTGCACAGGAGCTGATGTCAGCAATAAGCGGAACATTACCTGTATCGGGGAGCTCAGCGTATTTTGTACCATAAATTGTGTTGTTCATACAGATGTGGAAGTAATCTGCATTTTTGTCAAAAGTAGCGGGATCAAGTTTGGGAATGTAAGAGAAAGTTTTGTCAGCAGAAGATGCTACTTCGCGTGCGTTAGCCAATTTTTTGCATTCGGAGTATGCTTTTTTAGCCCACTGACCTGTGATAACGAAATCAGCAGAACCTGATTTTGTTGCAAGGTTTAAGGGAAGCATTGCAAACTGTGTGGAAGCACCACCCTGCAAGAACAATACAGCATAATCTTCGGGAATGTTCATTACTTCGCGGAGCAAAGCTTCACATTCATCAATGATTGCCTGATATTCTTTAGAACGGTGGGACATTTCCATAACGGACTGGCCACTGCCGTTGTAGTCAAGCATTTCGCTTGCAGCTCTTGTTAAAACAGCTTCAGGAAGCATAGAGGGTCCTGCGCTGAAGTTTCTTACTCTACTCATTTTAAAGACCTCCAAAAATATATTTTAATACATAATCTATTATATTGCTTTTAAGGTTGATAGTCAATAAAATTTTGATAAAAAAATAAAGTTTGTAGAAAATTTCACAATATTACTTTAAAGCGATGTGTTTTTTGGTGAAATCGAAAATTTTTGGAAAATAAAAAGCGGAATAAAAAGATTTTTTCAGTGAAAACTAAATCCATAAAGTGTGGTTTTAAAAATTTTAGGAGGTTTTTATATATGAAAAGATCAACAATGAAAAGACAAAGACTTGGAAAGGGTTTTTATATTGCCCTTGCGATATGCGCTGTGGCAGTTGGTACAACTGCTTACTTTACGGTTTTTGACACACTGGATAAATCAAATCCCGAACCCCAGAGCGAGAGATATAATGTTACCGACTGGACAGTGCCTGAAATTGAAGATGCAAACAAAGTACAATCAGGAGTGGTTATCGAACCGTCAACCGAGGAAAAAGAACCATCAAAAGAAGAAACACCCAAAACATCAGGCGGTGCGTATATTATGCCGGTTACGGGAGAGGTTATTAACAGTTTCAGCAATGGCGAACTTGTCAAGTCAAAAACTTTAGGCGAATGGAGAACCCATGACGGAATTGATATCGCGGCAAAAGAAGGAACACCCGTAAAATCTGTTTTTGACGGTACTGTAAAAGAAATTATAAACGACCCCAAATGGGGAGTTATGGTTGAAATTGAGTATCCCAAAGCGACAGCTTTCTATTGCGGACTTGCAGATACTGTAAAAGTGAAAAAGGGACAGAAAGTGGCTTTGGGGGATGTAATCGGCGAAGTTGGAAATACTTCTGTAATCGAAAGTGGCGAAGAAAGTCATCTTCACCTTGCAATGAAAAAAGACGGCGAATGGATTGACCCGATGAGTATTATTACAAAGAATTAAAAAAAGACGCCGTCAGGCGTCTTTTCTCTTGTGTAAAAATGCTGTAAACAATGTAGTTGTCGGGATAGTGAAAAGTATTGCAATACTTCCTGCCATCGCTTGTAAGATTTCCGAAGCTATCATTTCCATATTAAGTATTTCTTCTAAATTTCCTTTGTAGTTTAAAAGGAGAACCGTCATATGAAGTCCGCTTCCGATATAGGCTAAAACCAGAGTGTTTGCCATTGTTCCCATAATGTCGCGGCCTATCGAAAACCCTGATTTTACAAGTTCCTTAAAGGAAATATCCGGAATTTTTTCGGTGATTTCGGTAAGCGATGATGCAATAGACATACCGACATCCATCACAGCTCCGACAGCACCTATTATAATTCCTGCAAAAAGCAAAGCACGCAAATCTATCGGCTTGTCGGGGTTCATAACATAAATCATCAATGAATCATCATCGAGCATTCCCGTCATATTCATATAACGGTTGCTGAGAACAGTGATTATACCTGCAATCATAACACCACCAATACAACCGAGCGATGCCGAAAGGGTTTTGAATGTGAACCCACTCACTAAAAGTAATGTGGAAATAATTGTAAAGATGCAAATTAAAATTGAGGTAAAATAGACATTAAATCCACAGATAATTGACGGAATAAGAATTAAAAATATCGAAAGACAAGTTAAAATTAAAGAAATTATAGTGCTGACACCCTTTTTTCTGCCAAAAAGGATTATAAGCCCCACAAAAAGCAAAACTAAAAACAAAATCCACGGGGTTCTTACAGGGTTCCCTGCAATCCATTGGTTTTCCATATACTCGTTTGTGACTTCGGAAACAAAATAAACGCTACCGACTTTCAAAGGAGAACCGAGTTCCATCTGGGTTAAGTCCATAACCTGAGTCGCGACTATTTCCTCCCCTTTTTTGTCACCGTTTAAGATTTTTGCGTAATATACGATACGGCGTTCGGAGATTTCATTTGTATATTTACTGAAAATTTCATTGTCACTTATAATCTCTGTTGCCTTTGCTTTATAGGTTTTTGAGGGGGTTTCAGCGGATGCAGGCATATGCTTACTGCAATACAAAAAACCTGCCATAATGAAAAGCAAAGAAAAGAAAATCACTGAAATATATGACAATACTTTCTTCATAAAACCCCTCCTTTTTACACAGTATACCATATTTTCACAAACATTGAAAGAAAATATTGAAAAGTTCAAAAAAACAAAGTATAATAGTGAGGTATGTTATCAGAAAGGAAAAAGAAAATGGAAGTTAAAGAAAACAAAATGCGATCAACCCCAATACTCAAGCTTATTATTTCGATGTCGCTCCCGGCGATATTTTCGATGCTTATACAGTCGCTTTACAACATTATTGACAGTATGTTTGTGGCACAGTATTCTAAAGAGGCGCTTGATGCCGTTTCCTATGCATTCCCGATACAGATGCTGATGGTTTCCGTTGCAGTAGGTACCGGTGTCGGCGTAAACTCGCTTGTATCAAGACGCCTCGGAGAACGAAACCAGCAAGATGCCGACTATGCCGCAACCCACGGTATAGTTTTAAGTATTATCAGCTACCTTTTCTTTGTGGTTTTCGGGATTTTCTTTGCCGAAGGATTTTTTAAACTTTATACCGATAATCAGAATATCGTTTCTATGGGAAAGCATTATCTTTCTATTGCATGTATCTGCTCTGTCGGTTGCTTTGTCGGTATCGCTATTGAAAAGATTTTGCAGGGAACAGGAAATATGATTGTTCCTATGGCAGGTCAGCTTATAGGCGCTATCACAAATATTATTTTGGACCCGATTTTTATTTTCGGTTATTTCGGAGTTCCCGCGCTTGGCGTAGCGGGAGCAGCTATTGCGACTGTAATCGGACAGATTTTTTCGATGACTTTCCTTGTTTTGATGATTTCATTCAGGAAAAATGCAGTTACCATCCGTCTGAGAAACTTTAAAATGCGCGCACAAACTGTGAAAGATATTTATGTTGTAGGTTTCCCTTCAATTGTTATGCAGTCGATAGCATCAGTGCTCATTATGGGACTTAACGCAATTTTAGGCGCAATTTCCGATGTCGGCGTTACAATTTTAGGTATCTATTATAAATTGCAGTCTTTTGTATTTATGCCTGTTTTTGGACTTACCCAGGGCCTTATGCCCATTATGGGATATAATTTCGGCGCTAAAAATAAAAAACGCCTTACCGATGCCCTCGGAAAAGGCATGGTAATTGCTCTTATCATTATGGCGCTCGGTACCGCCCTCTTCTGGCTTAAGGCAGATTTTCTTATGAGCATTTTTAATGCAAACGAAGAAATGCTCACAAATGGTATTCCTGCTTTAAGAATTATCAGTCTTTGCTTTATCCCTGCAGCTTTGGGTATTTCATTCTCAACAATATTCCAGGCAACGGGTATGGGGCTTTACAGCCTTATCGTTTCCCTTTTAAGACAGCTTGTTTTGATTTTGCCGATAGCTTATGTGCTCTCTGCCTTTGGACTTGTCTATGTCTGGTATGCTTTCCCTATCGCGGAAGCAGGTTCGTTTGTTGTAAGTTTGATTCTCTATGCAAGACTTTATAAAAAGAAAATAAAATTCCTTTCAGAATAGGTGATTTTATGGCTTTTTCCGAAAAAGATTTTGAATATATGCGCCTTGCTTTGAAGGAAGCCGAGAAAGCTTATAAAAAAGGCGAAACTCCCATTGGCGCTGTAATCGTCTGGGAAGATGAGGTTGTTGCAAAATCCCATAATTTAAGGGAAAGCAAGAAAAACGCTCTCCTCCACGCTGAATGCATTGCCATTGATAAAGCTTGTAAAAAGCTTGGTGGCTGGCGACTTCATAAGGCTACTTTGTATGTGACTTTAGAGCCTTGTCCTATGTGTGCAGGCGCTATCATAAACGCCCGCATTAAAAGGGTGGTCTACGGTGCTACCGATAAAAAAGCAGGGTCGTGTGAAAGTGTTGTAAACTTATTTGAACTCCCCTATAACCACAAACCCGAAGTCGAAAGCGGACTTTTGGAAAAAGAATGCCAGACTCTTCTGACCGACTTTTTCAAAGAACTCAGAAAAAACAAAACCCATCGCTAAATGCGATGGGTTTTTGATATTACATAAAAACGTTACTGAAAAAGACATCATCAGTTTCAAGATTGTGGATGACATAACGACCGAATATATCGGAAGCTTCCAAAGAGTCATCATTCCACCATATCCATAATAAAACTTCTTCGGGAAGTTCTTTTGTAGGTGTGTTTGGCAGATACAGTATAAAATCTGTACCTTCATCGACACCATAAGGTGGTGTTGAAATGAATCTTATCTCATCTTCTATCCACTCTAAACCGGGTTCTATGTAATTTTCGACATACGCCAGATTCATAGAATAAGAATATTCATTAATTTGTGTGATATTATCAAATTTTCCTTTGAAACTGCAACAATAATGAGTGCCACCCGGATAACCGTCGCCTGTATCTCCCATATCCGAATCATTGAAGGAGCCCTCAAATGCACCATCGGGTTCAAAATAAAGTCGTGTCTGCCAAAAACCTGCCCCGCTACAGTATTCAAGTTCTATTGTCGATTCGGGATAAGAATATGTTTTTAATGTTTCGATGAATACAGCTGAAGATATTAATTCGAAAATATATTTGTCGTTTTCGCTGATTTCTTTCCATATTACATCTTCTTTTGCTTGTTGCTCACGCATAGCTTTTTCACATTCTTCTTTAGAAACATTTTCGTTATTTACAAGAAAAACATTATTCTGCGTGTCATAAACAATAATATATTCGTTTTCAATTTTATTGTCTGTGAAAATGAGTTGATGAACGCCACCTTCAAAGGCACTGTTACTATAGTTCATGGTGCCGTCTGTTTTAATATCAATGCAACTACGATATGGTTGATAAAAAGCTTTATATGCACCATTTTCTTCTTTTAAAATGAGAGTTTCACCGTTTTTATCATATTCTATAAGATACTCAAGATTTCCGTTATTATCCAAATCAACAGTGGTATATTTATATGGCTTGCCGTGTTCGTTTTCTGTTTCAGACGGTATGGAAATTGGTTCAGACTCGATAAATTTTACTTCAGTATTCGTCGTTTCCTTTTGGCAACCGCTAAAAAAGAAAATAGTTAATAAAAGAAAAACAGGTAAAATTTTTTTATTCATTTTTTTCTCCTTTAAAAAGTTTTTTTAATTTTTCAGGGGATTCTGTGTGTATAGGGATGATTTCTTCAGGGGTTACGGTATCTATAAGATTTTTTATTGCTTTTTCATCAGCGTGACCGCCCGTGTGTAAGGTTACAATTTCAAGTCCCATTTTTTCACATTCCGACAGAAAGTTTTGCATACTTTCATTTTCTCGGTAACCACTCCAGAATGAGTAGACAAGCAACCCATCTTCGAAACGCATTAGTTTTGAGAGAGATTTAAGATAGTTTAACATAGAGTTTCTGATGCACATTACAAACTTATGCTTTGCGATAAATTTTTTGCCTGCGCGATGTTTGTGTTTTGTGATCATGCTGTATTTTGACGGGTTTGTAATGAAAGCGTATACATCATCAAAATCCGGGTTCGGAATATTGTTGCCTGCCGCTTTTGCAACATTTGCCATATAAACTTCTTCGAGGAAAATGCGGTCAGACCTTTTTGCGGCGCGGTACATTGTTACAATACGGTCGATGTTTGTTGATGATTGCAGAACAAAAACGGGGCCTTTTGCGCTTTTAAAAAGTTCTATGGCTTTGTTTTCCAACTCTTTTTCGGTGATGGGTTGATACCCATCACGGGAAAGCGTTGTACCTTCGCATATAAGTTTGTCTACTTTTGGCAATTCGTTTAAAAGCATATTAAAAGATTTTCTTCCGTTTGAACGAAAATCACCCGTATATAAAATCTTTTCACCATCTGCTTCACATAAAAGCATATAGCTGTCAAAAGCCGAGTGGTCACACAAAAAAGGAGTTACTGATATATCACCAATTTTAATAGTCTTTTTATGAGAAAGAAATCCTTTCGGCGTAAAAGATTTAATTTTCTTGTAGCTGTCGGAGGCTTTGATTATTTGGTAACTTGCTTCACCGATATAAATGGGAATTTTCTCTATTATATTGTAAACAAGCCCTACGTGATCAGTATGATAATGCGATATAAATATTGCGTCGTAATCGTTAAAATCTATATCAGGCAAGGTTTTGTTATCTGAATCAAGTTCCAGTCCTGCATCAAGCAGAATTTTTGTCGTATCGGTAGAAATCTCAACGATATTCCCCCCGATTTGGTTTTCTCCTCTGATTACATTAATTTTCATTTTTTCCTGGTTTACTCCAAATTTTTTCTCTGCTTTAAGTTTAGCATAACATATGGCACAGTACTTTGCACCTTCAAAACGATGCAAACCATCTGTTTTTCCACATTTTTCACAAGTGCCATACCAATCACGGGATGGCGCTGAGAACGAAGTGTGCCTTTTAGAAGAAATCTATTTGATAATAGTATTGATAACTTTTATAATTGCAATTGATACAAAAGCAAAAATTACACTTTCCATTGTTATTTCTTATATTCTACAATATAGAGCAGTATTACTTTGTCAATTAACTGTGAAACTTTAATTGCGTCATTTTCGGTTAACAATTTTTCCTTGAATTTAAGCATGAATCCTTGGTCTATAAGTTTGTGCTTTTCTTCTAATATTTCTGCAAATTCTGGTTTTATTTTATTGGTAATATTAGTGATGATTTTTCCTTGATTTTCGGAAAAATCTTCTTTAGAACTACCCATAAAAAGTTTTTTGTGTACAAAAAATGAAATCTCTCCCTTTTCATAATCAAAATCGAAAAATCTATCATATGAGCATTCGATGTTTTGATATAAAACGGTCATATTATCAGCAATCTTACATCTACCTTTTTTTGTTTCATCTATAGATATTAGAGGGTTGTATTTTTCCTCTATTTCTTTCATTCTAACAGAAAAATATCCTTCAAAATTGTCAGGAATTTTCTTTCTGGGTTTGAATAAACTTAATGCCAAAAAAAGCATGATTACATCTAATGCTGTTCCTGCGATATCTTTGATGCCCCCTGCGACAGATGGTGCGTCAAAACTACCAAGTTTCATTTCACAGAGAATTGCAACTATTGCGATTAACCCAAAAATACCTGCGAAAACCTTTTCTTTGTCTAATTTTTCAAAAAATTCTTTCATTTCTTATTCCTCCACAAAATATTTATTGTTATTCTTATTTTCCGTTATAAAATACGGTTTTGAATCGAGTAACGCCATAAGCTTTTTGAGAAAAGGGCGATTGCCGTTTTGTATATCTTCAAACTCTTTACGTTGAGAGCTTTCTTTAAAAACAAACGGGCCTGCTTTTATGTTTTTGGGCTTTATTTTAAAGCTTTCGGCCAAGTTTTTATGGTCTGCAATTTTTAAATATGTAAATCCTTCTAAGACACAGCGAAGCATAGTTTCTTTGCTATCGGGCTTTTTAAGCTCCAGAATTCGGAGCGTTTCGCCGTCAAAGGAAAGCAGGTCAATCTTACCCGTTTCTTTATCTTTTGATGTGGCTTTAAGTGGTGTCTGATAGTCGATGATTTTTCCTATGAAATCATATTCTTTGTTGAACATTTCAAGAGCGATTTTCTCTTCTTTGCGATTAGTGTTTTTGTTTTTGACGATTCCGTCGTGAGTTTCTACACTATAATCTTCCCTCGAAATTGTTTTGATTCCGCGTGTATATTCGTGTATATTATCACATAAAAACTCGGCAATAACTTCTGTATATAATTCTTTGGTGTCAGAAGTTTTACCACGATAGTTTATTATTTCCGTCTGATAAAATGTGCTTTTGTTTTTAAAGTATTCTTTGCATTTGTTCAAAATGTATTCTTTTGTATAACCCAATTTATCCACTCCTTTAATGATATAATACATCGATATTTGTACAATAAAACGGATTCTAATTTAAGTTTACTACTTAATGATGGAAAAATCAACAAGAATGAATTTATTTTATTTGTAAACTAAAACCCATCGCAATTAGCGATGGGTTAATTTTTTCATATCGTCGGGTAAGGGTGAGGAGATTTCGGTTAAAGCTCCTGTTTGCGGGTGCAAAAAGCTGATTTTTCCGCAGTGGAGAGCCTGGCGTTTTATAAATTCATCGCGACCTCCGTAAAGGGTATCGCCTTCAAGGGGGTGACCGATGTGGGAAAAATGTACCCGTATCTGGTGAGTACGCCCTGTTTCTAAAATTACCGATACAAGAGAAAACTCCTCGAATTCCTCTATAACTTTATAATGAGTAACCGCCCGTTGCCCTGTTTCATCAACTTTTCTTGTGATTATCGAACCGGGAACACGGATTAAGGGAAGGTCTATAGTGCCTTCTTTTTCTTCTAACTTACCTTTTACTATTGCAAAATATTCTTTTTTAAGAGTAGTTGAGATTTTGTTTGCCGCAAGGGTGGTTTTTGCAGAAATGCAAAGTCCCGTTGTATCGCGGTCAAGACGATTTATCGGGCGGAAAGCAGTCTGCTCTTTTTCAAAAAGGGCAGCAAAATAATTCCCAAGCGTATCGTTATAATAAAGCGCCGAGGGATGCACAGGCATATCCGCAGGCTTATCAAAAACTATAAGGTCATCATCTTCAAAAGCTATCGGTACTTTCAAATCAGGGTTCGGAATAAGCTTTGTGAAATTATCAGAAAACTCGGTTTCAACGATATCGCCTTCAAAAACCTTGTCGACCATCCGAAGATGCTTTCCGTTTACCGAAATTCCGCCGTGTTTTAAGTCAATAACAAGCCTTTTTGAGTAGCCCTGCCCTTTCATCAGAAATTGCTGAAGCAAACTGCCGTCAAATTCTTTCGGGACTACATATTTAAACTTTTTCATACACCTTTATGATTTCTCCCATATAAACATCATGGTAATCCTTTAAGCTGTAATTGCTTTCAATATAATCGGCAATAAAGCCTTCGGGTTTAATTGTGTCCTTATAAATCTTTTTGCAGACGAATACGAGCTTTGCTTCTTCAAAGAAAACTCCTTCCTCAAAAACAGGAGTAAGATTTGCTTCTTTTGCTTTATCGAAATCTCTTCCTGAATTCCTTCCGCAGAAAACGAGGGAGTCTTTTTTGTCTTCGGGATAAAAACTAAGGGTAAAATATTCGCTGTTTTCAATAAATTCGTGGGTATAACGCTGAGGACGGACAAAGGCAGTTAAAATGTTTTTGTTCCACATAACACCCATATTTCCCCAGCTTACTGTCATGGTGTTGAAACTTTCCTTGTTGCCTGCCGTCAGGAGCGCCCATTCTTTACCGATAAGGGTAAAGGGATTAAAGTTTAAATTTTCGATACTTAATTCTTTAAAAGCCATAAAAATTCTCCTAAAATTATTTTCAAAACAATTATACCACATTTTTCTCAAAAAAAGAACAAAAAAGAGGGCATTGCCCTCTTTTTATTATCTGAAAAAGTCAGAGAAAAAGTCAAACGGGTCTATTTGCTGTTGCTCCTGAGGTTGTTGCTGTGTCTGTGTTTCGGTAGCGTAATTGCCTTTGTCCTCGCCTAAAACAACCGAAACTGTAAATTCCGAAGTTTTACCTGTAACACTCTTTCTGAATATCGAAAGAGTAACGGTGTCACCCGGAAGTTTACCTTCAAGTGTCTTCTGGGTGTCTTCGGCAGAGCGCACATTTGTATCGTCAATTTTTGTAATGGTATCGCCTACGCGAACGCCCTGTTTATAGGCATCTTCATTCTGGTCAATACTCTGGATAAGAAGACCGGGGGTGTAGCCGTTCATAGCACCAACTGTATCACTGATGGGATAATAGGTGATGCCAAGACGCACTCTTCCCTTTACATATCCGTATGCGATAAGGTCGTCAATGATGGGTTTTGCGGTGTTAATCGGAATTGCAAAACCAATACCCTCAATCTGGGTTGAAGCGAGTTTTGAAGAGTTGATCCCCACAACCTGACCGTATTTGTTGATAAGCGCACCACCCGAGTTACCGGGGTTTATAGCGGCATCAACCTGAATAACCTCCATTGAAACCGAGTTGTTGCCTGTGTCCACAGTGATGTTTCTCTGAAGACCCGAAACGATACCCTGAGTTGTACTTCCTGCAAGGTTTAAGCCGGTGGGGTTTCCGATAGCAACAATTCGCTCACCTACAACAAGCTCGTCAGAGTTTCCGAATTCAGCTTTTGTAAGGTCTTTGGTATCAATTTTGATAACAGCGATATCGGTTTTCTGGTCGATACCGATAAGGGTTGCTTCAAATTCCTCTTCGTTGTCGAGCACAACTAAAATTCCTGTTGCACCGCTCACAACATGAGCATTTGTGAGAATATATCCGTCTTCACTCATAATGATACCGCTGCCGGTTCCTGTTGCAGTAAGGGACATTCCTACATCATAAGTCACAACGCCGACAACAGAAGGACGAACCTTTGCGGAAATTTCTTCAGTTGAAAGAACGCCGTCTTTGTAGTCTGTATCCTCAGGCGCAGGTCTGTTGTTAAGGGAAATATCAGGACCATTATCGTTAATACCTGTTGATTCTGAAACTTCTATATCGGGGATTTTGTCTTCCCACAGGATAAAGCCTGCAAAAGCTGCAGCAGTAACTAAAAACAGCACTGTCATAACTGTCGCAAAAACCTTCATTCCTTTACCGCTTTTTTCTTTTTTTGGTTTTTCGGGTTTGGGTGCAGTATTATAGCTGTCCGAGGACCACTGATATTCATTTCTGTTTTCATCCATAAGTATACCTCCTTGGGCAATTTGCCTGAATTTATTGTAACCTGAAAATGTGAATTTTCTATGGAGTGGTTAGTTAATATTTTGTGATTTTTCTGTGTAAGTTTTTTCTTTTGCCTTGATAAGCGGTGGGTTCTTTGCCTTGGCTGTCGGAATGGTGAAAACAAATTCAGTGTATTCACCCTTTACGCTGTCAACTTTAACTTCTCCACCATGCAAGTGTACAATGGAACGCACGATATAAAGACCCAAGCCGACACCGTTTTTATCAATGCCTCTCGACTTATCGGTTTTATAAAATCTGTCAAAAACTCTTGAAAGTTCCTCTTTTGTAAGACCATCACCGCTGTTTTTAATTCCGATTTTTGTTGTGTTTGCGTTGACATCAAAACTGAATTCAAGAAAACCACCGTCTTTTGTGAATTTAACGGCATTTTCGACAAGATTGTAAATCACCTGATGCAAAAGGTCAGGGTCGGCCTCAACCATAACTTTTTCATGGTCGAGTCCCTTGATATCAAGGTTTTTGTCGTCTATCTGCTTTTCAAAGCTGAAAACTGTCTGACATACAGTTTCAAGGACATTAAACTGTGTGGTCTGTAATTTCAGTTCCCCTGCTTCAATCCTTGAAAGATTAAGCATACTGTGAACAAGACTCGAAAGGCGTTTGACCTCATTCGAAACTATTCTTAAATATTTTGCGTGTTCGTGCTGAGGAATTGTTCCGTCTAAGATACCATCGATAAATCCACCGATAGAAGTCATTGGAGTCTTAAGCTCGTGGGAAATATTTGCGATAAAGCTTCTGCTTAACGATTCCAGAACAGAAAGTGATGAAACCATATTGTTAAACGAAGCGGCAAGTTGTCCGATTTCATCATCAGTGTCAATATTTACCCTTACTGAAAAATCTCCCTTACCGAAATCTTTAGCCGCCTGCGACATTTTTCTTAATGGGCGCACCATTTTGTAGGTTACAAAATAAGCAAGCAAAAATGCTAACAGTAAAGCTACAAAAGAACAGAATATGAAAATTTTAGTAATTTCTGTTATGAACGCCTGCAAAGAATGTGCCGAAGTCGAAATAAAAAGATAACCTATATGTGTACCATCTTCAATAAGCATCGGCTTTGCAAGGGTATAATAAGAAGATTTGTAAATCGAACCACCGAGTCTGCCTTTTTCGAAAAAGCTTCCGTTATCGGCAGTCTTTCTTCTTATGTTTTCGGGGATTTTGTGAACCTTATGAGTACAGTTATTGCCCTCGGTACAGATAACGGTTTGTCCCGAAAGGTCGGTGAGAAAAATAACCGAGTCTGTCGATTCGGCAAACAAACCAAAGCTTGACTGAATGGTATCGGAATCAAGCCTTATATTGCCGTTTATTACATTTACTTCGTAAGTGTTTAAAACTATCCTGTGTGCTATATTGATATTTTTTTCAAGCAGTGTAGCTTTATCAGAAGAAAAATAATTACTTGCGAAAATCAGAAAAAGTGAACCTAAAACTGCAATTGAGGAAATAACAACAGTAGCACAAACGCGGAAGTATTTGCTGAATATACTTTTTTGCATAAATCACCTATAAAAGGTCAACCACTTCAAATTTGTAACCAACACCCCATACTGTTTTAAGGGACCATCTTTCGGAAATACCTTCGAGCTTTTCGCGCAGGCGTTTAACATGAACATCAATAGTTCTGGAATCGCCATAATATTCAAATCCCCAGACCTCATCAAGAAGCTGGTCGCGGGTGTAAACGCGGTTGGGATTTGAAGCCAGATGGAATAAAAGCTCAAGTTCTTTCGGGGGTGTATCAACCACTTTACCATCAACTTTAAGTTCATAGCGGGTCATATTGACAATGAGTTTATCATAGCTTACCTCTTTGGTATCGGTGGTCTGTGTACTGCGACCGGTTCTTCTTAAAACTGCTTTTATTCTCGCAATAATTTCTTTTGTGTCAAAGGGTTTTACAACATAGTCGTCAGCACCGAGTTCAAGCCCCAGTACCTTGTCAAAAGTTTCGCTTTTAGCGGTGAGCATAATAATCGGAGTCTGACTCTTCTGACGGATTTCGCGGCATACCTGCCATCCATCAAGCCCGGGAAGCATAATGTCGAGCAGAACAAGTTCCGGGTGAAGAGTTTCAAATTTCAGAATAGCTTCTTCCCCATCGTGAGCTAAAATTACGCTGTAACCTTCCTTTTCAAGATAAAGGCGCAAAAGTTCGCAAATGTTTTTATCATCGTCAACTACTAAAATTTTACCTAAAGGCATATTTATTTCTCCTTTCAAGAGTTTAATTTTGAATTAGTATCTTAAGTATAACATATTCACAATTGAATTTGCAAACAAATTACAAACAAACTTATTAAATTTTATAACGAAAGGTTAATTTTTTATTAAATAGTAAAAAAAGCACTGTAAATTACAGTGCTAAGAGTGATAAAAATTACATTCTAAATCAATTTCAGGAACCGAAAGGGATAAAAGTGTCTTTTTGTTTCTGTCAAATACAAGTAAAAATTCTCCCGATTCGGTTTCGCCCGTGACAGTTATGACATCATCTTTTGCCGAAAAAGTTACACCTTGAGGAGAAGATGCTTTGTTTATGGAAGAAATCAGGGCTTTTGCAAGTGATGAATTGAGAATATTGTTGTTGTCAAGATTTAATGATAACCCTAAAAAACTTACAGTTACATCATCTTTGTCAAATATAAAAGTAAGCCCCGATAAGTTTTTCGGGTTTGTAATTTTTACGGTACCCTTTCCGTCTTTTGTGCGGTTTATATCAGCTTCAGCCTCAATTTTCCCCATTCTTATCTGCGCTTTCATATCAAAATCACGGTTTAATGAAGAAACAATTTTTTCTTCTTCTGCTTTTGTGACAGAGCGCTGGGAACTGCCACAGGAAGTGAGCAGGATAACCGAAAGTAAAACAATAAAAATCTTTTTCATAAAAAACCTCCCCCACATAAAAATATGCAGAGGAGATAAAAATTATGTTAAATCTTTTAATACAAACGGAATGGAGTCAATGACATCGGAGGGAAGCATAGAGTAAGCGGTCATCGCTCTTTTTGTTATATCAGCGGCTTCAGCATGAATGAAAACACCCGAAATTGCTGCTGACAAAGGCTTGACCCCCTGTGCCAGAAATGATGCAATCATACCTGCCAGCACATCACCACTACCACCTTTGGCAAGCCCTGAATTACCGTTTCTGTTTATATAAACTTGTCTTTCGGGCGTTGCGATTACAGTGTTGCTGTCTTTTAAAACAACGGTTACATTATAGCTTTCAGCAAATTTTGCCGCAATATCAAAACGGCGTTTTTTGATAAGGTCCACAGAAAATCCTGTAAGGCGTGACATCTCTTTCATATGTGGGGTAATTATTACCCTTGCTTTTGCTTCCTTTAAAATATCGGGATTTTCTGCAATGCAGTTAAGCCCGTCAGCATCAATAACTATCGGGACATCACTGTTTTTTATTATTTCTTCGCAGATATATTCAGTGTCGTCACAAACAGAGAGCCCGCAACCCAAAAGTATGGCGGTAGCTTTTTTGGCAGCTTCGCTTAAAGCGGTGATACCCTCAGCACCGATACTTCCAAAGCTGCTTACCGGCATGGGAAGATAAATACACTCGGGGATTTTCGAAGCAACTATCGGGATAATTCTTCCGGGTAAAGCCACCTGTAAAAGTCCTGTGCCGCAACGCAAAGCAGAAAGTGATGAAAGGGTAACAGCCCCCGACATATTAAGGCTTCCTCCGATATTTAAAAGTCGACCGTAGTCGCCTTTATTACTGTCTTCAAACCGCTTAGGAATGCAGCTTTTTATCAAATCTTCGGTGAGAACAGTAACTGTATCGGTGAGGGAGTTTATAATATTTTCATCAATTCCGATATCAATAATTTCGGACTTGCCGCAAAAAGGCAATGCCATTTTAAGAATGTGTGCGTATTTAAATGCCGCAAAAGCGTATGTATAGTCAGCTTTAAATGAGCTTTCATCGGCAAGGCCTGTATCACAATTGACTCCTGACGGAATATCAAGAGCAATTCTCACAGCATCGGAAGAATTTGCAACCTCAAAAAACTTTTTACATTCTGCCGGCAGTTCACCATCAAAACCTGTTCCGAAAACAGCATCAATTATGATGTCACTGGTAGCTACCATATTAAGACGGCGTTCTTCGGAAACTTCTGAGTCCCAGGTGTACACCTGCAATTCTTCGAGTTCCGTAAGGTTTTCTTCGGCAAGAGGAGAAAGCTCTTTTCCGAGTAAAAAAATAACGGTAACATTGGCTCCTGACTGCGAAAGATGTCTTGCGACAACAAGTCCGTCACCAGCATTATTGCCTTTTCCGCAAAGAACAGTTACCTGACTCCCGAAAATATCACAAAGTGTTTCTATTTTATCGGCAGCACCTTTCCCTGCATTTTCCATAAGTTCTGCGAAAGAAGAACCTTTTTGCACTGCAATATTTTCAGCGATTTTCATTGAGGATGAAGTGAGAATTTTCAAAGAAAAAACCTCCCTGATTAAAAGTAAAAGCCTTCGCTTTTTGCGAAGGCTTCAGATTATTCCTCGAAAGCCTGCATAGCTTTAAGGGGTATAAACTTTTTGAGCGCATCAACAGTGCGGTCATCGGGGGTGAAAACCAAAAGCGTTTTGCCGAGTGAAACATGGGTAAAAACTGCAAATTTTGCAGGTGCGTATTCACTTTCACAGGCAAAGATACGGCTTGTGTAATTCTTGTCTATGTGGTCTAAGGGATTGTAGTTTCCGAATGCTTCAAAAATTCTTGCATTTGTTGTAACAAGACGCTGGCGTTTTCTTTTTGCTACAATTTTATCCACATCGATTTCACCATTTGTAACGATAAATTCATACTCAACATTCATATTGCTGATAAGATAATAAGCAAGGTAAACAACAGCAACCCCGACAATTGCACCGAGGAAAGAAAGTTCTCCTAAAAAAGCAGGTGCCAGGAAAACACAAAACACGAAAAGCGAAACAGCAACAAGTACCAGAAAAATGCTAAAAGCAACATCTTTCCCTGTCATACGCCTTTTTACCATATATTCTACAAAAACATCATTCATTTTAAAATCCTCCTTAATAAACTCAGCATATCACAATTTCAAAAAAATATCAAGTGAATTGTATATAAAAAAAGAGAAAGCCTATACTTTAATTACATTTTAAAGAAAGGCAGGGAAACATTTTGAACATCACAGACATTAAGGTAAGAAGGCTTTTGAATGACGGGAGACTGCGAGCGGTAGTTTCAGTAACAGTTGACGATGAACTTGCCATTCATGACATAAAAGTCATCGAAGGCCCGCAAAGACTGTTTGTTGCGATGCCGAGCAGAAAAGAGATAAACGGAATTTTCAGGGATATAGCTCATCCGATTTCTCCCACGGCGCGAACGCATCTTGAAGATGCTGTCTTAAACGCGTACCACAACGAGGTACAAAAACAAGAAAGTGCATATTAAAAGGAAAGCCGTATCATATGTGATACGGCTCCTTGTTCATATTTTTTACGGTCTTGGCAATAATGTTATAGTCGTTTGTGAGAATGGTATCAATGCCCATATTGATAAACTCCTCTGTTTCCTTTTCATCGTCAGACCAGAAAACATTACATACAATACCATTTGCGTGGGCTTTATCAATCATTTCCTGATTGAAATAAGGTTTGAAAAGCTGAATTTTTTCACAACCGTATTTTATAGCCCTTTCAACCATTTCCCACGGAGCATCTCCGCCGCCAACACAACATACGATATCGGGAGCTATTTCCTTTGCGAGCCTTAAGAAATTATCGTTGCCCGACATAAAGTAGACATATTTTCTGCAGTCGTATTTATCAATAAGGGCGATAATCTTTTTGAGTGTATCTCTGTCGTATTCACAGGTGTTTGAAATGGTTTTTATATGGATATTCATTATCGTGTGACAGGCGAGTTTTTTGAGTATTTCTTCAAATTTAAGGATTTTAAGACCTTTGAATTTTTCGTTGTGCTTTACGCCGAAATCATACTGCAAAAGTTCTTCATAAGTATAATCATAGATTTTGCCTTTACCCGTTGAAACTCTGTCAAGACAGTCATCGTGGCTGGACACGATTTCGCCATCTTTTGTAACCCATAAATCGAATTCGATTTCCTCAGCACCCATTGCGACCGCAGCACCAAAGGCAGGCATACTGTTTTCAGGCGCCACCGAGTTGAATCCGCGATGAGCACAAACCCTCGGGTAAGGCATCTGTTTATCATTTTTTACAATGGCACTTCCTGCGGGACGATATTTGTAAGGACGGCGCCCTGTTTCGATATATTCGTAATGGGGCGCATTGGGGTTTCCGAAACCTGCGGGTTTCAAGTATTTCTTATGGACATCCAATTCAACTGATTCCACACCCACACGGTTATACATATTAAGTAAAACTTCGCCATCAGGTGCCACCACCATACTTCCGCCACCAATGTCAGAAGTCTGGTCAAAAGAAACGGAAGAGCGAAAAACATAAGCGTTGGTGTTATACGCTAAAAACTGCGACATAATCTGTAAAGCTCTGTGGGTATCACTTCGCTGATGAGAACATCCGATAATAACATCAAGGTTGTGCCTTGCCATATTTGCATAATTTTCATAGAAATAGAAATCATAGCAAACTAAGAATCCAAAACGGATACCCTCTATTTCAATAACAGTGGGTTCTGTGAACTCAAAAGAGTAGTTATGGTCAAGTTCTATAACAGAAACTTCACTCGGCACTAAATGTTCCTTGAAGTATTTGCCTGCTATATTCCCTTGTCTGTCAAAGGCGTAGGTTGTATTACGGTACCCTTTTTCGGTTTTGCTTCTTGCGTTTATAAAAAGTATAGAGTTACAGCGTTTTGCCGTTTCGGATGCTTTCTTTATGAGAATTTCATTGTATTTTCTGACACTTGCATCATTTTGTTCTTTTGTCTTTGCAAGACATGGAATGTCGCAACTTTCAGGCATTACAATAATGTCTGATGAGCTGTCACAACTGTCCATAAGTTCAAGCTCTTTTTTAAAATACTCATCGGAAAGTGTGTAATCAAAAGAGTAATCGGGCTGGATAATAGTTACTTTCATAAAAACACCTACTATATAATTTTTGATAATGCAAAAAGTATTGCAATACTTTTTTGAGTGCAGTATAATATTTACGGGGTGATAAAATGGATTTGCTTCAGCTTAAATATTTTTTGGAAAGCGCAAAGAATGAAAATTTTACTAAAACCGCTAATAGTAATATGGTACCTACATCTTCTGTTTCTGCTGCGATAAAACGCCTGGAAGATGATATCGGTGTCAAACTTTTTGACAGAAAAGCCAACAAGATTTTTCTTAATCGGGACGGAAAAACACTTGCCGATGCCTTATCTGAATCTTTTAAAATTGCTGAAGAAGCCATCTGCAAAATTCAGGGAAGGGAAAATGAGAAAAAAGAAGTTAAATTGCTGGTCCTTAATCGACGAGTGTGGCTTACTGACTTGCTGATTAAATACAAAAAACAAAACCCTGATTTTTCTTTTATGATGAGTCATGATATTAATTGTGAAAAAATTTCAGATTTTGATATTATAATAGATGGGAAAAACAGTAAATATAAAGATTATAACAGTTTTATTATTTCAAACGAAGAAATAAGGATAAAAGCAAGTAAGGATAGTCATCTTGCAAACAAAAAGCTTACTTTAAAAGATTTGCAGAACGAACCATTTATTTTTATGTCAAAGGGCTCTGCTTTGAGAAAAGTTATGGAACGATGTGCTGAGGAAAAAGGTATTTCGATCAATGTTGCGATTGAAATTTCTGACCGGCAGTGCCTTTTGAACTGTGTAAACGAAGGGCTTGGTATAACACTTTCTGCAGAAAGTGCAGAGAGTGATACAATGAAAGAAAATTTTGTAAATCTTGATGTTGTTGATTTCTGTGAAAGACAAACTGTTATGGTTCACCACAGAGAGCCTCTCTCAACTGAAAAAGAATTCATAGGATTGCTCGAATTTTTTTCAGAACACGCCACAAGATAATTATACCACAGAAAATTTTGTTTTAAATAATAAAAAAAGTTGTAGTAGTATATGATCTGCGATATATTGAAAGACCGTATCGATTCGATACGGTCTTTTGAATTGATATTATTTTACAAATTTAGTAACAGATTCGGGAAGTTCTTCCTTGTCAGCAGAAACTGTAAATACAACATTTACATCTCTGCCGGCGATAGTGCCGTCTAATTTTTCAAGGAAATTTCCGAGTTCAGCGTAATCTCTGCCACCGATTCTCAAAGTAGAGTCGATGAAGAGGTCGGTAATATCAAAGTTACCGGAAAGAATACCTGTAATATATCCGTAAAACTCGTCGTAGCCTTCAATGTTGTCCTTGCTTGTTTCCATCAAACGAACGGAAGAAGGAATATCATAAGTAAGTTTCGGAACTTTTTCTACACATACAACGTTACCGTTTGTAGTTTTCTGAGCTTCCTCTACCATGTTGATAAGAATTTTTGTCTTGCCTGTTCCTTTTTTGCCTACGATCAGTTTAATCATAATGATAACCTCCAATTTGTTTTATCTCAGACACAAGTCTAAAATACATCTTTATTTTGATAATTTTGCTTCGAGTTCTGCTTTTAAGTCCTCGTAGCCGGGTTTGCCCAAAAGTGCAAACATATTCTTTTTGTAGCTTTCAACGCCGGGCTGGTTAAAGGGGTTAACACCTAAAAGATAACCGGAAACGGCACAAGCTTTTTCAAAGAAGTAAACCATATATCCGAATTCATATTCGTTGATTTCGGGTACCTCGAGCACAACTGCGGGAACCCCGCCTTCTGTGTGTGCAAGGATGGTTGCTTCCATAACTTTGCGGTTTACCTTTGACATTTCCTGATTGGAAAGGAAGTTCAAGCCGTCAAAGTTGTTTTCATCAGCTTCGATAAAGAAATCCTGTTTGGGATTTTTGATGTCGATAAAGGTTTCAAACATCATTCTGGGACCTTCCTGAATGAACTGTCCCAAAGAATGAAGGTCTGTGGAGAAAGTAACGGAAGAAGGATAAATACCCTTGTTGTCTTTACCTTCACTTTCGCCGAAGAGCTGTTTGTACCATTCGGACATCATAGCATAAGCAGGGTCAAAACTTACCATTATCTCCACCCCTTTGCCCTTCTGGTAAAGAGCAAAACGGGTAGCTGCATATTTATAGCAGTCGTTTTGGGTAACATCGCTGTTATCAAATGCCAACTGTGCTTCTTTAGCACCATCCATCATTTTTTTGATATCGCAACCTGCAACTGCAATGGGGAGAAGTCCTACCGCTGTGAGAACTGAGTATCTTCCACCTACATCATCAGCAATTACAAAAGTTTCGTAACCGTTTTTGTCAGCAAGTTCTTTTAAAGTTCCTCTTGCTTTGTCTGTTGTGCAGTAAATTCTTTCTTTAGCACCCTCTGCCCCGTATTTCTTTTCAAGCAAAGTCTTGAACACACGGAATGCCAGAGCAGGTTCAGTTGTTGTTCCTGATTTAGAGATAACATTTACTGCAATATCTTTGCCTTCACAGATGGAAAGTACTTCCTGAAGATAAGAAGGACTTACATTGTTGCCGACAAAGTAGATATCAGCTGTATCTTTTTTGAGATTGTTGTAAAAAGGTGAACGCAAAAGTTCAATGGCAGCTCTTGCACCGAGGTAAGAACCACCGATACCGATAACGATAAGGATATCGGCCTGAGAATTGATTTTCTCTGCAGCTTTCTGAATTCTTACGAATTCTTCTTTGTCATAATCTGTGGGAAGGTCGAGCCAACCTAAGAAATCATTGCCAAGACCTGTTTTCTGATGAAGGGATTCATGTGCTGCCTTCACAGCAGGTGCCAACGCCTTGATTTCGTCTTCTGACATAAAGCCTTTAAGATAGTTACTGTTTAATTTAATAGCCACTGTATTGCCTCCGGAAAATTTTCTAATATTATTGTACTACAAACAGTGGGTACTTTTCAAGAGATTTTTGCTAATTTTTACAAAACTGACAAAAAATATTTTTAAAATGCGAGTAAATTCCTGAGAAGTATTTTAAAAGCTGTGAAAAATGTCAATTTTTCGACATCATCAGCAGCGGTAAGCGGAACTTCCGCAATTGTTTCTCCGTCTGAAGAAAAAACGACTTTACCTAAGTTGTCACCACGATTTACAGGCGCATTTTTAAATTCTTCCACTATGATTTCCTTTTTTACTTCTTTTGATTTTCCTTTTTCAAGTAATACGGGGGGAGTTTCGGAAAACTCAAGCGAAATTTCGGGCACTACTCCTTTTACAATTGGTACAGCCGGCAGTTCTTCTTCTGATATTTCGGGGGTAAAAAGTTCAAATGCAGAAAAACCGTAATCCAAAAGCGTTCTGCAGGAAGAAAATCTTTCGTTTGAAGTAGCTGACCCCATCGAAACTGCGATAAGACTTATTCCGTTTCTTTCGGCAGAGGCCGAAAGACAGCTCCCTGCCCCATCGGTTGTACCCGTTTTAAGGCCTGTGCAGCCTTTATAAAAACGCACCAATTTATTTGTATTTGTAAGCCCTGTTTCACCATTCCTTAAAGTATCCATCCAGATGGTTGAAAACTTTTTGATATCTTCGTGTTTTAGAAGCTCTCTTGACATAATCGCGATATCGCGTGCCGAGGAATAATGATTTTCGGCATCAAGACCTGTAGGGTTTACAAAATTTGTATTTTCCATACCAAGGGTCTTTGCCTTTTCGTTCATCATCGAAACAAATCCTTCTTCACTTCCGCCGATGTGCTCGGCAAGAGTCATAGATGCATCGTTTGCAGAGTTTATCGCTGTGGCTTTGATAAGGTCTTCTGCTGTCATTTCTTCCCCGGGTTCGAGCCATATCTGTGTGCCTCCCATAGATGCGGCGTGCTCGGAACAGGTGATGATGTCTGAATACTTAAGTGTTCCATTCTCGATAGCTTCAAAAGTCAGAAGAAGTGTCATAATTTTTGTGATTGATGCAGGGGGCATTTGTTCATCTGCGTTATTTTCAAAAAGAACACGCCCCGAGGCGGCATCCATCAAAACTGCAGATTTAGCGGGGATTTCGTGTATACTCGCCGCTGCAGGAAAAACATCTTCTTCAGCGAAGACGCAAACAGGAAAAATCACAAACATCACAACACACAATAAAGCTGATATAAATCTTTTAATCATAAAATCAACCTCTCATAAGCTTTTTATATACTTATGCAAAAAAAGAAAGGGCATATGCCCTTTCTTTAATATGTGATTTTATATATTTCTACTTTTGCATCCTTTTCGGGGATGTACTCAAAGCTTTCGATTTCCTTTTCAGGGTGAGGATTTACAAATACTGTTTTATAATATGTTTTGCCGTCTATTTTCTCGGGGATTGTAGAACAGGAAATCTCTTTTATCGGAGTATCCGAGAGCAGGAACTCATCAAAGGTATCATCGGCATCAAGAGAGAATTTGATATTGCAATTTGAAATGTTTTCGCCGTAGTTTACATCAAACAGCTCCTCGGTGCCGTCTTTGTAGGTGAGTTTGTATCTGCCCATATGGTATTTGTCGTATTCGATAAAAATTCCGTCAACAAATACTGTAAAAGGAACCTCAAAATCGGTTGTATGAGTGACGGTAATATGAGGTTTTTTCTCGAGATTTCCGTATTTTAAGCGGAAGCATTCCTCATAAGTTGCTAAAGTGACATCGGCAAAAATATCGTTGTCGTACTCGGGTGACCAGAGAGCGTATGCACCGAAAATCAGGTTGAAATACTGGCTGTTTCTCTGCATATACAAAGGTGCAAATGAGCCCCAGTTAGAACAGGTACCACCTTTTATGCCTAAGTTTCTGCGGTGACGCCAGTTAACAACAGAGGAAGCAGACATATTTGCAAAAACAGTTTCATAGCCGTTTGAATGCAGTACATAATCGTGCTGAATTCCGTATGCATAAGACCAGTGGAGCATCAAAATATCTTTGGGCAAAAGGGACTGACAATAGAAAGTTGTGGGAAGGTAAACCTTGTTGCCTAAAGGAGTGATGTACTTACCGCCTGAACCGCCTCTGCCGTGGCCGTTATTAATCATCGGGAGAAGTTTGTCAGCCCACATTGAGGTGCGGATACCGCGTTCTTTAAGCCAGTCGTGAATTTTTATAACATCTTCTGTGAAAATTTCAAAAGGCTCTTTTTCCTTGCATTTGTCACAAACACAGAGGGTGTAGCATTCATCGTGACCGATGTTTATGATTTTGGGTTTAAAAACATCGATAACTTCTTCTAAAACATCAAAAACAATTTTATATGTATCGGGATGGTTGGGGCAATATGTATCGGGGTATGGGTCTTCTTTTCTTTCGGCTATTTCGGGATATGCTATGCAGATGTAGTCGGAATGGGAAAGTGTCGGTACTTCGGGATAAACTTCAAGCCCGTGATATTCACAAAATGCGATAATTTCCCTCACTTCGCCCTGTGTCAGGATTTCACCATCAGCGTTGTCGGTATGAATTGAGTTTTTAACCCAGGGGTAGCCAAACTCGATTTCGTGAGTTCTTCCCGAATACCTGTGGGTTTCAGCGGCAAACTTTTTCCATTCCTCGTTGATTTTCGGGTGGCGCTTATATTCCATTGCTCCGCCGACTTCAAGAGAAAGATAATTATATTTGTAATTTGCCAGAAATCTTACCATATCCTTGAAGTCATCAAGCCCTTTTCTGCTTGGCAAGAATACGCGATAGCCCCTGAAATATGAGTCGGGTGCATCACAAAGAATACCTTTGCAGATTTCACCTGCGTCTGCCATCTGCAAAAGTGTTACAGCAGCATAGATTTCAGTGCGGTTATCTTCGCCGAACAGCGAGATTTCTTTAGTGTTAATCTCAATTGCATAGCCTTCTTCCCTTTTTTCAAGGTTGTAAAAAGGTGGCAAATCAGAAAAAACAGTAATTTTTTTAACTGAGCCTTTTTCTTCGCCGTATTTTTCTATCAAAGACTCTAAAACTTCTTTTGCATAACCCTTGGCATTTACGATTTCGCAGTATTTTGAAACAGAAACCTTTTTGCCTTTTTTGTAAAATTGCGGTTTAAAAAACATATTGCACCTCTTAGAGAAAAAGGCACCTTATGGTGCCTTTTGATTATTCAACGATAAAATCTTTGATTTCTGCTAAAAATTCATCAGCATTATCTGTATGAGCTTCAAGCTTTATGGGCTTTGACAAGTCAAGGCTGAAAATACCCATAATGGATTTGGCATCAACAGCATACCTGCCGGAGATAAGGTCTACTTCGAAATCACATTTGCAAACTGTGTTTACGAATACTTTTACATCGTTGATTGTGTCGAGCATAATGTTACAACTTTTCATTTAAGTAACCTCCAAAATCAAAAAATTAAGGTAAAATTAGCAAATTCACCATATTTACAATATAACAGTTATAAAAGTTTTAGTCAACTGTTTATTGTAAATTTTTTTCAAATCTATTATAATGTAAATAGTGGACTTTTATACACAGGCGGTGAGAATTGTGAAAATTGCTTTTGCGACCCTGGGTTGCAAGGTTAATCAGTACGAAACAGAAAATCTTATCGAACTTTTTTTAAGCGATGGATTTGATGTTGTGAACCTTAACGAAGAAGCGGATATTTATGTTGTGAATTCCTGTACCGTTACTTCTGTAAGTGATAAAAAAACTATTAAGGTTATAAGAAGACTTAAAAAGCAAAATCCGACCGCCAAGATTGTCCTGACGGGTTGTATGCCTCAGGCTTTCCCCGAAGAAGCCGAGTCAATAAAAGAAGCCGATGTTATAACGGGTACACGAAACCGAAAAGAACTTTTAAAGGCTGTCAAAGAATCGTTGGTGACAAATAAGAGAATTGTAAATATTACTCCTCATGAGCGAAAAGAAGATTTTGAAAAGATGTCCGTTAAAGCCTTAAGGGGAAGAACAAGGGCATTTGTTAAAATCGAGGACGGTTGCGAAAGGTATTGTTCTTATTGCATAATTCCAAAGGCGAGAGGACCTGTAAGGTCAAAACCTCTCGATGATATAAAAAAAGAGCTTGAAGCATTAGGTGAAAACGGCTATAAAGAAGTGGTTTTAGTCGGAATAAACCTTTCTTCTTACGGAAAAGATCTGGGGCTAAGACTTATAGATGCCGTTAAAGCTGCTTGCGAAGTTGAAAAAATCAAAAGAATCCGCCTTGGGAGTTTAGAACCCGAACTTTTATCGGATGAGGACTTGGAAGAAATGGCAAAACTTGATGAGTTTTGCCCGCAGTTTCACTTGGCACTGCAAAGCGGGTGCGATAAAACCCTGAAAGCTATGAACCGCCATTACGATTGCGAAGAATTTTTAAGAATAGTCAAAAAAATCAGAGAGGTTTTCGAAAACCCCTCGATAACCACCGATATTATGGTAGGTTTTCCCGGTGAAACTGAAGAGGATTTTGAGGAATCTTTGAATTTCGCCGAAAAGATACAATTTGCAAAAGCTCATATTTTTGCGTATTCTCCGAGGGAAGGAACTGTTGCCGCAAAAAAAGAACAGATTCCTGAAACTGTAAAGGAAAAACGAAGCCGCAAGATGATTGAAACTGTCGAAAAGGTAAGGCTTGAGTTTTTAAAATCTCAGGTTGGTAAAACTCAGAAAGTACTCTTAGAAACAACAAAAGACAGTTTTGGCTTTGAAGGTTTTACCAAAAACTACACACCGGTTTCGGTAAACTGCAAAGATGAGCATTGCGGAGAAATTATTGATGTAAAGATTATCGGTATAGAGGGCGACCGCTGTATCGGAGAAATAACGGAGGGTTAAAAATGTCAGTATTCAGAATTTATGTCGAGAAAAAGAAAGGCTTTGATGTAGAAGCAAAATCCACCCTTGGAGATATTAAAAGCTCTTTGGGAATAAACCTTACAGGAGTTCGTCTTTTCAACCGTTATGATGTTGAAGGAATTGATGATGCCACCTTTTTAAGTGCATCCAGAAACATTTTCTCTGAACCTGCTGTGGATATGGTTTTCGATGAAATCCCTGAAACAGAAGGCGAAAAGAGAATACTTGCTATCGAATACCTCCCCGGTCAGTTTGACCAGAGAGCTGATTCCTGCGAACAGTGTATCCAGATTATGACTCAGGGCGAACGCCCCAGAGTTAAAAATGCCCGCATCTATATTTTAGAAGGAAAAATTTCCGATGCAGAATTTGACCTTATCAAAAACCACCTCATAAACCCTGTTGAATCAAGAGAAGCAAGCCTTGAAAAGGTTGATACACTCAAAACTGAATACGATATTCCCGAATCTGTTGAAACTTTGAACGGTTTTATCTCTCTTGATGAAAAAGCACTTGATGATTTCGTTAAAAATTACGGACTTGCTATGGACCTTGATGATATCAAGTTCTGTCAGGCTTATTTTAAGGATACTGAAAAAAGAGACCCCACTATTACAGAAATCCGTATGATTGATACATACTGGTCTGACCACTGCCGTCATACTACTTTTTCTACAATCATCGATGATGTTGAAATCTGTGACGAAGCAGTAAAGTCAAGCTTTGACAAATATATGTCTGCAAGGGAAGAACTTTATGTGGGAAGAAATAAACCCGTAACTTTGATGGACCTTGCTACAATTGCCGCTAAAAAGCTTAAAAAAGACGGTCTTCTCAAAGACCTTGATGAAAGCGAAGAAATCAATGCTTGTTCTGTAAAAATCGATGTTGATATTGACGGCACAAAAGAAAAATGGCTTTTGATGTTTAAAAATGAAACTCATAACCATCCAACAGAAATCGAACCTTTCGGTGGTGCAGCTACTTGTCTTGGCGGTGCTATCCGTGACCCGCTTTCCGGTCGTTCTTATGTATATCAGGCAATGCGCGTAACAGGTGCGGCTGACCCCACAGTTTCCATCGAAGAAACTTTGAAAGGTAAACTTCCCCAGAAGAAAATTGTAACAACTGCGGCTCATGGTTACTCATCTTATGGTAACCAGATTGGTCTTGCAACAGGTGAAGTTACAGAAATTTATCATAAAAACTATGTTGCAAAGCGTATGGAAATCGGTGCTGTAATCGGTGCTGCTCCTGCAAGCAATGTAATCAGAGAAATTCCCTCTCCCGATGATGTTGTAATTTTGCTCGGTGGCCGTACAGGTCGTGACGGTTGTGGTGGCGCAACAGGTTCTTCAAAATCTCATACACTTGAGTCGCTCGAAAGCTGTGGCGCAGAAGTACAGAAGGGTAATCCTCCCATTGAAAGAAAAATTTCCCGTATGTTCAGAAATCCTAAAGTTACCCGTATGATTCGCCGTTGTAACGACTTCGGTGCAGGTGGTGTATCTGTTGCTATCGGTGAGCTCGCAGACGGTCTTATGATTAACCTTGATGCGGTTCCCAAAAAATACGATGGCCTTGATGGTACAGAGCTTGCTATTTCCGAATCTCAGGAAAGAATGGCAGTTGTCGTAGCTCCCGAAAATGTAAAAGAGTTTATCGACCTTGCGCATACAGAAAACCTTGAAGCTACTGTTGTTGCAACTGTTACTGAAGCTCCCAGACTCCGTATGACATGGAATGGTAACGAAATTGTAAACCTCTCCAGAGAGTTCCTTAATTCCAATGGTGCAGAAAAACATACAAAAATTAAAATCGAAGTAAGCGATGTTAAAGCTGTTAATAACCGTAAGAATAACAAAAAAGGCTGGGTTGAACATCTTTCTGACCTCAATATCTGTTCCCAGAAGGGCTTGGTTGAACGCTTTGATAGTTCCATCGGCGCAGGCACTGTAACAATGCCTTACGGTGGTAAACACCAGATGACAAAAACTCAGGCTATGACAGCTAAAATCCCTGTGCTTTCAGGTGAAACTACAACCTGTTCTGTAATGGGCTGGGGTTATAACCCTTATATTTCCGAGCAGAACCCCTATATCGGTTCAATGACAGCTGTGGTTGAATCTGTTGCAAAAGTTGTTGCAGCAGGTGGTAGTTATAAAAAATGCTGGCTCACATTCCAGGAATATTTTGAAAGAACAAACAATAATCCTGTTCGCTGGGGCAAACCGCTTGCCGCTTTGCTTGGTGGCTTTGAAGCACAGCTTCAGCTCGGTATCGGTGCAATCGGCGGTAAAGACTCTATGTCAGGAACATTTGAGGATATCGATGTTCCTCCTACCCTTTGCTCTTTTGCAGTATCTTTAGCGGATTCCAGAAAAGTTGTTTCTCCCGAATTTAAATCTGTAAGCAGCCCTGTTGCTTTGATTTTACCTGAGTACAAAGCAGATGGCACACCCGATTTTGACAGCGTTAAGAAAGTTTTTGATACAGTTGAAAACCTTATTGAAAAAGGTGAAACAGTTGCAGTGTGGACTTTGGGCTTCGGTGGTGTGGCTGAAGGTATCGCAAAAATGAGTTTCGGTAACAGAATCGGATTTAACTTCACAACAAATCTCGATGAAACATTGATGTTTAACCCCGTTTATGGTGGATTTATCGTTGAACTCGATGGGAACTCCAAAGCAGTTAACGAACTTAATGTCATTGGTGTGACTTCCATCGAAGAAAACATTAAACTTGCTGATGGTACAAAAATAGCTATTTCTGACTTGCAGACTTCTTATGAAGAAAAACTCGAAAAGGTATTCCCCTGCAATATCGAAACTTCCAAAGAAAAGGTAGAAACAGTAAGCTTTGAAAATAAAGAACGCTTGGCTCCTGCAATTAAAGTTGCATCTCCCAGAGTTCTTATCCCTGTATTCCCCGGTACAAACTGTGAATATGATACTCAGCGTGCATTTGAAAAAGCAGGTGCTGTCGCAGATGTATTTGTTATCAAAAATCTTTCAGGTAACGATATCGAAGAATCTGTTGCTGAATTTGCTAAGAAAATTCAGAAATCTCAGATTATTATGATTCCCGGTGGTTTCTCAGGTGGTGACGAACCCGATGGTTCCGGTAAATTTATCACAGCATTCTTCAGAAACCCCAGAATTAAAGATGGCGTTCATGACTTGCTCAAAAACCGTGACGGCTTGATGCTCGGCATCTGTAACGGCTTCCAGGCACTTGTTAAACTCGGTCTTGTTCCTTACGGTGAAATCGTTGAAATGAAAGACGATTCTCCCACACTTACATTCAACTCTATCGGTCGCCACCAGTCAATGATGGTAACAACAAGAATTGCTTCCAACAAATCTCCCTGGCTTTATAACACTGCTGTTGGTGATTTGCACACAGTTGCTATTTCTCACGGTGAAGGTCGTTTTATTGCGACAGAAGCTGAACTTAAAGCTATGGCGGCAAACGGACAGATTGCGACTCAGTATGTGGACCTCGATGGTAATCCCACATATGATATCAGATTTAACCCCAATGAATCTATGATGGCTATCGAAGGTATCACTTCTCCTGATGGACGCGTTCTGGGTAAAATGGCACACAGTGAGCGTATCGGCAACGATATTGCGAAAAACATCATCGGCAACAAAGACCAGATGATTTTCAGAAGTGGTGTTGAATACTTCAAATAACGGAAAAGTCGGCAGTAAAAACTGCCGACTTTTTATATTCCACACAAAAAACTGCAAACGCTTT
>JAZLER010000002.1:0-74019 GCA_045615345.1 Fumia sp. | reverse complement strand
TACTGATTTACAGATAATTGCAGTAGGTTTGCCATTTTTGTTTTTAGCTTTTTCAACTGCTTCTGCAATCTGTTCGTAATCGTGAGCATCAATTACATATACATTAAAGCCAAATGCTTCAAATTTCTTGTCAATAGGTTCTGCTGACATAACTTCGCTTGTAGGACCGTCGATCTGAAGACCATTAACGTCAACAAAAGCAACCAAGTTGTCAAGTTTGTAGTGAGCAGCATACATAGCGGCTTCCCAAACCTGACCTTCTTCGATTTCACCATCGCCTAAAATTGCATATGTGCGGTAGCTGTCCCCTGAAATTTTTGCAGAAAGCGCCATACCGCAAGCTGCAGAAATTCCCTGGCCGAGAGAACCGCTTGACATATCAACGCCGGGGATATGTTTCATATCGGGATGGCCCTGCAAAAATGAGCCTATATGACGAAGATTTTTAAGTTCCTCTTCAGGGAAAAAACCTTTGAGAGCAAGAGTTGCATAAAGTGCAGGTGCAGTATGTCCTTTGGAAAGCACAAATCTGTCACGATCCTTCATATCAGGATTTTTGGGGTCAACATTCATTTCAGCAAAATAAAGGTAAGCCAGATCATCAGCAATTGAGAGAGAACCTCCCGGGTGACCTGATTTTGCATTGAAAGTACCCTCAATAACCCCCATTCTTATTTTACAAGCTTTTTTCATAAGTTCTTTTTTCAAAGCTGCATCCATTTTTATTACCAACCCTTTCTTTTACCGTCTGTGTTTTTTAATAAAATCTGTAAAAATCTGCGGTAAATCACTGTCAAATTCTAAATATTCACCCGTTTGAGGGTGTATAAATCCAATAACTTTTGCGTGCAGGCACTGGCCATCAAGCGAAGTTATAACCTTTTTTGGTCCATACACGGAATCGCCCGCAACGGGATGACCGAGAGATGCCATATGCACTCTTATCTGATGCGTTCTGCCGGTTTCAAGCTTAAGCTCAAGACAGGTGAACCCTTCAAGCCTTTCCAGAACCTTAAAATGGGTAACGGCAACTCTTCCGTCTTTTGCGACAACCGCCATCTTTTTACGATCTTTCGGATGCCTTCCGATAAGGGTTTTCACAGTCCCCTCATCTTCTTTTACATTGCCATAAACCACTGCGTGGTAAATTCTGGTAAAGCTGTGTTCTTCAATTTGTTTTGCAAGATTTATATGCGATGTGTCATTTTTTGCAACAATCAAAAGTCCGCTTGTATCTTTATCTATTCTATGCACAATTCCGGGACGGATTACACCATTTATCCCCGAAAGGGAACCTTTGCAATGATACAAAAGCGCATTCACGAGGGTTTTATCCTCATTCCCTGCGGCGGGGTGTACTACCATTCCCTTTGGCTTATTAACAACAAGTAAGTCGTCATCCTCATAAACAATATCAAGGGGAATGTTCTGCGGAATAACATCAAGCTCTTTGGGTTCTGGCAAAGTAACCTCTACCAGATCTTTCGATTTAAGCTTTGCATTTTTGCTTGCACAATTGCCATTCAGTTTAACCATACCATCAGCAAGCATTTTTTGTACGGCGGAACGAGTTTTACCCTCAAGCTTTTCAACCAAGAAAACATCTATCCGTTCACCATTAAAAATATCTTCAACCAAAAACTCAAGCACTTTTTATTTCTCCCGACATATCTTTTTTTATATCCAGAAGAAGATAAGCTAAAAGCCATACAGTACCGAGTGTAACGCAGATATCAGCAAAATTGAAAACAGCAAAATTAATAAGTTTAAGATGTATATAATCGACTACAAAACCTCTGTAAACTCTGTCAATAAGATTGCCGACACCGCCGCCTAAAATAACACAGACGGAAAACAATAAGTGATTGTCGTTTTCAAGTTTACCCGCTAAAACCAAGAAAACTGCCACGAGCAAAACCACTGCGGTAAGGCCGATAAGTATCAGTTTTCTTCCCTCCATCATACCAAAAGCAGCTCCTCTGTTTTCAATGTATGTGAGGTGAAAAACATCGGGAATTATCGGCAACGAGCCGATAGGTTCAAGCTTATCCATCGCCAGAATCTTAAAAAACTGATCCATTACAACCAGTATTGCTGACATTAAAAGTGCGATATGTCTTTTCATATTTTACCTCCGCACAACAGTAAAATTAGTTGCCGCAATTTAATGCGGCAACCTTTATCAGTTATTGTTATTTCTTCCAAATTTAAGTTCGCCGAATTTTTCTTCAAATGCAGTTTTGCGTGCAGGTATAAAAGTGGGTTTATCTTCTTCTGCCTCAACTTTATCAAAACGCATTGTGGAAATTTCTTCCTCCTCTTCTTCCTCAACGGGAGCAGGAGTTTCTTCTTCAGGTTCCACAAAAGAAATTTCTTCAGCTTCTTCTGACGGTGCTTCAAAAGTTTCATTTACTTCTTCAAAAACTTCTTCCTTCACCTGTGGAGCAACATCTTCTTTTTCTTCCTCTACTTCAGGTAAACCTGTGATAAGATTAAGATGGCGTTTATAGGTAGCAAGCAGTGTGGATTTGAAATCGGAAACCTCTTTTTGCATTTTTGTCAAAGCTTTCTTCTCTTTATCAACCTGCTTCTGGATAGCATTAATAGCTTCTTCAGCTTGTTTCTGAGAATCATAAACCAAACGGTCTGCACGGGTTGAAGCTTCCGCAATCATTGCTTCAGCTTTCATTTTAGCTTCGTTAATAATAGTATTTCCCATCTTCTGTGCACCGAGGAGAGCATCTTTAAGGTCAGCTTCGTCCTTGCGGTACTCATTGATTTTTTCAGCCAAAACTCTCATTTTAGCAACCAATTCTTCTTTTTCAGCCTCCAGAGTAGCAATCTGACGATTCAATTCATCAACATGATTGTCTACATCTTCAGGACGATATCCGAATGCTGATTTTTCAAAAGTTTTCATTGATCTGCTCATAACAAATTCCTACTTTCCCAAAATATTATCAATTTATATAAGCCTCAAAAATTACGCCTGTTCTTCCTTTACGCGTTTCGTTTCCTATCTTGGTAAGTTTATATTTCCCGTAACCGCGTACAGTAAGAATGTCCCCTTCATTAAGTTTTGCAGTGGCCTGTGTCTTTTCAAGGTAGTTAAGGAAAACACATTTTGATGAAATAAGCATAGCCGCCTTCTCACGGCTTAATCCCGTCACAAGAGCTACTGCCGCATCAAGCCTTAATGAAGCAAGTGTTCCTTTGATGGATTTGAACTTCTGCAAAACTTCTATGGGATTATCAATCCCTTTTGTTATGGTAACCCCGACACCACCTATTTTGTCTATCTGGGTCGAAATTACTTTCTCTATTTTTTCCAACGCATAAATGTTAGCCTTGCCGTCACAGATTACTATGTCACCGAGCGTTTCCCTTTTTATCTGCTGAGCCATAAGTGTTCCGAGAAAATCACTGTGTGAAAGCTTATAGTTTTCGGGAAAGGTCACCGTAAAGCCTGATATCGGGAAATATTCATCAAGCGCCTCATAACCTTCAGGAAAAACTCCGAGCACAACCCTTTGTGCATCGGGAAATCCTCCGTAAAATTTATATAAAACCTTACTCTTTTTTACTAAAGGTTCAGCCAGAGCGCGTTCGGTTTCATTAAGAAATCCCGAAAACCTCATAGTGTCCTGCCTTTGCGACAGCTCAATAAGATTTTTTATACCGGCAAGAAAATAATCTTTTTCCTTTTGCTCTTTGTTCATCTATTTAGAAATAAACGCCACTGCTTTCAAGTTCGTCAAGCAAATCTCCCATAAGGTTAACATTGGAAGGAGTGATGATATATGTGCTGTTAGCTACTCTTTTCACTTCGCCACCATTAGCAAAAGCAACACCGCTCAAAAAGTCGAGAAGTCGTCTTGAAAGCTCTTTGGAAGCAGATTCAAGATTAAGTACAACAGTGCGTTTCTGGTTAAGATGTTCAGCAATTGTGCGTGCATCTTCAAAGCGTTCAGGTTTTACAAGCATAACCTGAAGCTGAGTAGTAGCATGGATATTAACAACCTTGCCTCTGTTCACCTGAGCAGGCTCAGAAACCGTTCTGATCGGTTCTTTCTTTATAGGTTCATACTCTATTTCTGTATCGTCCTCAAATTCATCTTCGAGGTATTCTTCCTCGGAAAACATATCCTTCATTTTCTGCATCAAACCCATAAGTATTCCTACCTTTCAAAATTATAAATCTATAGTTAACGTTCCCCGAAAAGGGCGCGTCCTACCCGTATCTGAGTAGCACCACAGGCTATTGCCTCGCGGTAATCATCCGACATTCCCATCGATAAAACCGAAAAGTTGTCAGACTCAAACTCTTTGCAAGCTAAAAATAATTCCTGCATTTCTTTAAAATAATCAGCACTTGAAACCCTTGGCGGAATTGCCATCAGTCCACATACTTTCAGATTATCAAGCTCGGATATCTGCTTCAGTGAAGACATAATATCGGCTTTTAAAAAACCGCCTTTTGTATCCTCGGCGCCTATATTCACCTGCAACAAAACAGAAGTCACTATATCACGCTTAACGCTTTCTTTGGAAAGTGCCTCGGCAAGATGAATGCTTCCAACCGATTCAATCATACTCACACTTTCTATTATATCGCGAATTTTGTTTGTCTGCAAGTGCCCGATAAAATGAATTTTATCTTTTGGTGCTTCATAAAACGGAAGCTTTGTTTTAAATTCCTGCACCCTGTTTTCACCGAGTAGCGAAACTCCCGCTTTAAAGGCTTCGTTTACTATCTCATATGGCACAGTTTTCGTAACCGCCATAACAGAAATATCTTCAATATTTCTGCCCGATTTTTCTGCGGCAGTTAAAACATTATCCTGAATACGCTTAAAATTCTCGTGTATATATTCTTTATACGAGCGGTTTCTGGTCATACAAATCCTTACCCTTCACAACTACATCATCATAAAGTTCAAGATAACCTTCGTTATTGTTGAAATAAGTTTTACTGATTATATAATCATCACCCTCATAAAGCTTGTCTATCTTTCTGAAATAGATTTTATTCATCGTTTTGATGTAAACTCCCATTTCATCATCTTTAAATCGCAACGCTTTTTTAGGGACTTTAATGCCTTTATGCGGAGTTATCATAACTTTAGCTGACTGTACCCTTGTGCTCAAAAGGAAATCGTTAACAGTATCTCCTTTGAAAATCACTTTGTACGCCTTGGCGCTATCATCAAACTCCACGGATTTTACGGTGACGGAAACAGTAGCCTTCTGATTTGGAAAACTAAGTTCAGCCTTGTTGCCGGTTTTTAAATTATTGGCTTTCTCTTCCGAAACCACAGTAACAAAATACCAGTTATGGTCTTTTACAACCTTTACGGATGAATCATCCGCCTTATATCCTTCATAATTTTCAATATAGTTTTTAATCTCATCAGCAGTCAAAGTATACAGATACTCTTCAGTAAAAGTTGACTCACCGCCATCAATATGGTCCACAAAGTATCCTGCAGCTGTTGAATAGAAAGCTTTTTCGGAAGTACCAAGTGACGACTTAAGTTGTTCTCTCTGAGATTTTAAGTTATTTATATTCTCGGTATAATCAGCCTCACCGTTTAAAAGAACATCCCTTTTTGCGTAAGCTTCGGTAAGTCCTGCACGGATTTCAAAAAGCTCTGTAAAATTCTCGTTCTCACGGGCTAAAATAAGCTTTTCGCCATATTCGCCTATAGCGTTATTTAAAATCTCAGGCTTTACTATATCGACAGAATCACTCTGTCCCTGAAGTTTCTGCAAGGTTTCCAGAGTATTCTCGACATTTTTAAGCTCACGCTCTGCATCAATAGCTTTCTGATTCTGATAAAGGCTTCCAAGTTTTGTTTTTGTAGAAACTTTCTCGCCTACCGAGTAATTACAGCTCATAATACCGTTTTTACCGACAGGTATCACAGTTTCTTCCCTGAAAAGAATTCCTTCCACAGGAATGGTTTCGTAAACTGTCTGCTCGTACACAGTCTGTGTCACATAGTTGTCACCATCAAATCTGAAAAGCTGACACACAACATAAACTATCATAAAAGCGGCAATTACAATTGTTGAAATTCTTACAACCTTTGCAGAGTTCACTTATTCCACATCCTCATCAGCAGCCAGAATTGAAATGGATTTCGAAGGGATAATGGTTGAGATTGCGTGCTTGTAAACCAGATTCTGTTTACCATCGCAATCCAGAACCACAGTAAAACTGTCAAATCCTCTTACAACGCCCCTGAACTGAAAACCGTTTGTAAGATAAATGGTTACAGCGATTTTGTCCTTTCTTGCCTGATTCAAAAAGACATCCTGCAAATTAATATTTTTCATCTATTTTTCCTCCTTCTATCTTTCTTACGGAACTGAAAATAGGTATATATATCATTCTATCACAAATCCAAAGATTTTTCTATGATTTTTACGGATTTTTCTAAAACTTTTTCAAAGTTTTCTTCTTCATCGGGATAAACCCAGTTAATGCGTTCGTCACGCCTGAACCAAGTGAGCTGTCTTTTAGCATAATTACGGGTACCCTGCTTTAGTTTTTCAACGCAAACTCCAAGTGGCAAATCACCATTTATAAAGGGTTTAAGTTCTTTATAACCTATTGCCTGAGCCGAAGTTTTAAGCTCGCCGTTCAAAACTTTTTTCGCCTCATCCAAAAGCCCCTCGTCCATCATAATATCAACACGCCTGTTAACCCGTTCATAAAGATTGTTGCGGTCTTTATAATTAAGCCCTATTATGCAAAAATCATAAGGTGACGGATTATTACGGCTCTCTTTCACCCACTCGGACATTTTTTTACCGGTAAGGCGGAAAACTTCAATTGCACGGACAATTCTCAGAAGATTATTTTCGTGCAGGTTCCCGGCAGTTTCAGGGTCGATTTTATAAAGCTCGGCAAGAAGATATGCATTTCCTTTTTCACGGGCTTTATCCAAAAGTTCTTCCCTTAAAGCTTCATCACCGCCACTGTCACCCAAAGTTATATTATCCAGTAAAGTGTTTATATAAAGCCCCGTACCGCCGACTAAAACAGGAAGTTTGCCCCTTTTATGAATATCTGAAATCACTTTTGTTGCAAGGTTTACATATTCAGCAAGTGAGAAACTTTTATCGGGCTCCAGAAAATCCATAAGATGATGAGGGATGCCATCCATTTCCTCTTTTGAGGGTTTTGCAGTGGCAATATCCATTCCCTTATAAATCTGCATTGAATCGGCAGAAACCACTTCTCCGTTAAAATGCTTTGCAATCGCTACACCGAGTGCAGTTTTTCCCGAAGCGGTAGGCCCTACCACTGCCACCAACGGAATTTTTTTCATCTTAAGTGGCCTCCTACACAATTCTTCCGAAAAGTTTTTCGATTTCTTTTCTGGTATAGCGCACCATCACCGGTCTTCCGTGAGGACAGTAACGGACATTTTCATCAGAAAATACTGTGTTTACAAGGTCGCAAAGTTCTGCGATATTATTTTTATCGTGTCCCTTAACAGCACTTCTGCAGGCAATTCTGTGTAAAATATCTTCAATCTTTTCAGGAAGACTTGATTTTCTGTTTTGTAAAAGTCCCGAAACAATATCCATAAACATCTCTTTTGAGTCAGCCTTTGAGGCAACCGCAGGGACTTCCCTTATCAGCATTGTATTGGAGCCGAAATCCTCAACTGTAAATCCGAGTTTTGATAAAAACTCAGTTTCTTTCATAACTGTTTCGCACTCTTGCCTTGAAAGTGAAACTGTAACAGGGCTTAACAAAAGCTGTTTATCAAGTTCTTTGAAATTGCTTTTCAACTTGTTATAAAGTATTCTTTCGTGTGCCGCATGTTTATCGACAATTATAAATTCTTCGTCAGTCTGCACAAGAATATATGTCGCGAAAATTTCACCAACAACAGTAAAGGACACGGCAGGCTCTTTATTAACTTCGGGTATTTCGGGTTGCTTTTCTGTAACAGGTCCTTCAGCCACGGGGCTGTGGAACTCAAATACCGTACGCACATCCTTTATTTCCTTATGGGAGGCAACAAAGCTCTTATAATCAAAAGCAGGTTTTGTAGTTATAGGTATTGATTCCTGAACTGCCGATACCCATTTGTTGCTGAACGGGGTAGCTATATCGGGAGAAACATTGTTTTCCTCTTTTTTTGTTTTAAATACGGGTTTTGATATCTCATTATCCTTTGCGATAGCACTTTTCACAGCAAAATAAACCGCATCAAATACAGCGTGTTCATCAACAAAACGAACTTCGATTTTTGCAGGGTGAACATTGACATCAACTCTGTCAAACGGCATCTCAAGTTCTAAAACACAGGCTGGGAACTTGCCCACCATCATAGCACCCTTGTACCCTTCTTCGAGGGCAATGCCGCAAGTACGGGTTTTAGTATAACGCCCGTTGATAAAAAAGTGCTGCATTGAACGATTGGCTCTGTGGAACATAGGCTTTGCGGTATACCCTGTCACCTTAATCCCGTTAAACTCATAGTCAACAGGAATCATACTGTTTGCAAAATCACGCCCGAAAACAGTGTAAACAGCACTTAAAAGCTCGCCGTCACCGGGAGTTATAAAAATCACCTTGTTATCCCTTATAAATTTTATCGAAATTTCGGGATGGGAAAGAGCGATTTTCTCCACAATACTCGCAACGGCATTAGCTTCGGTAACATCCTTTTTGAGGAATTTAAGTCTTGCAGGAACATTGTAAAAAATATCCCTTACCGTAATTGTAGTACCATCGGGGCAACCTGTTTCACGCACTTCGTCAATTTCCGAAGCACTGATACGCAGATATGTACCAAGTTCCTCATCACGGGTTTTTGTCATAAGTTCAACCTTGGAAACTGCGGCAACAGATGCGAGTGCCTCGCCCCTGAATCCTAAAGTACCGATGCTATCAAGGTCATTTTTTACTTTCACCTTGCTTGTAGCGTGGCGTAAAAAAGCGGTAGGTGCGTCAGAAGAAGCGATACCGCAACCATTATCGGAAATTCTGATAAAGCGTATACCACCATTCTGAATTTCAACAGTAACAGCAGTAGCCTTGGCATCTATTGAGTTTTCAATAAGTTCTTTCACGATAGATGCAGGGCGTTCGATAACTTCACCTGCTGCAATAAGTTCCGAAACTTCTTTCGGAAGTACACGAATCTGCGACATCACTATCCTCCTTTATTCAAGTCCGTTTAGATAATTTTTAAGCTCATAAAGAGTGTCAAGAGCCTCTCTGGGCGACAAATTATCAACATCGACTTTTCGTAATTCTTTTATAATTTTTTCGCTCTGTTCATCTTCAAATGAAATCTGCGAAGTGTCCTCAATATGGTATGTAAGGTCAGGCTTGCCGACACTTATTTCAAGTTCTGACAAAATTGTTTTTGCTCTTTTTATAACCTTCTGGGGAACACCTGCAAGTTTTGCAACCTCGATACCGTAGCTTTCATCTGCGCCGCCTTTTACAATCTTCCTCAGGAAGATAATTTCATCACCGCGCTTTTTAACAGCAATGTTGTAGTTTACAACACCTTCATACTCATTCTCAAGTGCAGTAAGTTCATGGTAATGAGTCGCAAAAAGCGTTTTGCAACCCAAATTTTTCTCGGTTGCTATATGTTCAACCACAGCTTTTGCGATACTCATACCATCAAAGGTAGATGTACCTCTTCCGATTTCATCGAGTATTACAAGGCTTTGCGTTGTAGCGTTTTTAAGAATATGAGCAACCTCACTCATTTCCACCATAAAGGTAGACTGACCTGCTGTCAGGTCATCGGAAGCGCCTACACGGGTAAACACCTTGTCGGTAAGCGAAATCACTGCATCCTTTGCAGGAACAAAGCTTCCCATCTGCGCCATAATCACAATGAGCGCTACCTGACGCATATATGTGGATTTACCTGCCATATTGGGACCTGTGATTACAGCGATATTATTCTTTTTACCATCAAGGAAAACATCGTTCGGGATAAAACTTCCTTCATCAAGAATAGCCTCAACGACAGGATGTCTGCCGTCAGTGATGCGTATTTCACCATTTACCGACATCTGCGGACATACATAATTTTGTTCTTTTGCCACCTGAGCCAGAGAAGCAAGAACATCAAGCTGTGCCACAGAGGAAGCTGTTTTTTCAATCCTTTCAAGATTTTCAAAAACTGTCTGTCTTATTTCATCATAAAGCTTTGTTTCAAGTGCAATCATCTTATCTGTTGCATACAAAACCTTACTTTCAAGCTCTTTTAACTCTTCGGTTATATATCTTTCACAGTTTACAAGTGTCTGCTTTCTTATATATCTGTCAGGTACCATATCAAGATTAGATTTGGTAACCTCGATAAAGTATCCGAAAACTCTGTTATAACTTATCCTTAAGTTTTTGATACCTGTTTCTTCTTTTTCGCGCTGTTCAATATCCGTAAGGAACTGATGCGCATTTTTATGGATTGATTTAAGCTCGTCCAGATCGGCATTGTAGCCTTCTCTTATAACTCCGCCGTCTTTTAGAGAAACGGGAGGCTCATCGCTTATAGCACTATCGATAAGCGCTCTGAGGTCATTAAGAGTATCAAGGCCACCATCTATCTCTCTAAGTAATGAAGAAGTAAAATTACAGCTTAAAGTTTTAACTGCAGGGAGATGCGATGCAGTATAACTTAAAGACTTCATTTCTCTCGGGTTTATCGTTTTATAAACGACCTTGGTCATAAGGCGTTGTAAATCATAAACACCACTCAATGCTTCCATAAGCTCAAGGCGGTCAATATTTTTGTCAAGAAGCTCAGCCACAGCGGACTGTCGTCTTGTTATCTGCGGAATATTTGCTAAGGGCTGGTCAAGATATTTTCTTAAAAGCCTTTTGCCCATAGCTGTTTTGGTTTTGTCAAGAACCCACAGAAGTGTACCGCGTTTTTCACCTGTGCGCATAGTTTCCGTAAGCTCAAGATTTCTTCTGGCAGTAAAGTCAATGGACAAATACTGCTCATCGTTGTAGCATAAAATATCGGTAATTCTGTTAGCTCCCTCTTTCTGGGTTTTAACAAAATAGTCGATAAGACTTCCCACTGCAAAAACAGCTCTTTGTCTGTTTTCGAGTGAAAGCTCTGAAAGGTTCTGTTTCCCAAAATGTGAAAGTAAAACCTTGACACAGTAAGAATCTTCATAGATTTCATTGTCAACCGCGCCCACAACAGAACCAAGTTTTTGTTTTATAAACACTGCTGCTTCCTTGCAGTCAAAAAATCTTTCGTTTACTAAAATTTCTACGGGCTTGAATTTTGAAAGCTCATTGATTATACCGCGTTCAGGGTTACCTTCACTGTTTTCAGTAAAAAGCACTTCACCTGTTGATATATCAGCAAAGCAGATACCATATCCGTTTTTATCGTAATACACGCTTGCGATATAGTTGTTTTCGCCCTCGGAAAGCATATTTCCGTCAACAACAGTACCGGGAGTTGTAATCCTTATTACCTCGCGTTTTACAACACCTTTGGCTTCGTAAGGCGACTCCATCTGCTCGCAGATAGCAACTTTATACCCTTTTTCGATAAGTTTTTTGAGATAAACATCGCAGGCATGGTGAGGCACACCGCACATCGGCGCGCGTTCTTCAAGCCCACAATCCCTGCCTGTAAGCGTGAGTTCAAGTTCTCTGGAAGCGAGTATCGCATCGTCAAAGAACATCTCATAAAAGTCACCAAGTCTGTAAAAAAGGATATAGTCCTTGTGCGCTTCTTTTATCTCCATATACTGTTGCATCATCGGTGAAAGCTTGCCCACAGTAAAATCCGCCTTTCAAAAATAATAACATCCGAACCTGCCTGAAAAACAGAAAACAGGGTTGCCAAAATTTTATGGTAACCCTACAGTCTGTTAAAAATTTAGTGGCAACCGCCGCAGGAAGAACAGCTTCCGCTGCATCCGGTAGGAATTTCGCAGGTTTCAGGGTCCTCACCATTTACACACATAGTGAGAATTGCGTTTACTTTCTGCATAATTTCGTCCATTTCCTGTTTTGCAATATTGAACTCCATCATACTTGCATTGCCCATAACTTCGGTATAGATTTTCTGCAATTCTTCGTTTAACGCCTGAAGTTTTTCATCATCGCGTTCGGGCTTTTGCATTTCGTTATTCATTTCAAGTCTTTTAAGGTTGAACTTGCCGATACCATCCTGCAATTCCTTATCATTGTCGTTAGCTTCTTTTGCAGCCATAAGTCTTTTGTACTCGGGCATAGTCTGAATTTCCTTGCCCATTTCTCTTGCCATTTCAATAAGTTTCATTTTACATTTTCCTTTCTATCATTTCGCCCAAAACAGAGCGATTATTTGCAGAAACTATTTTGACATCTGCGTATTTACCCACAAGTGATTTGTCACCTTTAAAATCGATAATTATATTGTTTTCGGTGCGTCCTGCAAGCAGATACTCGTCATCATCAGCCGTGCGTTCTATAAGCACTCTGTATATTTTACCAACTTCATTTTTATAAAGCTCATCGGTTATTGACCTCTGAGCAAGCAAAAGCTCATTAAACCATTTTGATTTTTCGTTTGATGAAACATTGTCTTCCATCTCTGCCGCTTTTGTCCCGACTCTTTTTGAGTAAATAAAGGTAAAAAGCGAAGCGTATTTTACTTCTTTTATAAGCGATAATGTTCCCTTGAAATCTTCATAGGTTTCGCCGGGGAAACCCACGATTATATCCGAAGTGAACATAACACCGGGGATTTTTTCTTTTGCATAATCAATGAGTTTAAGATACTCGTCACGGCAGTAATGCCTGTTCATAAGTTTTAAAATCCTGTCACTTCCGCTTTGCACGGGAAGATGGATGTGGTTGCAGACCTTTTCACATTCTGCAACAGTATCAATAAGCTCTTTGGTGCAATCTCTGGGGTGGGATGTCATAAACCTTATCCTGAAATCCCCTTCTATTTCGTTTACGGCTCTCAAAAGCTCAGGGAAACTTAAATCATCTTCAAGGTCTTTACCATAGGAGTTTACATTCTGCCCCAAAAGCATAATTTCCTTATAGCCCTGTGAAATGATTTCTCTTGCCTCTTTTAAAACATCCGAAGATTTTCTTGAACGCTCTCTTCCCCTGACAAGTGGTACTACACAATATGTGCAGAAATTATTGCACCCGTACATAATCGGAAGGCTCGCCTGAATACCGTTTATTCTTCTTACAGGCAGTCCTTCAACTATAACACCATCGGAATTTTCTATATCAAAAACTCTTTTGTCACGGCTTAACGCATCATAAAAAATCTCAGGAAAGCGATGCAAAGCGTGAGTTCCGAAAACAAAGTCAACCTGGGGATAACTTTTTTTGATTTTCTCGGAAATATGTTCCTGCTGTGTCATACAGCCGCAAAGGCCTACTAAGATTTCTTCTCTGCGAGCCTTACAATGCGAAAGCTCACCAACAAATCCGAAAACTTTCTTCTCGGCATTTTCCCTGACAGCACAGGTGTTATAGATTATAACATCTGCAACATTTACATCATCGGTAAATCCAAAGCCCATCTCAGAAAGCATTCCCATTATCTTTTCGCCATCGTTGACATTCTGCTGGCAACCATAACTCCTTACAACGGCAAGCGGCGATTTTTCCTCACCAAAACGCTTTACTAAAAGGCATTTGCATTTGTCTGTAAATCCTTTGTTATATATCATTTTTTCGTCCGACAAAACAAAACCTCCCGACATTGGCAAACCGACTCAAAAACAGTATTTCCCACATTATAAATTTTACCACTTTTTAAAGAAAAAGGCAAGCTATTTTTTATAAAAAAACAAACACTTTTCCGTCTTTGGAAAAGTGTTTTATAAAAGTTATTTTTCCTCTTCTTTTAAAAGTTTTTCAAGTTTGTCAATGCGATGGCGCAAAGCACAAAGTTCCTGAGAAACGGGGTCGGGAATATGTATCTGGTCTAAGTCCTCACAAACCTTTACACCATTCTGTTTTACCACTCTTGCAGGAACACCGACTGCTGTTGAGTTCGGCGGAATTTCTTCTAAAACCACAGCATTTGCCGCAATTTTCGCATTATCTCCGACCTTGAACGGACCTAAAATTTTTGCACCCGTACCAACTAATACATTCTTGCCGAGGGTAGGGTGGCGTTTTCCCTTTTCTTTACCTGTACCACCTAAAGTAGCGCCCTGATAAATGGTGCAGCCATCGCCAATCTCGGTAGTTTCGCCTATTACCACGCCACTGCCGTGGTCGATAAAAACCCCTTTGCCGATTTTAGCACCCGGGTGGATTTCAATTCCCGTTATAAGCCTTGCAAACTGCGAGATAAATCTCGCTGTAAAAAAGAATTTATGCTTATAGAAAAAATGTGCGGGACGGTGGAGCATTATTGCGTGGAGTCCCGAATAAAGCAAAAGAATTTCAAATGTATTTCTTGCCGCAGGGTCTCTTTCCTTTATCGCATTTATATCTGCTCTGAGCCTTGTAAACATTAGCTTCATTCCTTTGTGAAATTATTTATCGCTTAAAAAATGTTCTCTGTTTTTAATAAGATATTCAGCACCTGACAAAAGTGTTATCGCAGTTGCAATCCAGATAAGAATATTGCTTATGAGTGTAAGCTGGTCCAATGTAATAAACGGGATAAACTGAGATACTGAAAGTATGCACAAGATTATAACGATACTCGCCATAGTCATAGCGGTTTTAAGTTTACCAAGTTTACTTGCAGCGATTACAGTACCATTATCGGAAGCCACAAGTCTTAAGGAAGTTACCAAAAACTCCCTTGCCATCATAATCACAATTGCAACAGAGGAAGCAAGTTCCATCTCGATAAAAGCAATAAGTGCTGAAAACACGAGTATTTTATCAGCAAGCGGATCTAAAAACTTACCAAAATTTGTGATAAGATTATGTTTTCTTGCAAGATGTCCGTCAAGCGCATCGGTAACAGACGCAATTGCAAAAATTATAAGTGCCCATAAAAAATTGAATTTTATAAAATTACAAAGCAAAAAGAAAAGAAAAACCGGGGCCAAAATAATTCTTATTATTGTAAGCTTATTAGGTGTATTCATTTTTAAACTCTCCTTTAATTCACTGCCGAACCTAAAAGGTCTACATCCAGTGTGTCTTCAATTAAAACTTCTGTGAAATCGCCAATCTCAAGTTTTTTATCAGATGTAAAGAAAATCTTGCCATCAATCTCGGGTGCATCGCTTTCGCTTCTACCGAAATAGCATTCACCCAAACGGTCAAAACCTTCTGTAACAACAGTAACTGTTTTACCGATTTTTTCTTCGTTTTTCATTATCATTGAGGTAATCTGTGCATCGGTTATTATCTCTGCACGATGAGATTTCACATCTTCGGGAAGCTGATTTTCCATCTCGCCTGCTTTGGTATTTTCCTCAGGAGAATATGCAAAACAACCAAGTCTTTCAAAATCCATTTCCTTTGCAAACTCACAAAGTTCCTCAAACTGCTCATCGGTTTCTCCGGGGAAACCTGCAATAAGGGTGGTTCTGAGGGTAATACCAGGAACTTTTTCTCTTATCTTCTTTATAAGAGCTTCGAGTTTTTCGCGGTTGCCCGGTCTGTTCATATTCTTAAGCACTTCGCCGTTACAATGCTGTATCGGCATATCAAGGTATTTTGCAATTTTTTCTTCAGTTGCAATAACCTCTAAAAGCTCATCTGTAATTCTCTCGGGATATGCATAAAGCACTCTTATCCATTTAAATCCGTCAATTTTGCATAACTCACGGAGTAAATCTGCAAGTTTATATTCACCATACAAATCCTCGCCGTATCTTGTGGTATCCTGTGCTACAACTATGAGTTCCTTAACACCTCTCTGAGCGAGCGTTTTCGCTTCATTCAAAATGTTTTCAATAGGACGACTTCTGAATTTACCTCTTATATCAGGGATTGCACAGTAAGAGCAACGGTTATCGCACCCCTCTGCAATTTTTATATACGCATAAAAAGGTAATGTTGTGAGAAGCCTTTCGCCCTCAAGCGGCAAACAAGTTTTATCGCCGAAAGAAGTAACCTTTCTATCATTCAGTACATCTTTTAAAATCTCGATGATTTTATCGTTACTGCCGATACCTACAACAGCATCGACTTCGGGCATTTCTTCGATAATTTCTTCACGGTAACGCTCTGCAAGACAACCTGTTACAATGATTTTTTTAATTCTTCCCTCATTTTTAAGAGTAATGAATTCCAGAATATTTTCGATAGCTTCCTTTTTTGCACTTTCGATAAACCCGCAGGTATTTATAATAATAACATCACTGCTCCCCGAATCGGGTTCGAGGGTAAAGCCGTTATCTTTTATTTTTTTAAGTAAAATTTCTGCATCTACCTGGTTTTTGGGACATCCCAAAGAAACCATTCCCACCTTTAAAGACATATTATTCCTCCGTAAATTTTGAAATAGCATCGGTAATCGAGCTATAATCGTATCCTCTTCTCATAAGGGCCGCAATGGTTTTCTTAATGCCCTTTTCATCAGAAAGATACCCGATATACCTCTTCTCGATAAGTTCTTCCAACGGGTCGCAGGTGATTTCAAGGGATGCTATCGCTTCTTTGGCGATATTTTTGTCAACACCCTTTAAGACCATCTCCTGCAAAACTCTGCGGGGACCGCGTTTTTTGACAGTTGTGAGATATTTTGCAAGTTTTTCGGCATACCTTTCATCGTTTAAAAGGTCAAGTTCTTCCATCCTGTCCGCGATTTTTTCTGCAACGGATATATCTACACTTTTTGTAAGCTTTTTTATAAGCTCAGCTCTGCAGTGATCCCTGTATCCCAAAAGATAAAGCGCGTACTCTTTCCCACGCCTGTAATCTGCGGCAGACTGTACTTCATCTTTTAAATCTTCGGAAATTTCCATCCCTTTTTTAAGATGAAAATCGGCTATAATTTCAATATCGAGAATAGTCCAATACTCGCCGTCAACCTCAAGTTGATAGCGAGTACCTTTTTTCTTAAAAATATCTGTTATTATCATTATTCAAAATCTTCGATATCCGCCTCTACATCCAGAACAATGTCTGTGAGCGCATCGGCAGTGTTTTTAGGTGCAGTTTCTTTAGGTTCTGCATCCTTACGGATTTCGATGTTTCCACCTTTTGTTCCTTTGGAAGGAGCGAAAACAAGTTTGTCCATATTATCCCTGATAATCTGTTCGATTTCAGAAGCAACTTCGGGGTTTTCTCTGAGGTACTGGCGTACTTTTTCCTTGCCCTGACCGACTCTCTCGTTCTTGTAGCTGTACCATGAGCCTGATTTAACAATCACACCGAGTGCTGTACCGATATCGATAATTTCTCCTTCGTAAGAAGTACCTTCACCATAAAGCAGGTCAAATACGCATTCTTTGAAAGGAGGTGCAACCTTGTTTTTAACAACCTTACATTTGGTAACATTACCTATGATTTCATTACCGTCTTTGATTGCCTCGCCTTTTCTTACATCGATACGGATTGTTGCAAAATATTTAAGTGCACGGCCGCCTGTTGTAGTTTCAGGGTTGCCGAACATAACGCCGATTTTTTCTCTTATCTGGTTGATAAAAATAGCAACGCAGTTGGATTTGCCGATGATACCTGTAAGTTTTCTCATAGCCTGGGACATAAGTCTTGCCTGAAGTCCCACATGGCTTTCACCCATATCGCCTTCGATTTCAGCTTTTGTAACCATAGCCGCAACCGAGTCAATTACAACGATATCAATAGCACCTGAGCGCACCAATGCCTCGGTAATTTCGAGCGCCTGTTCACCTGTATCAGGCTGAGAAACCAAAAGATCATCGATTTCAACGCCGAGTGATTGCGCATAAACGGGGTCAAGAGCATGCTCAACATCGATAAAAGCAGCTGTACCACCCTGTTTCTGAGCCTGTGCTACCATCTGCAAAGCAACGGTTGTTTTACCTGAAGATTCAGGGCCATAAATTTCAACAATTCTTCCCTTGGGCACACCGCCCACGCCAAGAGCGATATCAAGTCCCAGAGAGCCTGTGGGAATAACATCAACATTAAGTGTTGTTGTCTGTCCAAGTTTCATAATAGAGCCTGCACCGTAAGCTTTTTCAATCTGGTCGATTGCTGTCTGCAATGCTCTCATCTTGGCAGACTGTTTTTCGTCTGTCACTTTATTTTCTTTTAATTTAGCCATAAATCTTCTATCCTTTCTCAAAAGCATCACGGTTTTATTCCCGCAACACATCTTATTATACCATTATAATCTTTTATTTGGCAAATATCATAAAATCCATTTTGCAAAAGGATTTCTGCCACACTTTTGTGCTGACCATCGCCGATTTCATATATGAGCATACCGCCTTTTTTAACCTTATTTGCATAAATACGGGTAAGCTCTTTGTAAAAAAACAAGCCGTCCTCTTCGCCGTAAAGTGCCATCTCAGGCTCACATTTCACCTCAGCCTGAAGATTATCCATATCCTCTTTTGTGAGATACGGGGGATTTGAAACTATCAAATCAAATTCCTCTCCCACATCACAATTAAGGGCATCTGCTAAAACACAGTTTATATCGGCGCCAAGTTTCTCACAATTGCTTTTAAGATAGCCAAATGCCTTTTCGGATTTTTCCACTGCCTTTACCTTTGCACCAGCTTTTTCAAGTTTTAAGGTAATTGCAATACAACCGCTTCCACTACACAAATCGAGCACTGAAGGTGCACTGATTTTATTTAAAAACTCAAGCGACTTTTCGACAATAATCTCAGTATCAGCGCGTGGGATAAGAACGCCCTCTCCTACCAGAAATTCTCTTCCATAAAAATCCCACGACCCTAAAATATACTGCAAAGGGTATCTTTCTTTTCTTTTGGAAACAATTCTTTTGAGGAGTTTATGTTGTTTTTCTGAAACTTCAACCTCTTTGCCGAATATTATATCACTGTTACTGACCAAAAAAACGGACTTTACTATTTCCCGTGCTTCAAAGGAACAGTCTTGTGTTACTTCTTTCAGAGCATTTTTTATGTCTTCCGAAATCAGTTTAAGGCTTACCACTTATCTTCACCCTCAACTTCAGGCAAAACGGGTTTCATTGATGCAATTGCAATCTCAATCTGCTCATCATCAGGTTCTTTAGTAGTGATTTTCTGTATCTGCAGTCCCGGGAAAGAAATAATTCTTGTAAAAAGATTATCGTATTTCCCTGCAAGTTTTATAAGCTCATAAGCAATTCCTACAACCACGGGGAGCAAAACTATTTTAAGAAGTGTTCTTATAAGAGGATTGCTCCATGTCACAACCGAGAACACCAGGATACTGAGTGCAAGTGAGATAAAAATAAAACTTGTACCGCATCTGGGATGAAAACGCTTTTGTTTTCTTACATTCTCAACAGTAAGTTCTTCACCGGCTTCATAGCAGAAAATTGTCTTATGCTCCGCACCATGGTACTGAAAAAGTCTTTTCATATCTGGAATTAAAGAAACAAGTGAAAGGTATCCTACAAAAATTATGATCTTGATAATTCCTTCTACTAGTGAAAGACTCCACGAAGGCAGAAAGTTTTTAACAGCAGACACTAAAAGTGCAGGCAAAAACATAAAAAGCACCACAGAAACAGCCACACCAAAAACAGAAGCGATAACCATAATTATCTTCATAAGCCATTCGCCGCATTTTTCTTCAAGCCATTTTTCAAACTTGCTCTGAGTTTCCTCCTCAAGTCCCTCAGTAGAAATTTCAGCTGATTTCATAAGGCATTTATAACCGTCCATCATACTGTAAACAAAGTTAAACGAGCCCCTGACAAACGGAACTTTTGAAATTTTCTTTGGCGGAGGGTTATCCCACTCCTCAAGATAAACCGATTTATCAGGTTTTCTGACAGCCATAGCAGATTTGCGCGGACCTCTCATCATAACGCCCTCAAGTACAGCCTGACCGCCTATTGAAGTTTTAAAATTTTTACCCATTATTCTGTTCCTTTCTCGGGTTCTTCCGGAATGTTAAAAGGAATTGTGATTATTACCGTTGTCCCTACATTCAAAGTACTTTCAATATCAATTGTACCATTGTGCATGGTAATAATCTCGTTTACAACTGCAAGTCCTATTCCCGAACCGCGCCTTGTATGATTTGCCTTATAAAACTTTTTCTTTATCATCGGCAAATCCTCGGGAGCTATTCCGCAACCCGAATCCGAAACGGTAATCATAATATTTTCCTCGCGTGCAAAAACCTCAATTTTCACGCGCCCGCCCGCATCGGAATATTTAATAGCATTGTCAATAACATTTATAAACACCTGACGAAGTCTGTTTTTATCTCCGTAAATAACGGGGAGCATTTCAGGCTCGTCATAGATAAATTCGATATCTTCTTTTCTTGCTTTGTCGGCATAAATAAGCGCTGCCTCACCAAGTTCGGCAAGAAGGTCCATCTTCTGGATATTAAGGCTGAATCTTCCGCTCTGGATACGCGAAAAGTCCAGAAGCTCTTCAACCATCTCAGAAAGTCTTTCGGTTTCGGAACTGATTACCTTCATACCTTTTTTCATGGTGGTAACATCATAGTTTTCAGTATCAATAAGTGTTTCAGCCCAGCCTTTGATAGCTGTAAGCGGAGTGCGGAGTTCATGGGAAACCGAGGAAATAAATTCATTTTTCATTCTCTCGTTGGTTTCAAGCTCATCTGCCATAAAGTTTACGGTTTCGCAAAGCTCACCGACTTCGTCATCAGAAGTTTTTTCAATACGGCTTTTAAAATCGCCACCTGCAATTTTTCTTGCGGCAACACCTATTTCGCGGACCGGCTTTACAATACTTCTTACAAACAGAAGCCCTGATATGAATACAAGGACAAGTACTGCAAGCACCGCAAGGGCAATAACTGCCACAAGCTGAAAAATCATAGCATCAACATGCTCTAAAGAAACCACAAATCTTAATGCTGAAATTTCGTTGTTTACCACTCCTGCGAGCTTTGTCACAGCCATTATTTTCTGGCCGTTGAACTTGCCGATATAGTATCCTGTTCCATCGACATTCTCAAGCGCATCGCTGTAATCCGGCATACGGTCTTTTTTTGAATAAACAAAACCGCTTGATGTAATTGACACTTTTCCGTAAGTATCTATCGCCATAAGTTCGATAAAATCCTTATCGGGAAAAGATTCAACATAGCTTCGCATTGTGTTGGAAAAACTATTATTCTGCGAATACTGCATTATCATATCCGATGCAGACTCCGCCTTATAATTCAGTGCCTGGCGCACAGAGGAATAATAGTAATTTCTTATGAAGATTCCACTCACCGCCACAACGGTAAGCAATATAGCAAGAATAACGGCAAAGCTGTTTACAAACCAACGCTGTGCAATACTCTTAAAAGCCACCCGGCACACTCCCTAACTTTATTTATCACACCATTTGTACCCGTATCCCCAGATTGTCTGGATAAATACCGGCTCAGAGGGTTCATCCTCGATTTTTATCCTTAAACGCCTGATATTAACATCTACAATTTTATCGTCATTATAATAGTTCTCGCCCCAGATTTCGTTAAGGATTTTGTTCCGTTCAAGTGCAACCCCCTTGTTTTTAAGGAGAAGTTCCATAATCTGGTATTCAACCTGAGTAACATCGATAAGATTTCCGTTTTTTGTAAGTGTACGGCCTTTGTTGTCAAGTACAAAAGGTCCGCTTTTTATATAAGAACTGTCATTTCTGTTGGTGCTTGACATACACACTCTGCGATAAATCGCATCAACCCTGGCCACAACTTCGGAAGGGCTGAACGGCTTTGTTACATAGTCATCGGCGCCAAGCATAAGGCCACTGACTTTATCCATTTCCTGGGTTTTCGCAGAAAGAAAAATTATTCCTAAAGTAGCCGATCTTTTTCTGAGTTCTTTACACACGGTAAAACCGTCTATTCCCGGCATTGTAATATCTAAAAGTGCCACATCAAAATCGCCATTCTGTTCATCGTAGATTTTGAGTGCATCCTCGCCACAGTTTACATCGACAACGGTGTATCCTGCCCTTTGCAGATTTATAACCACAAAGTCGCGGATTACATCCTCGTCCTCGCAAACCAGAACTCTTTTCACAGTGAGTTCCCCCTTTCTTTAAGAAATCCTGTTAAAGTATTCTTTCACCTTTGATACAGAAATTCCAAAGGAAGAATCCGTATCACATATTTTTGCAAGATAAACTATCTGTCCCTCGGCATCTATAAGCTGATATTCGGAAGAAATCTTTTTCCCGAGCCAGTCACTTCTTGTAGCCACGCGAAGATATAAAAGCTCATCGCCTGAAGTTTCCTCTTCAGCATTATACTCATAAAAACCTGTTTCGTTTTCAGAAATATTTTTTGCCGAAACCTTACCTATCCAGTTTTCGGGATAGGTAAAAATATAGCCAAGCGTTGTATTGACAAAAGCCGAATTTTTCTTCAGATAACCACTGTCGGTAAAATGATACCAGTCTGTAAGATACAGTACATCATCTGCTGTTTCATCGTACCCCGGCATCGGTCTTACACCGGGAACTTCAACAATACCATCGTTTGTCAAGTCCCTGCAGCTGACTACAGGTGCCCTGTCAACAGGATATTTCTGGGGTGTTTCGCCGTTATAGGTAAGATTTACAAGCACCGACTTTTCTTTGTCATAAGACAAAATCTCGGTAGTCATAAGCTCAGTACCCTTATATCCGTCAACAAATACCGATTCTTTACCATGTGCTGTATTGCCTCTTGCGACAGTGACATAATGAGTAATTTCAGGGTTTACCGTAACAGCACCCATTTCAATAAACTCATTGTTATCATATCCGTACGCACGGGCCCAGACTTTTACTTCGGATTCGGGATTTTCAACAATGAAGATATCGTCTTTTCCGTCAGAATCCATATCATAGTATTCTTTAACCTGATAATTTCCCGAAAAAACAGTGTGCATATCTTTTCCGTCAAACTGTAAAACCTTGAGCATATGGCTGCCGTCTGCAGTATAATTAAGACCAATTGCCATAACCGGAATACCTGTTCCCACATTCAGAAGGGAAACATCTTCAATCTGGATACCATCAAGTGCCATTTCCGACACAAAAGACCATTCGCCATCTTTTTTATCAAGAATTTTAATGCCGACAGGTGATGCCGATACAGCTGAAGCTGTCTGGAAAAACACCACCGCCTCATCACCGGGCTCATTGTCTATATTCACAAGGAGTATCGCAGAACGATTTTCACCTTTCTGGGGATATACAAGCTTTATACTGTTTTCAGGATCAGACTTTTTAAGCACTTTCCAGATATCATTCTGTTCATCGGAAAGTATCGGCGGTCGCAGAAGGCTGTCAACATTTCTGCCCGTAAAGGTACAACCACCAAAAAGAAAAGTCAATGCAATAAAAAAGCAAAGATATCTTTTTTTCACAGTTTTCTCCTTATCTCTTATCGATAGGTGTATATTCTTTTCTCTTGACAATAGATTTATATGCAGGGCGGATAATTCTTGAGCAGGTCATAAATTCCTCAATTCTGTGAGCACTCCATCCTGCCATTCTGGAAACAGCAAACAAAGGTGTGTACAGTTCAATCGGTATATTAAGCATACGATATACAAATCCCGAATAGAAATCCACATTCGCGCAAACCACTTTGCCGTCACCTTTTTTCTCAAAGAATACTTCAGGAGCAAGGCGTTCAATTCTCTTGAGAAGTTCAAACTCTTCCATCATACCTTTTTGCATAGCAAGTTTTTCAGCACTGTCGCGCAGAATAACAGCTCTGGGGTCGGAAAGGGTGTAGACCGCATGGCCCATACCGTAGATAAGACCGGTACCGTCACCTTTTTTCTTGTCAATTATTTTTCTTAAATATTCCCTGATTTCGTCATCGCTTTCCCAGTTTTTAACACCGCGTTTGATTTCTTCATGCATCTGGACAACCTTGATGTTAGCACCACCATGTCTGAAACCTTTAAGCGCACCCACAGCACCCGAATATGCGGAATACGCATCAGTCCCTGCGGAAGTAAGCGCACGACAGGCGAAAGTTGAGTTATTACCGCCACCATGCTCTGCATGAAGCATAAGACAGATGTCCAGAAGAAGTGCTTCATCCCTTGTATATTCTCTTGTGGGACGCAATGTGGACAAAATGCTTTCCGCCATACTCTCCTCAGGACGAAGAGGGTGGTAATAAGTGGATGCGTTGTCGTAATGACCTATTTTGGTCTGGTAAGCATTTACCATAATAACAGGCATTCTTGCAATAACATAAAGCGCTTTTCTCAGTTCCCCTTCAAGGCTTGCCTCATCGGCAAAATCGTCATAAGAATAGAGAGCCAAGATACTTCTTCCAAGCTTATTCATAATATCCTTGGAGGGAGCTTTGATTACCATATCCTGAATAAAATCAGCGGGCAGAGTTCTCGCCTGGGACAAAACTATTCTGAAAAACTCAAGCTGTTTTTTATCGGGCAAGCTTCCGAACAAAAGAAGATATGCAGCTTCCTCATAGCCAAAACGACCTTCTGCTCTGCAACCATTCACAAGGTCTTTTATATTAACGCCCCTGAATGTGAGTTCACCTTCAACAGGCTGTTTTTCACCTTCGTTGATAACATAGCCGTGCACATTACAAATCTGGGTAAGACCTGCAACGACACCTGTGCCGTCACTGTTTCTTAATCCCCTTTTAACATCGTATTTTTCATATAGTGCCGGGTCTATGTAGTTATATTTTTTAAATTCTTCAAACAAAGTGTTCAAAGACTCTTTTTTTACAAATCCGCCTGACATATTTACCGCCTTTCTGTACTTACAGTACAATACTATTCCCATTCTATATAGTTAATTATATTCTATAATATTATCGCTTTAAAGTCAATAGAAACTGCAATTCAGACTTGTAAATATTTTAAAAATCGTGTATAATTTTTTTGTAAAAATTTTTTCGGAGGATTAAAGTGCAAAGATTATTAGGATATATGAGAAAAGCTATTCAGGAATTTGATTTAATCGAAAACGGTGACAGAATAGCAGTAGGTATTTCAGGCGGCAAAGACAGTATGATACTGCTTTATGGTCTGCACCTGTTGAGAAGATTTATAGGCATTGACTACGAGATAGTCGGTGTTACCTTAGACCCTCAGTTTGGCGGAAACGAAACCGATTACAGCGAAATTGAAAAATTTTGCAAAAATATCGGCGTTCCCTACCACATTATACGAACTCAGATAGGACAGATTGTCTTTGATGTAAGAAAAGAGGAAAACCCCTGCAGCTTATGTGCAAGAATGCGCAGAGGTGCTTTGCACGATGCCGCAAAGGAACTTAACTGCAACAAAATTGCCCTCGGACATCACTATGACGATGTTGTCGAAACCTTTATGATGAACCTTTTCAATGAAGGCAGAATAGGATGCTTCTCCCCAAAATCCTATCTTTCAAGGAAAGATTTGTGGATGATACGCCCTATGGTTTTTGCTCCTGAAAAAGATGTAAAAAAAGCGGCTTTAAAAAACAATATTCCTATCGTTAAAAGTGTCTGCCCTGCCGATGGGCACACTTCCAGAGAGGATATGAAAAACTTCCTTGATACCCACGAAAAAGACAGCGATGCCTTTAAATACCGCATTTTCGGTGCTTTACGCAGAAGTGGTATTGACGGCTGGGGTATAACCGGAAAAAGCAACAGAAAAACTGAAAACTAAACGACATTTCCTACCAATTCACCGCAAATCTCCAATCCACATCGTAGGGGCGAACTGCGTTCGCCCGCGTTCAAATCCGTTCGCAACGCGAACACCATACCTCTTCACTATTCCCTATTACTTATTACCTCAAAAAATCCGCCCACATCGAGTGAGCGGATTTTTTCCTATGCTGTTCTGTCAATCACTGAGGAAAGGTTTACAATTTTTCTGTTTATCTGAAGAATATCAAGGTTATTAATAGCAGTATCCGTTCCGGTAATTGCTGTAACATTTGCAACCTTGTATCTGTATTCCTTGTTCTCTTCAAGATTCAATACAGAACTTGAGTTTACAACTTTTCTGTCAATCTGCAATATATCAATATTATTTACATAACCATCTGTATTAACATCCCCATAAAGCCAGATTTCACCATTAAGTGTAACATCTTTTCCATATACTGATACATCATATTCTCTTGATGCATGTAAAGACTTGGAAATTCTTACCGTATAGTCGCCTTCTTTCACTTTATCGAAAGTATATGTAACATCATTGCCTGTAATTGTCTTTGTCTTAACAATTTTATCGCCATTAAGAAGTTCAATTTTAACTGCCTTTGAGCTTACTCCAAAACTCCTGATACTTCCGGAAACAGTGTATGTAGGTTCTTCCACAACTTCAATTGATCCTGTAAAACTTCCAATACAGGGGGTAACATCTTCAGGAATATCTGAACCTCCTTTAAATTCACCCGATATATTGTAGTCAAGAATATCAAAATTTTTCACGCCTAACGGAGTACCTTCTTTTACAAAGAATGTAACTTCAAGCAATATGGTGCCTTCTTCAATTGTTGTATTTGCATCAAATGTAGGGTCTACCCAGGAAATTGCTACATTTCCTGCATTATTACAACCCTCAATATCGGGCTGTAATGCGGCGTAAGGAGCCTCTGCTACTTCAACAATCTCAAAAGCTTCATTGTCAAACCCGATGTTAAGGCCAAGGCTTGATGCCAGAACTGTTTCAGGCTGTGTAAATATCATTTTGAAAGTTCTGTTTATCGGAGCATTTTCCTTATCGAAAGTGATTGCATTTTTAGCCCATTGTTGCTTCTTAACATTTACAACGACCTCCCTGGTACTGAGCTCAGGTGTGATATCATCCATCAGGAAAGTTTCTTCGTTAAATGCGCCTGTTACATTCCAGTCATAAATTTTAAACGACTTGTCACCGGGTGTAGCGCCTTCTTTTACTTTGAATGTTACATTAAGAAGGTCAGTGCCTACTACAATTGTTGTGTTGGGATCATATGTAGGATCACAGTAACTGATACCGATATTGGCATTGTTGTTACAACCTGCCACATAGGGTTGCAAATCTGTATAAGGGGCATCTTTGATGTTTATAATTTCAAATGCTCTGTTATCAAATTGGATTATCAAGCCAAGGGATGAAACTGTCAATGTCTCAGGCATTTTAAAGGCCATTGTAAATTCATCACCCGGTTCAACCTGGGTTTTGCTGAATACCCATTCATTATCCTGAACGATCTCTACATTTTTAACCCTTTTGCCGATATCAGGAGTGATATCAAAAGGCATAAATGTTACTTCATCAAAAGCACCTGTTACAGTCCAATCGATAACTTCGAATATTTTATTACCAAGTTCAGCATCGTCTTTAACTCTGAATGTTACATTAAGTAATTCAGTGCCTGCAACGATTTCTGTATTAGCATCGTATGTGGGGTCAACATAAGAAAATCCTATGTTTGCATTGTTGTTACAACCCGACATACTGGGCTGCATATCTGCATAAGGAACATTTTCAATGTTTATAATTTCAAATGCCTTGTTGTCAAAGTTGAGTGTGAATCCCATACTTGAAATTACCAGAGTTTCAGGCATTATGAGGGTCATTGTAAACTCTTCACCTGCAGAAACTTCAGTTTTACTGAATATCCACGCATCCGCATTTTCAGCACTCACGGCAACGCCGTTAAAGAAGCTCATTACCATAATCAGTGCCAAAAACAAACTTAAGATTTTTTTCATAAATTCTCCTCCTGAAAATATATTTGCATACGCTAATTAAAATTTTACTCCGTTAAAACCAAAAAGTCAATATAACCAAATTAAAAATATCTTTTAACTAATTAAAAAACGGAACTTTCAATAAGAAAGTTCCGTTTTGCATTATTTTTCTTCAAGCTTTTTGATTATCATCTTTGCGGCTTTGTAAATATCACCACAACCAAGAGTTATTACAAGGTCGCCGTCTTTGACATTTTCGCAAACATAGTCAGCGATTTCTTCAAATGTGGAAAACCACACCGAGCCTTCGATTTTTTCGGCAAGGTCTTTTGAGTAGATATTATAGGTGTTTTTCTCCCTTGAGCCCATAATCTCGGACAAAACGACTTCGTCAGCAATGCTTAAAGCTTTTGCAAAATCGCAAAGTAACATCGAGGTTCTCGAATAGGTAAACGGCTGATGCACCGCCCACACCTTGTTAAAAGGCAAAGCTTTTGCGGCGTTGAGGGTTACTTCCACCTCAGCAGGATGATGAGCATAATCGTCAACAATTGTAACGCCTTTGACCTTTTTGAGAAGTTCAAAACGCCTGCCGGCACCATGGAAATTATCAAGGCCTTTTGCACAGTTTTCGGGCGCTACACCGCATTTTATCGCCGCCGCACAGGCCGCAACAGCATTAAGCACATTGTGTTTTCCCGGCACATGCAAGGTAACGGTGGTTAATTTTTCACCATTTTGCATCAAATCAAACTGCGAGTCAACACCACCCAAAGATTTGATATTATCGGGATAAAAATCGTTATCAGCATTAAAACCAAAGGTCACGATTTCTTTTTTGACATCCTTAATTGCCCTTAAAGTATTCGCATCATCGCCGTTTACAATGAGAAGTTTTGTGGTTTTCTCAGCAAACTTTGTAAAGGATGCAATGAGGTTATCAAGGGTTTTAAAGTAGTCAAGATGGTCTTCATCGATATTTAAAATAATCGAAACATCGGGGTAAAGCTTTAAGAAAGTGTCAACAAACTCGCAAGCTTCACAGACCATATTTTCACTCTCACCGCGTCTGCCGTTACCGCCGATTGAGGGGAGTTTGCCACCGATTACGCAGGTGGGGTCTTCATTAGCATCAAGCATAATCTGGGTAAGCATTGAAGAAGTGGTGGTTTTGCCGTGAGTACCGCTGACACAGATTGTGTTCTTATATCTTTTAGTAATTTCGCCTAAAATCTCGCTTCGTTCCAATACGGGAACACCGCTTGCTTTAGCGGCAATAAGTTCGGGGTTATCCGCCATAATCGCCGCAGTATGGATTATGAGGTCCGCGCCTTCGATATTTTCGGCTTTCTGCCCCAAAGTAACGGGGACGCCCATCTCACGGACAAGCTTTAATGTATCAGTTTCATTGTTATCAGAACCTGTTATATAATATCCTTCGCCGTGAAGAATCTGGGCAATCGGAAACATTCCCGAACCGCCTATACCTATAAAATGTATATGTTTTTTGTTATCTAAAATCATAATTGCCTCCTGATTGTCGATTATGCCTAATTAAGCCCACTGTCATTATTGCCGAAGATTTTTTCGATATGCAGTCTTAATGCCGTATTTTCGGGGTTTGTAAGCCTTTTGTCCTCGTTTAACAGCTTTTTGGCTTCTAACTTAGCAAGTTTAAAGATATCGCTGTCTTCTAAAAGGTCGGCAATGCCGAATTCGGGAAGTCCGTGCTGACGGTCACCGAAAAAGTCGCCTGCGCCACGGAGTTTTAAATCCTCTTTTGCAATAATAAAGCCATCGGTAGTTTCTTTCATAACCTTTAATCTTCTGCGGTTCTCCGTTCCTTCGTTATCGGAAACTAAGATGCAATAAGACTGTACAGAACCTCTTCCTACCCTACCCCTTAGCTGATGAAGCTGAGAAAGTCCGAAACGCTCGGCATTTTCTATCATCATAACAGTCGCATTCGGAACATCGACCCCGACTTCAACAACTGTTGTTGAAACCAAGATATCAATTTCACCGTTTTTAAACTCCTGCATTATTCTGTCTTTTTCGTCAGATTTGAGTTTCCCGTGCAGAAGTTCAACTTTGTGTTCAGGGAAATACCGCGCCTTGATTATTTCATAATACTTTACCGCCGCCATAAGTTCCGACTCGGTTTCCTCGATAAGCGGACAGACTATATATGCCTGATGCCCCGATTCAAGCTCATTTTTAACAAAGCCCAATGCTCTTTTTCTCTTATCCGAATGGACAGCAAAGGTTTCAACTTTCTGTCTGCCTTTGGGGAGTTCATCAAGAACTGAAATATCAAGGTCGCCGTAAACAATCAGCGCGAGTGTCCTTGGAATAGGCGTTGCCGACATTACCAAATGATGTGGTTTTAACCCTTTTTTGCTGAGCTCGGTTCGTTGCCTTACGCCAAAACGATGCTGTTCATCGGTAACGACAAAACCAAGCCTGTAAAACTCAGTGTCTTTTTGCACAAGCGCGTGAGTGCCCACAACAACATCATATGTGCCATCGCTTATTTTGACACGGAGTTCGTCCTTTTGCTTTTTAGTAAGTGAACCCGTCAAAAGGACAACTTTTGCTCCGAGAGGTTCCAAAACCTTTTTAAGGGTAGCCTCGTGCTGAGCGGCAAGGATTTCAGTCGGCGCCATTACTGCTGACTGGTAGCCCTTCTGAAAAGCGGCATAACAACCTGCAGCGGCAACCATAGTTTTACCCGAACCTACATCACCTTGCAAGAGGCGGTTCATAGGTACATCTTTTCCGGTATCGGTGAGTATTTCATCAACAGCGCGTTTTTGCGCCCCCGTAAGCTCAAATGGAAGCAAATCATAAAACGGTTTCATATCGACATCGGTAAACACCACATTGGTTTTACCTTTTTCTCTGCCTTTTAAGAGCATAAGCGCCGTGCTTAATACAAAAAGTTCTTCAAAGACAAGCCTTTTCCTTGCATTTTCATACTGTTTTTTGCTTTCTGGAAAATGTATGGTCCTTATCGCATCGGCAACGGGCATAAGATTGAATTTACCGATAACATTCAGGGGCAGAACTTCAGTAACTTCATTGACACAAAGGATTGCTTCCTTCATATTATTTACAATCATCGTATTGGAAAGTCCCTCGGTGAGATTGTAAACAGGGCGCATAACATCACCGTCAAGCGCTTTTACAAAGGAATTGAGGGTAACCTGACACCATCCGCCCGAGCTTGAAAATCTTCCGTATATAAGATAGGTTTCACCAGTTTCAAACGCCTTATAGGCATATTCGTTATTAAAAATTGTCAGGGTGAAAAGCGAAAATCCGTCCGCAAGGGTTAACTTATAAACCGTCATATTCTTTCGGATTTTTGCCGGAGGCAGTTTCCTGATAACCTTACCCTCCACAACAACATTTTCGCCTTCTTCGCATTCACTTAAGAGCTTTGGAGAAGTGTAATCTATATAGTTTCTCGGATAAAACTTAATAAGGTCCTCAACCGTTCTCACAGAAAGCTTTTCATAAAGTTTTCTGCGCTTTTCGCCGACATTTTTAAGGCTTGTTACAGAGTCATTAAGTTTCAAGATTACACCTCCTTTTCAAAACAACTAAGGCGTGAGGAGAACCCCACGCCCGTTTTTTACTCTACAGAAATAATGTAGTAATATACCGGCTGTCCGCCGTTTATAAGATTTATTTCAAGGTTGTCACTGAGTTTTGAAGTAAGAAGACTATATGCTTCTTCAGCTTGTTCTTCTTTGATATCGTTACCATAAATCACTGTTACGAAATTAGAATCCTTTTTAACCATAGATTTTGTAAGTTTCAAAAGCGCATGGTTTAAATCTTTATCAACAAAGGAAAGTTTTCCGTTTTCCATAGCAAGAAGTTCGCCTGCTTTGATGTTATGCCCATCAAAATCACTATCCCTTGCGGCAAAGGTAATCTGACCTGTCTGTACCTTATCGAAAGCCTTTGTCATATTTACGCGATTTTCCTCAAAGGATGCATCGGGGTCAAATGCAAGCATTGCAGAAATTCCCTGAGGAATTGTTCTTGTCTGCAAAACGCATACTTTTCTGTCAGCAAGCTTGATAGCCTGTTCAGCCGCCATAATAATATTTTTATTATTGGGAAGAACAAATACAGTCTTTGCAGGTGTCATATGGATAGCTTTCAAAATGTCGTCTGTACTGGGGTTCATTGTCTGACCACCGGTTACAACATTGTTTACACCGAGGTCAGCAAAGAGTGCCTGAACGCCTTCACCTGCAGCAACAGCAACAAATCCGAAAGGAATTTCAGGATCTACGGGAACATAAGACTCATCCTCTTCAAGTTTGTCAGCCTCAAGCACCTGTGTAGAATGCTGCTCTTTCATATTTTCAATTTTCATATTCACAAGCATACCGAATTTTAAACCTTCCTCGATAGCGTTACCGGGATGGTTGGTATGAACGTGAACCTTGATAATTTCTTCGTCATCAACAACTACAACGCTGTCGCCGATTGACTCAAGATAAGCTCTGAGTTTCAATGGGTTTTCTGCGTCTTTTTTCTTGTTTACAATAAACTCTGTGCAGTAAGCAAACTTGATATCTCCGCTTGCTTCAGCAACAGCGGACCTTTTTACAGTCTGGGTTTTAGGCTGAGCATCAATGGGTTTTACGGGTTCTCCGCCCTTAAACACATTAAGCATTGCAGAAAAGATAACTGTAAAACCTTTACCACCCGCATCAACAACGCCTGCTTTTTTCAAAACAGGGAGCATTTCGGGAGTTTCACTTAAAGTAATCTCTGCCTGATTTACAATAGATTCAAAAACAAAAAGTGCATCATTATTTTCTTTTGCTGCCTCTCTGCCTTTTTCTGCCGCAACTCTTGCAACTGTAAGGATTGTACCTTCTGTGGGCTTCATAACAGCTTTATATGCTGCTTCAACACCTGAAGTCAATGCATTTGCAAGGTCAGTACCATCTGCTTCTTCTTTTCCTTTGAGTCCGTTTGAAAAACCTCTGAACAGCAAAGAAAGAATAACGCCTGAGTTTCCTCTTGCGCCGCGGAGCAAAGCGGATGCTGCAGTTTTTGCAGTAACTTCAACTGTCGGGTCTTTAAGCAACTTGAGTTCTTTTACAGCAGCGCCGATTGTCATCGACATATTTGTACCTGTATCGCCGTCAGGAACGGGAAATACATTGAGTTCGTCAACTTTTTGTTTCTGATTCTGAATATCATAAGCTGCGGAAACAATCGCATCTCTTAATAAACTTCCGTTAATCACTGATAATTACACTCCTTATCCAAGGTGTAGTACCTCTGAATGGTTTTTGTCAGGTTAGTTTGTACGCATACCGTCAACAAAAACATTTACATTCTGCACACGGATACCGGTAGTATCCTCAACAGTATAACTTACTTTATGAATAATGCTCTTAACAATTTCAGAAATATTGGTTCCATAGGTAACAATAATATGAAGGTCTATAACGAGTTTTCCATTTCGTGTGCGTATTTTAACGCCTTTTGAGCTTTCATAATCCTTGCGGAATTTGCTTAAAATTCCCTGCGCCGGGTCAGAAACTGCCATACCTGCAACGCCGAAGCAACTTGTCGCAGTTGTGCCAACAAGATTAACAAAAAAGTTTCTGGAAATATCAATTGCACCGAGGTGGTTTTCCATCTTTACCATCAGATTACCTCCTTTTTGTATTCTGTCTTCATTTATATAATTACAGAAATTTTTCGAAATAATACCTACATACAGATTATATTTTAATAAAAAATCTCCGATTTGTCAAGTTTTAGACAAAACGGCTTAACATATCGGGTCTTGCATTTGCATAATATGATGATGAGGTGGTAGTTTTGCGCACGCGTTTAAAAAAACATTTTAATCTAAAGCCCTTTATTTCAGGGACTTTAACAATAACACTTTTTGTTTTTATCTCGGTTACAATCATAAAATCGATGCCCCTTCCGGGAAGTGTCGGACAAACTGTTAAAATAGCTTCTGCAATTCTTATGATGCCGGAAGGTGCAATTGGGCTTTTAACAGAAGAAAGTGAAGTTCCAAAAGAACCGGACCCCGTCAAAGAAGAAACAGTTAAAGAAGAAAAAAGTACTGTAACCGAACCCGAAATACCCGAAGAAAACAAGGCATCACTTGTCCATAAAACTTACACTGCAGCTCCATCACAGATATACATTCCGCTTGAAAACGGTTTCATCAAAAACTGCACTTCTCATACCACAGAAGAAATAAAGAAAGCTATATCAGAGCCACCCGCGTTTTCAATAGAAAACACAAAAAAGCCACAGATTCTCATTATGCACACTCATACCACCGAAAGTTATTTCCCTTTTACAGGCGACTATTATGATAAAACTTATGCCTCTCGCTCAACCGACAACTCGGAAAATATGGTAGCGGTGGGTGAAAATATAAAAAAGGAACTTGAAAAATACGGCATTACCGTTTTACACGATAAAACTCAGCACGACTATCCCTCATACAACGGCTCTTATGACCGTTCGGCGGTCACTGTAAAAGAATATCTTAAAAAATACCCGTCAATAAAAATTGTTCTTGACATCCATCGTGATGCAATAATTTCGGGTGATACCGCTACTGCGCCCATAGCCGAAATTGATGGAAAAACCGCAGCACAGGTTATGATAATCAATGGTTGTGCGAGCAGTAATATAAACTATCCCGACTTTTTTAAAAATTTAAGCTTTGCCGCCGATTTGCAAAATCAACTTGAAAGTGACTATCAGGGGCTCACAAGGCCTTTGCTTTTTGACTACCGTAAATATAATCAGCATCTGACAACAGGCTCCATACTAATAGAAGTAGGCGGTCACGCCAATACATTGGAACAGGCTCTGTACTCAGGGGAATTAATAGGCAATTCTCTGGGCAGACTATTGACACAATATATAAAAGGAGAATAACACCTTGCGTAAATTTGTCATAGCTTTTTTGTCCTCATTTATAATAATTATGACTTTAAGCGGATTTTTAATTGCGGGATACCGCACAAAATCCGCTTTAACGCCCGTCAGCACTCCGATTTCTGTCAGAATTTCCGAAAACGGAGAGCATTATATCCTCTCTTTTTTAGGTGAAAATGTATTAATTTCACGGAACAACACCAAAAAAACTACCCGTTTTTTTGAAAAAGACCCGAAATATATACCCTTAACCACGGTGATTTCAAAATATATCACCGATAAACTCCCTGTTTTTTATCGTTTGTGACAAAAATCTTTTTTGTTTTCTGAATAAAATTATTATTTTAGTAAAAATTAAAAATTACTGTTGACAAATAGATTTTGATTTGATATAATAATTGAGCGTTCAAAAATGAATGATCCACTAGCTCAGCTGGCAGAGCATTTGACTTTTAATCAAAGGGTCCGGAGTTCGAATCTCCGGTGGATCACCAAAAAGACAGATTTCTTATGAAATCTGTCTTTTTTATTTTCTGTTATCCCCCTTTTCCCTTGACAAAACGCACCCAAAAGAAGTATACTAAAATGTGGTTTTGGTGCTATTTTTAAAGCTCACTGAATAAAAAATACAAAGGAGTGATATCTTTGCATACAATTATAAAAAACCTTAAGATAAATTATATCGCAAAAGGTCTTGAAAACAACTGCGATGAGGCAGTAGTACTGCTCCACGGTTGGGGTGCAAACATCACTCTTTATGAGAATGTCATAAACTTTGTTTCAACAGGGAAAAAGGTTTATGCCCTCGATATGCCTGGGTTCGGTGAAAGTGAAGAACCGAAAAATTCTCTTACCGTTGACGATTTTGCCGACTTTGTCTTAGAATTCATCAAAACTATGGGAATTAAAAAAGCTTTACTTATGGGGCACTCTCATGGTGGCAGAGTATCAATAAAAATCGCAAACAGGGATAATCTCCCCTTTGAACTTACAAGACTTATTCTTATAGACAGCGCAGGTATTATCCCGAAAAAAACCTTGAAGAAAAAAATAAGACAGCGCACATATAAAATCGGAAGAAAGGTTTTAAGCATCCCTGTTATGAAGGCTCTCTTCCCCGATGCACTCGAAAATTTAAGAAACAAGCACGGCTCTGCCGACTACTTAAGTGCTACACCCGTTATGCGCGAAACTTTAGTAAAGGTTGTAAACGAAGATTTAGAGCCGTTACTTTCTGATATATCCGTCCCTTCCTTGCTCATCTGGGGCGAAAACGATACAGCAACCCCACTTTCTGACGGACAGACAATGGAAAAGCTCATTCCCGATGCAGGGCTTGTCACCGTTAAAGGTGCGGGACATTATTCCTACCTTGAAAACTGGGGTATGGTAAGGCGCGTGCTCGGTTCATTTTTGCAAATTCCCACTGAATAAAGAAAGGAAAACACTTTAAAATGAAAACATTGTTTCTTGTAACCACCCTTGTTTCCTTTGTTTTTAACTTTTTTGTCCTTGCAATTTATTTTTTGCATATGTTTCAGCTTAATTCTTACAAACCCCACGAACAGAGAAAATGGTTAAAGGATAATTTTGTTCCTGCGATTATCGGCAAAAATCTCACATCAACAGTCGCACTTGTTGCCCTTTTCTTCGGAACTGTCGGCAAAATCATTGCAAGTATTTTCTTTGTTATCGGCGGACTTTTAAATCTTCCTAAAAAAGCAAAGAAGCCATTAGTTTATACAAATCGTATAAAAAGGATGTTGATTACTCTTGGTATGCTAATTGCAGCGCTTGTTTTCGCAGTGACTTTTGCAAAAGTGTTATGGGTGCTTCCAATTTTTCTTTTCATCTCCCCTTTGCTTGTGCTTTTAGCAAACCTCATAAACCATCCTGTTGAAAAATCCATAAACAACTATTACATTAACGATGCTAAAAAAATGATAGAAAGCAGTAAGGATTTAAAGGTTATCGGTATTACGGGAAGCTATGGAAAAACAAGCGTAAAATTCTATCTTAAAAAACTCCTTTCCGCAAAATATAATGTACTTATGACTCCTGAAAGTTTTAACACAACTTTAGGCGTTGTAAAGACTATAAGAACATCTCTCAAAGCTACCCACGAATATTTTATCTGTGAGATGGGTGCTAAAAATATCGGCGATATCAAGGAAATCTGTGACATAGTAAATCCCGACTACGGCGTTATCACATCTATTGGTCCTCAGCATCTTGAAAGCTTTAAAACTATTGAAAATGTAATCCTCACAAAGTTTGAACTTGCCGATGCAACAAACCGTGATGGTATTGTATTTTTAAATAACGACAACGAGTATATCCGCAGTCAGGCAGTTATGCAAAAATGCGTAAGATACGGAATGGAAACCGACTGTGACTATAAACCTTTTGACATTACTGTTTCCGACAAAGGTTCAACCTTCAAAATGATGATTGGTGGCAATGAGTACACCTTCACAACCCGTCTTATCGGTGCACATAATGTACTTAACATCGCAGGTGCGATTGCAGTGGCACATACTCTCGGTGTACCCGTTGACGACCTTATTTATCAGACGAAGCTTTTAGAGAGCGTTCCTCACCGTTTACAGCTTATCAAAGGCAATAAGGCTCTCATTATTGATGATGCTTACAACTCAAACCCCAGTGGTGCAAAGGCGGCTCTTGATACTCTTTCACAATTTGACGGTATGAAAATTCTTGTTACCCCCGGTATGGTTGAACTCGGCGAAAAACAGGATGAATGCAACTTCATTTTCGGTACTCAGGCGGCAAAGGTCTGTGACTATGTTGTGCTTGTCGGTGAAAAGCAGACAAAGAGCATTTTTGAAGGTCTTGTAAGTGAAAATTACGATAAAGAAAAAATCATTGTGGCTCCAAACCTTGACAGTGCACTGAAATCAGTTGAAAATATAAAATCGGGCGATTTGCAGAAAATAGTTTTGCTTGAAAACGATCTCCCCGACAACTATTAAAGAAAGGGTGTTTGTTATGAAAATCAGAATTGGTGTGATTTTCGGCGGAATGAGTGTTGAACACGAAGTTTCGATTATCTCAGCGCTTCAGGCGGCAAACAGTTTCGACCGTGAAAAATACGATATTGTTCCCATCTATTTAAGTAAAAACAATGATTTTTATGTCGGAGAGGATATCGGCAACATCGAAGCTTATAAAAACATTCCTGCCCTCATAAAAAAGAGCAACAAGGTTATCCTTGTAAATGAAGACAACAAGCTTAAGCTTGTGCGTTACCCTTTCAAAAAATTCGGCAACAATGAGCTTGATTACATTGATGTCGCTTTCCCTGTGGTTCACGGCACAAATGTTGAAGACGGCACATTGCAGGGTTATCTTAAAACCTTAAAAATCCCTTTTGCTTTCTGTGATGTAACATCTTCTGCTGTCGGAATGGATAAATATATTATGAAAACCATTCTTAAGGAAAACGATATCCCCGTTCTTGACTGCGTTAAATGCGACTGCAAAAAATACCGCAAAAATCCCGATGTATTTATTGAAAAAATCGAAAAGATGTCAGGCTACCCCGTTATCGTAAAACCTGTTAACTTAGGCTCAAGTGTGGGTATAAAAAAAGCAAATGACCGCGAGTCTTTAGAAGATGCACTTGACTATGCTTTCCAGTTTGCAAAAGATGTCTTAGTTGAAAAAGCTATCACAAATTTGCGTGAAATCAACTGTGCAGTACTTGGTGACTATGAAGAAGCTATTGCTTCGGAATGTGAAGAACCCATCGGTTCCGATGAAATTTTAAGTTACGAAGATAAATATATGGGCGGTTCCAAGGGTGAAGGTTCAAAGGGTATGACGGACCTTAAAAGAAAACTCCCTGCCGATATCCCCGATGAGGTTAAAGCCCAAATCCAGACTCTTGCCGTTGAAACTTTCAAATCGCTCGGCTGTAACGGTGTATCGCGAATCGACTTTATGATTGATACAAGTACCGGTAAAGTTTATGTAAACGAAATAAATACAACCCCGGGATCCCTTGCATTTTACCTCTGGGAAGCATCGGGCATAAAATACCCCGACCTGCTTGACAGAATTGTAAAACTCGCATTAAAACGCGAACGCGAAAATGAAAACATCTCCTACTCGTTTGATACCAATATTCTGGCAGGTGTCAAACTCGGAGGTTCAAAAGGAAAACTGTAAAAAACAGGGCTATGAAAATAGCCCTGTTTTTTTAAGTAATAAGTAATAGTGAACAGTTAAAAAGTATGGAGTTTCGCAAAGCGAAACAGATTTAAAAAGCTTTTCCCCACGGGGGAAGGCTGTTTTATTTACAGCGAATTTATAAATTCTTTTACCTTTTTGATATCTATATAATCAACAGTCACAGGATTTGGTTCAATGGATATATCAGATTTCAAAAGATTATGCTCTTTACAAAGCATCTGTCCGTTTTCCAAAACAGTATGACCGCCTTTGCTCCAGGGAATTATATGGTCAGCCTGCATTTCTTCTATCTGCCACACCTTTTTCTTACCCTCCGCCTGACACATCGGACAGATACCATGCTGACGCTCATAGAGTGTAATCTTCTCTTTATCTGTAAAAGTTCTGATTGAAAGAACCTTTAAATTTGTACGCTTGCTTAAAAGATATTCATATATTCCTTTTTGCCTTGTTATATCTTCATCTTGCAATAATTCACTTATTACCTTCTCGAGTTCTTTTGGGCTGTATATGTTCCTACCATATTCGTTGAACAAAACACCCCAATCCAAGCCTTTCATAAGTTTCCCTCTGTATACAGGGAACATTAAGTCAACCCAGTCAATTATAGTTTTAAAATATCTTTTAATCGCATCAGCGTTGGATTCGTGCTGATGTCTTGCCATATATTTTTCTATGCTGACATTTTCACAATCTGCAGCCCAGGACAGTACTGTTTCCAGATAATCTTGTCTTATAGGTGAACCTGTCATATATTTTTCGCCGATTTTTTGAGCAATACACTGATTTTTACTAAAAAACTTTTTGGCATCGGAAAGCCACTCACCTGTATATATTGCATTTCTTAGTTCCTGATCGGTTAGTTTTTCACCCGCAATATTTATAATCTTAAACCAGTCAAGCTTTTCAGTGTTTGTCCCTTTGCAGATGTAAATCATAAGCTTATAATCAAGTACTTTTGATGTTATTTCTGCGGATGTGTGTGCATAGTATGGTGTCTTTGGCGATAACGGATTAGCAAAAACCGAATACCCGTTATCAAGCCATTCGCAGATACTTATTGTCCTCTGCTGGCCGTCAAGCATTTCAAATGTTCCGTCCTCATTTTCCGACCAGTACATAACATTAAGAGGAAATCCGTTTAACACTGAGTTCATAACCGCTACTTTCTTTTTATCGTCATAAACAAACTCACGCTGATACGGAGGTCTGATGTTCAGCTTCCCACCAAATGCTACCACCTGTCCTGTTTCTTCGTCATTATAATATCCGTCAAAAACATCCCTTACAGGTACTTCATATAACTTAATGTCCATTTTGTTTTCTCCTAATCAAAATTCGTGCATACTTGGGTTTTCCGCCGATAGCAACCCTGCCACCCACTAACAAATTTTTGGGAACTGTATACCTATCAAGTCCTATAATTTCAAACTGTTCAGGATTATATTTATCAAGAAATGTTATAGGTACGCCCATAGCATCGTTATAGTCATCTGGGATTTCTGCTACCTTGTCCACATTTATAGCGTTATAGTTGTCATATTGTGGATATTCTTCCGGAGTATATTTTTTATACAACTCAAGTTCCTCGTGCCTTTTTTTGTGGTCAAGATTTGTATACCAACAAATATTCCCTAAACTTCTCCATTTCTGACCTCTGCCATCTACCCAAAACCGTGTTTCTCTTTCCTCATAATATTCGGGGACGGTAAAAGCCATATCACCGCAATGATTTCCAAGCCAAATCTTATTATCCTTCAAAAGAGGAAAAATTTCTTTATATGTAATATTATTTTGATTACCAATAATTATAAACTTTTTGTCATGTTCAATAAGCAAAGCCACATATTCGCGAAATAACGAAAATGGCGGATTTGTAACAACAATATCAACCTCTTTCAAAATCTTGATACATTCTTCTGACCTGAAATCCCCATTTCCTTTAAGCAACGATAAGACATTCTTATTATTTTTTATTAAATACTCAACATCAGCAAGGTCAATGGCACCATCATTATTTGTATCGTTAACTTCTGTTATCTCAATCTTATACGGAAACTTTTGCGGTATATTTTCTTCGGACGGTAAAATATTAAACAATGAAAGCTGAGAAAGTTCTTCCCCCACCACAGGCGATCCGCTGTAACAGGTTGCAATAAGTTTTTTAAGTCCCAGAAAATTAAAATTCATTGCAAAGTATTTAAAAAAGTTGCTTTCATACGGGTCATCACAATTGCAAAAAACTGTTTTTCCTTTAAAATGTTGTCTGTAATGCTTAAGTTCTGCCTCAATGTCGGAAAGTTGTGTGTAAAACTCGTCGTTTTTCTCTTTGTTTGCTTTAAGCAAATTACTATTACTTGACATTTTACTCCCCCAATTTTCAAATTTATACACTTGTTTAACTATATATGTATACAAATATATATTTAAATAAGAAAATTGTCAACAAAATATATCTTTAATAAAATATATTCGGGGGTGTTTTAATGATAAGATTAACACTGAAAGAATATTTGGATAAAAATAAAATTTCAAGATATTTCTTAGCCAAACAAACAGGAATACAGTATCAAATCATTGATAATTATTATAAAAACAAGGTGACAAGATATGACAGTTTTGTTTTAGAACGCATCTGCACAGTTCTTAACTGTGACATTTCAGATATTATTGAATTTAAGAAAAATGCATAAAAATAAACCTGTAAGTTTAGTCAGCTTGCAGGTTTTTGTTATAAGAATAAAAGCCTTCACCTTGAGGGGAAGGTGGGTTTTGCCATCGGCAAAACTCGGATGAGGTGGAGAATAAATAACGATCGCTACGCAATCTACACCTCACCACCGCCTACGGCGGAGCCTCCCTCGTTGCGACTCGGGCCACGGCTCGGCTCTAACAGTCCACCAGACTGTTATTCACTACCGAGCCCATTGCTTCGCAATCCTCAAGGAGAAGCCTATAAAAAAAAGGACAATGCAAAATGCATTGTCCTTTTTTGGTTATTCTTCAGTTTTTTCTTCAGGGATTTCAGTTTTGCGGATTAAGACTTTGGAAATTCTGTGTTCGTCCATTTCCTCAACCGAAACCTCAAATCCGTTTTCAACGGGTAAAACTATTTTTTCGCCCTCTTCGGGGATAGTTTCAAGATGTTCGAGTACCCAACCCGCTACGGTATCACTATCAAAACCCTCTTCCACGGGAAGTGTAATTCCAAGCTCTTTTTCAAGTTTTTCGATAGAGGTTTTACCGTCTACCATATAGGTATCTTCCGAGATTTCCTCGATTTCCTTTTCTTCTTCGTCCATCTCGTCCTCGATTTCGCCGACAATACTTTCAAGTAAGTCCTCCATAGTAACAAGCCCTGAAGTACCACCATACTCATCGATAACGATGGCGATATGAATTTTTTCTTCCTGAAGCTCTTTTAAAAGCTTACTGCAAAGCTTACTTTCAGGAACATAGATAGGTTTTCTCAGAAGATTTTCAACTGTCTTTTCTTTTTTACCGTCCAAAAACTCCTCGATAAGGTCTTTTACATAGACAATACCGATGATATCGTCAAAGTCCTTGCGGTAAACAGGGATACGGGAAAATCCTTCTTCACGCACCAGATTAAGTGCTTCTTCAACGGTGCTTTCATAAGAAAGCATAACCATATCGGGACGGGGTGTCATAATTTCTTTGACATCTTTATCGTCAAACTGCAGGATATTTTCAATCATATCCTTTTCGTGCTGTTCAATAGCACCCGTTTCCTCGCCCTCATCGACAAGCAACATAATATCTTCTTCGGTAACGGCTTCTTCGGTGTCCTTACCGCCAAGACCGATAAGCTTCAAAACACCGTTTGTGCTTGCCGCTAAAAACGCCACGAAAAACTTCATAACCTTGCTGAAGCCCCAGACAGGATTTGCAACTTTGAATGCGATCCTCTCAGGGTTTTTCATAGCAACTCTTTTCGGAACAAGCTCACCGAAAATAAGTGTGAAATATGATAAAATCAAAGTGATTACTACGAGTGAAACACCGCTGATAAGGCTTTTGGTTACCGGCAAAAAGCTCAACGCCTCCGCTAAAATTCCTGCGAATTTATCAGCAGCAACAGCCGATGACAGAAATCCCGACAGGGTAACACCTACCTGAATGGTAGCAAGAAAGCTTGATTCTGAGGAAACAAGCTCCAAAAGATGTTTTGCCTTTTTGCTTCCGCTTTCTGCAATCCTCTCGATTTTTTTGGAGTTTACAGAAATAATCGCAAGCTCACTCATAGCAAAAAATGCATTAACTCCAACCAACAATACAAGAATGACAAGACTAAGTAACAAGTCCCCTATACTGTCCATTTAAATTCCCATGACCTTTCTGCCCACAAATATTTTTAAGCTTTTACTATGGGCCGGTAAAAGCCTTAGCATTATTTTACTTGAATTTTTATAAAAAGTAAATAGCCAATATCTCTTTAAATCATTTATTTTTGCCGTTTTTCGCTGTTTTTCAGTTTTTACTCAACGATTTCAAAGTCTATCTGTCCGTCATTAACCGATGCACCAACACAGACAACCGTAACCTTGTCGCCCACTCTGTAAGCAGTATTTCCGTAATACTCTTTTATTTCCATAAGTCCATCGTAGAACCAGTCGCCCACAGGCAATGACTCTATTCTCACAAGCCCCTCTACACTGTTACCGAGCATAACATAAAAACCAAAGGAAGTAACAGAAGTTATCATACCTTCAAACACTTCGCCAAGTTTTGATTTCATAAACTCAGCCTTACAGCAATCCTCACAATCGCGTTCAATATTGACAGCTCTGATTTCTGCATCGGTAGAAAGCGATGCGGCTTTTTTGCAAAACTCCGCATATTTTGATTTTATTTCTTTGACGGGGCGCTTTTTGGTTACAACATCGGTTAAAACTCTGTGAATTACAAGGTCAGGGTATCTTCTTATAGGGGATGTGAAATGAGCATAGTCAGCAAGCGCCAGACCATAATGGCCGACAGGATTTTCGTTATATTTTGCCTTGGACATTGCGCGCAGAAGCTGACGGTTTATAATCGGGTATATATCATCGTTTCTTACCTCATCTAAAATCTTCGCCAGAGCGGAGGGTTCGGGATTTTCCTTGAACTCAACTTTCTTGCCGAGAGCTTTAAGGGCATCTTTCAGGGTATTCAGCTTATCCTCTTCGGGTGGCTCGTGAATTCTATATACAAAAGGAATTTCAAGGCGTTTGGCAAGCGTTGCCGCAGCTTCATTTGCAGTGAGCATAAACTCCTCGATAATCTTTTCGGATTCGCCCTGAACCCTCGGCAAAATGTCTGTGATATTATCATAACTGTCGGCAATAATTTTGCTTTCAACAGTTTCAATATCGGGCGTTCCTCTTTCTTTACGATTTTTGTAAAGGATATCGGAAAGCTCTTTCATCACAGAAATCTGCGGTAAAACTTCCCTGTATTTTTCTGAGATTTCTTCGGTTGCATTACCTGAAAGAATGTCATTTATTTCGGAATACACGCCTTTAACCCTTGAGCGGATTACCGTCTTTTTGAAATCATAATCAATTATTTTTCCGTCAGGTGACAAAGTAATAATTGCTGAAAAGCTGAGCCTGTCTTCATTGGGATTTAAAGAACAAATACCATTTGAAAGCTCTTTGGGAAGCATCGGGATAACCTTGTTTGCATAATAAATACTCGTACCTCTTTTTAACGCTTCATTATCAAGGTTTGACTTCTCCCTCACATAATGCGAAACATCGGCAATATGCACCCCAAGGATATAAAAATCATCGTATTTCTCTATACTTACAGCATCGTCAAGGTCCTTTGAATCTGCACCGTCAATTGTAAAAATAATCCTGTTTCTTAAATCCTCACGATAGATGAAATCTTTCTCAGCAATCCCTTTAGAATGAAGATATAAAGCTTCCGACTTAACTTCTTCGGGAAATTCAGGTGTTATTCCGTTTGAATGCAAAATCGCCTCACAACAGACAAGCGCTTTCTCTGAATTGCCGAAATTTCCTATTGCCTTAACCCTCATATCACGATGAAATTCACCGCGTTTTATAACCTTTACCATAATTTTGTCGCCATCGGAAAACTTATACATTTTGCCCTCAATGGGTACCATAATGCTTTCCATTCCGTCAGGAATAAAGTATGGTCTTCCTCTTGAAAACTTCACAACACCGCAAAGCTCGGGCTTTGAAGTTTCCACAAAGGACACAACTTCGCCCTCTTTTAAGTTTCCGCTTCTGCCGTTCATAATATGAAGCAGAACAACATCCCCCGTAATCGCTCCTTTAAGCTTTCTTCCGGGGATAAAAATCTCCTCACCTGTTTCAAGTTCCGCAAAAGCATAGGTGTTATGAATTCTTTTGATGAACGCTTTAAAGAGAGATTTTTTGCGTGCAAGATAAAATCTCCCTTTTTTCTCGGTGATTTCACCTTTTTGCTTTAAGTTATATAAACACTCTCTTAAAAAGTTTGATTCATCTCTTTTAGTTTTGCTTTTAATCATAAGGTCTTTGAAAGTTAAGCCTTTCCTTCCTGACCTCTTTAAAAGCTCTGAAACTATTTCTTCTTTAAACATTAAAACTCCTTTACAAAACAAAAAGCCCTGCGAAAACGCAGGGCTTTACTCTTAACTTTTTATTTGTTGTAAACAGCAACAACAGTAACAACAATTGTAAGTACGAAGAAAGCAATAGCAGCAATCTTTGTAATCTTAGCAAGAACTGCATCAAGTGTACGTCCGCTGTTTTTATCCAAATAAGAATCGGAAGAGCCACCGCCCAAAGACTGACTCATTCCCTGTTTGCCTTCCTGCATCATTACCAAAACGATGAGAACAAGACAAGCTACCAACAATAAAACTCCACATACAATTTCAATTACATTCATGATTATTTTACCCTCCGATATTATTTTTTATCATTAAAATAGATAATTTTTCAAGATAACTATGTTAGTATAGCATATTATTTTAAAAATAGCAAGTACTTATTTGAATTTTTTTAAAATTTTATATCATTTTGAATTTTGCAATCAAAGGTTTATGATCAGAATATTTAGTTTCATCAACTTCATACTTCTGCAAAACAAGATTTTCGGAATAAATTATATTGTCAATACACTTGGTGGACCAGTCATCACCTTTATAGGTTTCAATAGGATTTTTGTAGTCACTTAAAATATTGAAGTCCTTGAAAACATCAAATTCCTTGATGTCCTCAACATTAAAATCGCCCATAAGGATTTTGTATTTGCAGGGGTCTTTTGCAAATATCTCTGCCGCCTGTTGCATCTGGCGCTCTCTTACCCAGTAGTACGCATATGAAAAATGAACATTATAAACAGAAATAAGTTTACCATCTTTTCGGATAGTTGCCTTCATAATGCCGTCACGCTCAATAGAGCCCTCATACTCGGGGAAAGATATTTTGGTATTAAAAAGATAATTCTTACTCAGAAAGCCCAGTCCAAACTCTCCGTTTTTATAATCCTGTTCCTTTCCGAAACTTTTAAAAGGGTATACGCCATTTGAAAGCACCTCAAGACAGCTTTTTCCCATTACGCGGTCGGTTTTTTCATCTACTTCCTGCAAAGCAACAACATCGGCACGCATATGTCTTATCTGGTGTTTCTGCGATTCAATGGCGCCGTTTCCGTGAAGGATATTCCATGTAGCCACTGTTATTTCATTTTCAGGAGAAAACCCCGTAAGAAACGGAAAAGCTATTATGCAAGCTAAAAGAACTGCAATTTTTTTCATTTTTTCTCTTCTTTCATTTTTTGTACATATACTATTATGCAAATTTTATCGGATTTTGTCAATAAAAGATTTACTTTTTTTCAAAAAAGTATTGTAAAGCGTTAAAATGTTATGTATAATTAAATAGTATATGAATTTGTTAAAGGAGAATTTAAAATGTACAAGGATTTACCCGACAACATTGGTTTTGTATCTCAATATGACAGTGCCGTGGCTGATGCTATGAATCTTGAACTCAAAAGACAGCGCCGCAATATTGAGCTTATCGCAAGTGAAAACATCGTTTCCCCCGCAGTGCTTGCTGCTATGGGAACCGTGCTCACAAACAAATACGCAGAAGGTTACCCTGCTAAGCGTTACTATGGCGGTTGCGAGTGCGTTGATATCGTAGAAGATATTGCAAGAGATCGCGCAAAAGAACTTTTCGGTGCAGAACATGCTAATGTTCAGCCTCACTCCGGTGCTCAGGCAAACCTTGCTGTTTACTTTGCACTTTTAAAACCCGGTGATACCATTTTAGGTATGAACTTAGCTCACGGCGGGCATCTTACTCACGGTTCCCCCGTAAATATGTCCGGTAGCTACTACAATGTAATCCCCTACGGAATTGATGATGATACTCATCGTATCGATTACGATAAACTTATGTCCCTTGCAATGGAACACAAACCCAAACTTATTGTAGCAGGTGCTTCCGCATATCCCAGAGAAATTGATTTCAAAAAATTCAGAGAAATTGCTGATGCCTGTGGCGCATACCTGATGGTGGATATGGCTCATATCGCAGGCCTTGTTGCAGCAGGTGTTCACCCCTCACCCGTACCTTATGCTGATGTTGTTACAACAACTACTCATAAGACACTCCGCGGTCCCAGAGGTGGTATGATTCTCTGTAAAGAAGCTTTGGCAAAACAGATTGACAAGGCTGTCTTCCCCGGCTGCCAGGGTGGCCCTCTGATGCACATTATTGCCGCTAAAGCTGTTTGCCTGGGTGAAGCACTCAAACCCGAATTCAAAGCATATCAGCAGCAGGTTGCGAAAAATGCTGCCGCTTTAGCAAAAGCTCTGGTTGGATACGGTTTTGAACTTGTATCAGGTGGCACAGACAACCATCTTATGCTTGTTGACCTGAGAAACTTCAATATCACAGGTAAAGAGATGGAACACAAACTCGATGAAGTTTACATCACTGCAAACAAAAATGCTATTCCCAATGACCCCCAGAGTCCCTTTATCACAAGCGGTATCCGTATCGGTACTCCCGCTGTTACAACAAGAGGCTTCAAGGAAGAAGATATGGAAGTTATTGCCGAATGCATCTACAAAGTAGCTTCCGACTTTGACAACTCCAAAGAAGAAATCAAAAAGAAAGTTGAAGCACTCTGCAATAAATATCCTCTTTACGAATAAAAATTTAATCGGCACTTGTTTTCGCAAGTGCCTTTTTTCTTTACAAACACCTTAAAAAATGTTATTATATATTGTATGAAGGAGGGATTTTTATGTCATCACCACTTGCTGACAGGCTCAGACCCCATACAATTGACGAAGTCGTGGGTCAGAAGCATCTTTTAGGCGACAAAAAAGCTTTGCGCCGTATTATCGAAAGTAAAAATATTCCTAATCTTATTTTTTATGGTCCCTCCGGTGTCGGAAAAACCACTGTTGCGAGAATTATAGCTTCACAGACAAACAAGCGTCTTCACAAGCTCAACGGTACCAACGCTTCAATTTCCGATATAAAAGCAGTAGTTGATGAGCTTGATACCATTGTGGGTTACAACGGAATTTTGCTGTACTTGGATGAGATACAGTACCTCAACAAAAAACAACAACAGTCACTTTTAGAGTATATAGAAGACGGAAGAATTACTCTTATAGCTTCCACAACAGAAAATCCATATTTTTATATTTACAATGCAATATTAAGTCGTTCAACAGTATTTGAATTCAGGTCTGTTCCGTCAGAAGAAGTTGAAAAAGCTGTTGCACGCGCTTTTCATATCCTCGCTGAAGAACTTGAAACCGAAATTGAAACAGAAGATGGGGTTATTTCCCACATTGCCAAAAGTTGTGGCGGCGATGTAAGAAAATCCCTGAATACAGTGGAACTTTTGGTTCTTTCTGCTGATGTTAACGACACTTCACGATATATTTCCCTGGAACTTGCAAAAGAGCTTTCGCAGAAAAGCTCTATGAAATATGACCGTGACGGAGATGAACATTATGACATCCTTTCTGCTTTTCAGAAATCGATGCGTGGTTCTGACCCCGATGCGGCGGTACATTATCTCGCAAGGCTTTTAGAAGCAGGAGATTTAACAAGTGCTTGCAGAAGGCTTTTAGTTTGCGCAAGTGAAGATGTCGGGCTTGCCTATCCTATGATAATTCCTATTGTAAAAGCCGCAGTTGATACCGCTTTACAGGTGGGACTGCCCGAGGCAAGAATCCCCCTTGCTGATGCCGTTATCTTAGTAGCGACCTCACCAAAATCGAGTTCGGGACATGATGCTATAAATATGGCTATGGAGGATTTGCAAGAAGGCAACTCGGGGCCAATACCGAGAACCTTGCAAAATAAACATTTCGATGGTGAAGATCAGGCATTAAAAGGACAGTTTTACAAATACCCCCACGAATATGAAAATCACTGGGTAAGTCAGCAGTATCTTCCCGACAACTTAAAAAACAGAGTATACTACACACCTTCCGAAAACAAAATGGAGCAGGCAGCAGCTGAATACTGGAAAAAGATAAAGAAAGGAAATACCAAATGACCCTGAAAGAAAGAATTGAACCTTTGCTTTTAAAGGTTCAGAAGCCCGCACGATACACCGGTGGCGAGCTTAACAGTATTATGAAAAACAAATCGGATGTAAAGACAAGAATTGCCCTTTGTTTCCCCGATAATTATGAAATTGGTATGTCACATTTAGGGCTTAAAATTCTTTACTCCCTTATAAATGAACGCAAAGACTGTTGGGCTGAACGCGTATATGCTCCCTGGGTTGACTTTGAAAACCTTATGAGGGAAAATGATATTCCACTTTATGCACTGGAAAGTCTTGACCCGATAAGTGATTTTGATGTTGTGGGATTTTCCTTGCAGTATGAGCTTTCCTATACAAATATCTTAAATATGCTTGACCTTGGTAAAATTAATCCCATAGCAGCAGAGCGCACAAACGATGATCCCCTGATTATAGCAGGTGGTCCCTGTGCTATGAACCCCGAACCTCTTGCAGATTTTATCGACCTTTTCCAGATAGGCGAGGGCGAAGAAGTAATGATTGAAATGATAGACCTTTTGCAAAAACATAAGGAAAAAGGGTTTATCAAGACCGAGTTTTTAAAAGAAGCTGCCCTTATTCCGGGCATTTATGTACCATCTCTTTATGATGTAAGTTATGATGACAACGGCGTTATTACAGCTATTATCCCCAAAGATGGCGCTCCTGAAAAGATCACAAAGCGCATCGTAAATGATATGGATAAAGCTTTTTATCCTGAAACTTTCATTGTACCCTATACCGAAACAGTCCACGACCGTGCGGTACTCGAGGTAATGCGTGGCTGTATCAGGGGATGCCGATTCTGTCAGGCAGGATTTATTTACCGCCCTTTACGAGCAAAATCTCCCGACACACTTTGCAGACAGGGCAAATCCCTTTGCGAAACAACAGGATATGAAGAAATGTCGCTTTCTTCCCTTTCTACCTCCGACCATCCCGAGGTAGAAGAAATGCTTAACAAAATTCTCGACTATACCGAAGAGGCAAAGATAAATCTCTCACTTCCCTCGCTCCGTGTTGACAACTTCTCCGAAGAACTTTTGCAAAAAGTAAGCAAAGTGAGAAAGAGCGGACTTACATTTGCTCCCGAAGCAGGTACTCAGAGGCTAAGGGATGTTATAAACAAAAATGTCACCGAAGAAGAGGTTCTGAACACCTGCCGTATCGCGTTCGAAGGCGGATATACTTCTGTTAAGCTTTACTTTATGATAGGTCTTCCTACCGAAACAGAAGAAGATGTCAAAGGAATTACCGCTTTGGGACAAAAGATTGTCGATATGTATTATTCCCTTGAAAACCGCAAAAAAGGAAAGGCTGTAAATGTTTCCATCAGCGTTTCCACCTTTGTTCCCAAATGTTTTACACCTTTTCAGTGGTGCGCTCAGGACACATTTGATACAATTTTAGCCAAACAGAAACTTTTAAGGGACTCTCTCACTACCAAAAAGGTTTCCTTAAGCTGGCACGATGTTAAAACATCGGTACTTGAAGGCGTTATCGCAAGAGGCGACCGCAGGCTTGGAAAGGCGATTTACAATGCATGGAAAATGGGCTGTAAATTTGACAGCTGGGACGAATACTTCGACTTTGAAAAATGGAAAAAAGCTATCACCGATGCAGGGCTTACCATTGATTTTTATGCAAACCGCGTAAAACTTGATGATGAAATTTTGCCCTGGGATCATATTGACGTAGGCGTTTCCAAAAAATTCCTCGCAAAGGAATTTGAAAAAGCTAAAAATGCAACCGTCACAGAAAACTGCAAAGAAAAATGTGCAGGCTGTGGTGCGAACCGCCTTTTAAAAGGAGGTGTTTGCATTGGCTGATAAGAAAATAACAGTGATAGAAGGTATTCCTGTTTACGATGTCCGCGCCTTCTACAAAAAGTTTGACAGAGCAAAGTATATTTCTCATCTTGACCTTTACAGAACTATTCAGCGTTCATTCCAGCGCGCAAAACTCCCCATCTGGTATACACAAGGCTTTAATCCTCATATCTACCTTAATTTTGCATTACCAATAGCACTGGGATATGAAGGTGTAAACGAAAGCTTTGATTTTCGTCTTACAACAGATATTCCTTTTGACGAGGTAAAGGAAAAACTCAATGCGGCAATGCCTGTGGGAATTGAAGTGACACAGGTTATAACTCCTGTCAGGAAGCCTACCGACATTGAACGCGCCGATTACGAGCTTTTGATTTCATCTCACGATGCAGGATGCGAAAGTCTTTATGAAAAACTTAACGAGTTTTTGCAAAGGGATGTAATTGAAACCATAAAGCGCACTAAAAAAGGTCCTAAAACTGTTGACTTAAAACCAATGATTTTAAGCTATAACATTTCCCGTGGCGAAAAAGTAAAACTTGAAATCACTTTACCGGCAGGCATTTCACTTAATATCAACCCGACACTTTTAGTTGATGCTTTTGCGACCGATTCCGGTATCAGTATTGACTACAATAGCATTAAAAGGTTAAGAATTATCTGCACAGATAAAACAGAGTTTAAATAAGAACAGCCAAGGCTTTTGCCTTGGCTGTTTACTTATATGGAATTGGATTATCAGTAAGTTCAACAATATAGTCAATACTTGTTCCGTAAAAGACCGCTAATTTCTTGAGTATGTCTATCGGAATATTCAGATTTCCAAGTTCATAATCAGAATATGTGGTTTGATGAATTTTCAAAAAATCTGATATTTGTTTCTGAGTGATATCACGATCTTCCCTCAAATCCCTGACTCTTTTGTACAAACTAATCACCTCTAAACCAATTATGCCTTAAGGGAATATACCTTATTGACTTTTAAGGGAAAATCCCTTAAAATATTTTGTATAGTGAGGTGAAATTTATGTATAGTTGTACTTTTATTGGTCATAAAGATTGTCCTTCTTCGATAAAGCTCAAGCTTTTAGCTATTATAGAAGATTTAATAATCACTAAAAATGTCAAACAATTTTATGTAGGAACACACGGAAATTTCGATCATATAGCATATGAAGCATTATGCGAATTGGAAAATAAATACAATATTAAAATTTTTGTTGTATTAGCTTATCTTAACAGAACTATCTCTGATTTTTATGATAGTAAAAAAACAATATATCCCGAAGGGTTAGAAACCGTCCCTTTAAAATTTGCAATAAATAAAAGAAATATGTATATGATAGAAAAATCAGATTATATGGTTTGTTTCATCGACAATACCTTTTCAAACGCATATTCATTTGTGAAAGAAGCGTTAAAAAAGAATTTACATGTAATAAACTCAGGTAGTCTTATTTTAAAATAGGAACAGCCAAGGCTTTTGCCTTGGCTGTTTTTTTATTCACAACAACAGCTGCTTTCCCTTGCTTCATAACAACTGCTTTCGTTTCCGTCATACAAGTCAGAGCAAGCAAGCCACAAAGGATGGGCAAACTCAGGCCAGTAGGGATTTCTGCAGGATGCCTGATAGTTACAACAACTCTGACTGTCACAACATACTCTGGTGTTTTCTCTGTTCCTCAAACGGCAGGAGTAAGCACCGCAACTTCTTTCATTACCGCACATTTTAACTCTCTCCTTTCAATAATCTTGCAGAACACTCTGCATTTTATTGTATGAAACAAAAAAGTCTTTGGTTCTGTTTCCCCATAATGACATATTTTTCAAGGTAAAAACAGTAAAATAGATATATATACTTAAAAGGGTGTGTCTTATGACGATAATTTATATAGATGTCCTTATAGGTCTTAATATTTATGTTACATATATTCTTTTGCTTGCTACGGAAACTTTTTTAAAAACGGAGCAAAACAATTTACGGAGAGGTTTTTCAAGTCTTGCCGGGGGGGTATTATCTCTTACTATCTTTCTTCCTGAGCTTGATTTTATACTTTCTTTACTTTTAAAATTTATTTCGGCTCTGATTATAGTTTTTATAAACTTCAACCGCAAACTTATTTTCAAAAAAGTTCTTGTATTTTTTGCGGTAAACAGCTTGTTTGCCGGTGTTATGACAGCCGTCTGGCAAATATTTACGCCACCGAAACTCGTTATAAAAAACGGAGTTTTCTACTACCACTTTCAGGCAATCACGCTCATAGTTTCAACAATCATCGCATATGGGATTTCAAAAATTTTAAATCTTATTTTCAGAAGAGAAACTATAAACGAAAGTCTTTTTAACGCGAAAGTATCTTTAAACGGCAAAAACACCATTATAAAAATTTTTCTTGATACCGGTAATAAAGCTTTTTCCATAGGTGGGCTTCCTGCTGTTTTCTGTGATGCCAAAAAGCTTTACGGCGTTGTCCCGGATGAAACGCTTGAAAGTATTAAAAATCGCGATTTTCCAAAAAGCTCGATGCGGTTTAAAACTCAGATTGTCCCGTTTGAAACAATAGAAAAAAATGGCGTTTTGATAGGGATAAAGCCCGATTCCTTTACTTTAATCGGAAACAACAAAGATGTTTCCTGCGTTATTGTTCCGCTTTTTAAAAAGCTCAATACAGAAGCTGATGCAATAGCAGGAGAAGCACTTTTTAAAACGGAGGTACTTATATGACTTTCTTTGAAAGGCTTAAAATAAAAATCCTCGTAATTTTAGGGTTTACGGGACATATCGATTACATAAACGGAGCACAGACACTCCCACCACCTCTCACAAAAGACGAGGAGGAAGAAGTTTTCAGCCTTTTGAAAACTTCGCCTGACAAGGCAAGAGAAAAACTTATCACGCACAACCTGAGGCTCGTTGTTTACATCTCCAAGAAGTTTGAATCCACAGGAATAAACATTGAAGACCTGATTTCTATCGGCACCATAGGGCTTATAAAGGCAGTTAATACCTTTTCTCCCGAAAAAAAGATCAAGCTTGCTACCTATGCTTCAAGGTGTATTGAAAATGAAATCTTGATGTTTTTGCGTAAAAGCAGTCACCAAAAAGCTGAAATTTCTTTTGATGAGCCTCTTAATATAGACTGGGACGGGAATGAACTCCTGCTCTCGGATATCCTCGGCACCGATGAGGACAGCATAAACCGCGATATGGAAAACGAGGCTGAAAAAGATGTCCTTTTAAAATGTGTAGAACGATTAAATGAACGAGAAAAGGAAATTATTAAACTTCGTTTTGGTCTGGCAGGGCACGAGGAAAAAACCCAGAAAGAAGTAGCAGACCTTATCGGGATATCGCAATCTTATATTTCAAGACTTGAAAAACGCATTATAAAAAGGCTTCAAAAAGAAATGGAAAAAGAATTTTAACGATTTGTAACACAAAAACCTCCTTTTACATATTATGCAGTACAATAATTAAAAGGAGGTTCTTTTATGAACTGTTTTGGTGGAAATTGCACATGGATTCTCATTATCATCCTCTTGCTCTGCTGCTGTGGCGGTAACAGTGGTTGGAATAACAACGGTTGCGGTTGCAACAACAACTGCGGTTGCGCAAACGATTGTGGCTGCTGCTAACAAGCAAAAAGGCGATGCAACTAAAGTTGCATCGCCTTATCTTTTAATTTTTAGTGAGCATTTTCTTCGATATATTTTACAATATCTCCAACAGTTTTGATAACATCAACTTGATCATCGGAAATCTCAACATCAAATTCTTCTTCTATAGTCATTACAAGATCAACAAGGTCAAGAGAGTCGGCACCCAAGTCATCAATAACAGATGCTTCTGCCGTAACCTTATCTTCTTCTACGTCCAACTGTTCAACCAAAATGTCCTTAATTTTCTCAAAAATCATATATTTTCCTCCTTACTGAATCCAATTGGCTGTATAAGTATATTATATATTGATTAAAGTATTTTTGCAATACTTTTTTATAATTTTTATCGACTTATTTTTCTCTTCCTTTTAGGGAGAGGTTTTTTTCGTACAGAATATCCGAATGTGCCAAGCTTTTCGCCAAGTGCAAAATAGCTACCGTGCGAATAAGCCACAAGTCCGCACTTTTCAAGACAGAGTTTCCCGTTTTTGTCAATAAGCTTTTCATCAACATTAACGGCAACAATTTTTGCAAGAAACATATCGTGGGTACCAAGCGGGATTATATCGGTAACTTTGCACTCAATATTCACGGGGCTCTCCTCAATCAGTGGTGCATTTACCTCGGATGCGACACCTTCAGTGAGTTTGCATTCTTTAAATTTATCGGTGTTTTTTCCGCTTCTTACACCACAAAAATCCGCAGCATGTACAAGCTCTTTTGTAGTAAGATTTATGACAAATTCGCCTGAGTTCTTTATAATTTCGTATGAATATCTTTCGGGTCTTACCGAAATATATGTCATAGCAGGCGAAGTATTTACTATCCCTGTCCAGCCTATTGTGAGGATGTTACTTTTATCGTTGTCTTTGCAGGAAACCATAACAGGAGGCACGGGTGACAGCAATGTACCCGGTTTCCAGACTTGCTTTGCCATAGTTATTCTCCTTTAATATTAAAATCTATATCTGTACCATTTTTTTGGAGAAACTCCTTGCACTTTGAAAAATGTCCACATCCAAAAAAGCCTCTTGATGCAGACAAAGGGCTCGGGTGCACCGATTTAAGTATAAGATGTGACTTGTTTGTTATCAGAGTTTCCTTTTTCTGCGCATCTGCACCCCACAAAAAGAAAACTATCGGAGTTTTCTTATCGTTTAAGTATCTTATTACATTATCAGTAAAAATCTCCCATCCCTTGTTTCTGTGGGAGGCGGCCTGCCCTTGTCTGACTGTAAGCACTGCATTCAAAAGCAGAATGCCTTCTCTTGCCCAGTCTTCCAGGTTTCCGTGGGAAGGCTTTTTAATTCCTGAGTCATTTTCAAGTTCTTTGTAGATATTTCTTAAAGACGGTGGAATTTTCTCCCCTTTTTTTACCGAAAAAGCAAGTCCGTGCGCCTGATTTTCGCCATGATAGGGGTCCTGTCCTATTATAACTGCCTTTACATCACGAAAAGGCGTCAATAAAAAAGCATTGAATATATCTTGCTCTTCAGGGAAAATTTTATATTGCTCTGAGTCCTCCCTTATAAAATCCATAAGGGTTTTAAAGTACTCTTTTTGCTTTTCGTTATCGAAAAAATCTTTCCAGTCGTTATTAATATTTATCATTTTGTTCTCCCAAAAATTCTTTACACCTAATATAGTATATCATTTTACGCAAAAAGTAAAGAAAATGCTTTACAAAAAAAATGAAAATGGTATAATAAATGTATATCAATGTCGAAAGGAGGAACATTATGTCGGAAAAAATTAATTTACTTTATGAACTTTATAATAATGACGACAAGTTTTGCTTTTGTTTTTCAAAAGATTTGAAAATTCTCTGGTTAAATCAAAAACTCAAAACTGCTTTCCCGAAAATCACAGAAGGCATTTCTGTTACAGAATGTTTCCCTTATTTTGATTTTGCTTGTTTTATTTCTGAAAACGCTCCGGATTATACTGTTAAGATTAAAGATAAATATGCCTCAAAATTCATTGAAATTATCCCCTTTTATGACGATGAATATATTTATGTAGGAATTTTACGAAATGTTCCTGAAAACATTTCACTTTCCGAGCACAAGGGTATTGATCTGCTTTCTTATTATATCAGGCAGAAAACAGGACGAATTTTTAATCTTTCGGAAGTAATCAGCAACAATCTTTCAAAAAATAAAGATCACGAGTCATCTCACTATCTGAACGACATAGAAAGAATTTGCCGGAATATCTTAAAGATTTCTTCAAACTTCAGCGCATATTATTCTATGCTCGAAGAACCGACAGTTCACAAAAATTTAGTGGATTTCCGTGAAGTTATTACGCCTGTAACAGCTCAGGTTGAAAAAATTCTTGCTCCTTCAAAGCTCACCTTTACCTTTGAACCTGATTTTTACAATGGTCTGGTTGAGCTTGATGCAACTCTTTTTGCAACTTCAATTTTGAATATTATAAATATCTCATATCTTTATACCAAAGAAACAGGTTCACTTTTATTAAAAACACAGTTTGCAAACAATAAGCTTATCTTAACAATTGAAGACAATGTAACAGATTATAACGAAATTGAAACTTCGGATTATTCTGATTTTACTATTCTCGATGCTACGGGTGAACCTCCCGCTATGAAGAAAATTTACTATGATATTTTAAAGAGAACTGTTATTTTACATGGTGGAAACATCGAAATTACAAGCAATAATCCCGGTGTTAAAATCGTTATTTCGCTTGAAACTTCCCCCTCAAACGATATGTCCGTTTCAAGTCCTTCAGACTTAAAAAACCGTCCTTTAAGTGGAAAACTCGGACTTGTGGATATTATGCTTTCGGATGTAACATATTAAAAAATCTCTCGGGTTTCCCCGAGAGATTTTATTTTTATTCTCTTACTTTATCCTTTACCATCTGTGCAAGTTTTGCAATGAGATCACCCAGTGGCATAGCGCCCATATCTCCTGCTGCGCGTGAACGGACTGCAACCATTCCAGCTTCTGCTTCTTTTTCGCCGATAACAAGCATAAAGGGAACTTTTTCAAGCTGTGCTTCACGGATCTTGTAACCGATTTTTTCGCTTCTGTCGTCAAGCTCAATTCTGAAGCCCAAAGCTGAAAGTGTATTGGAAACTTCTTTAGCATATTCGTGCTGGCGTTCACCGATAGGCAAAACCTTAAGCTGAATGGGTGCAAGCCAGAGAGGAAATGCACCTGCGTATTTTTCGATAAGGAGCGCCAGTGTTCTTTCATAACAACCAAGAGATGTTCTGTGAATGATATAGGGGTTCTTGGTGGTACCGTCTGCATCAACATATTCCATACCGAATTTTTCAGCGAGAAGCTGGTCAATCTGGATTGTGATGAGGGTATCTTCCTTACCATGAACATTCTTAATCTGGATATCAAGCTTAGGGCCATAGAATGCGGCTTCACCAACACCGACAACATAAGGGATTTCAAGGTGGTCAAGAATTCTCTTCATTGTATCCTGAGCTTCGTTCCACTGTTCTTCAGTACCGATATATTTTTCGCGGTCATCGGGATCCCACTGTGAAAATCTGTAAGAAACATCTTCATAAAGCCCTAAAGTCTTAAGCATATAAATTGCAAGCTCAAGACAGCCTTTGAATTCCTGTTCAAGCTGAGAAGGCAAGCACATCAGATGGCCTTCGGAAATTGTGAACTGACGAACCCTTATAAGGCCGTGCATTTCACCTGAAGCCTCGTTTCTGAAAAGAGTAGAAGTTTCGTTATATCTTAAGGGAAGCTCTCTGTAAGAACGCTTTTTGCTTAAATATGCCTGATACTGGAAAGGACAAGTCATAGGACGGAGTGCGAAAACTTCGTCATCTTTTTCTTCGTCACCCAACACAAACATACCATCTTTATAATGTCCCCAGTGGCCTGAAAGCTTATAAAGATCGCTCTTTGCCATCAAAGGAGTTTTTGTAAGCTGCCATCCACGGCGCTGTTCTTCATCTTCTACAAATCTCTGCAAAAGCTGAATAATTCTTGCTCCCTTAGGAAGCATAATGGGAAGGCCCTGACCGATAAGGTCGGAAGTTGTAAAAAGGCCAAGCTGACGGCCAAGAAGGTTATGGTCGCGTTTTTTAGCTTCTTCTATCTGAGTCAAATGTTCTTCAAGCTGTGATGCCTTGGGGAATGCAGTACCGTAAACACGACAAAGCTGTTTACCTTTTGCGTCACCTCTCCAGTAAGCACCTGTGCAGTTTAAAAGTTTTACTGCTTTAAGTGTACCGGTGCTCATAAGGTGAGGGCCTGCGCAAAGGTCAACAAAATCACCCTGTTTGTAAAAGCTTATGTTTTCGCCTTTGTCAGCGTGTTCGTTACAAAGCTCAACCTTGTAGTTTTCACCCATTTCTTCAAGCATTTTAACTGCCTCTGCGGGAGAAAGTTCGAAACGCTCAATGCTCAAATCTTCTTTTACGATTTTCTTCATTTCTGCTTCGATTTTTGCAATATCATCGGAAGAGAAAGGAGTTTCAACATCGAAGTCATAATAGAAACCATTGTCAATTGCAGGTCCTATTGTAAGTTTGGCAGTGGGATAAAGGCGTTTTACTGCCTGAGCAAGTACATGAGATGCAGTGTGCCAGAAAGTCTTTTTGCCGTCAATGTCGTCAAAAGTGCAGATTTCTAAAGTTGCATCCTCGCAAACTTCATAACGCAAGTCAACAACATTGCCGTTTACCCTTGCAGAGCAAGAATTTCTGTAAAGTCCCATACTCAGGTCTTTTGCAATATCGCCGACAGTTATACCTTTTGCGTATTCCTTAACGCTTCCGTCTTTCAAAGTAATTTTAATCATAATATTCCTCCTAAACAAAAAACACTCCACCCCAAAAATGGGATGAAGTGCATATACTCCACGGTTCCACCCAAATTGTCAGCAAAGCTGACCACTTGAAAGCAATATAACGGTTGCTGACCGTTGCGCTTAATTCACGCACTCTCCGAGGTGGTATCGAATTTTCCGCCGTGAAATGCTTCCAGCCAAAGGCACTTCTCTCTGAAACAGACTTTTGAAAAATCCGCGTCCTCATCTATGATTTAATAAATTGATTTTAACACTATTGAATTAAGTTGTCAAGAGTTTAGTTGATTTTAATATTTTTTTGTGTTAAAATAAGTTAAAAGGTTGTGAAAGGAGATGGTTTTTTGAAAAATGTTGCAATAATCGGCGGTGGAGCTTCAGGTTTTATCTCTGCTATAACTGCAGCATCTCTGGGTGCTTCGGTTACGATTTTTGAAAAAAATCCGCGAGTTTTGAAAAAACTCCTTGCAACCGGTAACGGCAGATGTAATATCTCAAACCGTTTCTGTACAACTGAAAGATATCACGGAAATGATACAAGTTTCATTTTTCCTGCTATGGAAAATTTTGATACAGAAAAATTTTTCTTTGAAATCGGTATTCCTTTCACTGAACTTGAAAACGGAAAACTTTATCCCCGTTCTTTACAGGCAGCGGCGGTTCTTGATATCTTAAGACTGAAGGCTGAGGAACTTGGTGTAAATATCATCTGTGACTGTGAAATAAACAAAATAGAAAATGGTTTCATTTTAAATGAAACCTTTAGAGCCGATTCTGTAATAATCGCCTGTGGTGGCGAAGCCTCTTCTTCCCTCGGCGGTACAGATTCAGGTTATAAACTCTTAAAATCCCTCGGTCATAAAATCACAAAACGCCTCCCTTCTATCGTTCAGCTTAAAACCGATGTGTCGGTTACAAAGGCGATGTCGGGGCTTAAAATGGATATGGGAGTTAAACTCCTTTCAGGCAAAAAAGAGGCAGCTTCCGATTTCGGCGAAGTGCTTTTTACCGATTACGGACTTTCAGGTCCTCCAATTTTGCAGATTTCGGGAACAGCTTCAAGGCTTCTTTCAAAAGGTGAAAAAGTTTTTGTTTCCCTTGATTTAATGCCTGATATAGAAGAAAAGAAACTTTTCTTTTTCCTTAAAAATCGTTGTTACACAAACCCTGAAAGAAAAATGGAGGATTTTCTTACGGGAGTTTTGCCGAAAAGAATTGCTCAATGTGTTTTGAAAACATCGGGAATTTCTCCACTTTCGATTAATGCATCTTCCCTTGATGACGAGGACTTAAAAATTCTGAGCCATACCCTCAAAAACTTTAAGATAGAAGTGCTTGATACCAACGGAATGAAAAATGCACAGGTCACAATTGGCGGTGCAGATACTTCGGAATTTAATCCCGAAACAATGGAGTCAAAGCTTGTAAAAGGGCTTTTTGCATGTGGTGAAGTACTTGATATTGACGGCGACTGCGGAGGTTTTAACCTCCAGTGGGCATGGGCATCAGGCTATTCAGCCGGAGAAAATGCAACAAAATAAAACTAACGCCTTCCCTTTCGGGAAGGCGTTTTGCTTTTATCCTAAAGCTTTGATACTTTCTAAGATTTTTTCCATTCTTTCCTGAGCTTTAGCGAGTTTTTCGCGTTCAGCAGCTACTACCTTTTCGGGAGCGCGAGCAACAAAGCCTTCGTTATTAAGTTTGCCGGAAATAACTTTGATATCGGTTTCACAAGCAGCTTTTTCACGGTTAAGGCGTTCAAGTTCTTTATCCTTGTCGATAAGGTCGCCCATAGGAATATGGACCTTACAGCTGTCTGTAACAGCAAGTGCTGAGTTTTCGACTTCAAAACTGTTACCAACATTTACTTCGGAAGCAGAAGCAAGTCTTTCAAAGAAAGATGCGCCTTTATTAAATGTATCAACATATTCTGTTTCAACGAAAATAGCTGATTTCTTGGACGGAGGAATATTCTTTTCGGTACGAACATTACGGATAGCCTTGATAGCATCCATAATTCTTGTAAATTCGCGTTCATCATCGGCAAAATTGAGTTCTTCCATATATACAGGGAATTTACTCATCATAATTGTTTCGCAGTCGTTAGGAATATTCTGCCAGATTTCTTCAGTAATAAAGGGCATAAAGGGATGCAGGAGCTTAAGTGTATTGGCAAGAACATAAACCAAAACTTTCTGTGCGTTGAGAGAAGTTTCTCCGCCTGCCTGAAGTCTTGCTTTGGAAATTTCAATGTACCAGTCACAGAGAACATCCCAGAGGAAGTCATAAATCTTCTGTGCAGCAACGCCGAGTTCATAGCCTTCGAGGTTCTCGGTAACTTCCTTAACAAGGCGGTTGTACTGAGAAACTACCCAGCGGTCTTCCATAAGAAGTTCTGTGGGGAGTTCAGGTTTTGTAACCTCGTCAGAAAGGTTCATAAGGATAAATCTTGTTGCGTTCCAGAGTTTGTTTGCAAAGTTTCTTGCAGCCTTGACTTTTTCGTCAATATAACGGGTATCGTTACCGGGGCTGATACCGCTTGCAAGCATAAAGCGCAAAGCATCAGCGCCGTATTCTTCGATAACCTGCAACGGGTCAATACCATTGCCAAGAGATTTACTCATCTTTCTGCCCTGGCTGTCCCTTACAAGACCGTGGATAAATACTGTATCAAAAGGAACTTTACCTGTATGCTCAATACCTGAGAAAATCATACGGGAAACCCAGAAGAAGATAATATCGTAGCCTGTTACAAGAGTGCTTGTGGGGTAGAAATATTTGTAATCTTCGTGGTTTTCGAGCCAGCCCAAAGTAGAGAAAGGCCAGAGTGCAGAAGAAAACCATGTATCAAGAGTATCGTCATCCTGTTTTAAGTTCTTGCTTCCACATTTCGGACAGATGTCGGGAGTTTCTTTTGAAACCACCATTTCGCCACAATCGGCACAGTAATATGCAGGGATACGATGTCCCCACCAAAGCTGACGGGAAATACACCAGTCTTTGATGTTTTCCATCCAGTGGAAATAGATTTTATCAAAACGGGAAGGAACGAATTTAACCTCGCCATTTCTTACAGCCTCGATAGCAGGTTTAGCTAAAGGTTCCATCTTTACAAACCACTGCTTTGAAACCTGGGGTTCAACAGTAGTACCACAGCGATAGCAAGTACCTACATTGTGGTCGTGTTCTTCAACTCTTACAAGATAGCCTTCTGCTTCAAGGTCAGCAACGATAGCTTTTCTTGCTTCGTAACGGTCCATTCCGCTGTATTTGCCGTAGCCTTCAACAATATGAGCATCGTCAGTCATTACATTGATAAGAGGTAAATTATGACGAAGACCAACTTCAAAGTCGTTGGGGTCGTGAGCAGGAGTAATTTTTACAACACCTGTACCAAATTCAACATCAACATAGCTATCGGCAACTACGGGGATTTCTCTGCCAACGAGCGGCAAAATCAAAGTTTTGCCAACAATATCTTTGTATCTTTCGTCATCAGGGTTTACTGCAACTGCAGTATCGCCGAGCATAGTTTCGGGACGGGTTGTAGCAAGTTCTACATAACCGCTACCATCTTTGAGAGGATAACGAAGGTGCCAGAAATGGCCTTTCTGTTCTTCGTATTCAACTTCAGCATCAGAAATAGATGTCTTACAGTAAGGACACCAGTTGATAATTCTTTCGCCCTTATAGATAAGACCTTTGTTATAAAGGTTTACGAAAACTTCCTTAACGGCTGCCGAGCATCTTTCGTCCATTGTAAAGCTCTCTCTTGACCAGTCACATGACGCACCAAGTTTCTTAAGCTGCTCAACAATTCTTCCGCCGTAAACTTCTTTCCACTTCCATGCTCTTTCCATAAAGCCGTCATAACCGATATCTTCTTTGGTAACGCCGTCTTCTTTCATAGCTGCAACAATTTTTGCTTCGGTTGCAATAGCCGCATGGTCGGTACCGGGAAGCCAGAGAGTTGAAAAGCCCTGCATTCTCTTAAAACGGATAAGGATATCCTGTAAGGTTTCGTCAACAGCGTGTCCCATATGGAGCTGACCTGTAATGTTTGGGGGCGGAATAACGATAGTATAGGGGTTTTTGTCATAGTCAACAGATGGTGTGAAATATTTTCCGTCCATCCAGAATTTATAGATGCGGTCCTCGAATTCACGGGGATTATACATCTTTTCAAGTTCTCTTGCCATTTTTGTCACAATCCTTTTTTATTTTATATTACCAGAGCTTTGACTTTTTCTTCCTCCGGTGTAACATACAAAGTATAATAATGATCAAAAATCACCATACCGGGTTTTGCGCCGTTTGGTTTTTTGACATTTTTCACTTCGGTATAATCAACGGGAACCAATGCTGCATCCCTTGCCTTTGAGTTGTAAGCCGCAATCATAGCCGCTTCTTCAACCGTTCTGTCAGGGAGTTCGTCCAGAGTTTCGCCGTTTGTAACGATAATTACATGTGAGCCTGCGTACCCTTGGGTATGCATCCAGATATCCTCCTTAAACGCATCGCGCAAAGTAAGTTTATCATTTTGCTTGTTATTTCTTCCGCAGAAAACAGTGTATCCATCGGAAGTTTTATATTTAAGCGGTGGCTGGGATTTAAGCATTTTGTTTTTGTTTTTATAGTTTTTGATGTAGCCTTGTTCGGAAAGTTCTTCACGGATTTCCAGAAGCTCACTTTCGCCCGAAGTCCTTGTTACGGCATCAAAAACACTGTCGATATACAAAAGCTCTTCTTCGCCTTTTTTTATAAGCTCGGAAAGTTTTTTCTCGGCAGTTGCCGATTTTCTGTACTCTTTATAGTATTTCTGCGCATTCTGTACAGGGGTAAGTGCTGGGTCCAAATCGATATAGATTTCTTGGTTTTCGTTATAAAAGTCAAAAACCTTGACCGAAGTCTGACCCTTTTGCATACTGTACATATTAGCAGAAATAAGGTCGCCGTAAATTTTAAGCTGTTCGCGGTTTTCACATTCTTTGAGTTCTTCGCGTTGCATATTAATCTTACGGCTTATTCGCTCGGTTGTGTTTAAAAGCATCTTAAGCAAATCGTTTGAACGTTGCTTCATTCTTTCAATACGGACTCGCTCGGAGTAAAAGTTATCAAGAAGCTCACTGGAAGTTTCAAAGGTTTTACTCTGCATCAGTGCGCCATACTGAGAAAGTGCCACGAAAGAAAAATCTTTAGGCTTACCGTTTGTATCATACACGGTGGTATACACATTTTCGCCCGATATGAGGTTTTCCTTAAGCCTCATAAGGTAAAAGATAAGTCTTTCCCATTCATCAGAAGTAAGTTTTGTTTTATCGGACTCCCTGCCCTTTGTGGCATAAAATGAAATCTCTCTTGCAAGCACTGCCGAAAAGCCTTCAAAAGCACCTGCAATACTTTTTGCAATATCCATTCCTTTTACACTGAGTATTGCTTCTTTTATTTCCTCTTTTATAGCAGTCAAAAGATTTAGTCTTTGTTGTTCAGGAGGCAAGGAATAAATAATACCCGGAAGTATTGGTCTTACCCCTGACATTTCAGAGTCGATGCGTTTTATAGCATCTAAAATTCTGTTTTTCTCGCCAATAACAATGATATTGGAATGACGACCCATTATCTCAACTGCCACTGTAATTATAACAGTGTCGCCAAACTCATTGGTGGTTTCAAAATCAAGATACAAAATACGATCAAGTCCATGTTGCCTTACCGAAATAAGTTTACCGCCATTTAAATGCTTTCTTAAAAGCATACAAAACATCGGTGGAGATTTCGGGTTTTCAATTTCTGACTTTGTAAAATGTATTCTCGGGCTGTCAGCACCTGCAGAAAGCAAAAGCTTTGCAGAAAACCCCTTCCCACGCAGTGCAATAATTATTTCTTCACGGGAAGGCTGATAAATCTTTTCGATACGGCTTCCCAGTGCTTCTTTTTCTATCTGAGTCTTAACGGTATACAAAAAAGCGCCGTCTAATGCCATTTTTGTTCCTTTCTGCTGTTAAACTGTTTTAAAAAGTGGTTTACAGCTCTCTGCTTTTATAAACTCCACATCAGGAAAAAGTGGTGCGAGATATTCTGTAATTTTAGAAACAATCATCTGCTCGGTTTCATAGTGACCTGCATCAATTAAAGTAATTCCAAAGTTTTCCGCTTCCACTACGATATTGTGTTTTACATCGCCTGTGATGAGAGCATCAACACCTGCATTTGCAGCAACGGACAAAAAACTTCCGCCGGAGCCACAACAAACAGCGACACTTTCTATCGGGAAACCTGCATCATAAAGTTTTACAGAATCAAGAGAGAGTTTTTCTTTAATGTATTTTGCAAGCTCCTCACCGGAAGAAAAATCCACATCACATTTACAAAGAAACGAATCGGTATCTTCTATCAGAGTTTTATTATCAAAACCCAAAATTTCAATCAGGGTTTCATTAACACCGCCTGATGCTTTATCAAGATTTGTATGGGCCGATAAAACCGAAATTCCTTCGCCTATAAGCTGATAAACAACGCTTTTAGACGAGATATTTTTGAGCGGTTCAAAAATAACGGGATGGTGGGAAATAATAAGCTCGGCATCTATACCTGCCGCTTCGTCACAGACCCCTTGAGTCACATCAAGGCAAACCACACATTTTGAAACTTCCAGAAAATCATCGCCTATAAGGACACCGACATTATCAAACCCTTCGGCAGTTTCAAACGGAGCCCATTTATTCATAGCATTTTTTATATCGCCTATTGTGCTCAAAACAATCCCCTCCTATCCTTTCTATTTTACATTTTTGAACGCAATTTGTCAACTAAATCAAGGTTTTTTTGAAGTTCTTCGCTTTCTTTCTGAGATTTTTTCAGCCCTGAAATTTTCTTTTGAAGTTTTTCTTCAATATGAATCAGGTATTCTGATTTTTCGGGGTACAAGGATTCGGGCATCTTGCCTGTAAGTGAAAAAACTTCATCACATTCACGCTTTTTGCCATCATATACGGCATTTATAATGCAATACCACTTATCATTTGCAAAAGACGGAGCCTCTGTCAAAATTTCATAACCATTTTCACAAAGCCAACTTCTTAAAAAAGGTGCTTGTGTCATAGGTTGCAAGACTAAGTTCTTGCCGTCAAGTGGATGGCGTTTTGCCAGAATCTCAGAAATCAGTATTCCTCCCATACCGGCAATAACAATGTCGGTAACATCGTCCAATTGTACGCCTTCAAGGCCATCGGTAAGCTTAGTTTTAATTCTTTCCGACAGCGAATGTAATGCTATATTTTTCCTGGCAGACATCAAAGGAGCCTCATTGACATCGGTAGCAATGCAATTCTTTGCAAAACCTTGCTCAACAAGGTAAATTGAAAGGTACCCATGGTCAGCACCGACATCTAAAACAGTAGCATCCTTTGTTATAAAATCTGCAATAGTTTTCAATCTTTTATCAACTGTAATCATATTACTCCTAAAAAAAGAACGGGCATAAGCCCGTTTCTTTTACTTTTTATTACAGACCGGACAAGTGCTTATTGATTTTTTCGATGAGGACATTCACATCCACATCGTGCACTTCACAGGCATCTGCAATAGACTCTCCTCTTGCAGAAGGACAGCCAAGGCAATGCATACCCATTTCAAGGAAAAAGGGCGCAGTAGAAGGTGCCGCATCTAAGATATCGCCGATAATTGTGTCTTTTGTAACAACCATTTTTATTACCTCCGGATTTTATTTTTTAATTTCCATTTCATCAAGATTAAAGGGTGTCTGCTGATAAACAAAGTAGTTAAGCCAGTTTACAAAGAAAAGATTTGCGTGTGAACGCCAGGACAATACAGGTGATTTTGAGGGGTCATCGTCCTCGAAATAATTCTTGGGAATTTCAATAGGTAACCCCTTGTCAACATCCCTGAAATACTCTGTTGCGAGTGTTTCTCTGTCGTATTCGGAATGTCCTGTGACAAAGAACTGTCTTCCGAATTTGTCAGCTATAATATGAGCACCTGCTTCTTCGGAATATGCTAAAATTTCAAGGTCTTCGCACTTTTTGATATCATCAATTCTCACTTCGGTATGTCTTGAATGAGGGACATAAAAAACCTCATCAAAACCTCTCACAAGCTGGTGCAACGGATTTGCAAGCCTATGTGAGAAAACACCGAACATTTTCTTGTCAAGGCCGTATTTCTGGATACCATAGTGGTAGTAAAGCCCTGCCTGAGCGCCCCAGCAGATATGCAAAGTGGAGTAGACATTGGTCTTTGACCATTCCATAATATCACAAAGTTCTTCCCAGTAATCAACATCCTCAAAAGGCATCTGTTCAACGGGAGCACCTGTAATAATAAGTCCGTCAAACTTCTCATTTCTGACATCATTTATAGTTTTGTAAAACTTAAAAAGATGCTTTTCAGGAGTATTTTTTGATGTGTATGAAGCTGTCTGCAAAAGCTCTAAATCAATCTGAAGCGGAGAGTTTGACAAAAGCCTTAAAAGTTGTGTTTCTGTTTCTATCTTCTTGGGCATAAGGTTTAATATTGCAATTTTCAGAGGCCTTATGTCCTGATGGGAAGCTCTTTCCTCTTCCATAACGAATATATTCTCTTTTTGCAAAAGTGAATTCGCAGGAAGCGAAGCAGGTATATTAATCGGCATAAACAATCCGTCCTTTTTAGTCGTTTGATTACATTATATCAAAAAATGTATAACTTGGCAAGAGTACAAATCGCCGACAGCTGTATTCCTGCCGCGCACAACTATTTTACAGCTTCCTCAATTGCAAGTGCAAGCTGAGCAGGACAGGATGTATTTCTGAAGCCACATTTGATATCTTTCAGAATCTCTATTACTTCATCTGCTTTTCTTCCGATGCAAAGAGCCGCAACCCCCTGGGTGTTGCCACCGCATCCACCAAGAAACTTAACATCTTTTACGATATTATCTTCAACAGTAACCACAATTTTTTTGGAGCAAACTCCTTTTGGAGTAAATTCAATTGTCATATTATCATTCCTTTTTATTAGTGCTACATATATTTTACTATTTTTTAAGTCACAGGTCAACTGTAAGTATTGATTTTTAAAGTAAATTTTGATACAATGTTGTATGGACAGAAACAGCAAAAAACAGCAAGCAAAAATGCAACATTTGGGATTGTCGGTTCTGCCCCGTATACGCGCCTGTAGCTCAGCTGGATAGAGCGTCAGACTCCGACTCTGAAGGTCGTGCGTTCAAGTCGCATCAGGCGTACCAACTTTTTAAAAAGGAGATTTTAATATGTTTATTAAAGACTTTTTCGACAAAACCCGTGATGGCAAAGATGTTTTTGTCTTTGAAAATGAAAACAAAAATGGTATGAAAGTGCGCATCATCAATTATGGTGGTACCATTACTTCTATTATCATGCCCGACAAAGATGGTAAAATGTGCGATGTAGTGTTGGGCTACGATACTCTCAATGAATACGAAACAAAGAGCGGTTATTTCGGTGCACTTATCGGAAGAAACGGCAACAGAATTGGCAACAGCCGTTTTTCCATTAACGGTAAAGAATATACCCTTACCACAAATGAAAAAGGTAATCAGCTTCACGGCGGCATCAAAGGCTTTGACAAAAAAGTCTGGGACTATGAAGTTAAAGAAAACAATCTTTACCTTTACTGCACAAGTGCTGATGGTGAAGAAGGTTTCCCCGGTGAGCTTAAAGTAACCGTTGTTTACACACTTACAGATGAAAACGAACTCATAATCTCCTATGAGGCATTTGCCGATAAAGACACTGTTGTTAACCTGACAAACCACAGCTACTTTAACTTGAATGGCGACAATTCGGGCAATATTTTAAACCACAATTTAAAAATCAATGCTGATTTTATTACTCCTGTTGATGAAAAGCTTATCCCCCTGGGAAATCTCCTGCCCGTTGATAACACACCCTTTGATTTCAGGGAATACCACACAATCGGCGAGCGCATAAATTCCGATGATGAGCAGCTGAAATTGGGTGGTGGTTATGACCATAACTTCTTTGTAGGTCTTTCCGATGAACTTTATACAATTGCATCTGCACAAGGTGACAAGAGCGGCATTACACTCGATGTGATAACAGACTGCGAAGCTGTTCAGCTTTACACAGGAAACGGCACCAATACCGATGGTAAAAATGGTGCACATTACGGAAAAAATCACGCTTTCTGCCTTGAAACTCAGGCTTGCCCCGATGCAATCAACCAGAAGAAATTCCCCACTACCCTGCTCCCCGCAGGTGATGTTTACGAACGCACAACAATATTCAAATTTGATGTTCAAAAATAGGAGAGATTTTTCTTGAAACAGGAAATCTTAAAACTTCAGGCACTTTTAAAAAAGTATAAAATATCTGCATATCTTGTACCGACTTCCGACTATCACAATTCCGAATATTTAAGTGATTTTTTTAAAGAGAGGGAGTTCCTGTCAGGATTTACGGGCTCTGCCGGTACTCTTTTGGTAACAAAAGAAGATGCTTTTTTATGGACAGACGGAAGGTATTTTATTCAGGCAGAAAAAGAGCTTGCAGACTCCGGTATAACCCTTTTCAAATCAGGTGAAGATGGTGTTTTATCAATTAAAGACTTCCTTCTTAAAAGCCTTAAAAAAAGTGATACTCTGGCATTTGACGGAAGACTTCTCACAACAACCACTGTTTTGGAGTATAAAAAGATTTTCCGAAAAGTTAAAAGTATCAACCTTGTTGATTTTATCTGGGAGGAAAGGCCCTCTCTCCCCGAAAAACCGATTTTTGAGCTCCCGGAAAAATTCTCAGGAGAGTGTCGGAAAAGCAAGCTCCAAAAGGTTCGAGAAAAACTCAAAGGATTAAACTGCAACGCACATCTTTTGTCGTCACTTGATGATATAGCCTGGCTTTTGAATCTTCGCGGAAGCGATGTCGAAAACACCCCTGTATATCTTTCCTACCTTTATATCACGGAAAATAATGCCACTCTTTTTGTTTCGCCAAATGCTATTTCCACGGAAATAAAACAAATCCTTGAGAGTGACAATGTCACTGTAAAACCTTATTCCGATGCCTTCAAAGAAATTAAAAAGCTATCCAAAGGCAAAACCACCCTGCTTGATTTTAATTCTGTGAATTTTGAACTTTATAAAAATATAAAAGGTAAGACGGTAAATGCCGAAAATCCCACTCTATCACTTAAATCAATAAAAAACCCCACCGAAATTGAAAACTTACGGTCTTGCCATATAAAAGACGGCATTGCGGTCACAAAATTTATGATGTGGGTCAAAGAATGTTCGGGTGAAACCGAGATTTCCGTTTCCGATTACCTTGAAAAATTGAGAAAGGAAAATGAAAATTACATTTCCCCGAGTTTTGATACTATCTCAGCATTTAATGAAAACGCCGCTATGGTGCATTATTCAGCAACTCCCGAAACCGATACTCCCATTGGAGAAAACGGGCTTTTACTCGTTGATTCAGGTGGACAATACCTTGAAGGCACTACTGATATCACCCGTACCTTTGTCATAGGCAAAATTTCTGACAAGGCAAAAATCCACTATACAATGGTGCTTTGCGGAATGCTGGAGCTTATGAATGCAAAATTTTTATACGGTTGTGATGGTAGAAATCTTGATATTCTTGCAAGAAAACCTTTGTGGGCGCATAATCTTGACTACAAACACGGCACAGGTCACGGAGTCGGATATCTTTTAAGCGTTCACGAGGGTCCCAATGCTTTCAGGTACAGAGGCAACTCTGCAGTTTTCGAGGAAGGTATGGTCACAACCGATGAGCCGGGATTTTACCTTGAAAACGAATACGGCATCCGTATCGAAAACGAGCTTTTATGCAAAAAGGATATTAAAAACGAATACGGACAGTTTATGAGCTTTGAAACTCTCACCTGTGCCCCCATTGACCTTGACGGCGTTGATGTATCAATAATAAATAATGAGCAGAAAAAAACCTTAAACAATTATCACAATTGGGTTTTTGAAAAGCTCTCACCATACTTTGAAGGTGAAGATTTAGAAAAACTTAAACACTATACAAGAAAACTCCTGTGATTTCTCACAGGAGTTTTTTCTATGCTTTCTTTTTAGCTCTTACAATTACTGTTGATACAAATCCGATAACACCTATCGATGCCCAAAGCAAAAATACACCGTTCCAGCTCACTTTTGCCATAACATTTGCAAAAAGAATATTGGCAACCGCTGCAGCAGCATAGCCTGAGCAATCAAGCACACCATTTGCGCTTGAAACCTTGCCCGTCTTACCAAGGCTCGGAATATAAATGCTCCAGAGCAAGGAAGATATACAACTTATTGACAACATAGCAATTACAAGACAGGATATGCTGAGCCATTTGTTGTCAGCAAGCATCATTCCCACAAAGAAAACTGTAGTAATCACAAAGCAAACATACATCATCGGAGCATCTTTTTCTCTTAAAATTCTGAAAATATAAAGTGCCACGAATGGCATAAATGCTCTTGCTGTTGAGATACCCGAGAAGATACTGTTTGCCGTTACCTTATCAAACATAAGGTTTTCTGTAAGATAGGTGGGAATCCAGAACGAAATTGACGAACAGGCAATTTCAACAAGACATGCTATAGTTATATAGTAAATGAAATTTTCAATTTTGAACACATCGAAAACCGAACCAATACTTCTTCCTACCGAGGTTCTATAGATAACAGTTCCCTTTTTCTCCATATCTGCAATTTTGAAAAATGCCACAACCGCACCCGCAATCGCAACTGCACCTGCTATAACAAATGCCATATTCCATTCAAAAATCATAGCAAATAAGCTTACAATCAAAGGTCCCACAAAACCTGCGAACGAAAAGAATACACATATGAGTCTTGCGTGCTCAGGCACTGTATTTTCGGAAATTATCTTCATGAGCGGACCGCGTTCCATCGAAAGCGAGAATCCCAAAAGTGCAAACAATGCTATCTGTACAAACTTAAATGGTACAAACGGAAAAGCGATCATTGAAAGACCTGCCAAAGCATTTCCCCAGAAAATCATTTTCTTAGGAGAAAGCATATCACCCAGGATTCCGTTTATAAGCTGTCCTATCGCATAAAAAAGCATATATGTAGAAGACATCAGAGCAATATGCTCAACAGTGTATTTACCCGTTTCCAAAAGGCTGGGGGTAAAAATACTCAAAAGGTTTCTTAGGTAGTAGTTTATAATATATGTGCCTATCGTAACAACACCTATACTCCACGCTTTTTTGCCTTCGCTTGTCAAGATATTCGCCTTCTTTCATAATAATACAAATAAATTATACCATAAAACCGCAAAAAAACAATACATCTTCTGCACAACAAAGTTTCAGAAGTGGCAAGGTTTTTAGGTAATATTACGGCTGTTTTGGCGTTATTTAATGAAACCGTTCGAGAGGTTAAAACGAAATCACAACAAGGCAACAGCCTAGCAAAAACTTCTTCACTATTCGCTCTTCCCTGTTACTTCCAAAAATCCCGTTCGGGAGTTTTAGTGAAGAGTGAAATATCAGACATACTAAAATGAAGTTAAATGTGCCACATACTTTAAAGAACTTCATTTGCGAAGTAAACTTAATGAGCCAAAGTCAACATCATTTATACCGAAGGTGTAACATCATTGATGCGAAGCATCACATCATTTATCACAGATAACATCATTTTGTGTCCGTTTTATGATGTTGACCGCAAGCTGTCAAATAGTGTACTCGCTTTGCTCGTAATGATATTGCGTCTTACGGACACAAACACAAAAAAAAAAGGACTACCGAAGTAGTCCTTTGTTTTTTGGCTCCCCCTGCCTGGCTCGAACAGGCGACATCATGATTAACAGTCATGCGCTCTACCGACTGAGCTAAGGAGGAATATGCAAAACGGACTGATTGTCAGTCCGTTTTCTTTTTTGTGTTGGCACCGTTCTATCTTCCCGGGCCGTCTCCAGCCAAGTATTGTCGACGCGGGTGAGCTTAACTTCTGTGTTCGGGATGGGAACAGGTGTACCCTCACCGCCATTAGCACCAACTAGGTCTTAGAATACCACATTTTCATATTTCTGTCAACACGGTATCCTCAAAATTGAACAAAGAATGTAAGGAAGTTTCTGTTTGAAACCACATAATATGGTCAAGCCCTCGACCGATTAGTACTCGCTAGCTTAACGCCTCACGACGCTTACACTTTGAGCCTATCAACCTTGTAGTCTT
>JAZLER010000001.1:0-13082 GCA_045615345.1 Fumia sp. | reverse complement strand
GTAAGGGAAGGTGGCAGGCGAATGCCTGACGGAAGGGTTGTTTTCGCAAAATTATGACAACCCCTCAGTCAAACCATTGGGTTTGACAGCTCCCCTTACACAGTGGAGCCTTTTTAAAATTCGTTCGCCACGCGAACACCTCTTAAGGCTCCACTGTGTAAGGGGAGCTGTCACGGCTTGTCCGTGACTGGGGGGTTGTCCATTAAAAATCGTTCGCAACGCGAACAACCTCTTCACTATTCCCTATTACTTATTACCTCAAAAAATCCGCCCACATCGAGTGAGCGGATTTTTTCTACGCTATTGTATCAAAAATCGAACTAAGATTTGCTACCTTACGGTTAATCTGCAAGGTGTCAAGGTTATTGAGTACTGTATCTGTTCCTGTGAGTGCTGTTATATTTGCAAGTTTGAAACGGTAATCTTTAACTTCTTTTTCTCCGGCAGAAATAGCTGAGCTAAGGCTTGCTATCTTTCTGTTTATCTGCAGGATATCAATACTGTTGATAAAGCCATCCTGATTAACATCGCCATAAAAGTTTATTTCAATATCCTTTGTCATTTCGTCAGCAACAGTAATTGCATATTCTCTGGTGCAAAGGCCGGGTTTTGTAACACGCATGGTGTAGTCGCCTTCCATTACATAGGTGAATGTATATGTACCGCTATTACCAGTTACAGTCTGTGTGTCAATTACTTCGTTATTTTCAATAAGCTCAATTGTTACATCTTTTGCGGTATCTCCAAAAGCTTTTACCTTACCGGTAAGGGTATGTGTAGGGATATCTGTAACTTCAACTGTCTTTATAAAAGCATCAATATCCGGTGTGATGTCAATTGCAGTCAATGTATTATTATCAAATACGCCTGTTACATTGTAGTCTGCAATTTTAATCTGTTCTTCGCCTAAGGTGGCACCTTCTTTTACCCTGAACTTTACTTCAAGTAACTTTGTACCCTTAGCAATCTCGGTATTTGCATCATAAGTGGGGTCGCACCAGGAAATTGCTATATTTCCTTCGGCATTACAACCTGTCATATCGGGTTGCATATCAGCATAAGGCGCTTCAGCGATTTCAATTATTTCAAATGCATTGTTATCAAATTCAATATTAAGTCCAAGGCTTGATGCTACCACTGTTTTAGGCTGAGTAAATGTCATCTTGAAAACTACATTTTCCGCAACCTTTTGTTTGTTTAAAGTAAATGCATGCTGAATAGGCACTTCGGGATTCATTCCAAATTTAACTATGCTCTTGGTAATAGATGAGTTATAACTTTCAATTGTAATCAAATCCCACTGTTCCTCTGTACCACTGTATTCAATGGTTGTGAGGTTAAGACATTTATGAAATGCATACTTTTTAATAGTATTTACTGTATTGGGAATATAAACGGTTTTCAGATTTGAAGCCCAGGCAAAGGTGTATCCCGGAATAGTCATAATTGTTTCGGGAATAGTCACTTTTTTAATGTTTGATCCATAAAATGGTCCATAATAACGAGGATCACCACCAGTAACCTTGACGACGGTATATTCACATTGTGACAAATATTTAGGAAGGGTTATTTCTTTTAAAGAAATACATCCCTCAAAAATAGAATGTCCCAAGATAGCAACACCCGGGAAATCTATCTCAGTAAGTGCTTTACAGTTATGGAAAGCATAGTCCCCAACAGACACAACACTGTCAGGAATTTCTATCGACTTGAGTGCCGTGCAGTCATAAAAAGCTTCGTCAGCTATTATCGTAACTGTGTCCGGAATTTTTACCTCTTTAATTGTTGTACAACCTTTTAATACCGGCAAAATTTCAGTAACCCCATCTGGTATAACCACATTGGTAACAGAAGATTCTGCAAAAGCATTAGTTCCCGAAATAAGGTTTTTGGGATAATTGATTTCAGGAATTTTTGTGCAACCATTTAAAATATTTTCACCCAAAGTTGTAATGCTATCAGGAAGCTTCAGGCTTTTCAAAGACACACAATCTTTGAAAGCTTTGTGTCCGATAATAAGTAGACCTTCAGGCAACTTAATTGAATCAAGAGCAATGCAATTTTCAAAAGCATATTCACTTATAACTGTCACATTATTGGAGATTCTTATTGAGGTCAATAATTTGCAATTATAAAAAGCCTTATATCCTACATTTGTTACGCTATTTCCCATTATTACAGATTTAAGATTATGACATTCGGAAAAAACACGTTTTCCTATACTTGTTACACCATATTTGATATCAACTGTTTTAATTGAACTTCTGTGACTATAAAAGGGAGAATCTGTATCATAAGAATAATCATACATATTCCCTATACCGCTAATAGTCAAAAGTCCGTCACTATCAAGTGTCCAGGTGAGATTATCACCGCATGTACCCGAAGCGATAATTTCGACAGGTTTTGCAGAAGGTTCTTGTGACGATTCTTCACCGGGTTCCGCAGAAGGCTCTGAAGAAACATTGGAAGATTCCCCTGTGCCTGTTTCACTGAAACCTTTATACCTTATGAAATATTGAGGAACATAGCTAGTTTGCCCCCAGGCGATATCATGAATATATCCCCAAGACATAAGGTTACCATTTCCATCATAAACATTTTGGTCAATGATGGTGGCATTATTAGCTGTAGAACTTATAACCATACCCACATGACCATATTCCGGCAGAGAACCATCTGAAACAAAAATATCACCGGGTTGTGGTACAAATGATTCATAGTTTTGTATAACTTCCCAGTTTGTTTGGTCACCTGCGGCTAATGTTGGATAATAGTTAGCATTGACAACAGCATAATTTCCGCTTCTCGGGTTACCACTGACACACCAGTTCATATAAGCAGTGGCAAAGTCAGAGCACTGATTTCCCCAGTAATTATCAAGGTCATATCCTACTCCGCTTTGTGCTTTTAGCCATGTTACTGCATCATTTACTGATATAGCAGATGCAGTAACCCCGTTAAAAAGGCTCATTGCCATAATGAGTGCCAGGACTAAGCTCAAGATTTTTTTCATTCTGTTTTCCTCCTAAAAATAAAAAAGTGCGATAACCGAAGTCATCGCACCGAAAAGCACAAATCCCACGATTACCGCCAAGTAAATCTAAGCAAATGCAGGATTAACCATACAAAACACCTTTAGGGAATTTGTGTTTTTACCAAATTCTAAAGTTATTTTGCGTAATAGAAAACTGCAATACACACTTCTCCCGAAAGAGAAATGTCACCCTGCTCTTGCTATTAAATTTACTTGGCAACTTTTATTTTATCACAAGCGAGAAAAATAATCAATAGTATAAGAATAAAAAAGGCTTCCCGGCAGGAGATGGCTTATAAAAAACGGCGTGCCGAGGTCGACACGCCCTACAATTTCACCACAAATCTACAATCTACCCTGTAGGGGCGAACTGCGTTCGCCCGTCTTCAAATCCCTTTCGGTTTGTCGACAAGCGCCAAACCCTACAAGCCTTCCCTGTGTAAGGGAAGGTGGCAGGCGAATGCCTGACGGAAGGGTTGTTTTCGCAAAATTATGACAACCCCTCAGTCAAACCATTGGGTTTGACAGCTCCCCTTACACAGTGGAGCCTTTTTAAAAATCGTTCGCCACGCCCTACTCCCGAATCGGGATGTCGACAAGCGCCATCCCCTACAATTCACCGCAAATCCCCGATACACACCGTGGAGGCAATGTCGTTCCATACGAATTGATGTGTTTTGCGGGCAATTCGTGAATTGCCCCTACAAGGTGTAAAAAATCCGACAGAGATTTCTGTCGGATTTTTCTATTCCTCTGTAAGCTCTAAGGCTTCTATAAGATAGCGGGGGCGTTCTTTGGATTCGATATAAATCTTACCGATATATTCGCCGATAATGCCTAAGGAGAGAAGCTGAATTCCGCCGAGCATCCAGATAGAAAGCATTGTAGCGGTCCAGCCTGCAACAGCAACTCCCATAAGCTTTGAAATCACTGTGTAGATAATAGCAAGAATACTTGCAATAAAGATAAGAAATCCTATAATGGTAACCCATCTGATAGGCTTTATCGAGAATGAGGTAATGCCGTCAAAGGCAAAAGAAAGCATCTTTTTAAGGGGGTATTTGCTCTCACCTGCAAAGCGTTCATGGCGTTCATAGGTGACAGAGGAGCTTTTAAACCCGATGAGGGGAACAATGCCTCTTAAAAAGAGGTTTACTTCTTTGTAGTCAGCAAGTCCTTCTAAAGCGCGGCGGCTCATAAGACGGTAGTCAGCGTGGTTATAAACCACATCAACGCCCATTACTTTCATAAACTTATAAAAGCCCTGAGCGGTGTTGCGTTTGAAGAATGTATCGGTTTCGCGGCTGCTTCTCACACCATAAACCACATCGCAACCCATATCATTTTCATCAAGCATTTTGTCAACAGCATCGATATCGTCCTGCAAGTCGGCATCCATGGAAATGGCGATATCGCAATATTCTTTTGCGGTCATAAGGCCTGCAAGCAGAGCGTTCTGATGGCCTCTGTTATGGGCGAGCTTGACACCTGCAAAATAGGGGTTTTGTTTATGCAAATCAGAAATCATTTCCCAGGTTTTGTCACGGCTTCCGTCATCAACAAAGAGGATACGGCTTTTACCCGTAATTCTGCCCTGTGATTTAAGATTTTCGATTTTTGCAAGAAGGCGTTTTGATGTTTCGGGCAAAACTTCTTCTTCGTTATAGCAGGGGACAACGATATATAGTGTTTTCATACATTTCACCCTTTCTTTGTAAGGTTTTTAGCGTACATTTCAGCAGCAACAATCTGCGAATTTTCGGGTTCGCTATTTTTGTGACGGTAGGGAGAAACTCTCCAGAAAGGATTTTTCTCAGCCACTTTCTGCATCATAACCATATATGCCGCGAGCAGGAAAGCACCTAAAAGTGTGAGCAACGCACCAATGTGGAGTCCCGGGGTTTTGTAGTCAAAGCGGATAGTGGATTTGCCTTTTGGTACGCGTACTGCCATAAAGCCTGCGTTTACTTTTTCGATCTGTGCTTCCTCGCCGTTTACGGTAGCGCTCCAGCCTTTTTCAAAAGGAACGCTGAAGAATACGAGTTCTTCTGTAAGAGTATTGATTTCAGCAGTGAAACCGCGGTTGTCGGTCACAAATGTGGAGCAGGAATTTCTGCTTCTGTTTTTAGCATCAGCTTCAAGACCTTCTGCAGTCAGGACAGGATATTTGTTTGAGGGGAGTTCTTTGAGAATGTCTTTATGCCTTTCAATCTGTTCTTCGTCAAGATAAATTGCAGATACTAAAAGCCTGTCGCGGTTTTTCTTGTCAAAGGAGGTGAAAGCTTTTTTGTCGACATAATAGTCGTAGGTGAAGCCCATCGGGATATAGGCGCGGTTTTTGTAAATATCAAACTCGTTTTCGGTTTTTACAAGGTCAAAACCTTCAGTATCCGGGTCTTTTTCGTTATGATAGGTCAGAAGATATTTTGTGGAAGTCAGTGACCTGTAACCTTTATATGAAATGCTCGGACGGGAACCAACACTGCGGTTTGTGTCAAAAACTTCGGTGAAGAATTCAAAAATTGAACCGGGTACAACCGAATGGAATGCCTGAATAGTCGGCATCTGCCAGAACATCGGGAAGTTGTCCATACATTTTTTGTCGGTTTCATCGTTTTTATACATATCGATGCGGTAGAATTCGTCACTATCATTATCAAAGACAGTGAATTTTTCTTCGCCGTTAAGTCCCATTTCAATTACACGGTGGCGTGTGGTTTCGTTGCCGTGACCTAAAGAAATCATATAGATAGAGGAGAAAAGGATAATAAAGCAAAGGGAGAGGGTAGTAGCCTTGAAATAATATTTTTTGGGAACTTTTGTGAGAAGATAGGTGAGTACAAGGCCCATAAATACGATAAGCACATACATCCAGAATCTGTCGGGGTATTTGGGGAGTTTTGCGAATACGATTTTACCGTTGACGGTGGAGGGGAAGATACCGATAAGCGCAAAAGCAAGGGAAGAAATAGCTGTCCATTTGATGCCGAATTTTATATTTTCGGGGTACCTTTCGAGCGCTACAACTGTCATCAGTGCCAAGATAAGCGACAGCATAAAATACCATCTTGTATAGAATGAGTTGTTAAACGCTGAGAATGATGCGTTGAAAAACGGAATGTATACTATAACAAGCAAAATAAGGAAAAGTCGTTTTAAAAAGTGAGTTCCTTTTGATTTCATCAAAGCGAAAACGCCTGTCATTGTGAACATCGGCAAATATATTCCGACTGAAGACCATTTTGCGTTTGCATCGGGGAAGAAGTTCGGGTAAGCTGGGATATCGGGAGGGTAGAAGAAACTGTGAGTGATAAGTCCGTAACGCTGTACCGAGCTGTACATAATGCCGTTCCAGCCGAGGAGGAATTTTTCTGTACGGGGATTACCGAGTACCGCGATAAACGCAGGAACCATAATTACTGCGGCAATCATTACACCGAAAACGGCTTCTGCCAGAAATGCAAAAAACTGTTTGAAGTTTAAAGTAAAGTCGCCCTTACAGCTTAAGCGTACAAAGAAGTAAACCACTACAAATATCACTTCGCCAAAGAAGAAATAGTAGTTTACAATCGCATTGAGCGCCACTGCCAAAGCAAAGACACCACGGCGTTTGTTTATGATGTTTTCTTCTACACCTGAGAGGAGTAACGGGAAGAAAGCCATTACATCGTGGAAGTGGTTAAAGAATATATTGTAGATTGAAAATCCGGAGAAAGCATAGAGCAATGCACCGATAAGGGCAAAATTCGGGTTTTTCACAAAACGCTTTAAAAATCCGAAAGAAGTAACAGCTGCCACCGACATTTTAAGCATCAGCAAAGGAGCCATAAGATAAGGCAGAAAGCTTGTCGGGAACGGAATGGTAAGCCAGAAAAAGGGGCTTCCCAATGTATAAAAAGCATAGGAACCTATAAAGTTTGTGCCAAGGTCAGTTTTAAAGTTCCAGAAAATGTTACCTTCCCTTATTGCGGTGTGGCATATCTGGTAGAACGGAATCTGCTGTACATTAAAGTCGCCATAGTAGACGAAAAGACCGTTATCCATCGCCATAAACGGAATGAAGATGATAAACGCAAGGACAAAGCTGAGTCCGAACACTGTTAAATATTGTTTTTTGATTGAATCATTAGTTTTTAACATAAAAACACCTCTCTAAAATAATATTGTAGCATAAATGATTGAAATTTTCAAACTTTTTTGGTAAAATAAAAATAAAAAGGAGTTTTTTATGAAAGACAGCAGTTTTTTTGCCTTGGTACTTCGTATGAAACATATTGACCGATGGGGTCTTATGCGTAATACTTTCAGTGATAACTTAGCTGAACACAGCCTTGATACTGCGGTAATTGCACACAGCCTTTGCGTTATCGGTAACACTTATTTTGGTAAAAACCTTAACGCTGAGCGTTGTGCTTTGCTCTCACTGTATCACGATACTTCCGAGATTATAACAGGCGATATGCCGACTCCCGTTAAATATTACAGTGAAACCTTGCGTTCACTTTACAAAGACATCGAAAAAGAGGCAACATCAGAGCTTGTTTCAAAGCTTCCTGATGAGATGCAGGATACTTACAGTTCGATATTTTCCTGCGAGGGTGAGGATGAAATCTACAAGCCATATATAAAATGTGCCGACAAGCTTTCCGCCCTTATCAAGTGCATTCAGGAATGTGAGTCGGGTAACCGTGAGTTCAAACAGGCGCTTGACAGTCAGCTTAAAGCACTTGAAAACATTGATTTAAAAGAATGTAAGGTGTTTATTGAGCATTTTATACCTGCGTTTTATAAAAGCCTTGACGAACAGAGATAGTTTATGGAAAGAACGATATTGCATTGCGATTGCAACAGCTTTTTTGCCTCGGTTGAGTGTGCGTTCAATCCAAAGCTCAGAGAAGTTCCGATGGCTGTCTGCGGTGACGAAAAGGCCCGTCACGGGATAGTTTTAGCGAAAAATCTTTTAGCACAGAAATATGGCGTAAAAACGGCAGAAACCATCTGGCAGGCGAAGAAAAAATGTCCCGGTTTAGTTCTTGTCAAGCCTCATTATGATGCTTACGAGGAATTTTCTCAAAAGGTCAACGCCATTTATCAGCGGTATACCGATATGGTGGAGCCGTTCGGGATAGATGAGTCGTGGCTTGATGTTACGGGGAGCAGGCGACTTTTCGGTGACGGTGAAACTATTGCAAACGAGATAAGAAAAGCTGTAAGGGAGGAGCTCGGGATTACAGTATCTGTGGGCGTTTCTTTTAACAAGGTTTTTGCAAAACTTGGAAGCGACTACAAAAAGCCCGATGCCACAACTGTTATTTCGAAAGATAATTTTAAAAGCATTGTCTGGCCGTTGCCTGTAAACAACCTTTTGTATGTCGGAAAATCCTCCGAGGAGGTTTTCAGAAAACTTGGTATAGTTACAATCGGTGACCTTGCAAATATTGATGAGAGAATTCTTTCATCAAGGCTTGGCAAGATGGGGTCACAGCTTCACGCTTATGCAAACGGCGAGGATTTAAGCGAGGTAGCTTCAATTTACGACAAAAGGGAGATGAAATCTGTCGGCAACGGAATGACATTCAAAAGAAATCTCTTGGGACTCGAGGATATCCGTTCGGGGGTTATCTACCTTGCTGATACCGTGGCAGTGCGGCTCAGGAAGTACGGCTACAAAGGGAGAACGATTGCAGTTTCGATTAAAGACCCTCAGTTTAAAACGATAAGCCGCCAGATGACTTTAGACGAGCCTACATGTCTTGCAAAGGATATCTGTGATATATCAATGGAGCTTATTATGTCCTTCTGGGACATAACAAAGCCGTTAAGGTCGATTACAATAACTGTTTCAAAGTTTGATGAGGGTGAGTGTGGAAAACAGCTTTCATTTTTTGAGGAGAAAACTGACGATAATGCCCATAAAAAACAACAAAACCTTGAGGAAACAATGGATAAAATCCGCGAAAAGTACGGAACGGACTCCATTTCTTACCTTAAGATTTTGCATACGGATATCGGTATTAATGAGGAAGAATAAAAGATGTGCAGAAATTTTTTCTACACATCTTTTTTTAAAGGCAAATAAAACAGGAGTTGTGTTAAACACAACTCCTATCTTTTTAGTCGTTTACATAGGGAAGCAAAGCGATGTGACGAGCACGTTTAACAGCTACTGTGAGCTGGCGCTGATGCTTTGCACATGTACCGGTTACGCGTCTGGGAACGATTTTAGCTCTTTCAGACAATACTTTACGGCTGTATTTGCCGATTGTTTTGTAATCGATATTTTCTACTTTATCGAGACAGAAAGCACACACTTTTCTGCGGGGCTTTCTTGTACGGCTGTTTCTATCCATACTAAAAGTTCTCCTTTCTGATTAGAACGGCAAGTCGCCGTCATCTGTTTCAATTTCTTCGAAGTTGCCAAAGTCACCTACCGACAAAGAGTTACCGCGCTCAGGTTCTTCGAACTTGGGGGGCTCAGTCGGGAAGGGAGTAGCACTGCTGTCAGAAGTTGTTGTTTTGCTGTCGGCAAAGTAAGCCTGATCAACCACAACATCATACGCAGTTCTCTTAGCACCGGTTTTATCTTCATAACGGCGGGTCTGCAAGCTTCCTTCAACGGCAATCATTCTGCCTTTCTGGAAATATCTTGAGATAAATTCGCCTGTCTGACGCCATGCAACGCAGTTGATAAAATCGGTCTGTCTTTCACCATTTGACTGATAATTTCTGTCAACAGCAATGGTAAAAGATGCCACAGAAACACCCGAGGGTGTTGTTCTGAGTTCGGGGTCAGCAGTAAGCCTACCCATCAAAATAATGCGGTTCAACATACTGATGCCTCCATTATACTCTGGCTACGATCAAAGAACGGAGAACGCCATCTGCGATGTTAAGTCTTCTTTCGAGTTCAGCGGGGAAGCCGGGCTCGGAATTGAAGTTGTAAAGTACGTAGTAGCCTTCAGTTTCGTCGTTGATGGGATATGCAAGAGTTCTCTTACCCCATTCTTCAACGCCTTCCAATGTGCCGTATTTAGCGATGCGGTTGCCGAATTTTTCGATCAAAGCTTTGATCTCCTCTTCGCTCTGCTGTACGCTGAAAATAACGACTGCTTCGTAGTTTTCGTTCAATTTTGCCATTTTCAAAGCACCTCCTTTTGGTCTTCACGGCCCCGGAACTCACATCGTCCGGAGCAAGGAATAAATTACATTGATGCCAAAATGAAGCTTCATTTCGACATACGCATAATATTATATCAGTGATTTTACAAAAAGTCAAGCTTTTTTTAAATTTTATGCCGGAATTGAAATTTTTCTTTATTTTTAAGAAAAAATGTGGTATAATCAAAATTCGGAGGTTTTATTATGACAGCAAAAAAATCAGTTTTCGGATACACATCAGGTGAAGAAATAATGAACGCCGTGACCCACGGGGTGGGTGCCTTGCTCGGTGTCGGGGGTACGGCTGTTTTGATAGTTCTGTCGGCTTTAAAGGGTGATGCACTCTGGATAGTGGGCTCGTCAATATACGGGTTTACCCTTATTTTGCTCTTTACAATGTCGACTATCTACCACGCGCTTAAACCAAACCGCGCCAAAAAGGTTTTCAGGGTGTTTGACCACGCATCAATCTTCCTTCTTATAGCGGGGACATATACACCCATTACCCTGAGCGTTATGAGAAATACTTTGGGTTGGGTTTTGTTCTCGGTAGTCTGGGGGATAAGTATTTTAGGTATTGTTTTAAACTCGATAAGCCTTGAAAAATTCAAAGTGATTTCGATGATTTTCTATGTCCTTACAGGCTGGGCGGTAATTATGGCGGTAAAGCCGATGCTTACACTTATGAGCGTAAACGGGCTTTTGCTTATGCTCTTCGGCGGTATAGCCTATACTGGCGGAATTGTGTTTTTTGCAATGAAAAAAGTAAGGTATATGCACTCTGTGTGGCATTTGTTCGTTCTGGCAGGAGCAGTGCTTCAGTATTTTTCGATTTTAGTTGAGGTATTGAGGTAAAAGGGTTGTATTCGGCAGTAATTTGTGATAAAATATTAACAATATATCTTCATAGGAGGCACAGTCTATGCGTGCAGTAATTTCAGTAGTAGGAAAAGACACAGTAGGAATCTTAGCAAAAGTAAGTGAAAAATGTGCAACAGTCAACGCTAACATTGTTGATGTGACACAGACTATTTTGCAGGATATGTTTGTAATGGTAATGATGATTGAAATCTCCAAAATCAATTGCGATTTCGGGGATTTGTCCGATATGCTCGGGAAGATGGGCAAGGAAATGGGACTTGACATTCATGTTATGCACGAGGATATTTTCAACTCGATGCACAGAATTTAAGCGAGGTAGTAAAATTGATTAACGTTCATGATATAATGGAAACCATCAAGATGATTGAGGAGGAAAACCTCGACATCAGGACAACCACGATGGGTATTTCACTTCTTGATTGTGCTGACAGCGATATTGACAAGTCTTGTCAGAAGATTTACGACAAGGTTTGCAAAAAGGCTGAAAACTTAGTCAGCACAGGGGAAGGTATTGAGAAAAAATACGGTATCCCGATTATAAATAAGCGTATTGCGGTGACTCCCATTGCGATGCTTGCAGGTGTCAGCGGAGGCGACCCTGTGAAATACGCACTTACTCTGGAAAAAATCGCAAATACTGTCGGTGTAAACTTCATAGGCGGTTACTCCGCCCTCGTGCAGAAAGGCTTTTCTGCAGGGGATGAGGCGCTTATCAATTCTATCCCTGAAGCACTGTCACGCACCGACCATATTTGTTCGTCTGTAAACATCGGCTCGACCAAAACGGGTATCAATATGGATGCTGTCCGTATGATGGGCGAGGTTGTGAAAAAAGCTTCCGAGCTTACTGCTGACCGCGACTGCATCGGCAGTGCAAAGCTTGTGGTTTTCTGCAACGCTCCCGAGGATAACCCCTTTATGGCAGGTGCTTTCCACGGTGTTGGTGAGCCTGATTGCGTTATCAATGTCGGCGTATCCGGCCCCGGCGTTGTAAGGGCTGCACTTTCAAAACTTCCCAAAGATGCAAATCTTACAGAGGTTGCAGACCTTATAAAGAAAATCGCTTTTAAGATTACAAGAATGGGACAGCTTGTCGGTACTGAGGCATCAGCGGCACTCGGTGTTCCTTTTGGAATTGTTGATTTGTCTTTGGCTCCCACTCCTGCAGTGGGTGACTCGGTTGCTCATATCTTAGAAGAAATGGGACTTGAGATGTGTGGCGCACACGGTACAACGGCGGCACTTGCACTTTTAAACGATGCTGTTAAAAAAGGTGGCGTTATGGCTTCTTCACATGTCGGAGGACTTTCGGGTGCGTTTATTCCTGTTTCCGAGGATGCAGGTATGATAGATGCCGCAAGATGCGGTAATCTCTCGCTTGAAAAGTTAGAGGCGATGACTGCTGTATGTTCTGTTGGCCTTGATATGATAGTGCTCCCCGGAGATGTAACTCCCGAGATTATTTCGGCAATTATCGCCGATGAAGCGGCTATCGGTATGGTAAACTCCAAGACAACCGCTGTAAGGGTTATCCCCGCTATTGGTAAGAAAATCGGTGATGAACTTGAGTTCGGCGGACTTCTGGGCAGTGGGCCTGTTATGAAGGTAAACTACACAAGCCCTGAAACCTTTATCCATCGCGGTGGCAGAATTCCTGCACCGTTACAGAGCCTTAAGAATTAGTAAAAAGCCAAGGCGCACTTCCTTACGGAGTGCGCCTCAGTTATATTCGCCTTGCGGCGAGTGATATTGCTTCGCAGTGATATTCCAAAAAGAGTGATATTCGCTATGCGAGTTTTAAGGCGAATAAAATATCACGCTTTGCATATCACTTTTGATTTATCAAAAATATCACTCTGTCGAAGACAGAATATCACTAATAATGAATTGCCTTAGTTTGTGTTGACATTATTTTGTAATAATGGTAGTATATGTGTGTAGACTTTGCCAATTTTCAGTGTATCAGTATTTTATCAACCTGAGTTGTTGGGTGAGTTTACAAACA